>NZ_JAUEPD010000008.1:0-309326 GCF_030403525.1 Pseudomonas sp. WAC2
TCGCCGATGGTAGTGTGGGGTTTCCCCATGTGAGAGTAGGTCATCGTCAAGCACCTATACCCAAAACCCCCAGGCCTAACCGCCCGGGGGTTTTGCTTTGTGTGGATAAAAAATATGGCTGTTTCCCGAGCTTAAAAAGGGAGGCTGTATCACAACGCCTGCCCTTAGACACTTAAAAAGTCCTGAAGCCTATAGGCTAAGAACCCTGCTCAATATCTTCGCTTGCTCCACCGTTGAAATGTAGGCCATGCTTTTTCAACTTGTCTGAAAGCGTTTTGCGTGGCAGCCCCAGCGCTTCCGCCATGCTGCGCAGTGAGCCATGTGATTGGTTTAGCTCCTGCACAAGTAGTGCCCGCTCGAATGACTCCACCTGCTCGCTCAGGTTACTGGTCAAACCTGGCATTTCCATAACATGAGCGGACGGAGCTGCAGAGCCATGAGCATCATGGTTGTCCAAAGCGAGCTCTAGTCCCAGTGCAAACCGTTCCGCTGCATTTTGTAGCTCTCGAACGTTTCCAGGCCAGCGGTGCCCCATGAGAGCAGCACGCTGTGAACCATCCAGCTCCCGTAAGGGTAAATGATGCCGCGCTGCGGCTGCTTCGGTGAAGTGACGGAAGAGTGTTAGGATATCTTCGCTTCGCTCACGAAGGGGCGGGATCTTCAGACTGGCAACGTTTAAGCGATAATAAAGGTCGGCTCGAAAGCGGCCTTGGTCTGCCGCTTGTCTCAAGTCTTCTTTGGTTGCAGCTATTACTCGAATATCTAACGGTATCTGCTGATTGGAGCCAACTCTTTCTACAACACGTTCTTGAAGCAACCGCAATAGCTTGACCTGAACATCCAGGCTCATGCTTTCAATTTCATCTAGAAAGACAGTTCCGCCGTTAGCGTACTCGAACTTCCCGATGCGTCGTTTTTGGGCGCCTGTGAATGCGCCTTGCTCATGGCCAAAAAGCTCGCTCTCGACCACCGACTCGGCCAGTGCACCAGCATTAATAGCGACAAAGGGCCCGCCTTTTCGTGTAGAAAGATCATGCAATGCCCGGGCAACAACCTCTTTGCCTGCTCCTGTCTCTCCTAGAATGAGTACATCAGCATGAGTAGATGCCAGCGCGCCGATTTGGTCACGTAAGCGGCTCATGCTAGGTGCTTGGCCAATCAGCCGGGTCTGCAATTCCTTGCGTTCAGCCAGTGCCAGCCTAAGGCTGCGGTTCTCAAGGACAAGGCGACGAACTTCCAGTGCACGACGCACGCTATCAAGCAGGGCATCGTTCGCAAAGGGCTTTTCTAAAAAATCATAGGCGCCTGCCCGCATGGCCTGAACAGCCAATGGAACATCGCCGTGCCCTGTAATCAATACGACAGGCAGATCAGCGTCCTGGTTATGCAATTGCCCTAGGAGTTCAATACCGTCGATACCAGGCATGCGGATATCGCTGACTACAACGCCTGGCCATTCACGTACAAGTTGCATGTCCAGCGTACGCGCATCTGCAAGCGTTACAACTTTAAGCCCTGCCAGGTCTAGTGTCTGACTTAAAGCCTGACGAAGGTGAGGGTCGTCGTCGATCAAAAGCACTTGGCTGTTGGTATCGAAAGGCAGAGGAGACGTCATGAGTAATTTAAAACCTGATCATCATTAAGCACGAATGAAATGTTGTTGCCGTCATAAGTTTTGCATAAGCCGAGCGATCCGAGCGATCAGCCACGCATCTCCTCTTGCGGTACTGATGCCACGCCAGGCTTGCCGTGTAATAAGAACAGGCGAACCTCGGCGCCACCTTCCATATGATTGGATAGGTGCAGATGTCCGCCTAATGCGCGGAGCAATGTATCGCAGATCGCAAGACCCAGCCCAAGCCCCTGGGTAGTTGCCTTTGTTGTAAAAAACGGCTCATGCGCTCTGGCCAGTGCTTCAGCAGAAAAGCCTGGGCCATTGTCACGGATAACCAGTGTCACGCCTTTCTCATCCTGATTGGCGATCAGCCAAAGTCGGCGAGGTGGCCCTTTTTCTATCAATGCATCCAGAGCATTAGTGAGCAGATTATTGATGATCTGGCGCAGCCGTGTTTCACCAGCTTGCACCCATAATGGAGCATCAGGCAGGTCCCTAATCAGCTCGACGTTCATGGCCCGCCGACGGGCTGCTAGTAATGCTAACGAGTCTTCCAGGGCCGCTTGTAGCGCAACGCTTTCTGGTGCTCTTCTTGCACCACGAGCATATGCCTTGAGGTGGGAGATGATATTGGCCATGCGCGTCGTCAATTCACCAATCAGCTTTAGATTGCCACGGGCATCATCCACTCGACCATGATCCAGCAAGACCGCCGCGTTTTCGGCATAGCTGCGAATGGCCGCCAGCGGCTGGTTCAGCTCATGGCTGATACTGGCTGACATGGTGCCCAGAGCAGACAGCTTCCCCGCTTGGACAACCTCATCTTGTGCTCGCATAAGTTCGCGTTGAGCCTGCTCGCGATCGTGCACCTCCTGTTGCAGACGTTGGTTTAGCGTCTGCAAGTCCTGAGTACGCTCCTGTACGCTCAATTCCAGATCACGCTTAGCCCGAGCATCCAATGCGATTCGCTCAAGATAATGTCGACGCCTTAAGGTCATGACGGCCAATAGGAGAAGCAGGGCCAGTAATGTCGCCCCTCCTATGTATAGAACGCTACGTACCTGGCGTTCAAGCAAATCACGGGGAGCCAGGATTCGTGCTGTCCAGCCAATTTCATCTAGAAAGCGCTGTTGGATTAGCCACTGGTTATCACTAATTTCCAAGGGTTCGAGTGAGCCCCTGGGGTAAGGCAGATTGCGTGCGATAACGTCACGTTGTTCATCATTCAACGGGCGGCTGGCTCGAAAGCGCCACTCATTGCGGGAGGTCAGGATCACTACACCAAAGCTGTCGGTGACCAGGAGTTGTTCAGGCGTTCGTCCCCAGAGCTTTTCAGGGCCATCCAGGTCTACTTTGACGACCACGACTCCGATGACGTTTCCACCATCATGTACGGGCGCTGCGAAATAGTAGCCTCGTTTACCGGATGTGGTTCCAAGTCCAAAGAAACGACCGGATTTGTTCTGCATTGCTTCCTGATAATACGGACGGAAAGAAAAATCACGCCCAACAAAGCTGTCCGGCTCATTCCAGTTCGATGTGGCTTGGCAGTATCCGTCGGCTCGCATCAGGTAAATCACGTCTGCCCCGGTACGCTGCCGAATCCGCTCCAGCAACTGATTAGCTGATCTTTGCGTATCTGCATCGACCGGATCATGCAGCGAGGCGCGAAGCGCGGGCATATCGCCCAGCAGATCCGGTAAGACTTCATAGCGCCGAAGCGTACCCAATAGGTTCGCTACGTAGAGATCCAGCGTTTGTCGGTTCTGCTCAGCCAATTGCTGGCTGTAGTATCTGTGAGCCGCGTAATGCAAGGGCCAAAGCAAGGGCGCAAGAAAAAGGGCCAATACAGCCAGGGTACGCCAACGAGGGCGGTTGGGAAGCATAAATATTGCTCACACTCATGGTGTAATAATGGCTCCTATTATGCGTTGGCCCATGGCGTCGATACAGGACTTCGCTGCCAGCGAACGATCAGCAAATATAGAAGATAGGGAGAATGATTGATTATGACTTCAGTTATATCGTACGGCGCGCCTGCCGCGGGATAGCCGCGCCGCTCATGGATAATTCAGGTTAAGAACTGCCTAGCTTTATCCTTTCTGTCGCTGTAACCGTTCCAATCGCCGCCATTGTCCCTGATCCTTCACGAAGGTCACAACGCGATTATCCTTTTCGATGATGGTTGCCTTGGTGTATTCAGGCAGGTCGACCTGAAAATCTCTGCCTTCCAGAAAAACCCCCCCACAATTGCTCGGGTCATTGCGAAAGTCTGCTGGCTGCGGTCGCAGCTCGTAAATACCCCGATGAAAAAGCAGGTTTGCATAGCCGCGAACGCTCATGTCAGTAGATAGCACTGCACATTTAACATCTAGCTCCTGCTCGACCAGCGATACCAGCTGCTTGTTTTGCTCATCAATCTGGGGCCAGGCCGCGTAGGTATTAATGTCCTTCTTATACGTCATGCAGCCTTGTATTGCTGCTAGGGCGATCAGCCCTGCCAATACGGTTCTGCCTTTGGTCCTGAAGTAAAGCAAGGACAACCCAATCAGCAGTGCTGCCGGGAAGATGAACTTCAAACGGTCAAATGAAAACTGTGTGGCATGCTGAAGCATGATCAGGTTTTCCAGTAGCGGTACGCTGGCCGCGATGAGAACCACCAGCGTAATCGATAATGCTCTGTTTGACGTACTCTGGCTTTTCTTCAGCCAGATGAGTCCCGCCGCTGTTATCAGCATGGCTGCGATGAAATAGCCATAGGAGAGCACATAGGCATGTAGCAGATCGGACAAACTGCCGGCACCCGCGCTACGGGCTAGGAAGCGTCTGGCGAAGGCTTTGAGTGTGGGCAGCAAACCGGCAGCAAGACTGTAATGCAGGATAGTGATAACGCCTGCCAGGATGGTGGCTATACAGATTTTCTTGGATAGCCACCGTGAGCCTTCGATTCTCAGGGTGTTTACCCAAAGAATGCAGAATAGCCCGAAATTGAAGAAGTATCCTGTCCATTCGGTTAATGCGCCGAAGAAGGCCAGCGCGCAAAGCGCCCGGGCGTAGCGCTGACGGCTCTGTATATCAGTCACTGAACAGTATTTGAACAAGACAAACAGCGAAGACAGCAGGATCAGCTGATAGAAGCTTTGTACCCAGTAAATAACGCCATGGGAAAGCAAAGCCTCACGGCTGAAAATACCAATCGCGCAACCCATGAGTGCGCCAGAGACTGCTGACCACGCGTTCAGACCATTGAAGCGAAGGACCTTGAACAAGAAGGTAAACAGCAGCAGCGTGATGACCGAGCCTAGGACAAAATTGAAAAAGGCCAAGCTTTCCAACGATATATTCTGGCCCGATACCTTCAGTGCAAAGTAGGGTGCCAGAAAGCCATAGGGCGTAAAACTGGTATAGACGTAATCACCTGTTCGTGTAGGAATGGTCGCGCCCCAGGCGATGTGCTTGTCCTTTTCTTCGCCTAGCGAAATGGTGGGTAGATACCAATGGTGCGTGACATCGGACTCGTTTAACGCATTCAGGGTAATCAGGACATGGTAACTCGCTTCCAGGTTCTGGGAGCCTGTTACCTTCTCAAAATCATGTAGCCTGAAAAAAAGAGAGATGGCCAATAAGATACAGACGGCCACTATTCCTAAATAGAAAGGTTTTTGCTCCGAATACGTGGCCGTTTCCAACGAATAACCCAAACTCTTCATCTTTACCCCCTTTGGCATAGCTGAAAGGTCTTCAAAAGCCGGGCGCAGATGAACAAGCGGAGATAGCCCGGCAGGTGGCAGGCATTCCATGCGTATGTCAGGACGGCAATATCAGCAGGCCATGAACGTCAGGCGGAAGACGCGTCTGGAGCGGGCGCTCCGATGGCTACGCACACTGCTGTAAATCAGAATTTCTCTGACGAAGTGGCGGGTCGATCCTAGAAACAGTGACCCTGGTACAGATGGCACTAAACAATACAGACGATTTCAGAGCGCCATCCCGAAGTCTAGAAAGTAGAGGAGGGGCGTCAAGTTATAGCCGAGGTTGGGTATCTCTATGTTTTGGATATTTGAACTTGCCCATAAAATAGTCAAACTTTTGTATCAAGCTTGGGAAATAGAGTAGAAACTACCGGGGCCTCTCATTGTGCAGGCTTCTTTTCTTCGGCTGAGCGCTTGCTGTAGCGTTCGAATAGCCCGTAGCGCCATTGCCGCACTGCCAGAACGGTTGTGGTGCCAAAGCGCTGCGTTATGGGCAGTCCTGCCTCTTCCTCGCACAGGTTGTTAAATTCTCGCCCCAAGCGCTGAAGCTTTTGTTGCCACTGTGCATTTCCCGCGCGTGATAGCAGGCCGTTGAAGACCAGAAGTTGCTCCGACTCACCCTCGAAGCGTGAGTGAAAGAAGTCCTTGGCGACTTGCTCCTGAAAAAGTTGCTGGATCGGACCGCCCGGACGCCAGCGAAAATTTCGGCTGATCAACAGCTTGATGCGATTGTTGGGCAGCAATTCGATAAGCTTCAAACGATCCAGCCGTACCAGTAATCGGGTGCATTCGGCGGCTGTCAGCTGATACTGCTCAATGATGTTGGTAAAGCTATAGCCGTTGATCACGCACACGGCTACGAGTAGGAGCAGGCCATTGCTGGCAATCTCCTGCTCCTGGGCCTCGCTCAGCTCATCGGTTTGTCGCTGCTGCACGGACATGGCTTGCACGAGTTCGGTAATGTCCATGTCGATCACATTGCATACAAGTGACAGGCGCTGCAGGGTAAAGCTTTCTTCCGCGAACAGACGCTTGACCGAGGCTTCGCTCAGGTCAAGTGCCGCTGCCACATCGGCATACGTCTTACCGTGTGCCTTGAGCTGTTTTTTCAGGGTTTCGATCAGGGAAGAAACTTGGGCCATCTCGGCATCTCGAAAGGAAAAGGTAATGGCGGCCAAAAGTATCGAAAATTAATACCTAAGACATCTCTTAACGCTACGTTTTGTATTTTAGTTGTGGATTTTGAAGGGCCCCGGCAGTCTGCCTGCACTTCCATCCCGCTCCAGAGGCTTGTTATGGACAAACTGCACCGACTATCGGGCGCCTGGCCTTATCTGATCGCGATCTTTCTGAACGCATTCGTCGATCTCGGCCATAAGATCATCATTCAGAATACCGTCTTTAAAATCTATGACGGCTCTACTCAGATTGTGCTGACTGCCTTGGTCAATGGGCTGATGCTTCTGCCTTTCATTCTCTTATTCAGCCCTTCCGGTTATGTGGCGGATACCTTTCGCAAGCTATCCGTCATGCGGCTATCAGCCTGGGCGGCTGTCGGGATTACCGGCCTGATTACCTGGTCGTACTATGCCGGCTGGTTCTGGCTGGCGTTTGCCATGACGCTGCTGCTTGCTGTACAGGCCACTTTTTACTCACCAGCCAAGTACGGCTATATCAAGACCCTGTTTGGAAAGGCGCGGCTCGCTGAGGCCAATGGCCTGGTTCAAGCTGTTTCGATCGTAGCGATATTGGCTGGTACGTTTGTCTTTACCGCGCTTTTTGAAGGCAGCCTTTCTGCTGAGTCGAAAACAGCTGACGAGATGCTGCGGGATATCGCCCCGCTCGGATGGCTTCTGGTAATCAATAGCGTGATTGAGCTGGCGCTGTTGTACTGCTTGCCTGACAAGGAAGTACCCACCTCCAGCCGACCCTTTAACTGGCAGGATTACATCCATGGTCGTGCGGCTGTAGCAAACCTGCAAACGGTCAAGGCGCAATCGGTTATTCGCCTAGCCATTGTTGGGCTGGCAACATTCTGGTCGGTTGGGCAGGTCATGCTGGCAGCCTTTCCGTCTTACGCCAAGGACAGTCTGGGCGTCAGTAATACTCTGATCGTCCAGGGCATCCTGGCCTGCAGCGGTATCGGCATCGCGCTGGGTTCGGCGTTGGCAAGCAGCCTGTCGCGCAATCGCATCGAGACTGGCCTTGTTCCGCTGGGGGCGTTGGGTGTCGCCGTGGGGCTGGGCGGTTTGCTGCTGCTGGATTCACCGCTCTCCCATGCGCTCAACTTTGTTTTCATCGGTGTGATGGGCGGCCTGTTCATCGTGCCGCTCAACGCGCTGATTCAATTCCACGCGCCTGAAAAGGAATTGGGAACAGTACTTGCCGCTAGCAACTGGATACAGAACCTATCCATGCTAGGCTTTCTGATCCTGACGGCAGTTTTTGCACTGCTAGGCGTCGATAGTCGCTATCTGCTGGGCCTGATTGCTCTGGTTGCGTTGATAGGTGGCGCTTACACCGTAGGCAAGCTGCCGCAGAGTCTGGTCCGCTTTCTGCTCAGCTTTTTCATGACCCGTCATTACAAGGTGGAAGTACATAGCCTGCAAAATCTGCCCGCACAGGGCGGCGTCTTGTTGCTGGGTAACCACATCAGTTGGGTCGATTGGGCAATTGTACAGATTGCCTGCCCACGGCCTGTTCGCTTCGTGATGCTCAAGGATATCTACAACCTGTGGTTCATGCGCTGGTTCTTCAAATCTCTGGGCTGTATTCCTATTCAGCCGGGTGCCGGTGCTGCCCAGGCGTTGGATCAGGTAGCAGAATTGCTCAATGCTGGCGAGGTGGTCTGCCTGTTCCCCGAGGGAGCCATCAGCCGCAACGGTCAGCTGGGTGAGTTTCGGAAGGGCTATGAGCGCGCATGTGAAAAGGCCAATGCAGATGTACTGATCGTACCGTTCTATTTGCGTGGGTTGTGGGGTAGTCAGTTCTCGCGCTCATCCAGCAAGCTGAAGGAACTGCGCGACTCACCTTTGCACCGTTCTGTAGTCGTCGCCTTTGGCAAGACCTTGCCCAAAGACACGCCTGCCGATGTTCTCAAGCGCCGGATATTCGACCAGACCATTCGCTCCTGGCAGATCTATATGGAAGACCTGCCAACCCTGGCCGATGCCTGGATCGAAACCGTCAAGCGTCGCAGCGGGCAGTTGGCGATTGCCGACAGCCTCGGCAAGCCAATGAAGGCGGCTCAGGCGCTTGCCGCCAGCAGTGCTATGGCGCGTCGTATCACCAAGCTCAGCCCAGAGCAGAACGTAGGGCTATTACTACCGACCAGTGCCGGTGGTGTGCTGGCTAATATGGCAACCCTGCTGGCTGGCAAGACGCTGGTCAATCTCAACTATACGGCAAGTCAGGAGGCCCTCCGCTCAGCACTGGAGCAGGCCGGCATACAAACGGTCTATAGCTCCAAACGTTTCGTCGAAAAGCTCGAGCAGCGAGGGCTGCCGGTCAAGGCTGTACTGGAAGGGCGCCGTGTTGTCTATCTGGAAGATATGCGACAGGAGTTCAGCAAGACCGAGCTTGCGGCAACCTGGCTGGCGATCCGCCTGTTGCCTGCCTGGATGCTACGTCCGCTGCTGAGTCGAGCGCACAACCCTGAGGCAACTGCGGCCATTCTGTTCTCCAGCGGTAGTGAGGGTGCGCCTAAGGGGGTCATGCTCAGTCACCGTAATATCATGGCGAACCTGAAGCAGACATCCGATGTGCTCAATACTGAGAATGACGACGTTGTCATGGCCTCGCTGCCGCTGTTCCATGCATTTGGTTTGACGGTTACACAGTTCCTGCCATTGATCGAAGGGCTGCCAATGGTCTGTCATGCGGACCCGACCGACGTCATGGGCATTGCCAAGGCAGTCACGACGTATCGTGCCACTATCATGTGCGGCACATCCACCTTCCTGCGGCTCTTTACCCGTAACCGCAAGGTGCACCCGCTTATGCTGGACAGCTTGCGCATCATCGTCGCGGGTGCCGAAAAGCTCAGTGATGATGTCCGCGAGTCCTTCAAGCTCAAATTCAACAAGGAGATTTATGAGGGCTACGGTGCGACTGAAACGGCGCCTGTCGCCTCGGTCAACCTGCCGGACGCCATTGATGTAGCCTATATGCAGGTACAGTGCGGCGGTAAACAGGGCACAGTAGGGATGCCGTTACCTGGTACCAGTCTCAAGATCGTTGATCCAGAGAGCTTTGAAGAGTTACCTACAGGCCAGGAAGGCATGATTCTCATTGGTGGCCCCCAGGTCATGCAGGGCTACCTGAACAATCCTGCCAAGACAGCCAGTGCCATTCATGAGCTTGACGGCGTACGATGGTACGTGACGGGCGATAAGGGACGACTGGACGAGGATGGCTTCCTGACCATCGTGGACCGGTATTCACGGTTTGCGAAAATCGGGGGCGAGATGGTCAGCCTGGGCTCTGTTGAACAGGCTCTCATCAAGCTGATCGACAACCCCGAAATCGAAGTCATGGCTGTCAATGTGCCGGATGCCAAGAAAGGCGAACGTATTGTGATTCTTCATGAGCAGCCTCTGGACACTGGTGCGCTGGAAAAGCGCATGCTTGAAGCAGGTTATAACCCGCTCATGGTGCCTTCTACTTGGATTCACGTGGATGCGCTGCCCAAGCTAGGCTCCGGTAAGGCAGATATTGCCTCGGCCAAAAAGCTTGCGCTGACTTCCGCCGTGGAGACCAGTGCTTCTGAGTAAGCTCCGCGTTAACGCTAAGGCCTGCTTATGCAGGCCTTTTGTATTTTAGAACCTAGATAGCTGTCTATTAAGCTCTAACGTATTTGCCCAACATCATGAGAGCTGTTGATGAACGAAAAAGAGCTGATCGCTATTGTTACCCGTGCCATTGATTCAGGTGACCTACCTGATTTCAGCCCCTCGATGACAGGCGCCTTGCTTTTCGAGACTCTGGTTGAGGAGTGGGACGCATTGAGCGAGGAGGGCCGAGGCAATCTAATGCTGGTATTGAGCATATTGGCCAAAAAACTTTCGAGCGAAGCCA
Organism: Pseudomonas sp. WAC2; assembly: GCF_030403525.1. Lineage (NCBI taxonomy): Bacteria > Pseudomonadati > Pseudomonadota > Gammaproteobacteria > Pseudomonadales > Pseudomonadaceae > Pseudomonas > Pseudomonas sp. WAC2. Next base: position 10,444 of record NZ_JAUEPD010000008.1, read on the forward strand.
AGGCAGAGCGGGAGACGCAGAAGATTCTGGATAGGCTGCGCAAGGGTTGAGTATAAGCTCTAGTAGCCTCTTGAGATGGGGACAGTAACGTTGTGCAAGCGACATAAATAAGGTATGGATAAGATTGAAAATTACTTCAGCTGTCCCCTTCCAGCCGTCTTTTCAATTCCTGCCAAGGCCTCCTCTCCCGTATCTCTTGTCAGCTCCTGACACCACGCCTGTGTGGCGCCGAGTTATGACTATGGCTGGTCTTAATGCGTTGTGGGCGCGAGTGATGATGGAGGTGGCGTACGCTTCCAGTGTTGTTTATATATCGTTGTGCTGTGGCAGTAGCTGAGTCTGGATCCAGGCATCTTTCATGACTTGGCAGCCGCCGTAGGCTAGATCAAGAGGAATGGCGTGGGCTGAGTCTTTTAATAAGGCTAGGCGGCCATCGACAAATGAACGCAGCCTTTGCGGCTCATGGCAAAGGCTAACGGCAGGCCGAAGTGGCTATGCCACCTGGGCCTGCTGTTGTTCTGCTTTATGATCGGGCGGAGCTTAATGACTAGCGGACGGTTTACGACGAAACAGCTTGCTGGCGATGCCGACCACTATCATGACCACTGCACCGGCGAAGATGCCGAATACAATATTGAACAGCGTAGGCGTCAGTACGCCTAGAACAGGGCCTATTGCCGGTACGCCTGCAGCCAGGTGCTCCAGGGTTTCAGTCAGATGATGAAGAGCCGGGATGCCATGGGTCAGAATGCCACCGCCTACCATGAACATGGCAATCGTTCCGACAACGGATAGCCCCTTCATTAGCATCGGAGCTGCATTCACAAGGCCTCGCCCGATTGTCTGTACAGCCGAGCCGCCGCGCTTGGATAGATAAAGCCCAAGATCATCCAGCTTTACGATACCGGCGACCAAACCATAGACCCCAACAGTCATGGCTATGGCAATCAGTGACATGACCACGACTTGTTGCATGAGCGACGCTTCAGCCACGATACCCAGGGTGATGGCAATGATTTCCGCGCTCAGAATGAAGTCTGTTCGAACCGCTCCGCGGATCTTTTCCTTTTCATAGGCCACAAGGTTAATGTTTGGATCAGCGACAGCTTTTACGTGCTCTGAAGAATCGTGACCATGAGGAGGCAAAAACTTATGCGCAAGCTTTTCTGTACCCTCGAAGCAGAGGTACGCACCGCCTAGCATCAGGAGCGGTGTTACCAGCCACGGTGCAAAGGCGCTGATCAGCAGCGCGGCGGGGACCAGAATGGCCTTGTTGATCAGTGAGCCTTTTCCTACGGCCCAGACCACAGGCAGCTCTCGCTCTGCCTTGATTCCAGTTACTTGTTGCGCATTGAGTGCAAGGTCATCACCCAATACGCCGGCTGTCTTTTTTGCAGCCACCTTGGACATGACGGAGACATCGTCCAGTACCGTGGCGATGTCGTCGAAAAGTGCAAAAAAACTACCTGCTGCCACAATGGTTTCCTTTCAAGTTAGATGTCCTTCCAGCGCGCGACCGGGCGAGGTTCGGCTCTGGAGCTTGCCTGATAGCGAAGCGGCGCCAGTATAAGGGAGCCGGGCGGTGGAGCTGATCAAGAAACTGAAGTAGGGGAGGCAAGGCTGATTGGGAGAGGTGCGGCCATTCCTGCGTGCGACCTGCTCCCAGCGGGCTGAATAACATCTCGCTGACTAGGAGCTGTTATTCGAAGCGTCCTTCCATATCACCTAACCAGTCGAATACGGCTCGGTCGGTAGGTGCTTTCAGGAGCTTCATCAATGCCTTAGCCATCGTTTACCTCTCTTCTTCTCTTGTCTCAATAGACCTGAGTCCCGGAGTGAGTCGAGGTTTCAACAGATGGATGTATAGCATTGTTAAGATGCAACGGAATGTTTCGCCTCTGTTTGCAAAGAGGTAAACCAAGCGTTCTGGCGTAAGAATTTTTCAAGCGCAAAAGAAAAAGGCCCGCATTTCTGCGAGCCTTTGAATTTGATGGTGCCGGCACCAAGAATCGAACTCGGGACCTACTGATTACAAGTCAGTTGCTCTACCAGCTGAGCTATACCGGCATCAATGGGCGCATTATAACGATTCTAAATCAGTTGTAAACCGGTGAATTTGCTCTATTTTCTTTTTTTCACTTCGGGCCGGTGTTTGGCGTACCGGAGCGCCGTTTGCCATGTAATAGGAGGCGGTGCTACGGGCCAGGGGCTGACGGCCGCGGATGTGGTCGGCAATCTTTTCGCCAATCATGATGGTGGTGGCGTTGAGGTTGCCAGTAATGATCAGCGGCATGATCGATGCGTCCACCACACGCAGGCCTTCAAGGCCATGGACGCGGCCTTGCCCGTCGACGACAGCCATGTCGTCGGTACCCATCTTGTTGGTACAGGAGGGGTGGTAGGCCGTTTCGGCATGCTGGCGCACGAACTCATCCAGCTGGGCATCCGTTACGCAATCCGCGCCTGGATTCAGCTCGCGACCGCGATAGGGGTCGAGCGCTGGCTGGTGCATGATCTCGCGGGTGAGACGAATGCTGTCACGGAATTCCTGCCAGTCCTGCTCGGTGCTCATGTAGTTGAAAAGGATGCTGGGATGCTGGCGCGGATCGCGTGATTTCAGGTGAACGCGACCCCGGCTCGGCGAGCGCATGGAGCCCACATGAGCCTGGAAGCCGTGGGCTTCGATGGCATTGCTGCCGTTGTAATTGATAGCGATCGGCAGGAAGTGGTACTGGATATTCGGCCACTCGAATTCATCGCTGGAGCGGATAAAGCCACCTGCCTCGAAGTGGTTACTGGCGCCGATGCCGGTGCCCTTGAGCATCCATTCCAGACCAATCTGGGGCTGGTTGTACCACTTCAGCGCCGGATACAGAGAGACCGGCTGCTTACACTCGTACTGCAGGTACATCTCCAGGTGGTCCTGCAGGTTTTGGCCAACCCCGGGCAGATCGTGCACGACGGGGATATCGAACTGACGCAGCAGGTCACTTGCACCTACGCCGGAGCGCTGAAGAATCTGTGGCGAAGCGATGGCGCCTGCACACAGGAGCACTTCACGACTGGCATGCACGGTGGTGATATCGCTGCTGTTGCCTTCCAGGAAAGCAACACCGATGGCGCGCTTGCCACTGAACAGGATGCGGTCCGTGGTGGCATGGGTGATGATGGTCAGGTTGGGGCGACCCTTTGCCTGATCTAGATAACCACGGGCGGTACTGGCACGTCGGCCATTGGGCGTCACGGTACGGTCCATCGGGCCGAAGCCTTCCTGCTGATAACCATTGAGGTCTTCCGTACGGGGGTAACCCGCCTGTACACCTGCCTCGATCATGGCTTCAAACAGCGGGTTCACGCCGGGCTTGGAGGTGGTCACGGATACCGGACCGTCACCGCCGTGATAATCGTTCGGGCCGACGTCACGTGTCTCGGCTTTGCGGAAGTAGGGCAGGCAGTCGAGGTATGTCCAGTCCTCCAAACCGTCAAGCTTGGCCCAGCCATCGAAATCCATAGCGTTACCGCGGATGTAGCACATGCCGTTGATCAGCGAAGAGCCACCCAGGCCCTTGCCTCGGCCGCATTCCATCCGGCGGTTGTTCATGTGTGGTTCGGAGTCAGTCTGGTAAGCCCAGTTGTACTGGGTGCCTTGAAGCGGGTAGGCCAGGGCGGCAGGCATTTGGGTGCGAAAATCGAGGCGATAGTCGGGGCCACCGGCTTCCAGCAGCAGGACGGTGACGTCTTTGTCTTCAGTGAGACGGGTCGCCAAAACGTTACCGGCAGAACCGGCACCGATGATGATGTAATCGAATTCTTTAGCCATGGTGGCACTCCTCCGTAAAGGGCGTCGAGATTGGCTGCATGACGCAGCGGCTCACGCGAAAACGGTGGGTCATGCGCGTCGGCTGACCCACCCTACGGGTAACGGTGATGCGGTTCAGAAGATCGAGGCGTAGTCGCCCAGCTCAACTTGTACGGACTTGATGCGGGTGTAGTTGCCGAGGGTGACCAGGCCATTCTCGCGGCCTACGCCGGAGTGCTTGTAACCGCCGACAGGCATCTCGGCTGGGGATTCGCCCCAGGTATTGATCCAGCAGATACCGGCTTCCAGACGATGGATCACACGGTGGGCGCGGGCGAGATCCTTGGTCACAAGACCGGCCGCCAGACCGTATTCGGTGTCGTTGGCGCGGCGGATTACCTCTTCTTCGGTGTCATACGCCAGGATGCTCATGACGGGACCAAAGATTTCTTCACGAGCAATGGTCATGTCATCACGGCAGTCTGTGAAGACAGTTGGCGCGACGTAACAGCCGTTGGCGAACTCGCCGGTGGTAACACGCTCACCACCACACAGCAAACGCGCACCTTCGCTGCGGCCATGCTCGATATAACGCAGGACGTTTTCCATATGAGCGGTGCTGACCAGCGGGCCGAAGTTGGTGTTTGGGTCCTGCGGGTCACCCAGACGAACGCGTTGTACACGCTCCAGGATCTTGGTCTCGAAACGTTCTTTGAGCGCGCTGGGCACAAAGACGCGGGTGCCGTTGGTGCATACCTGACCGGTACTGAAAAAGTTGGCCATCATGGCAATATCGGCCGCACGGTCGAGGTCGGCGTCATCGAAAATGATCAGTGGCGACTTGCCGCCTAGCTCCATGGTGACTTCCTTGAGCGTCGAGCCGGCAGCGCTGGCCATAACCTTCTTGCCGGTGGGCACGCCGCCGGTAAAGGAAATCTTCTCGATGCCCGGGTGCTCGGTCAGGGCTACGCCTACTTCGGCGCCAGCACCGTTGAGCACATTGAACACGCCATTGGGCACACCTGCCTCGGTATAAATCTCGGCCAGCTTAAGCGCCGTCAGGGGAGTGACTTCGCTGGGCTTGAAGATCATGGCATTACCGGCGGCCAGGGCTGGGGCGGATTTCCACAGGGCAATCTGGATTGGATAGTTCCAGGCGCCAATGCCTGCGACCACGCCCAGCGGCTCGCGGCGGGTATAGACAAACGAGGTATCGCGCAGCGGGATCTGTTCGCCTTCCAGTGCGGGGATCAGACCCGCGTAATATTCAAGCACGTCGGCACCGGTCACGATGTCCACGGCCTGGGTTTCGGTCAGCGGCTTGCCGGTATCCAGGGTCTCCAGGGCGGCGAGCTCATCGTTACGCTCACGGAGGATATCCACGGCCTTGCGCAGAATGCGGGATCGCTGCATGGCCGTCATGGCGGCCCAGACCTTTTGGCCCTCGGCAGCACTGGCCACGGCGCGATCAACGTCCTTCCGGCTGGCCTGCTGTACGTGGGCGATGACCTCGCCATTGGCCGGATTGATTGCCTGGAAGGTTTTGCCGCTGGTGGCATCGACGTAACCGCCGCCGATGTAGAGCTTTTGAGTGTCGAGCTGGGTCATGATGATTCTCTCCCTTGTCAGTTAGCCGCTCGGGCCAGCTGCTGGTCTAGATAATCGAAGGCAATGCGCAGCGCTTCGTCGATGTCGAATTCACCACCCGCCAGGGCACCGCGCAGCCACAGGCCGTCGATGATTGCGGCCAGACCGCGTGCGGCACGGCGGGCTTCCTGTGCAGGCAGCGCCTTGTGGAACTCACAGCACAAGTTTGAATACAGCCGTGCATCGTTGATGCGTTGCAGGCGGTGCAGGGCCGGCTGATGCATGCTGCTGGCCCAGAAGGCCAGCCAGGTCTTCATGGCCGGACCGTTAACCTGACTGTCGTCGAAGTTGCCCTCGATAATGGCGCGCAGGTGGGCGCACGGGCTGTTATCGGTCAGCGTGGCGCGACGCTCGCGAACCGCCGTGCGCAACGCCGACATCAGGTGGCGCATGGTCGCTTCGAGCAGGCCATTTTTGTCCTGGAAGTAGTGACTGATGATCCCGTTGGATACACCGGCCTTCTTGGCAATGAGGGCGATGCTCGCCTCGCTCATCCCGACTTCGTCAACCGCTTCCAGCGTGGCAGCAATCAGCTGGGAACGACGAATAGGTTGCATGCCGACTTTTGGCATTGCGGTTATCTCCTCGCATTCACGCATCACCTAAGTTGCCTTCAGTCTACTGTTTTTTAATTGAACGATCAATCAATAAAAAGTTCGGGACGTGCGAGTACTAGCCTTGAGCCCTGTGTTTACTAGGCTCAGGACGGCTAAACCAATCTATGTCAGAGGCATTAAGGCCGCCCGGATGGGCGGCCTGTCATGGGTCAGCCGGCCTGGGAAAAGGCGGTCCGGAGAGGAGTCACCTCGGACTCCTCATGACTTTTCTCCAGGTTTTTACCCAACAGCGCGTGATAGAGCTCGGTGTCCCCCAGAATGCCTACCACGCAGCCGTTTTGCTGAAGGATGAGCTTGTTGCCGGTGTGATAGCGGATTTCCAGCGCATCGCGCATCCGAATGCTGGCGTCGACCAGGGTAGGCTGACGCTTGAGCGCTTCGACCGGCTCGCCAGGCGCCCAGCGCTGTACGCTGACACTATCGCCGCTGCGCCGCAGTGATTTGACGTTGCGTGCATCGCTCAGGCTGGCCCAGTAGTCACGGGTGCTGTCCAGGCAGAGTTCATTGCCTTCGCGGCGGCACTGCTCGATCGGCTTCATGAGGCTGTAACCGCATAGTACGTTGAGCGGGTTGGTATGGGCTACGAAGGTTCGTACGTAGTCGTCTGCCGGATTGAGCACGATATCTTCGGGCTTGCCATGCTGGATGATGCGTCCGTCTTTCATGATCGCGATATTGGTGCCGAGCTTGAGCGCTTCATCCAGGTCGTGGCTGACGAATACGATGGTCTTGTTGACCTTGCTCTGTAGGGCGAGCAGCTCGTCCTGCAGTTGTTGGCGGATCAGCGGATCGAGCGCGGAGAAAGGTTCGTCCATCAAGAGAATGTCGGCGTCCATGGCGAGGGCACGGGCCAAACCGACGCGCTGCTGCATGCCGCCTGAAAGGGCGGAGGGCTTGCTGTTGCGCCACTGGGTAAGACCTACCAGCTCCAGCTTTTCATCGATAATTTTCTTGCGCTCGGCCGTGGAGCGGCCCTGCATTTCCAGGCCGAACCCAACATTCTCCGCAACAGTCAGCCAGGGCATAAGGGCAAATTTCTGGAACACCATGGCGATGCGGGAGGTGCGCATTTCCTTCAGGGTTGAGGGCGAGCAATTGGCGATGTCCACTTCGCTGCCATTGTGCTCAATGAGCAGGCGACCACGGCTGACTGTGTTAAGGCCGTTGATGCAGCGCAGCAGGCTGGACTTGCCTGAGCCGGACAGCCCCATGAGGACACAGATTTCACCTTTCTGGATTTCTAGGCAGGCATTTTCCACGCCCAGTACCTGGCCGGTCTGCTCGAAGATTTCGGATCGGCCAAGGCCTTTATCCAGCAGCTCTACGGCTTGTTTGGTCTGTTTGCCGAAGATGACGTCGACATTCTCGAAACGGATTGCGCTCATCAGTGTTCTCCTCTGGCATTGGGCTGCTTGCAGACACGGTCGAGCAGAATGGCCAGCAGTACGATGGCTAGGCCCGCTTCGAAGCCTAGGGCGATATCCGCCGTATTCAGAGCGTTCACCACAGGCTTGCCGAGGCCGTCGGCACCTACGAGTGCGGCAATTACTACCATCGAGAGCGACAGCATGATGCATTGCGTGATACCCGCGGCAATGCTGGGCATGGCATGGGGCAGCTCAATCCGTGTCAGGAGTTGCCAGCGGGAACAGCCAAAGGCTTTACCGGCATCCATGAGTTCTTCCGGAACGTCCTGAATGCCCAGGCACGTCAGGCGGATCGGGGCGGCGATCGCAAAGATTACGGTAGAGATCAGGCCGGGTACGACGCCCAGGCCGAACAGGGTCAGCGTAGGGATCAGGTACACGAACGTCGGCACGGTCTGCATCAAGTCCAGCAACGGACGCAATGTGGCGAAGAACCAGGGTTTATGGGCCGCTACGATACCCAGCGGCACGCCAATGGCGATACAGACAAGGGTGGCAAAGATGACTTGAGACAGGGTTTCAATGGTCTCCTGCCAGTATCCCAGGTTAATGATCAGAAGTAGCGAGGCGGCGGCAAACAGCGTGAGGGCAAGGCTGCGTTGAATGAAGTAGACCAGCGCCACAAGGATCGCAGTCAGGGCCAGGGGGTTGAACCAGAGCAGGGCTCCCGTGGTGCTTGAGATGACGGTAGAAAGGGCATCGGAAATCAGGTCAAAGAATCCCGAGAAGTTCATGATCAGCCAGTCGACAAAATCGGAAATGGCTTGCCCCAGCGGGAGCTTATGGTCGGTAAGGAACATAGATAAAATCCCTGGAGTTGAGTATCAACAATCCAGCGACCTGGATAGCCCGCCTTTAGCGGCCGGGCTGTCCAGGTCGTTGGGGTGGTTACTGCGTGAGCTTGGCCATGACTTCGGAGGCGGGCTTGCCGTCTCGAGTCGTCACCCCGGCCAGCCAGGTGTCCACTACCTGGGCATTTGCTTTCAGCCACGCTTTTGCGGCGGCCTCCGGCGTCTTACCTCCATTGAGTACGTCGTCCATGAGCTGGTTCTCCATGCCTAGCGAGAAGTTCAGATTGGTCAGCAGCTTGCCGACATTCGGGCATTCCTGGATGTAGCCTTTGCGCACATTGGTGTAAATCGTGGCGCCGCCCAGGTTGGGGCCGAAGTAGTCGTCACCGCCTTCCAGATACTTCATCTTGAATCGGGTATTCATGGGGTGCGGTTCCCAGCCCAGAAAGACGACCCACTGCTTGCGACGCTCGGCGCGCTGAACCTGGGAGAGCATGCCCGCTTCGCTGGACTCGACCATCTTGAACTTGCCCAGGTCGAACGCATTTTTGTCGATCATGCTCTGAATCAGGCGATTGCCGTCATTGCCCGGCTCGATGCCATAGATCTTGCCGCCAAATTTGTCGGCATTCTTGACGATATCGGCAAAGGTCTTCACGCCGGCGTCGTACACGTATTCCGGGACTGCCAGGGTGTATTTGGCCCCTTCGAGGTTGGCGCGCAGGGTTTCGACACTGCCGTTGTCGCTGTAGGGCTTGATATCGGCCGCCATGCTCGGCATCCAGTTACCCAGAAAGACATCGATATCCTTGTTTTGCATCGACTTGTAAGTCACAGGTACGGAGATCATGTTGGTCTTGGTCTTGTAGCCCAGCGACTGCAGGATTTCGGACGTTACGGCGGTAGTGACGGTAATGTCGGTCCAGCCGACATCGGCAAAGCGAACGGTGGCGCAGGACTCGGGCTCGGCCGCCTGGGCCAGAAGCGGGGCGCCTAAGCTCAGGGCCAGTAGTAACGCATTGCAACCTTTCATGGTGAATGTCTCCTTCCTGATGCTGCCGCGCATGCACAAGGCATAGGGCAGCAAATCGTGGCAGACGGGTGTGGTTCGGCAAGGGTCAGGCCGATGTACTCCGCTGCGTGATAGGTTATCTGTAACCGATCGTTCATCAACCGCCTACCAGTCACGTCGCATCCAGTGCAGGCGGCGTCGTAACCAGAGGTCGAGGCGTCGTAGCCAGCACAGTTGTGCCGTATGGCAGGCCCTGACCGCGGCAATTTCATGATCGGGGTGTTCGTTAAAACAACGGGTGAAACAGGGCGGCCGGAAAGAGCCGTGCCTGAGGCGGCGGAAAGCGGTCCAGAGGTAAGGACTTTCGCCTTCTGGGTGACCTCACGAATGAGAGAGAATCCATTCAGTGAGGGAGAGGATCTACCGGTAAGAGGCAGGGCACCTGAGCGGCCTGCCTGATAAACCCAGGTTTCACGCATCAAAGCGCGAGCGCTTCCCTGTGACCAAGGGAGCATGCCTGGACATTTCCGGTTTCTAACGGGAAAGCGACGGCGGCCTCTGCCCTGGAGTTGGCGCAAAGGTAAAGCGAGAAGGTGCCCGGTTCGGTGCCGAGTAGTTTTATCGTTTTAATAGCCATGGCAGCCAAGCTGTCTGGTTCATCCAGTTTCATCGAGCCGGCAAGCCGTGCTCGAAACAGAGATAGCGTCTTGCGAGATGGCCGGTCGCCATGCTCAGTCATTCAGGTTACCCAACATCCAGGCAGCCGACAATGTTGCAACCTGTTGCTGCGCCTGTTATGTCCCAAACGCTGTTTTTCGCCTCTACGTGTATAGGCTAAAGACATGCAGACCATGGCCTATAGGGGCTGTAGGTGATAGGACAGTTAATAGTCCTTTTTATTGATTACCGGGGCGGCCTAAAAGGAATAGATATGCTTTTTGAGGGGGATTTCACGTTAAGTAATGAGCGTCACCGCAATGCGATCCGTGGGTAATTAGTGAGCCTGAACTGAATTTGCACACGCCGGGAAAGCTTTGCCACCTTTTGGCGCATCTTTGTGCAGGGGACTGCTTGGCAGAAAGCGAAAATTCGATCCGCCCTTTGTTACTGTAGAAATCTTTTTCCACACAAGCCAGCTCTGCGAGTTGCTACGGATTTGCACATGGACACAGCCTGCCATGACCCATCGGTCACTGATGGCCTTTGGCACTACCAGCCTCGGAACCGCTTTGCCAAGCATCTTCTTTCTTTTTAATTGAATGGCTGTTCAAGGTAGGCATGACATTTGCGAAGCCTCTATCCAAGGTCATACGGCCTGGCGGTGTTACATCCCGTGACAACGGGTGATTCCGTCAGCAGCTGGACACGACTCACGACGATAAAAAGAGCCTCAATGAGGCCATACCGGGCTTAGCGTGAAGAGGGCGTTCCAATGTCATTGAATCAAAGTCAGCCACAACACCGTGTTCCGCAATCCATCGGGTTCCTGCTGCTGGACAACTTCACCCTGATCTCACTGGCGTCGGCGATAGAGCCACTGCGGATGGCCAATCAGCTGTCGGGTCGTGAGCTGTTCCGCTGGTCTACGCTCAGCCTGGATGGCCGTCCGGTCCAGGCCAGTGACGGCCTGCAAATTACTCCGGACAGTGCTGTCGCGGCTGCACCGGCCATGGACATGGTCATCGTGTGTGGCGGTGTGGGCATTCAGCGAAGCGTCATGCGGGAACATGTGAGCTGGCTGCAGGCGCAGGCACGGCAGGGCCGCAAGCTGGGCGCTGTCTGCACGGGCAGTTGGGCGCTGGCCAAGGCCGGGCTGCTCGATGGTTACGAGTGCAGCGTGCATTGGGAGATGCTGGCCTCCATGCAGGAAGCCTTCCCGCGTGTATCACTGACGACGCGGCTATTTTCCATCGACCGTAACCGCTTCACCTCCTCGGGAGGTACTGCTCCCATGGACATGATGCTGCACCTGATCGGCCGTGAACACGGTCGCGAGTTGTGCGCTGCGATTTCTGAAATGTTCATTTATGAACGTATCCGCAACGAGCAGGATCATCAGCGTGTGCCGCTCAAACATATGCTGGGCACCAATCAACCCAAGCTGCAGGAAATCGTCGCGCTGATGGAGGCCAACCTGGAGGAGCCCATTGACCTCGACGAGCTGGCCGTCTACGTGAATGTGTCGCGTCGCCAGCTGGAGCGCTTATTCCAGAAATACCTGCACTGTTCGCCGTCGCGCTATTACCTGAAACTGCGCCTGATTCGAGCCAGACAGCTGCTCAAACAGACCACCATGTCCATCATCGAAGTGGCATCGGTATGCGGATTCGTTTCCACGCCGCACTTCTCGAAGTGTTACCGGGAGTATTTTGGGATTCCCCCGCGTGATGAGCGGCAGGGCGTATCGATGGGGCAGCCTGTGATGCTGGTGCCGGTTCCGCAGGAGTTGGCCTTACTCCCGACATCCTCGGCCCTGGCCGCGCTCAGTCAGGCGCAAGGAGAGTCGACGTTTGCCAGTGTAAGGCTTGGCTGATAGACGTGCTGCCCTGGCCTAGCGATGCTGGGCCAGGGCAGGTAGCAGCTGACGAGCAATAGCTTCGCGAACGGACGGTAATAATGTCGCATGACCTGACAGGAGTTCTTCGACCAGACGCCGCAGGGCTGTGACCCGCTCAGGGTTCAGCCCGCATAGCGCTTGCTGGCAGGCTTGCTCGGGAGTGGTACCCGACGGTACGGCGATACCCAGTGCAATCAGGCGGTCCCTGAAGTCGTCCTGGTCGATCAGGTCTGCATGCATCATGACGAATCCTCCGTTAAGTCCCGTACCGATTCTTGGCAGTGGTCAATGGCAAGGCAAGTGTACAAGGCGGTACTGGATACGAGCAGGTCGCTTTTCAGCAAGCAGGGCGTCTAATGGGTTGTATATCTGTAATAAAACGAAAGTCTAATAGCTCCGGGAGGGGCAATATGTCACAGGGTGATTTTAGGAAGGTGCTGCTAAAGTAGCGCTTCTTGTCGAGTTGAGCGGCTTAGCTCCTCGAATTTCCGGGAAAAGCGCCCTTACGCTTGGTCTGGACGAAACACACTGAGGCCCAACAGGGCATTTTAACCCCGCGTGCTTGCTAAGGCATTGCGGGGTTTTTTTTCGACATTTTTCCGCTTTTCCGTCTTCATTGGAGCGCGTTCTGCTCCAGGCGTCTGGCTCAGCTTTTGGCTGGCGCTAGAGGCATGGGGTGGCCAGCCGTTACTGCCTGTTGAACGCGCATTGACGCTTCTGGTAATCCCCCTGTCGTTTTTACGCGATAGCGCAGAAAACCTGAGGGATATGCTCCTTTCAAAGCGTCGGCACATGATCCGGCGTCGCGAAACCTGGGAGCTGCCCTGATGAATGCCACTGAACTGCACGCCGACAGCATCGTTATCGACGGGCTGATCATCGCCAAATGGAACCGTGAGCTCTTTGAGGACATGCGCAAGGGAGGGCTGACGGCAGCCAACTGCACCGTGTCGGTCTGGGAAGGCTTCAAGGCGACCGTGGACAACATCGCGGCGCAAAAGAAGCTGATGCGCGAAAACAGTGATCTGGTCATGCCGGTCTACACCACCGCCGACATCCGCAAGGCCAAGTCTCAAGGTAAGACTGGCATCATCTTCGGCTTTCAGAATGCCCATGCGTTTGAGGACCAGCTCGGCTACGTAGAGATCTTCAAGCAGCTGGGCGTAGGCATCGTGCAGATGTGCTACAACACCCAGAACCTGGTAGGCACAGGTTGCTATGAGCGCGACGGCGGCCTGTCCGGTTTTGGCCGCGAGGTCGTTGCCGAGATGAACCGCGTCGGCATCATGTGCGACCTGTCCCATGTCGGCAGCAAGACCTCTGAAGAAGTCATTCTCGAATCCCAAAAGCCGGTTTGCTATTCCCACTGCCTGCCGTCCGGCCTGAAAGAGCATCCGCGTAACAAGTCCGACGAAGAGCTTAAGTTCATTGCCGATCATGGTGGTTTCGTGGGCGTTACGATGTTTGCGCCGTTCCTGGCCAAGGGCATCGAATCCACTATCGATGATTATGCCGAAGCCATCGAGTACGTGATGAATATCGTTGGCGAAGACGCCATCGGCATTGGTACCGACTTTACCCAGGGCCACGGCCAGGACTTCTTCGAATACCTCACCCATGACAAGGGTTACGCCCGTCGATTGACCAACTTCGGCAAGATCGTGAACCCCCTGGGCATCCGCACCGTAGGCGAATTTCCCAACCTGACCGAGACGCTGCTCAAGCGAGGCATGTCCGAGCGCACTGTGCGCAAGGTCATGGGCGAGAACTGGGTAAGGGTGCTCAGCGAGGTGTGGGGCGAGTAAGTCATTTCATTTCTTGAAGGTCCGCGGCTGGATCCCGCCATGACCTGATTCAGCCTGCACTGATCTTCGACGATCACCGGTAGGGTGGATCAACCGTACCGCGGCGTAGCCCACCCTACACAAGCACATTCGTTTGGAGTTTCACCATGGCCACACATGCTCCCGAAATGCCAATCCAGGTCGACGACGAAACCGGCGTCTGGACCACCGATGCACTGCCCATGCTGTATGTACCGCGTCATTTCTTCGTCAATAACCATATGGGGATCGAAGAGGTGCTCGGTGCAGAGAAGTATGCCGAGATTCTTTACAAGGCTGGCTACAAGTCCGCCTGGCACTGGTGTGAGAAAGAGGCCGAGTGCCATGGACTGGTTGGCGTCGAGGTGTATGAGCACTACATGAAGCGCCTCTCCCAGCGCGGCTGGGGACTCTTCGATATCGAGCAGATCGACGTGAATGCCGGTACGGCCCAGGTTCGGCTGCGGCACTCCGCCTTCGTCTACGTGTACGGCAAGGTCAACCGCAAGGTGGATTACATGTTTACCGGCTGGTTTGCCGGGGCCATGGACCAGATCCTTGCCGCCAGAGGCAGCGCGGTCCGTACCGTGGCCGAGCAGGTGTACAGCGGGGCGGAAGAGGGCCATGACGACGGCCTGTTCGTGGTGAAGCCGCTGTAACGGCGCAATGAACGATAACAAGACCGACCGTGCGTAATTCGCTGAGATGAGGTGCCGTGATGGCCTTTGAAGCAATGTTCCAACCAATCCAGATCGGCAAGCTGACGATTCGCAACCGCGTACTCAGCACGGCGCACGCCGAGGTGTATGCCACTGATGGCGGCATGACGACCGAACGGTACGTCAAATATTACGAAGAAAAAGCCAAGGGCGGCATTGGCCTTGCCATTTGCGGCGGTTCCTCAGTCGTGGCGATCGACAGCCCGCAGCACTGGTGGAGTTCGGTAAACCTCGCTACCGACCGCATCATTCCGCACTTCCAGAACCTGGCTGATGCCATGCACCGGCATGGTGCCAAGATCATGATCCAGATTACCCACATGGGTCGCCGTTCCCGTTGGGACGGTGGTCACTGGCCAACCCTGATGTCGCCGTCCGGTATCCGCGAGCCTGTGCATCGCGCTACTTGTAAGACCATCGAGCCGGAGGAGATCTGGCGGGTGATCGGCAATTTTGCCCAGGCCGCACGCCGGGCGAAAGCGGGTGGGCTGGATGGCGTCGAGCTGTCTGCTGTGCACCAGCACATGATCGATCAGTTCTGGTCGCCCCGTGTGAACAAGCGTACCGATGAATGGGGCGGCAGCTTCGAGAACCGTATGCGCTTTGGCCTGGAAGTGCTCAAGGCTGTACGGGCCGAAGTTGGCGATGACTTCTGTGTCGGCATGCGGATCTGTGGTGATGAATTCCACCCGGACGGCCTGACCCATGACGATATGAAACAGATCGCCAAGTATTACAACGACACCGGCATGGTGGACTTCTTTGGCGTGATCGGCTCCGGCTGCGACACCCACAATACCCTGGCCAACGTGATCCCCAACATGACCTATCCACCGGAGCCGTTCCTGCATCTGGCGGCCGGTATCAAGGATGTGGTCAGCGTGCCCGTGCTGCATGCGCAGAACATCAAGGATCCGAACCAGGCGACACGCATCCTTGAGGGCGGTTACGTGGACATGGTCGGTATGACCCGTGCCCACATCGCCGATCCGCATCTGATCGCCAAGATCAAGATGGGGCAGGTGGACCAGATTCGCCAGTGTGTTGGCGCCAACTACTGCATCGACCGTCAATACCAGGGGCTGGACGTGCTGTGTATTCAGAACGCCGCAACCAGCCGTGAATATATGGGGGTTCCGCACATCATCGAGAAATCCACCGGGCCCAAGCGCAAAGTAGTCGTTGTCGGCGGCGGCCCGGCGGGAATGGAAGCGGCTCGCGTCTCGGCTGAGCGGGGGCATGACGTGACCCTGTTCGAAAAGCAGGAGCAGCTGGGTGGGCAGATTACTCTCGCGTCCCGGGCGCCTCAGCGCGACCAGATCGCGGGTATCACGCGGTGGTATCAACTGGAGCTGGCTCGCCTGAATATCGACCTACGGCTGGGGACGGCGGCTGATCCTGACACGATCATGGATCTACGTCCGGACATTGTCGTGCTGGCCAATGGCGGTCATCCATTCATGGAGCAGAACGAGCATTGGGGCGCGGCCGAAGGCCTGGTCGTCAGCAGCTGGGACATTCTTTCCGGCAAGGTCGAGCCGGGTAAGAACGTGTTGGTCTACGACACCATTTGCGAATTTTCCGGAATGTCGGCAGCTGATTATCTGGCCGATAAAGGCGCACAGGTGGAAATCGTCACCGATGACATCAAACCGGGCGTAGCCATTGGCGGGACCACGTTCCCGACCTACTACCGCAGCCTCTACCCGAAGGAGGTGATCATGACCGGCGATCTCATGCTGGAAAAGGTATATCCCGAGGGCGACAAGAAGATTGCCGTACTGGAAAACGAATACACCGGCGCCAAGGAGGAGCGGGTGGTCGATCAGATCGTTATCGAGAACGGCGTGCGACCGGACGAGACCTTGTACTACGCGCTGAAGGACGGTTCGCGTAACAAGGGCCAGATCGATATCGAGGCCTTGTTTGCTATCGAGCCACAACCCGCCTTGAATGAGCAGGGTAGCGGTTATCTCCTGTATCGCATCGGGGACTGCGTGGCGCAGCGCAACACCCACGCCGCAATCTACGACGCATTGCGGCTGTGCAAGGACTTTTAAGTACGCGCCTTTGCGAACCGCAGGGTGGGTTAGCTGCAGAGCAGTCTGACCCACCACGAGGGCTACCCGCGGTTTAGGTACCGCCTGACATGTTGAGGATGGGTAATGCCTCTGGCTCACCCACCCTACGAGGCTCCGGTATGTTAGATATCCTTATTCCCGTTCTGCTCTTTACGGCCCTGGCACTGGCTGCGATCGGTGCTTTTCGACGCGTACGGCTCTGGCGGCAGGGCCGGCCCGCCCATGTCGATCTGATTCGGGGTCTGCTGGCCATGCCGCGGCGCTATCTGGTGGACTTGCACCATGTGGTCGAGCGGGATCGCTATATGTCGCGAACCCATGTGGCCACCGCAGGCGGCTTCGTTCTGGCCGCCGTGCTGGCCGTGCTGGTTCATGGATTTGGCCTGCATAACCGTGTTCTGGGTTGGGCGCTATTGGCGGCCACCGCTTGCATGTTCACGGGTGCCTTGTTCGTGGCCAAGCGTCGCCGCAACCCACCGGCACGCCTGTCCAAAGGGCCATGGATGCGCTTGCCCAAAAGCCTATTGATGTTTTCCGCGAGCTTTTTCATTGCTACGCTGCCCGTAGCGGGCGTACTCCCGGAAAATTTTGGCGGCTGGATACTGGCGACCGTGCTGGCCGTAGGCGTGGCTTGGGGCGTGTCGGAACTATTCTTCGGCATGACCTGGGGCGGTCCGATGAAACATGCCTTTGCCGGTGCCTTGCATCTGGCTTTTCACCGCCGTCCCGAGCGCTTTCGTACGCCGTTCAATGCCAGCGCGGCGCGATCCAGTGGCTTGAAGGCCCTGGACCTGAATGACCCTGCTGCACCGCTGGGTGTGGAGAAACCCAAGGACTTTACGTGGAATCAGCTGCTGGGCTTTGACGCCTGTGTGCAGTGCGGGCGCTGCGAGGCCATGTGCCCCGCCTATGCGGCCGGCCAGCCGCTCAACCCGAAAAAGCTGATCCAGGACATGGTTATCGGCATGGCGGGTGGCACCGACGCGCGTTATTTCGGCTCGCCTTATCCCGGGAAGCCAATTGGTGAGCACGGCGGCAATGCCCATTCGCCCATTGTTTCATTTGAAGGCAAGGCGCTGGTCGATGCCGAGACGCTATGGTCCTGCACCACCTGTCGGGCCTGTGTGGAAGAGTGCCCGATGATGATCGAGCACGTCGATGCCATCGTCGATATGCGTCGCCATCTGACCCTGGAGAAAGGGGCGACCCCCAACAAGGGCGCCGAGGTGCTCGATAATCTGATTGCCACGGATAACCCCAACGGCTTCAACCCGGTCAACCGGATGAACTGGGCTGCGGACCTTGACCTGCCGCTGATCGCCAACCAGCAGCGCGTTGATGTGCTGTTCTGGGTGGGTGATGGTGCGTTCGACATGCGCAACCAGCGGACCCTCAGGGCTTTCGTCAAGATTCTCAAGGCTGCTAAGGTTGATTTTGCCGTGCTGGGGCTGGAGGAGCGCGACAGCGGTGATGTGGCGCGACGCCTGGGGGACGAGGCGACCTTTCAGCAATTGGCCAGGCGCAATATCGCCACGCTGTCGCGGTACCGCTTCAACCGGATCGTGACATGCGACCCGCATAGCTTTCACGTGCTGAGAAACGAATACGGCGCGCTGGGCGGGGCTTATACGGTCCTGCATCACAGCACCTTTCTGGCAGAGCTGCTGGACGCTCAGGCGCTTCATCTCGGGCAGCACAAGGGGAGCAGCGTGACCTATCACGACCCCTGCTATCTGGGTCGATACAACGGAGAGTACGAGGCGCCCCGCAAGGTACTCAAGGCCATCGGGATTGAGGTCAAGGAAATGGAGCGCTCCGGCTTCCGGGCTCGCTGCTGTGGCGGTGGAGGGGGCGCACCGATTACCGATATTCCCGGCACGCAGCGGATTCCCGACATGCGCATGGCCGATATCAAGACGACTGGAGCGGAGGTTGTCGCTGTGGGATGCCCTCAATGTACTGCCATGCTGGAGGGGGTAGTCGCGCCCCGTCCGGAGGTAAAGGACATTGCAGAGCTGGTCGCCGAAGTCGTAATCGAGGCACCCGCCGTGCCGGTAAAGCAACCAATCACGCCCCGGCGTGAAGCGGTGGAGATCTCCTGATGAACGCATCCTGTATTACCCGATTGGCCATGAGCGCCGCGATATCCACTCAGGCACGGACGTTTTTCAAAGGAGCAGGGCATGACTGACATCCTCCGCCGTGATCCGCATGCCGAATGGATCGCCCGTAACCGGCTTCATCCCCTGCACACCTTGATGCAGGCGAGTACGTGTGATGAGCAGCCTCGCTGGATGGGCCCTAACGGCATCATTCGTAAGAATCCCCACGCAGCTCTGGGCTTCAAGGGGCCTAGCGGCTTGCGCCGTATCGATCGCAGTGGCGCTCAGCAGGGCAACGGGGTTCGTCGGTTGGGTGAGGCCCAGGAGGTGCTACTGCCGTTGCATCGGGTCGAAGAGCCCGCCTTCATTATTGCCGTAGTGCCCGATCTGGTAGGGGGACGGCTTTCCAGCCACGACCGCGATCTGCTCGGCCTGGCGCGACAGCTGGCAGGCTCAACAGGGGCAGTGTTGGCCATTGCCTTTGGCGAGCACAAGGAGTCTGGCTTCGATAAGGCAGGTGTTGACCGGCTATTGCAATTGAGCGGTCATGAATACACGGGATACTCGCCTGAACAGCGCGTGCTGGCGCTGCGTGCAGTAGAGAGCCAGTTCTTGCCACGTCACTGGTTGTTGCCGGACAGCCGTACCGGTGGTGGCGAGTTGGGTCGTCGTTTCGCTGCTACGCTACATGAGCGGCCTGCCACACGCGTCTGGCAGATAAAGGATGGCCTATGTACCGGCCGTGCCGGCGCAGGCAGCGAAGATCTGACGCGTCCTGTCCCCAGGGTAGTGTTGGCCTGCGCCGAGTGTGCGGAGCCGGTCAGTGAAACACGATATGAGGCACGTACGGTCACGCTGGCTGAAGGCAATCAGTTGCGAGCGCTTGTGCGTATCGAGGACATGGGGGCCGTGGCCGTCGATCCGGCGCTTGTTCCCATGGCCGAGGCAGAATTCATTCTGTCCGGTGGTAATGGCGTTCAGGACTGGGATCTCTTCCATCGGGCAGCCCGGGCGCTTGGGGCAACAGAAGGGGCTTCACGGGTGGCGGTAGACGACGGGCATATGCCACGTCACCGGCAGGTAGGCGCTACGGGGACCTGGGTAACGGCACGGGTCTACCTGGCCGTCGGGATTTCCGGCGCGGTACAGCACTTACAGGGCATAGGTGCCTGCGACAAGGTCATTGCCATCAACCTCAATCCGGGGTGCGACATGATCAAGCGGGCAGACCTGTCGGTCATTGCAGATTCGAACGCCGTGCTGGAAGCCTTGATCGATCTGGTCGAGGCCTACCGCCGCGGTGAGCAGAAGGAAGCGGCCTGAAGTGGTCGTCCGCAGGACTACCGCTTCAGCAACGCAACGTGAGTCTTGAAGGAGGTAAACGGTATGTCCGACGGCCAATTGAACGTGATTACGCTGGTATCGGTGGGGTCGCATCCCATGTCGGCCCGTGCCCGCCGCGCAGAGCAGGATGCCCGAGCGGTCGAACTGGGGCTGCATCTGGCGGGTGATCGACTCACGGTACTGCATGCCGGTAATCCCTACGAGGAGTCGCTGCGCGCCTACCTGGGTATGGGATTGCCTGTCCTGCATGTCCTGGAGCAGCCCAAGGGCGCCGATGCTCTACCGGTGCTGGTGGAATACCTTCGGGAGGCTCAGGTCCAGGTTGTATTGACCGGCACTCAAGCCGAGACCGGGGAAGGGTCGGGCATGCTGCCCTATCTTCTGGCCGAATCGCTGGGTTGGCCTCTAGTAGTTGGGCTGGCAGACGTTGAATCGGTAGACGCCGGACATGCCCAGGTACTGCAAGCTCTGCCGCGCGGACAAAGGCGACGGCTAAAGGTACGCCTGCCTTTTGTCGCCAGTGTGGACAACGCAGCGCCAGCCGCCCGTCAAAGCGCCTTTGGGCCCGCAAGACGTGGAGAGATCAAGGTTGAAGACGTGGATATCGTCGATGACCTCCTGTGGCAAGAGGCCGTCTTGCAGCCGGCTCGTCCACGGCCGAAGCGGCTGAAAGTCATCAAGGCCAAGACGGCTGCCGATCGTTTTCGTGCCGCCACGGCCAAGGCAACAGGAGATGGCGGTCAGATCCTGAGAGATGTCACCCCACAGGCGGGCGCAGAAGCCATTTTCAAGGTCTTGCGTGAGGAAGGCGTCGTTCGGTAGGACGACTTTCATATGTCATGTCGGCTTCCGGCTTGCTGGAGGCTTTTGAGTGCCTGTCTTTTTATCCCTTCAAGCCCACAAAATGTGTGCACGAGCCTGTGGATAATCTGTTGGATAATTATTCGACCCTAGTAACCATGCGGCTTTAGCTGAGGTGGTCACTTTTTGATCAAAATGGCAGGGGCGGCTTTTCCTGTAATCACAACAACTTGTGGATAAGTTTGTGAGTAATATGTTTGGAAGACGCTGTAAGCCTTGATTTTAAAGGGATAGAGGCAAGTACTGTATTGTTGATCAGTGTTGACAAAGCTAATGGGGTCTCTATTTCAGCCTCGTGTGAAGAGCGTGCACTTCACTGAGTTATCCACGCGATAAAAAGCTAAAAATGCCCTGAAAAGGTGAATGAACCATGGGAAGAGCTGTGGATAAGCTGTTGCTGAGGGTTGGTTAACTCATCTGTCAATGACTTGGATGACAAAACTCTTTCATCCACAAAGGCTATTATTAAGCCATTACAGGCAATTATGAGATGTTTTAGCCTTTTATTCAGGCAGAGCCATCCAAAGGACTTGCTCGTTCAAGCCATGCCAGCCGCTTTCCCACAATTACTGTGCGTCTGGCTGTGGACAGCATGTTCGTTAATGCCGCCAAGCCTTATGCCATGCAGGGTCCAGACAGTTGCTCATTTATTGATCAATCAATTCAAGATCGATTTTTCTACTCACTATTACTGTGGTTTCGCTTGTGGATACAGTGTTCATGATTGCCTGGAAGCCACGACATACAAGGCCTCCAGAGGATTGATCGTTTTTTGAGCAGTTTTGTTGGTCAGCGAAGCTTGATGGTAATAGCCTCAATAGAGTCGTTGAGCTCGAAGCGTGTTTCCTCAAACGTGGCCTTACGCATCTTCAGTGGAGGGTTCTGGCTGTAGCCATACTGCTCAGTTGGCATCCCGATAAAGTTCGTATCGAGCTTCTGATTGCCGTTGGCATCTCGAATGACCGATACCGCATAGGTGCCGGGCTTCAGGTTCTTGAAGGTATGCTGCACCGTGGTCCCTGTAACTGGGATATGGGCGGATGCCTCCAACGGTTTGTCGTTATCCCACGCGCCGGCCGAAGCGAATACGGCTACCAGCAATTCACCTTTGGCCTCCTCGATATCGGTAAAGGTCACGTTGAGATCAGCAGCATGGGCATGGCCCAGTGTCCAGATAAGGCCGAAAACGCAGAGGGGCAAGCGCTTCATGCAAGCTCCGTTGTAGGGTGGGAGACAAGGGTGTGAGTAATCGCGTCGAGGCGTTCGAAAAGATAGTCGGGCCCGGCTCTGCGTAACGCCTCTGGGCTGGCATACCCCCAGCTGACCGCACCGCAGGCAATACCTGCCTTGCGCGCCGCCTGAATATCCCGCAATTCATCCCCAATGCAGATCGTGGCATCGGGCGAGACATTACAACGGGCGACTACCTGTTTAAGGCGTGAGCTTTTGCCGAGCAGGGGCGCGTTACATTCGAGACAGTCCAGATAGCGAGCCGACGGGCCAAGAATGCACTCGACATTTTCAAGTGAATTGGACGTGACCAGCGCCAACTGCATTCCGGCCTGATGCAGGGTCTCCAGCATGGCGGGTACGCCCTCGAAAGGCCGCACGGTATGGCCGCCGTGCGCCATCAGGCGTTGAAAGTGGTGCGCGACACGTGGGATTTTCCACAGTGGAATATCAAAGTAACGCAGCAGCTGGCGGGTATCGTAGCTGCGGATGCGATCAAAGTCGGCTGGGTCGTACCGGTTGAAGCGATGTGCCTGAGCCAGTGTGTCGAGCGACTCGAGAAAGAATGGAAAGCTGTCGGCCAGGGTGCCATCAAAGTCGAAAATGACGAGTTGGTAGCGCATGGGCAGGGCGGCTGGCCGTGATAGGAAGAGAAGAGAGAGTAGCCGGGGCGGACGCCTGCGACAAATACAACCGGTGCCAAGTGTGATGGCACCGGTTGTATCAGGGTTACAGCGAGAAGCGACGCACCAGACCGTTGAGGTCTACCGCCAGGCGAGAAAGCTCCTGGGTGGCAACGCTGGTCTGCTGTGCACCGGCTGCCGTTTGCACAGACAAGTCACGAATGCTGACCAGGCTGCGGTCCACTTCACGGGCAACCTGAGCCTGTTGCTCGGAGGCGCTGGCAATCAGCAGGTTACGGTCGTTGATGTCGGCCACGTTCGACGTGATGGTCGCCAATGCTTCGCCAGCCGCGTTGGCTTTTTCCAGCGTACTGCGGGCACGCTCGGCGCTGCTCTGAAGCGCTTGTACTGTATGGCCGGTCCCCTGCTGGATGCTACCGATCATGGATTCGATCTCACGGGTCGACTCCCCGGTACGGTGTGCCAGGGCGCGAACCTCATCGGCCACGACGGCAAAGCCACGGCCAGCATCACCTGCACGGGCGGCTTCAATAGCGGCGTTGAGCGCCAGCAGGTTGGTTTGTTCAGCCACGGCGCGGATCACATCCAGAACCTTGCTGATATTAAGGGCCTGCTCGGCAAGTTCCTCGGCACTTTGAGAAGCGCCCAAGACATCGCTGGTCAGTGCCTCAATGGAGGCAATGGCATCGCTTAGTTGTGCACGGCCCTGTTGAGCCGAATGACTGGACGCCTGTGATGCTTCAGAGGTGCTGACCGCGTTACTGGCAACGCCTTCTACGGCAGACGTCATTTCGTTCACAGCGGTAGCCGCCTGCTCGATCTCATCATTCTGGCGTTGCAGACCGCGAGTGGACTCATCCATGACTGCGCTCATTTCGTCAGCCGCTGATGACAGCTGAGTAGCCGAGTCGCCGATCTGGCCGATAGTCTGGCGCAGATTGACCTGCATGGCGGCCAATGCTTGAAGCAGTTCTGCTGCCTCATCCCGACCTTGAGCTTTTACGTTCTGGCTCAGGTCGCCACCGGCAATCTGTTTGGCAACGCTTACTGCCTGGCCAATAGGCTTGACGATGCTGGCTGTCAGCAGCAGGGCCAATATGATCGTGACGATTACGGCCAGTATGATAATGCTGATCACGACCATCTGGGCTTGGCTGTAGCTCTCGGCTGCGGCCTGACCGGCCTTGGCCGCTGTATCCTGATTGATCTTTTGCAGCAAAATGTTCTGATCGTTGACGATGATGCCTCGGGGCGCCAGTTCAGTATTGATCAGCTTGTTAGCGGAGGGTAGATCCTCCTGGCTTACAAAGCCCTGCACCTTGGCCAGAATGTTCATGTATTCCTGAAAGGTGGTCTTGAGCGTGGACAGCGCTTGGCGTTCCTGCTCGTTGGAAACCAGCGTCTCGTATTTCTTGAAGGTTTCCTGGATCTTGCCATCCAGTGTGGCAATAGTCTGGTTGCTCCTGGCCTGCACTGCCTTGTCCGGATTCGCCACCAGGCGAAGCACCTCGACACGAAGGCGGGTGATGTTCAGCGCAATTTCATCTGCCGTTGCAAGGCTCGGCATGGCGTTGTGTTCGATGACTTGTCCGGCACGGCGGATATCAGCCATTTGCATCAGGTTGGAAATGCCTAGGATGATCAGTAGCAGAGCTACTGCACCAAAGCTCAGAAGGGTCCGGTAAGAGATCTTCAAATGTCTGAACATGATCGGTCCTGTTAAAAAGGAGAGAGGCAGACGGTCCTTCGTTCTGTCAGGGATGCCTGCATATCGGACGCGATCGGAAATGCTTAAGGGTAATCATCAGACAAAGGTCAAAAGTTTGCGCCCCAGCGACAGAAAAGTTAAAGGCGAAGGCCGCTAGCGGCGGCCGTGATAGAGGTCAGTGCTCGCCTAGGACGTGCTGTACCAGAGCCTTGTGAGCGGCTTCGTCCTTTCGGTCGGACAGCATCTGTACAACCGCAACCCGCGCATCTGCCTCGGCAATAAAGGCGGTGCTGCGCATGGGCGTGCCGTTCATGACTGACGTGGTTTCCAGTTGCTGAAGGGTCAGGCCGTCGCGCTTTAGGGTCTTTTCCTTGATCACTTTGAATTTGCTGCCGCTCAGTTTTTGCCGTGCATAAAATGCGGCTTTGGCCTTGGCAAGCACGACTCGGTTGCTGGCGCTCTTACCTTCTGACGCTGGCGTTTCAGAGGTAACGATCAACTGTTGGCTGGCCTTGTTGATATACAGTTTGCCGCGCGCTGACGGGTCTTCGGCAGTTGTGCCGGGCGGCAGTGGACTGACATCGAACCCCTCGGGTAATGCCAGCACTAGCTGATGGTTCAGCAGGGAGATGGGGCGGCTATTGGCTGTCTGGGTGGTTTCGGCCTTGCTGGCAGCCTGGACCGGTAGAGTGACAAGGCCGAATACAAGGGCAGCCGAAGCCAGGGCCATTTTCAGGCTGTTGTTGTTCATGTCAGATCCTTGAATGGATTGCGTTGAGTCCTTTGGGTGCCGAAAGGCTTGGCAGCCAGGGCCCAACGACTGGCCGGATTATTTCATAGCGGCAAGCCTGCATTGCGCTGCGCTTTCCTGAAGCGTGCAGTGCTTGGCAGTTGAAAATGCAACGGTTTTTGACTGAACAAAAGAAACCCCGCCGAAGCGGGGTTCTTAAAACAAAGTAGTTAATCAGCCATCGGCACCCACTTGACGCAGGTGCGGTACGGGCTGCTCCTCGCCCAGGTTGGCCAGTAGGCGTTCGCTGTACCAGTCAATGAAATTAATGACGCCAAATTCATAGGTCTGTGAATACGGGCCGGGCTGGTAGGCCTTGGAGTTGATGCCGCGCTGGTTTTCTTCGGCCAGGGTTCGGTCCTGCTGGTTAGTGGCATCCCAGACCTTACGCAGGTTTTCCACCTCGTAATCGACACCTTCTACCGCGTCCTTGTGCACCAGCCACTTGGTAGTCACCAGGGTTTGCTGGGCACTGATCGGCCAGACGGTGAACACGATCAGGTGATCCCCCATGGCGTGGTTCCAGGAGTGCGGTAGGTGCAGGATGCGCATGGAGCCCAACTCCGGGTTCTTGATACGCCCCATCAGCTTCTTGCAGCCGGGCTTGCCATCCAGCGTCATGGAAGCCGTGCCCTTGAGTAGCGGCATGCGCACAATGCGGTTACGCAGGCCAAAGCTGGCGTGGGCATACGGGATCTGCTCGGCCTCCCAAGCGGCGGCGCTTTCGGCAACGTGATCCTTGAAGGCTTGGTTGGCACGTGGATCGGTTACATCGTCCCACTCCAGAAGTGTCTTGAGCAGCTCTGGGTGCGAGCCGTTGCAGTGGTAGCACTCGCGGTTGTTTTCAAGCACTAGCTTCCAGTTGGCGGCTTCCATCAGGTCCGTACGGGCTACGACCTTGGTGTTTTCCATGTCGTACGGCTCCATGTAATGGTCGAGCGTACGCAGGAAGTCATCGATAGCGGGAGGCTCGTCGGCCAGGCAGATAAAGATGTATCCGCCCGCCGTTTTCACATGCACCGGCTTCAGGTTGAAGTCCGCCATGTTGAAGTCAGCACCCATTTCGGTACCGGCAAACAGCAGGCGGCCGTCCAGCTCGTAGGTCCATTGATGATAGGGGCAGACCAGCTTGGCCACCTTGCCTTTCTCGCTGACGCACAGGCGAGAACCGCGGTGCCGACACACGTTATGAAAAGCGTGTACTTTGCCTTCAGCACCACGCACCACCATGACGGGGTTATCGCCAATCTGCAGCGTGAGGAAATTGCCTTTGGCAGGGATTTCACTCGTCATTCCGGCAATCAGCCACTCCTTGCCAAAGATCTCCTGCATGTCGATCTGGAACAGACGCTCATCGTTATAGAACGGCTGTGGCATTGAGTAAGTTCGCTCACGGGTACGCAGCATCTCTGCGGTGGCCTTACGGGCCGATTCCAGCGGATCGCCCAGACTCAAAGGGTAGGTGACGTCCATCGGTATCCTCATGCGGCAGCACACAGGTGCGCCGGTGAAAAAGTGGCTGATAGGGTTGTGATGCAAGGCGTTTGGACAGCTTGTTCAAGGCTGCCCGTGTGGTTGGTGAAATCAGTGTGGGGCTGCGTCTGGATAGGGCCTTATCCACGCGCGACATGGTCGAATCATTTCCCGACGCGGCAAGTCCCGTGGGCGCTGGGCTGGTCGCTCTAAGCATGCCGATGTCGTTGGCAGGTAAATGCCGACGAAAGGGCCTCTCCACAATCGCCCCATCACCGCCTGAAGATGCGGCGGGTCTCAACGCGTGAGGGCACGTGCATGAACAGCTTTCTGAATCCGGTTACTACGCAGACCTGGGCCAATGGTCGCCATGCGGTACGTTGCGTCAAGGCGATTCAGGAAACCTGGGATGTACGAACCTTCTGCTTCATGGCGGACGTACCCCTGATGTACTTTTTCAAACCCGGTCAGTTCGTGACGCTGGAGCTTGAGATCGAGGGGCAGCAGGTGATGCGTTCATACACAATCTCCAGCTCGCCCTCCGTGCCCTACAGCTTCTCGATCACGGTCAAGCGTGTCCCGGGTGGCAAGGTATCGAACTGGCTGCATGACAACCTGCGTGAAGGGCAGGAGCTTGCGGTGCATGGGCCGGTGGGGCTGTTCAACGCCATTGACTACCCGTCCGACAAGGTCCTGCTGCTCTCCGGTGGCGTAGGTATCACACCGGTGATGTCCATGGCCCGCTGGTTTTTCGACACGAACGCTAACGTGGACATGGTGTTTGTACACAGTGCCCGCACGCCAAAGGACATCATCTATCACCGCGAGCTGGAGCACATGGCCTCGCGGGTCTCTAATTTCTCGCTGCATCTTGTGTGCGAGCGGAGTGATCTTGGGGAGGCCTGGGCGGGATATCGCGGTTTCTTTGATCGGCGCATGCTGGAATTAATGGCGCCGGATTTTCGTGATCGCGAGGTGTTCTGCTGTGGCCCGACACCTTATATGAATGCTGTGAAGACCATGCTGCGCGAGCTGGGCTACGACATGGCCCGTTATCACGAGGAGTCCTTTGGCGCGACGCCTGCGGATGTCAAGGAAGAGGTTCTCGAACAGGCCGGTCTTGCGGCCGACACACCGCCGGTTCCGCTGGCGGATCAGTGCGAGGTGTTATTTGCGGGCAGCGGCATGAGTGTACGTGTTGGACCAGGTGAGACTGTGCACGGAGCGGCTGCCAAGCTGGGCCTGCATATTCCAAAGGCATGCGGCATGGGCATCTGCGGCACCTGCAAGGTGCTCAAGACCCGTGGTTCGGTTGTCATGGAGCACAACGGCGGCATTACCGAAGAAGACGAGGCCGAAGGTTACATCCTGTCCTGCTGCAGCGTTCCGCAAGGGGACGTTGAAATCGATTTCTAAATATCCTGCAGCGGACATGCCTGTTTGGGCGTGTCCGTCACCGTTTCCTTTTCCCGTCTGATATTACCGCAGCGGCACAATGCCCCTATTTTTCATAGGGGTTATTCCTGCTCTAATACCACCAGGCACTGAGACAGCTGCTAAGGTAAGGTAGAAGATCGCAGCATTGTGTGATCAGATCGCTACAGCATCGCTCCTTTCTGATCGAGGGCGTCAAAATGGATGTCAGAACGCTGCGCAACCTGACGCGGGTGGCGCGTACAGGCTCTCTGTCTGCCGCGTCAGATGAGGCCTGCCTGACCGTGCAGGCCTTGGCGGCGCAATTGAACAAGGCGGAAGACCAGTTCGGGTTCAGGATTTTCAAGCGATCCAACAAGGGATTGCACCTGACCGAGCGTGGTCACGCGCTCATGCCTTATATCGAGAAGGTGGTGGAGTCCGCCCGGCAACTGGACAGCAAGGCTGCCGAGTTAAGCCAAGCCACGCCACGGCTGCTGCGGGCCGCACTGAACAGCACGCTACCGGCCGATATCAACCAGTGCATCGTCAAGCGGATGATGCAGGTCTTCAGCGATTATCATCTGGAGTTCAGCTTTGCCGAGTCCATCGAGAACCTCAGCAAGCTGCGTAACGACAATATCGACCTTGCGGTACTGATCGGACCACCGCAAGCCGATCTGGCCAGCCTTGAGCTGGCTGATCTTCATATTGATGTCGTAGGTGCTTACCACGGTGCCGATACAGAGGCGTACAGCGACCTGAGTGACAAGCTGCTTGTTAGGCCGACCAGCGACTGCCCTTATTCCACCAGTTTCGAGCGGTTTCTGGACAGTAGTCAGACGGTGAGCCAATGGGGGCATCGCATGATCTATTCGGGTAGCGAAACCCTGACCGTCTCGCTGATCAAACAACTCGATGGCTTGGGCGTCGTTTCACGGGCGGCGGCTTGCAAGCATGGATTGTCCATCGTACCGGGGTTTGAGGATTCGCTGCCGGTACGCCTGGTCGTCAACAATGTCGACTTGCCCATTCGTGCCCTGGAGCAGCTGACCCGTCCCTTACAGCACTCGCCCCAGCGCAATATACGACAACAGGCCTACCGCCACACTGAGGAGCAGGTTCTTACTGAAATAAGCGCATAACAGTGTTGGTATGGCGGCAACGAATTCGGGCCGCATGAGGTTCACATGCTTTTCCGTCACCACCAGTGGTGTGAGGGTAATGGCGGCGACGATGCAGACCGGCAGAAACTCAAGCGTTCGCGTGAGGAATCCTGGCCAGCGCTCGGTACTGAGCTGCATCGGTAGCACCCGTGGTAGCAGTGTCACCACGGTCATCAGAACGATTATCAGGATCAGGAACGTTTCTTGAGACATACGCCTACCCAGCAGCCAAAGAACGTGGCGATAAAGACATTCAGGGCGGACTCGAACAGCAGGTTCAGCACACCCATGCAGGCCACCGCCGCCAGAGCAGCCACCAGCTTGCCCTTGGAATCACAAAGCGAGACCAGCACGTACAGCATCATGGCGGTCAAGGCATAGTCGAGCTTGTACTGGATCAGGTGGGCAGTGTAGGTCGAGCTGAGAGCACCCAGCAGCGCGCCCAGCACCCAGGCACTGTGACAGAAGAGGTTGAACGAGATCAGGTAACGGGCATTGACCGCAACGCCTTTCTGCAACTTGCTGCTGTGAAAGGCAAAGGACTCGTCCGTCAGCTCCGCCGCATACACCCACCGTTCCAGACGGCTCAGGCCTATCGTGCGCAGGGCTCTGGACATATACATCGACATCAGCATATGACGGGCGTTGATCAGAAAGGTGGTCATCACGATAGTGACGATCGAGGCGTTCGCCGTCATCAGTGCCAGAGCGGCGAACTGCGAGGCGCCGGCATAAACAAACAAGCACATGGCGACCGGTAACCAGAGCGGATAGCCTGCATTCACGGTCATCAGGCCGAAAACGAACGAGACCGTAAAATAGCCAGCGACGACCGGACTGGCCTCGCTGAAGGTGCGTAGCTCAGGAGCTTTCTGGATTAAAACACGGGTATTCACACCATCCTCTCATTGCCGGGCTAAAATCGGACCGTTCATAGGTTTACCGCACAATGTCATGGGCCGTCCCGGGTTTGGAGAAAGAGATGGCAATGATCTGACGGAATGCCGGACGCTTTGGGTCCTTCGTGGACGCAGGCGTCACGTAATGGCGCATCTCCCGGTCCAGGAAAAACGTCGTGTCCAGGATGTGCTCGTAAGTCAGCGCGGCGAGCAGCTCCTCCTGCACGTTATATAGCCGGCTTTCGGCACCTGCGATGTTATGCCGACCCCAGAAATGCATTGCGCTGAAGGGGTAGCCATCACAGTGAATCCCCTCAGGCGTGATTTCGACCTGCTGGCCGGGGTTGATCTCGATCCGAATTTGATGAATCTGGCACTGCCACATGTCGTTATGCAGGTGCGCTGGCAATACGTTTTTGTACACCTCGAAATCCAGGGCGATTAGGCTGCGAAGAACAGGGGAGGCGATCACTTCATCGGAGAAATCCTGGAAGTGCCGCTCCATGCCGCCTACATAGCGATTGTTAGCCAAGGATTGTACATAGGGGCGATGTTCGAGCTGGCGCAGCTCCTGATTGACGGGGTGGTACTCGAAATCGCTGTAGCGTCTGAACCGTGCGCCCGACTCGGCCTGGCCATAATAACTGTCGCGCTCCATGGTTTCCCAGCTATGAGTCAGCCGGACGAATTCGTCAAAGTTGCCCGTCAGGCTGAAGTCTGCGCCTTTCACATTGGCAAACTTGTTTTGACGCAGGGCGTCACCAACCGCCTTGTTGAGAACAATCATGATCGTCTCCGCTCCATTGAACGATCCACTCTAAGCGCTGGGCAGATTTGCTCTATGAGAAATAATTTAAGGCATCTCAACGAAAAGTTGAGATTGGCTGAGCGGCTGCTGCCTGCATGAGGTGCCCACGCCCTGATGGTTATTCATCGGGCAGTCAAATGATGATGTCAACTTGTTGAAGGCCGCGCCGATACACGATGTTCAAGATGCCTCCTACCTGAGGGCACGTCAGTTACCAGATGCCTACCATGACTTCTTCTGTCCTTACGTTTGATAGCGAATTGCAGCTCCGTGGCTTTATTGATGCCATACAGGAGTTCATTGTCCTCAAGGATGGTCAGGGACGGTGGTTGATCACGAACAAAATCGTGATCGACACTTATCGGCTGAATGATGTTGATTATGTGGGCAAGACTGACATGGAGCTGGCGTTGATTCGACCAGAATTCCATGACGCTTTCGCCTACAACGTGGACACTGACGAGCAGGCTTGGCAAAAAGGATCGGCGCTGCGTATTCAGAAATCCTTCATGGGGCTGGACGGCCGTCTTAACACGTGGGAGGTGATCAAGACACCCAGTTTCGATGAGGCGGGTAATCGCCACAAGCTTGTAATCGTCAGCCGCAATATTACCGAGCGGCACTTGGCGGAGCAGGCGCTCGAAGCCAGTGAGCGGCGTTATCGGCTGATTGCCGACAATATGCTTGACGTTATTGGTGTATTCAAACCAGAAGTAGGCATCGAATACGTTTCGCCTTCCTTTGAGCATGTCTTGGGGCATCGGGCAGCTGCCTATCTAGGACGTGACATGTTCGAGCTGATCCACCCGGACGATATCGATCCCTTGCGCAGTGCGTTTCGAATGCTACTGGAGGGTACTGCCTTGCATACGACTGTTGAATGCCGCTGCCGTCACGTTCAGGGACACTACATATGGTTCGAAATGCATCTCTCCAGTACGTACACGGGCGAGGGCAGTCTGGACAATGTCGTCTTTGCTTGCCGTGATATCTCGACGCGCAAAGCCTACGATCAGCATCTGCAAACGCTGGCTTACCACGACCCCCTGACGGGAGCGCCCAACAGACGCTCCTTGATGGATCAGATTCAGCTCATGATCAATCAGGCATCGACCGGTTTAAGTTTTGCCGTCCTGTACCTGGATCTTGATCGTTTCAAGCCTATCAATGACGAGAAGGGGCATGATGTGGGAGACGAGCTGCTGATTGAGTTTGCCAGCAGACTCAGGCAGAACCTGCGCGCCAACGACCTGTATGCCCGTATTGGTGGCGACGAGTTCGTGATCGTGCTGGCCCAGGTGAACGAGGCCCAGGCGGTCACCATTGCCGAGCGGTTGTGTCTGGCCTTGCAAGAGCCATGGGCGCTGCCGTGTGGGGAACTCAAGACCACTTCGTCCATTGGTGTGGCGCTCTACCCCGATGCAGGCCTGTCTGTGCATACCTTGCTGCGCCATGCTGACGAAGCCCTGTATGAGGCCAAGCGGGCAGGGCGAGCCTGTGTCATGGTCTACAACGGATAGGCGCAAAGAGAATACGTGGGCGCCAGGGCTGGCAGGCGGGGCGGGATATCAAAAAGAGGGTAATGCAGGAGGGCAGGCATTGTCTGGCAAGGCCTGCCCCTGAACAGTCACGCGTCGCAGAGGGCGCGCATGCCGTTGACAGTCATCTCAAGGTGCTGCTCCAGACGCTCCAACTCAGCCTGCAGCGGCTCGGGGAACGGATGGCAGTCCAGTGCCTGGGTTACCAAGGTGCTTATCAGGACGAAGAAGGCAAGTACCTCTTCCGGATCGGAGCTGGCATTCAGGCGCGAATAGCGGGCCTGCTCCGAAGCATAATTGGTTTCAGCGACATCAAACTTGCGCAGTACAGCGCCCAGCCACTGGGTCGAATGCACACAGAACGGCGTGCCCCGATAGGCTTGCGGCTGGCGTTGTTCGTAATGCTTTTGAGTGTTGTGTGTATTCATGATCTGTATTTGCTTCTAAGGGCTAACAAGGCTCAGCAAACTGGACGACGTGAACTAACTGGACGGTATTTACGGTCCGTCGAATTTCCTGCCACCTATGGCTCATGCCTGAGCGTTTTCAGTTGGCTTCATCAGCTCAATCAGCTTGATCGTTATATCGGCGCCTTTCACAAAAACATGAGTACGAAGGTGCAATGGGCAGACAGACGATCATCTGCCGCTAGCCTTGCCGATTGATGGCTATTTGCCAACAAGAAGCGGCGTAGGGTAGTGAAACGGTTGGCATCCTGCTACTGCTTTTTGATCATGTTATGTGACCGCGGCAAGAAAAACAGGCTAAACGACTTGCATGGGTAGGCGGGGCTGGTAAGGCGAGGAAAAAGACTTTCTGACAGGCAACAAAAAACCCGCCGAAGCGGGTTTTCTGGTTGACCTTACTCAACGTCCTGTCGAGCTGCCATCCTGGCCTGGTCATTCATCCTTGATCTACCTGAGCGCTTCCTGCGCTGCAGTCCGATAGGTGTAGATTACGCACCTTACGCATTCATACCTAGAGCCAATGACGCCTTGTGCGTGTAAGCCTTTGGCTATATCTGTTCCGCACTCGCTTACTCCGCCAACCTTGTGCAGGTCGGCATTCGTTTCAGGGCGCACCTTAAACTCTGCCGCTTTCTGCCGATATGAGGACAGGGTTACCCCCTGTCCATCTGCCTGCCTCGTTGAATGATCATGCCTCGATCCTCGTTTTCCCTGTGGCTTACCCAGCGCTCCCTCGTACTGGTTTCCAGCGTGGCGGCCCTTGGGCTTACTGTGACGCTGCTTGCCTGGTACATCCTGCAAGGTTCAGAGCAGGAGGCCGCCCGTGAGCGCTTTTCCCGTGGCGCATCGGAAATTACCCGGGAGCTGGATGGTGCAATGGCACGCTATGAACGCCTGTTGCGGGCGGGGAGCAGCCTGCTCAATGCCGGTGATGATATTTCCCGACAGGGATGGCATCAGTTTGCTGAAAACATGCGGCTAGAAGAGGATTACCCAGGGATGCAGGGTTTTGGTTTCGCCCCATTGATTGCCGCTCACGATAAGAGCAGTTTTGAGGAGCGTGTCCGGAAAGAAGGCTTCCAGGGCTATGAGATCAGACCAGACGGCAAGCGTGACACGTTCATTCCTATTCTCTATATCGAGCCCTTTATGGGACGCAACCTGAGGGCATTCGGGTTCGATATGTTTTCCGAGGCGAACCGGCGAGCGGCGGCCGAACAGGCCCGTGACTCAGGCCATGTAAGCCTGAGCGGGAAGATCACGCTTGTGCAGGAGACCGAGAACCCTCAGGCCGGTACCCTGATGTTCGTACCGTCCTATTTCAGCGACATGCCGACCCAGACGGCCGAGCAGCGACGCAAGGCCTTGCGAGGATTTGTTTTCGCCCCCTTCAGGATGGGCGATCTGATGACGGCCGCCCTGAAAGACCGTGCCGATGATCTGGCACTTGAAATCTACGATGGTGAGCAACCTGCAGCGGCAAACCGCCTGTATTCAAGGCGTATGGATCTGGTAAGTACCCTGCCAGATTACATACCCCGCTTCGACAGCCTCCAACATATTAACGTAGCCGGACGGCAGTGGACATTGCGTTTCGTTACCTTGCCTGCCTTCGAGACAGCGGCCCCTGCCAGCCGTGCACAGGTCGTATTGTTCAGTGGTCTAGGACTTACCCTGCTGCTCTGTGTGCTGGTGGCGTCATTGGCCACCATGCGTGCCCGCGCCGAGCAACTGGCAGATCGTATGAGTCGCGCCTACGGAGAAAGCGAGGCGCGGATACGCTCCATTATCGACGGGGCGGCGGAAGGCATCGTGATCACGGAAAGCGATCCGGCCATGACCATCTTGAAAATCAATCCGGCAGGTGAGCAGATGTTGGGTTTGCTGGCCGCTGAGGCCAAGGGCCGCTCGCTGGCGCATCTGCTGGCTGTGAAGGGTGATCGCATTTTGGATGATCTGCGTCAGGGTACGACCAGCAGTGTCTGGCTCGACACGCAATACGCGTCGGCAAAAGGTCAGTGCCGCAGCCTGAATATAGCCATTACGGTCGCCGAGCAGGATGGGGTCCAGCGTTTGATTGTGCTGATCAGTGACCAGACTGACCTGCATCAGGCACGGCAGCAGGTTCTGATGACAGGTGCTCTGAACGAGGCGATCCTGCTGCATTCGCCGTTCTGCATCTTCTCGACCGATCCTGAGGGCCGCCTGCGTACAGTTAATCCGGCCGGTGAGCGGCTGCTGGGCTACACCCGGGCAGAGTTGGTCGCGACGCGGTACATCAGCGACCTGCTGGATGCCAATGAGCAATCGGTCAAGGCTGAGCAGCTGAGCCAGGCGCTGGGCCGTACGGTAAACGAATGGGAGAGCTTTGTCAGGCTGGCGCAGGAAAAGCCCGAGGAGGAACACGAATGCGGTTTTGTCTGCCGTGGCGGGGTACGGTTACCCGTCAACCTGGCCGTGACGGCGTTGCGCGACCAGACGGGGCAGATTACGGGGTATCTGGGTATTGCCTACGACATTACCGAGCGCAAGCGGGCCGAGGAGCTGATGCGCTACCAGGCTCTGCATGACGCTTTGACCGGTTTGCCCAATCGTACGCTGATGGCTGACCGGATGAGCATGGCCATCGAGCGGGCCAAGCGAAACCAGGAGGTCTTGGGGGTCATGCTGATGGACCTCGATCACTTCAAGGAGATCAACGACACCCTGGGGCATGACGTGGGCGATGAGGTCCTCAGACAGGTGGCGCATCGCCTGAAGAGTGCTGTACGCCAGAGTGATACGGTGGTCCGCCTGGGAGGCGATGAATTTGTTGTGCTGCTGGGTGATCTGAAGCGGAT
The DNA here is from genome assembly GCF_030403525.1 of Pseudomonas sp. WAC2. Taxonomy (NCBI): domain Bacteria; kingdom Pseudomonadati; phylum Pseudomonadota; class Gammaproteobacteria; order Pseudomonadales; family Pseudomonadaceae; genus Pseudomonas; species Pseudomonas sp. WAC2. The sequence continues at coordinate 46,200 of NZ_JAUEPD010000008.1, forward strand.
CGAGGATGCCAGCAATGTCGCCACGAAGATCCTGAAGACCATTGAGGCTGACCTGATCATCGGACCGCACCGCCTTTACCTGTCTACCAGTATCGGCATTGCCTTGTACCCGGAGCAGGGCGTGGATCTGGACGGGTTGCTCAAGAATGCCGATCGGGCCATGTATGAGGTCAAGCGGCGCGGCAAGAAGGGGTTCGCGCTGGCTCAGGTCTCATTGACGCTAGAAGATCAAATAAAGGAGCGGCTTGTCTGATGACCTTTAGCTATGATTGAAACACTGCGGTGATGGGTTCGCCGTCATAAGAAGATTATAAGGATAGCGACGCATGCCAGACCCCCACGAGATCTCGAAGAGGGCCAGCCGATGGCCGTCACAGCGTCTCGCGCTCGGCTTCGTAATCCTGGTCTGCCTGTCCCTTTTCAGTCTGGATATCTGGCAGGCCTTACGGGGGCGGGGCGAGCGGCTCCAGGAGGCCGAGGTCGCTACTTCCAACCTGGCACGCTCACTGGCGCAACATGCCGACGATACGGTCGAAGAGGTCGATATTGTTCTGGCCGGTATCGCCGAGCGACTGGCTTGGGATGGAATCGAAGAGACCAACCGGGTCCGCATGAAGGCCTGGCTGCAGGATCGGATAAATGCATTACCCCAACTGCATGGGTTATTCATCTACGACCAGGACGGGCGCTGGATCGTCACCTCGAACAGTCAGGATCCGGTAAACATAAACAACGGGGATCGGGAATATTTCGCCTATCACCGTACCCATAAGGACCTGGGGCCGCATATCGGGCCGGTCATCCGTAGCCGCACGACAAACGAGTTGGTGATTCCGGTGTCTCGGCGGATCAATCGACCCGACGGGGGCTTCGCTGGCGTTGCGCTGGCAACGCTGAAGGTCGAGTATTTCAATCGTTTCTACGCAGAATTCGATATCGACCAGCAGGGCGCGATCTTTCTTGCTCTCCATGACGGAACCATACTGGTGCGACGCCCGTTTGACGAAGCCCTGATCGGCCAGAGCCTGGCCAAGGGGCGTATCTTCAGCGAGCTGCTACCGGCCTCAGCAACCGGGACGGGCATGGTGAAATCCATCGTGGATGGGGTCGAGCGTATGTCGGCCTACCGCAAGATGGACAAGTACCCGCTGGTGGTCATGGCGGCTGTTTCCAAGGAAGCGGCCCTGGCGTCCTGGTACAAGGACATGAGACGGTCGTTTATTACCGGGATTCTGCTGATTGCCGTAGCCGGGTTCGGATTGGCCCTGATTCGGCAGATCCGTATCGACCTGGAGACGGAGCGGGCGCTACGTGAGTCGCACCATGCGCTGGAGAAAATGGCCATGGAAGACAGCCTGACCGGGCTTGCGAACCGGCGGCAGTTCGACATGGCCCTCAAGGCCGAGATCAGCCGGGCCCGGCGGGCGCAGACGTCGCTGGGCATCATCATGATCGATATCGATCATTTCAAGCGCTACAACGACCTCTATGGTCATCCAGCCGGCGACGAGTGCATCAAGGCTGTAGCGGAAGCCGTGCTGTCCTGTACCCGTCGCGCTGTCGACCTGGCAGTCCGCTATGGGGGCGAAGAGATTACAGTGCTGCTCCCGGATACGGACGATGCCGGTACCCATCAGGTGGCCGAAAACATGCTCAATGCTGTTCGCAAATTGGCGATCCTGCATGAGGGTAATGAAAACGGCCGTATCGTCACGATCAGTGCCGGTGTCTTCAGTTGCGTACCCAAGGGCAGGGGCGCGACCAGCCAATACTTGATCAAGTCAGCCGATGAGGCGCTCTACGCCGCCAAGGCGGCCGGGCGCGACCGGGTTTATCCTCCGCTAAGTAAGATGTGAGGCGCTGGACCAGTATTAAAATGGAATTGAAACGCCATCCCTGTTGTCGCAGTAGCGAGGTTTGAAGCCGAGCGGCTAAAGCCTCTCGCTTCGCAACGCTTGCCCTTCAGGTTTTTATGGACGTCACTGATCCCGCCCTGCAAATCGCCCGAGCCCAGTTTGGCATCACTATCGGCTTTCATATCGTGCTGGCTGCGTTCAGCATCGGACTCGCCAATTTTCTCATGGCCCTGGAAGGGTTCTGGCTGTGGAAAAGACAGCAGGCCTATCTTGATCTCTATAAGTTCTGGCTAAAGATCTTCGCGCTGAACGTGGCGGTCGGGACCGTATCAGGCGTGGTCATGGAGTTCGAGTTCGGGACCAATTGGGGGCGCCTTTCGACTCAGGCGGGCTCGATCATCGGTCCGTTGATGTTCTATGAAGTCATGGTGGCGTTTTTTCTGGAGGCCGGTTTCCTCGGCGTCATGCTGTTTGGCATGAAGAAGGTAGGCCCCAAGCTCCACTTCTTCACAACCTGTGCGGTAGCGGTGGGTTCGCTGTTCAGCGCCTTCTGGATTTTGGCCGCCAACTCCTGGATGCACACGCCTGCCGGTTACTCCATCGGGCCGGATGGCCGTTTCGTGCCGCAAGAGTGGCTCGCCATTATTTTCAATCCCTCCTTTCCTTACCGCTTCGTGCACATGATCTTTGCCGCCTTTCTAGGCACCGCTTTCATGGTGGGGGCTGTGGGCGCCTGGCATCTGCTGCGCGATGCGTCGAATCCGCGGGCGCGGATCATGTTTTCCATGGCAATGTGGGTAGTAGCCATCGTTGGGCCGCTGCAGATCATTGCCGGGGATCTGCATGGGGAAAACACCCTGGAACATCAGCCGCAGAAGGTCGCGGCTATGGAGGGGTCGTGGAACCGACCGGCACCGGGAGAGGGCGAGCCGCTACGGCTGTTTGCCGTACCGGATATGGATCAGCAGCGTAATCATTTCGAACTGGCGATCCCGCATATCGGCTCCTTGTACCTGCGCCACAACTGGACCGGCACCATCCAAAGCCTGAGCGAGTTTCCGGCTAGCGATCTCCCGCCGGTCCCTATCGTATTCTTTGCCTTTCGGCTCATGGTGGGGCTGGGCCTGCTGATGGCGACCGTCGGCATTGCCAGCCTGATCGTGCGTGCGCGTGGACGCCTGTACACCGCCCGCTGGCTTCACTGGATCGTGCTCCCGATGGGACCGGCCGGCTTTATCGCCATGCTGGCCGGATGGGTCGTGACCGAGACTGGGCGACAGCCATTCACGGTCTATGGATTGTTGCGCACGGCTGACAGCAGTTCGGCACAGTCCTTTTCTTTCGTCATGACCTCAACCTTAAGCATTCTGGCTGCCTATGTGATCGTCTTCGGGATCGGGCTTCTCTACATGCTTCGGGCCATGGCCAGGGCACCCAGGGCTGATGAAAAGGGCCCCGAACCCTCCCTTGCCAACGAGACCGGTGAGTAACTCCATGTCCGCCGATTTGATCCATCAACTCTCCGCCGCGGCGCTGGCATTCGCCATCATCACTTATGTGGTGCTGGACGGGACGGATCTGGGTGTCGGTATTTTGTTTCCGTTCCACAAAGAGACGCAGAGCCGCCATGTCATGGCGTTTTCCATTCTCCCCATCTGGGATGGCAACGAGACGTGGCTGGTGCTGGGTGGCGGCGGATTGCTGGCTCTGTTTCCCGCGGCATACAGCATCTTTTTTACCGCCATGTATGTACCCATCATTGCCATGTTGCTGGCTCTGGTGTTTCGGGGCGTATCGTTGGAGTTTCGTGACCGCGCAACTCCGGCACATCGGCGCTGGCATGATGCGGTATTTGCAGGGGCGTCTACGCTGGCCGGCCTTTGCCAGGGCATTGTCCTGGGTGGGTTGATTCAGGGGATTCCAAACGACGGCAGCCGGTACACGGGTAATGGCTGGGACTGGCTGAGTGGTTTTACGCTGACCTGTGGCATCGGCCTGGTGGTGGGATACGCGCTACTGGGAGCCTGCTGGCTGGTCTGGCGCACGGAGGGTGACTTGCAGGCTCGGGCCCGAAAACAGGCATCGCTGTTGGGTGGGTTCACCTTGCTGCTCATGGGGATGGTCATCGTGTGGACCGCAGGACTTCACCCCCTGTATCGGGAGCGCTGGGCCCAGGGCGAGTGGGTGATCCCCCTTCTAGGACTGATGGCGTTTCTGGCGCTGGCCTTCTGGAAGGCATTGCCGTGCCGCATCCATTACCTGCCCCTGTTTTCCGTATTGGGCTGGTTTATGGTGGCGTACGCCGCCTTGATTCTGGCCTTGTACCCCTTGGTCATCCCGCCTGCGCTGACCATTTTTCAGGCATCGTCACCGACCGCGAGCCAAGCGTTCATGCTGACTGGGTTTGCCGTACTGATTCCGTTCACCCTAGCGTACAGCACGTACGGCTTCTGGGTGTTCCGCGGCAAGATTCGTCCACGAGAAGAGGCTGATGGAGAATAGGTTTCAGCCCTGCAAGAGACCAAGTCTTACGCAGGGCTGGTGAACAGCGGATCAATCGATCGTCTTGCGACCCACTTCTTCACGATCGATTTCTTCCTGGATGATATTGCCGGTACGGGGATCGGCCCGGAAACGATACTTCTCCGAGTTGAGTTTGAGGCCTTTGCCAACCCATTCGCCATTTTCGGCATCCAGGCGGCTCACGGAGGTATAACCGCTTTCAATGATCTTGGCTTCGACTTCTTTCTTGGGCATCCAGTCCGCACCAGGCTGATCGGCCCAGGCGAAGCCAGTGCCGGCAACCGACAGCAACAGACCTGCAATCACGTGTTTCGTCTTCATGGCACACACCTCAAGGAAATAGGGGATGGCCGCCGCACGGGCTGGCACGTCTCGTCCAGCATGCGTCATGCACAAAGTGTTGATTCGTGAAGGTCGGCTTGATCTGGCCATATCTGAAAGAGTGCAGGCGCTGTTGCCGCTCCCTTTGATATTTTTGCCTGGCTTGACCGACCATCCCGCATCGAACACTAGCTTCGAAGCGCACCGAGGAAGACAAGTTCCAAGGCTAATTGAAGGAAATGTGCCCGTTAATGTTGCGAAATTTGCAGAAAAAGGCAGGAACATGTCTAGCTCGGGCCAGAGCGGCGGTTAGCTGCCCTGACCCGCATGAGGCGAGTCGATCCGCTTATGCGGTTACCGGCTCGACCAGATAGGGCAACAGGCCGGCTGGCTCGTGTTTCTTGGCTTTTTTAGCCTTGCTCGGCATGGCCGTGATGTTCCACAGCTTTTCCCAATGCTCCAGAAGCGCGGCCGGCTTATCCACGTAGATACGCTGCCCCAGCTCCATAGCCTTGGCCTGTAACTGCGCGCGGTGGGCAAGAATGCTTTCGTTGATGGCTTGGCGTGTGCTGACTGCACCAAACAGATCAGACTCCTGCTCGAGCAAAAGCTGCATCACCGCCAGGTCGTGGTCATCACCCAGATAGGCAGACAGCTTTTCCAGGCACTTCTGGCGTGATTTGAAGTGTTCTGGCCAGGCGTCCATCAGCAGCTGTGTGTGATACCAGTGATCCTTCACACGCTTGCGCCATTCGTGCAGGGTTTCGTCTGTGGCGTTGCTGCGAGCGACCTTGAGTGCCAGGCGGCCATCTGTGTAGGTCTTGAGGATGCCACTTTCCAATAGGCTAAAATCCTTGCCTTTAAACTTCCAGGTAGACACCTTGCACTTGGCGTCTTCCAGTTCTTCCACCAGATCGGCATGGGAACTGGCTGCCTCACCTTGGGACGCCTTTTCAGCCCGCTCGACGAGTCGGCCCCTGACGCGCTTCATGGCCGGTGAATTGAAGCGCTTGCGGTTGGTTTCGGTCAGGGCATCCCAGCTTTCGATGACGGCTGCGGCATCACGCAGGCTGGACAAGCCCTGACCGAGATCGCGAAAGCGAATGTTTTGAGCCGTGAAGACTTTTTTGCCTAAGGGTTCGCGCACCAGTCTCAGCACGGCGCGGATTTCTTTCAGCCGCTTGCGGGCGTTGTGCACGCCTTTGGCCGAGCCTGCGCTCAAGGATTCCTGGGCTTTTTCTATCCGTTCAACCACTACACGGCGGATCTCATCGTCAACCCGCTTACGCGCTTGAATACGAAACGACATTTCCCTCTCCTGTAAGGACTTGGTGCTCAGCTGAGCATATCGCCTCCGAGAGTATCGGGGGCATTGCTGGCGAACCAGTGGCGTCGATCAATCTTCATCAAACTGTCATATAAGCCTGACAATAGTTAAAGATTTGCCTGTGCGTTTCGCTGTCAGCCAAGCGGTGGGTTCAGTAAAGATGAGTGAAAAAGCAGGGGGTTAGTTCGGCCCTAGAGCGTGTGGCCGGTCACGCCGGGGAGTTTTACCGCTAGAGATCTAGCGTGCTGAGAAAGACGCCAGTCCAACCGACGCCCATCGACGTTTTCTTTTAATCCCGGTCAATTCAGCAGGGCGCAGCCTTAGCTATCCTTGGTCGGATGCGGTATTTCCGCCGCGCGGGTGGCATGCAGCTCCTGGCGCAGCGTTCGGACTTCCTCGTGCAGTTCATCTACTTTGGCCATCAAGGCACGCATCATCTCGCGGTCAGTGTTCTGCTCGTGGGCGTCCTGCTCATCCTTGTCCGTCAGAACCAGCGAGCCGATGTACGCGGCAAAGCTGCCGAATAACCCCACGCCGCCAATCATCAGCATGACAGCCACGATGCGGCCTAGTGTGGTGACTGGATAAAAGTCGCCATAGCCTACGGTAGTCACGGTCACAAAGGCCCACCAGAGCGCTTCTTCGGCCGTATTGATGGAGCTTTCAGGGTTGGGCGCTTCGACCATCAGCATGGTGATGGCGCCAAAGGCGACCAGAAGCAGGGTCGCCGTGGCGGCCGACGCGACAATGCCTTCGGCGCGATTGCGAAACAGGAGTCGCCAGATCATCGCAAGCGATTTGATCGCACGCAGGATGCGCAGAATCTGCACCACGCGGACCAGCTTGGCGCCCTGAAAACCGGCTGCGGGAATACAGGCCAGCAGATCAAGCCAGCCCCAGCGCATGAAGTGCCATTTGTTGGGCGCTGCGCGAAAGCGCAAGCAGAAGTCGATGAAGAAAAAGACACACACCCCATTATCCAGATAACCGAGCAACTGCGAGACTTCCGGCGGCAAGGCAAAAAACAGATCGGCTACCAGTGAGCCCAATACATAAAATGACAAGACCAGGATCAGCAGTTGAAAAGGCGTAATGTGTTCTTTCATGAAGCGTCCGGTAATTACGGTATCTTGAATGTAGGGGTCGTTAGACCCGGTAAAGTCACGTTCACTGGAACCGAACGACCCGCATCGCTTGGGTTCCAATACAAGACGATTACTGTGCAATACGCGCTTGAAAGGCTGGGCTGACAGGGGAGAGCCGCATGTTTGAATCCGCCGAAACCGATCACGTCATCGACAGGGAAACCTACGAGGCGGCTGTACCAAAGCTGCGTCAGGCGCTGCTGGATGCGCAGTATAAACTCAAGGAGCAGGGGCGGTTTCCGGTCATTCTGCTGATCAATGGCGTAGAGGGTGCCGGCAAGGGCGAAACAGTCAAGCTGTTGAGCGAATGGATGGACCCGCGCCTGATTCAGGTTGAATCCTTTCTAGAGCGAACCGAGGAAGAGCGGCTGCGCCCACCGGCCTGGCGCTACTGGCAGCGCCTGCCGCCCAAGGGGCGGATTGGCATCTTCTTTGGTAACTGGTACAGCCAGCTCCTGCATGCCCGCGTGGAAAAACGCATCAAATCGGCTGAGCTGGAGGAGGGCATCGGCGACGCCGAGCGCCTGGAGCGCATGCTCAGTGACGAGGGTGCATTGATCCTCAAATTCTGGTTTCACCTGTCCAAGAAACAGCTCAAGCACCGGCTCAAGGTCCTCAAGGACGACCCCTTGCATAGCTGGCGCATCAGTCCGCTGGACTGGCAACAGTCCCGGACCTACGACAAGTTTGTCGAGCACGGCGAGCACGTTCTGCGGCGGACCAGCCGCGACTATGCGCCTTGGTATGTGGTAGCCGGTTATGACGAAAATTACCGCAGCCTGATGGTAGGCAACATCCTGCTCGAAGCCTTGAACGGCGCGCTTGAGCGAGACGCACAGCCGCCCCGCAGCCCACACACCGCTCCACTACCGCCCAACCTCGACGGGCGCGGGGTGTTGAGCAGCCTGGATATGTCCCAGTCCCTTAGCAAGGACGAATACAAGGAGCAGCTTATCGCCGAGCAGGCACGGCTGTCCGGACTCGTGCGGGACAAGCGCTTCAAGCGTCATGCGCTGGTCGCCGTGTTCGAGGGAAACGATGCCGCTGGCAAGGGCAGCACGATCCGCCGGGTAACCGGGGCACTCGATCCTCGGCAATACCGCATCATTCCCATTGCCGCACCGTCTGAAGAGGAGCGTGCGCAACCCTATCTGTGGCGATTCTGGCGGCATATTCCACGATTAGGCGGTTTTACTGTCTTTGACCGTTCCTGGTATGGCCGCGTGCTGGTAGAGCGGGTAGAAGGCTTTGCCAACGAGGCGGACTGGCTCAGGGCTTACAGCGAAATCAACGATTTCGAGGAGCAGCTGACAGATGCCGGTATCGTACTGGTCAAATTCTGGCTGGCCATCGATTCGGATACGCAGCTCAAGCGCTTCAAAGAACGTGAGGAGACCCCGTTCAAGCGGTTCAAGATCACTGAGGAAGACTGGCGCAACCGTGACAAGTGGGATGTGTACAGCGCCGCAGTCGAAGACATGGTCGCGCGCAACAGCACCGAAATTGCCCCTTGGACACTGGTCGAAGCCAACGATAAACGCTTCGCCCGGGTCAAGGTATTGCGTACCATCAACGATGCCCTGGAAGCGGCATTTGAACGAAACCGTTGATTGACCTGGACGACGCCATGACCTTGCCTGATGAGCTCGAACGAATCACTGCCCTGACGCTGGCGGACTACGACCAGACGGCCGAGCGTTTTCGCGAGGGCACGCGAGATCATGATGTCAGCCAGAACATCGAGGCGCTGCTCAGGCATTTGGAAGGTCAGGCCCCGCAGCGCATTCTCGACTTTGGCTGCGGGCCGGGTCGGGACCTGAAAACGTTCACGCGTCTGGGACACTCTCCCGTGGGCGTCGACGGGTCTGCCGAATTCGTAGCCATGGCTCGCGCCGATTCGGGGTGCGAGGTCTGGCATCAAAACTTTCTTGCCCTGGATCTTCCGCCAGCGCATTTCGATGGGGTGTTTGCCAACGCCACGCTATTTCATGTCCCGCTCAGCGAGTTGCCACGCGTACTCAAGGCGTTGCATGCCACGCTCAAGCCGCGCGGCGTGCTGTTCAGCTCCAATCCGCGAGGTGACAACCGCGAAGGCTGGAATGGTCGGCGCTATGGTGCCTACCACGACTTCGACAGCTGGAAGCGTTATCTGACCGACACGGGGTTCGTCGAACTGGAACACTATTACCGGCCCGCCGGTTTGCCTCGGGAGCAGCAGCCCTGGCTGGCGTCGGTCTGGCGCAAGGTATAAACGTAACGTAACGAATTGAGTCTGTCACCGACCCAACGCTGGCTTCCTGCGGTCTACCGTTCTGTAATGCGGTCTGCTCCTCGCAGGCTGGCCTGACTGCGGAACGACGTAAGGCGGATGGAATGACTCAACACAAATGGCTGCTTCGATCACTCGTCCTCATCGTATGTGCGGCACTGGTCGCCTCCAGCATCGCACCCTATGACCGCACGACATGGCTGATGGAAATCCTTCCGGTGCTGATTGTGCTGCCGTTGCTGATCACCACGCATGAGCGCTTCAGCCTCACGCCGCTGTTGTACATCCTGATTACGATTCACGCCTTGGGGCTGATTGCAGGAGGCGCCTACAGTTACGCCCGCGTGCCCTTGGGTAGCTGGATTCAGGAGTGGCTGAATATGGACCGTAATCCCTATGACAAGCTGGGTCACTTCATGCAAGGATTCGTACCGTGTCTGCTGGCTCGTGAGATCCTGATCCGTAAGCGGCAGGTGTCCGGTTACAAGATGCTCGCGTTTCTCTCCGGGTGCGTGGCGGTGGCGGTCAGCGCCGTCTACGAGATGATCGAGTGGTGGGCTGCATTGGCGCTGGGGCAGGGCGCAGAGGAGTTTCTAGGTACGCAGGGGTATGAGTGGGATACCCAGTCCGACATGTTCTATGCCCTAATCGGTGCAACAGTAGCGCTCGTGACCTGCTCGCGGTTGCAGGATCGCCAGATTCGCCAGTTGGAAGCCCACCGGCCGACACCCTCAGCCGCCCGACCGCCTTTGGATCGGCCGGCGCCCCGACACGAGCAGGCCCCCTGACGGTTTCTAGATGCCCAGATTAGCCAACGCATCTCCTGTGGCCCAGGCTTCTTCGAAGCGGGCCTTGCTGCGAATAATGGCCTGCTCAAGCGCGTCATCGTCCTCCCAGAGCGCGCCTGGTACATCAGACGAGAAAATTTCCAGAACGTAGGGCCCGTCGTAGCCGGTTTCATTCACGGCAGCGAGCAGGCGATTGACCGGAATGACACCATCGCCCAGGGTACGACGATCAAAATAGGACCGCGGGCGCTGCCAGTCGGAAAGCTGGGTCAGAAAAATTCGGTCACCCGCCAGTCGAATGGCGTCGGTGAGGTTTGCATCCTGCCAGCTGTTATACAGGTCCAGGCACAGCCCTACATTCTCTCGTGCCACCGCCTGCACCAGCTCATACCCCTGCATGAAGGTATAGAGAATGCTGTCGCGGCTCATCATGGGCGGGCTGAGCGGCTCGATGGCAATGCTCAACCCTTGGCCCGCGGCGTGATCGGCCAGTTCGCGATAGTGCTTTATGCAGCCCTCCCAGACTTCCGCCTCGTTGCCGCTCTGGCCGAGCGCGCCGGTATTGGTAATGACCGGAATGCCTGTGCAGAAGGGGGCGAAGCGATCAATCGTAGCCTTGATCAGGGCCGTACGTTCAGCGGGATCAGCCGGTTCGAGTGCGCTGGTCGCCGGATAAATCGTACGGACTTCAGGCTGCAGCGAGACGGGTCTTAACCCATGCGCATTCAACTGAGCGAATTGTTCGGCGAGCTTGCCGGCGTCCTTGTCGAACTTCATTTCCGCCAGCTCTATGTCGGCGTTGAGACGGGCGAATAGCTCCAGGTCACGTGTGAGTGGCCAGGGTGTGGTAGTGAGTTGACTGATGGCGAAGCGGGGTGTGGTCATAAGGCCTCACACGATCACAGGATAAATGCATCCGCTCTGGCATAAGGGTTTTAGCCAGACCGGCACCGTTCTGGTGTGAGCCGTAAGGGCATGTCGGGGTTCCTGACTCACAGGCGACAAGAGACCAATGGCGCCATCCTTATGTATGCCTATCTGTGCACCTGTGATCGACGGCCTGTTCGATGCAGCCGACTCGTCTGGCGCATGGATGCGAGGGCGATGTCGCAAACGCACCGCCTTGTGGCGTGAACAGGCATTCTGATGCGCAGCCTCGGTCCTACCATCGCTCTCAAGGATCAGCCCATTGACGGCCATGCCGGCCTTCCGCTGCGCTGCAGGAGAGACGCGATGTTTACCAAGCAAGACCGCATCCAGGGTTACGACGACGCCTTGTTCGCTGCGATGAGCGAAGAGGAGCGTCGCCAGGAAGCTCACCTCGAATTGATCGCCTCGGAGAACTACACCAGCCAACGGGTAATGGAGGCGCAGGGCAGCGGGCTGACCAACAAGTATGCCGAAGGCTATCCGGGCAAGCGCTACTACGGTGGTTGTGAGTTCGTCGATAAGGTCGAGCAGTTGGCCATCGAGCGGGCCAAGCAGCTCTTTGGCGCCGACTATGCCAACGTCCAACCGCACTCCGGCTCGCAGGCTAACGCAGCGGTCTTCCTGGCTTTGCTGCAAGCAGGTGACACAGTGCTGGGCATGAGTCTGGCTCATGGGGGACATCTGACCCATGGTGCCAAGGTCAGCTTTTCCGGCAAGCTCTACAACGCGGTGCAATATGGGCTGAATCCCGCAACGGGCCTGATCGACTATGACGAGGTCGAGCGGTTGGCCGTAGAACATCAGCCGAAAATGATCATTGCCGGTTTTTCGGCCTATTCGAAAACGCTCGACTTCCCGCGCTTCCGTGAGATTGCCGACAAGGTCGGTGCCTATCTGTTTGTCGACATGGCTCATGTGGCAGGGCTGGTTGCGGCGGGCCTGTACCCCAATCCCCTTCCGTTTGCCGATGTGGTCACCACCACCACCCACAAGACCCTGCGTGGCCCCCGCGGTGGGCTGATCCTGGCGAAGGCCAACGAGGAGTTGGAGAAAAAGCTCAATTCCGCCGTTTTCCCGGGGGGACAGGGCGGTCCCCTGATGCACGTGATTGCAGCCAAGGCGGTGTGTTTCAAGGAGGCCCTGGAACCCGGCTTCAAGACTTATCAGCAGCAGGTCATCCACAACGCCCAGGCCATGGCTGCGGTGTTCATCAAGCGCGGCTACGACGTGGTCTCCGGCGGGACGGACAACCATTTGTTCCTGGTCAGCCTGATCAAACAGGGCATTACTGGCAAGGATGCCGACGCCGCCCTGGGGCGCGCCGGTATCACGGTCAACAAGAACGCCGTGCCCAATGATCCTCAGTCGCCCTTTGTGACCTCCGGCCTGCGAATCGGCACTCCGGCTGTGACCACGCGTGGCCTGGGCGTGGCCCAGTGCCAGGAGCTGGCCGGGTGGATCTGCGACATCCTCGATCACTTGGGCGATGCCGATGTGGAGGCGCATGTGGCCGAACGTGTGGCCGGGCTCTGCGCAGATTATCCCGTCTACCGCTAATTAGCCCTTCATAAGGTGGGTTGGCAGGAGCGTAACCCACCCCTGTTCGATTGAGTCAGCTAGTCATAGGCCACCCTACGAAAATCCTCATTCATGCGTGGGGACAGGTTCAGGAGTCAAACAGATGCAGCGCTATTCCGGTTTCGGCCTTTTCAAGCATTCCCTAAGCCATCATGAAAACTGGCAGCGCATGTGGCGCACGCCAACCCCCAAGCCGGTGTATGACGTAATTGTCGTGGGCGGCGGTGGTCATGGTCTGGCAACGGCCTATTATCTGGCCAAGGAGCATGGCGTCAAAAACGTCGCGGTCATCGAAAAAGGCTGGCTGGGCGGTGGCAATACGGCGCGCAACACCACCATCGTACGGTCCAACTACCTGTGGGATGAATCGGCTCACTTGTATGAGCATGCGATGAAGCTATGGGAAGGGCTCTCGCAGGACCTGAACTATAACGTCATGTTTTCGCAGCGCGGCGTCTACAACCTGTGCCATACGTTGCAGGACATGCGCGAAGCCGAGCGCCGCGTCAGTGCCAACCGCCTGAATGGCGTAGACGGCGAACTGCTCGACGCCAGGCAGGTGGCCGAAGAGGTGCCTTACCTCGACTGTAGCAAGAGCACCCGTTATCCGATCATGGGCGCGACGGTACAACGCCGGGGCGGGGTAGCCCGCCACGATGCGGTAGCCTGGGGTTTCGCCCGTGCAGCCGATGCGCTGGGCGTGGACCTGATTCAAAACACTGAGGTCGTTGGCTTCCGTAAGGAAAATGGCGCAGTCGTTGGCGTCGAGACCAATAAGGGCTTTATTGGGGCCCGGCGCGTCGGTGTCGTGACGGCCGGTAATTCGGGTCATATGGCCAAGCTGGCCGGTTTTCGCTTGCCGGTGGAATCCCACCCCTTGCAAGCGCTGGTGTCCGAGCCGCTCAAGCCGGTGATCGACAGCGTGATCATGTCCAATGCAGTACATGGCTATATCAGCCAGTCGGACAAAGGCGATCTGGTGATCGGTGCCGGTATCGACAGCTATGTCGGCTATGGTCAGCGCGGCTCGTACCCGGTCATCGAGCACACTCTGCAAGCCATCGTCGAGATGTTCCCGATTCTCTCCCGCGTACGGATGAATCGCCAGTGGGGCGGCATCGTCGATACCACGCCCGACGCCTGTCCAATCATTTCCAAGACACCGGTAGAAAACCTGTTTTTCAATTGCGGCTGGGGCACTGGTGGATTCAAAGCCACTCCCGGTTCCGGCAACGTCTTCGCTGCTTCGCTCGCCAAAGGGGAAATGCACCCATTGGCGGTTCCGTTCTCCATCGACCGTTTCCATACCGGCGCGCTCATCGACGAGCATGGCGCGGCGGCTGTCGCGCACTAAGGAGCCCTGACCATGTTGCACATCCATTGCCCTCATTGTGGGGAACTGCGCTCCGAAGAGGAATTCCATGCGGCAGGCCAGGCGCATATCCCGCGCCCGCTGGACCCGGACAACTGCACCGATGCGGAGTGGGGCGACTACATGTTCTTTCGCGATAACCCACGGGGCATCCACCATGAACTGTGGGTCCATGCTACCGGGTGCCGTCGCTATTTCAACGTGACCCGCAATACGGAAACCTACGAAATTCTCGAAACGTACAAGATTGGCGAGCAACCGCAGGTAAACGGCAAGCCGATCGTGGTGGCCAAGGCTATCGAAGGAGAAACCGTATGAGTCAGGTCAATCGCCTTACCCACGGTGGTCGAATCGATCGCCGCCAACCGTTGACCTTTACCTTCAATGGTCAGCGCTACCAGGGCTTTGTCGGCGATACGCTGGCGTCGGCCCTACTGGCCAATGGTGTCGATGTCATCGGGCGCAGCTTCAAATATTCCCGCCCGCGCGGCATTGTGGCCGCCGGGGCTGAAGAGCCCAATGCCATCATGCAGATCGGCTCCACCGAGGCCACGCAGATCCCCAACGTACGCGCCACCCAACAGCCTCTCTATGCAGGACTCGTAGCCGCCAGCACCAACGGTTGGCCGAGCGTGAACAATGACCTGATGGGCATTCTTGGCAAGGTCGGCGGCAAGATGATGCCGCCCGGCTTCTACTACAAGACGTTCATGTACCCGCAAAACCTGTGGCTGACGTATGAGAAGTACATCCGCAAGGCGGCGGGGCTGGGTCGTGTGCCGACCGAAGTCGACCCGGACAGCTACGATCACATGAACCAGCACTGCGATGTGCTGGTGGTCGGTGCCGGACCGGCCGGTCTGGCTGCCGCCCTGGCGGCTGCCCGCAGTGGGGCGCGTGTCATCCTGGCTGACGAGCAGGAAGAGTTTGGCGGCAGCCTGCTCGACACGCGTGAGCTATTGGATGGCCAGCCCGCCGCCGATTGGGTTGCCAAGGCCATCGCGGAGCTGGAAGCCACCCCCGACGTGACCCTGCTGTCACGGGCGACCGTCAACGGCTATCACGATCACAATTTTCTGACCATCCACCAGCGTCTCACCGATCATCTAGGTGAAAAGGCCCCGATGGGACAGGTGCGCCACCGAGTGCACCGTGTCCGCGCCAAGCGTGTCGTTCTGGCCAGTGGTGCCCATGAGCGCCCATTGGTATACGCCAACAACGACCTGCCCGGAAACCTGGTGGCGGGTGCCGTCTCCACATATGTGCGTCGCTATGGGGTGGCACCGGGGCAAAAGCTGGTGCTGTCCACCAACAATGATTATGCCTACCGTGTCGCGCTGGACTGGCTGGAAGCAGGGCGTGAAGTCGTTGCCATCGCCGACGCACGTCAAAATCCGCGTGGGGCCTGGGTTGAAGAGGCGAGGGCGAAGGGGATTCGCGTCTTGACCGGCGCAGCGGTTACCGAAGCCCGTGGCTCAACGCGGGTGACCGGCGCGCGTGTCGTCGCCATCGACATCAAGGGGTTCCGTACTACTAGTCCCGGCGAGTGGCTGAGCTGCGACCTGATCGCCACATCCGGCGGTTACAGCCCTGTAGTACACCTGGCGTCTCACCTAGGCGGGCGTCCCCTGTGGCGCGAGGATATCCAGGCGTTTGTACCGGGCCCGGCTCCGCAAAAGCGCGTCTGTGCTGGCGCCGTGAACGGCGTATTCGCCCTAGGCGATGTGCTGGCCGATGGCTTTGAAGCGGGCGCCACGGCTGCCGGCGAGGCGGGTTTGAAGCCGGTAGCCGGCGAAGTGCCCCGGGCGGAGCACCGCTTCGAAGAACCATCGTTGGCGCTTTTCCAGGTGCCTCACGAAAAATCCACGGCCCGCGCACCCAAGCAGTTCGTCGATCTGCAAAATGACGTGACGGCAGCCGGTATCGAGTTGGCGTGCCGTGAGGGTTTCGAGTCCATCGAGCACGTCAAGCGCTACACCGCCCTGGGCTTTGGCACCGACCAAGGCAAGCTGGGCAACATCAACGGCCTTGCCATCGCTGCCCGTGTACAAAACAAGGCGATTCCCGAAGTCGGCACCACCATGTTTCGCCCTAACTACACACCGGTCACGTTCGGCGCCGTCGCCGGTCGCCACTGCGGCCATCTCATGGAGCCGGTACGTTTCACCGCGCTTCATGGCTGGCACGTCAAGCAGGGTGCCTTGTTTGAAGATGTCGGTCAGTGGAAGCGCCCTTGGTACTTCCCCAAGGCCGGAGAGGATCTGCATGCCGCCGTGGCCCGTGAGTGCAAGGCCGTGCGCGAGAAAGTCGGCATCCTTGATGCCTCGACCCTCGGCAAGATCGATATTCAGGGCCCGGACGCCCGTGAGTTTCTCAATCGCGTCTATACCAATGCCTGGACCAAGCTGGAGGTCGGTAAGGCCCGTTACGGCCTGATGTGCAAGGAAGACGGCATGGTCATGGACGATGGCGTCACGGCCTGCCTGGCCGACAATCATTTTCTGATGACCACCACGACCGGTGGCGCCGCGCGTATCCTTGAGTGGCTGGAACTCTACCATCAGACCGAATGGCCGGATCTCAAGGTGTATTTCACCTCGGTAACCGATCATTGGGCGACCATGACCCTGTCTGGTCCGGAAAGTCGTAACCTGCTCGCCGAGCTGACTGACATCAATCTGGACAAGGATGCGTTCCCCTTCATGAGCTGGAAGGAAGGCACCGTGGGCGGCGTACCGGCTCGGGTGTTCCGCATCTCCTTTACCGGCGAGCTGTCCTACGAAATCAACGTCCAGGCCGATTATGCGATGGGCGTATGGGAGCAGCTGATAGAGGCTGGCAAGAAGTACGGCCTAACACCCTACGGTACCGAAACCATGCACGTACTGCGGGCCGAGAAGGGGTTCATTATCGTTGGTCAGGATACCGATGGCTCCGTCACCCCACAGGACTTGGGCATGGGCTGGGCCGTCAGCATGAACAAGCCGTTCTCCTTTATCGGCAAACGCGGCATGAACCGGCAGGATTGCCTTAAAGCGGACCGCAAGCAGCTGGTGGGCCTCAAGCCGGTCAATCCCAAGGCGGTTCTACCGGAAGGCGCACAGCTGGTGTTCAACACCCAGCAGCCGATTCCAATGACCATGGTGGGGCATGTCACATCCAGCTATTACAGCGCCTCGATGGGCTTTGGCTTCGCCTTGGCCGTTGTAAGGGGTGGCTTGGGCAAAATGGGACAAAAGGTTTATGCCGCGCTCAGGGATGGCACCTTCGTCGAAGCCGAAATCGTTTCTTCCGTGTTCTACGATCCGAAAGGGGAGCGTCAGCATGTCTAACGTGAACGTTTATCAGCAGCGTCCCGCCGGACCTGCACGCGCCGAATCCCCCTTGTTTCATGCTGAGCTCGACAAGCTGGCGGGCCGGAGCGTCGGCAGCGCGGGTGTAACCTTGCGCGAGAAAAAGCTGCGGGGCCATTTGGTCCTGCGGGGAGAGGCCAGCGATACCGGCTTTACTGGTGCGGTCGAATCCGTACTGGGTTTGGAGTTGCCCGCCGCCCTGGGCTTGACTGTGAAAGGTGAAACCTCCCTGCAATGGCTGGGGCCGGATGAGTGGCTCCTGATCGTTCCGCAGGGCGAGGAGTACTCCACCGAACTGAGCCTGCGTGAGGCGATAGGCGATCGGCATATTTCCATCGTCAATGTCAGCGGTGGCCAGACCCTGTATGAGCTGACAGGACCGAATGTACGCAACGTCCTGATGAAGTCCACATCCTACGATGTCCACCCCAGTCAATTTCCGGTAGGCAAGGCGGTCGGGACGGTATTTGCCAAATCCCAGCTGGTTATCCGCCACACCGGTGAGGAGACGTGGGAGCTGGTGGTTCGCCGCAGTTTTGCCGACTACATCTGGCTCTGGTTGCAGGACGCCAGCGCCGAATACGGATTAGCCATCGCCAACTGACCGCGTACGGACAGGATGGGTTGTGCGTATCGATCCCATCCTTCCGCGAACTAACCATTTGGCTGGATACCACAGGTTAAACGTATACATTTGATCAGCAAGGTGCGTGGGGCGCAGCGATACCTATGTCCCTGGCCCCAAGCTATTTAACCCACAACATCCAACCTATTCGGTAGCTATCCATGAGCCGCACCCCTGATACCTGGATTCTCACTGCCCAGAGCCCAAGCCGACTGGGGACCGTGGACGTCGTGACCCGCTTTCTGTTCGAGCAGCAGTGCTACGTCACCGAGCATCACTCCTTTGATGACCGCTTGGCCGCGCGCTTTTTTATCCGCGTGGAGTTCAAGGCGCCGACTGCCTTCGACGAGACTGCTTTTCGTGCCGGTCTTGCCGATGCCTTGGGACCGTTCGACATGCAAATGGAGCTGACCGCGCCAGGCTACCGCCCAAAGGTGGTGATCATGGTCTCTAAAGCCGATCATTGCCTGAACGACTTGCTCTATCGCCAGCGCATCGGCCAATTACCGATGGATGTGGCCGCGGTGATTTCCAACCACCCGGACCTTGAACCCCTGGCCCGCTGGCATGGCATTCCCTACCACCACTTTCCGCTGGACCCCCACGACAAACCTGCTCAGGAAGCACGAGTCTGGCAAGTGCTGCAGGATACCCAGGCGGAACTGGTCGTGCTTGCACGCTACATGCAGGTGCTTTCGCCCGAGTTGTGCCGTCGTCTCGATGGCTGGGCAATTAACATCCATCACTCCCTATTGCCAGGCTTCAAGGGCGCCAAGCCTTACCATCAGGCCTATCAAAAGGGGGTAAAGCTGGTCGGTGCCACTGCCCATTACGTCAATAATGACCTCGACGAAGGGCCGATCATCGCCCAAGGCGTAGAGAGCGTGGATCATGCGTATTACCCGGAAGATCTCGTTGCCAAGGGCCGAGATATCGAATGCCTGACCTTGGCCCGAGCCGTGGGATATCACTTGGAGCGCCGCGTCTTCCTGAATGCCAACCGGACGGTGGTGCTATAGCCGCGCCTCATGTCACTCATAAATTTTTCGGGAGGTTTAGGAAAGCTCTGGTCGCGCGATGAATTGAGGCGTACGGGATGGGTTGAGCAAGGCGATATCCATCAAGGATATTCCAATTATAAAAGCAGAACCTGCCGCTTTCCGTGCGCTCACCGCACGCTTTCATTGACGTTCGGTTCACGTTTTCTACGCTCAGAATGCCCGTCGCAGAAGGGCTTAAGCGTAGCGCTACCCCATAGCATTCACTGTTGTATCGCTTTTCATGAACCACCGCCCACTCATGGGCTTACTAAAACAACAAGAGGAAACGCGTATGTCAGGCAATCGAGGCGTCGTCTACCTGGGCGCTGGAAAAGTCGAAGTACAGAACATTCCCTTCCCCAAAATGGAAACGCCCCAGGGACGTCAAATCGACCACGGTGTGATCCTGCGAGTCGTCTCCACCAACATCTGTGGCTCCGACCAGCACATGGTGCGTGGCCGTACTACAGCTCCCGAGGGTCTCGTACTGGGCCATGAAATCACTGGAGAAGTCATCGAGGCGGGCAAAGGGGTGGAAAACCTCAAGGTAGGGGATCTGGTCTCCGTCCCCTTCAACGTAGCCTGTGGCCGCTGCCGTACCTGCAAAGAGCAACACACCGGCGTCTGCCTGTCGGTAAATCCCTCCCGCGCTGGCGGTGCCTATGGCTATGTCGACATGGGTGGATGGGTCGGTGGCCAGGCGGAATATGTCATGGTGCCCTATGCTGATTTCAACCTGCTCAAGCTGCCTGACCGGGATCGGGCCATGGAAAAGATCCGCGATCTGACCTGCCTCTCAGACATTCTGCCCACTGGCTACCACGGAGCCGTCACGGCGGGCGTCGGACCGGGTAGTACCGTTTATATCGCCGGTGCAGGCCCCGTTGGCCTAGCTGCCGCCGCGTCGGCTCGCCTGCTGGGGGCTGCCGTGGTCATCGTGGGCGACGTCAATCCGGTACGTCTGGCCCATGCCAAGGCGCAAGGGTTTGAAATTGCCGACTTGTCCCAAGACACGCCCCTACATGAACAAATTGCGGCACTTCTAGGCGAGCCGGAGGTGGATTGCGCCGTTGATGCGGTTGGTTTCGAAGCCCGCGGCCACGGCCACTCAGGGTCGCAGCACGAGGCGCCGGCCACAGTACTTAACTCACTGATGGGTGTTACACGTGTGGCTGGCAAGATCGGCATTCCCGGGCTCTACGTGACGGAAGATCCTGGTGCTGCCGACCAGGCGGCCAAGCAGGGTAGCCTGAGTATTCGCTTTGGACTGGGCTGGGCCAAGTCCCATAGCTTCCATACCGGGCAAACACCAGTCATGAAATACAACCGGCAGTTGATGCAAGCCATCATGTGGGATCGTATCAAGATTGCAGACATCGTAGGTGTCGAGGTAATTACTCTGGACGACGCACCCAAGGGCTACAGCGAATTTGATGCGGGCGTACCCAAGAAGTTTGTGATTGATCCGCACGCTTTGTTCCGCGCGGCATAACGCGGTTGGTGAGGCATAAGGACATGCCTTCTTGATCGATACGCTTTACCCAGGGCCTGGTCATACAGGTATGCTAGGGAGACGCTATCAACCAAGGAAAACGCCATGCCTTTTTTGATTGAAACCTGGGACAAGCCCAACACTACCCAGCTGCGCCAGGACAACCGTCCTGCCCATCTGGATTTCCTCCGTGAAAATGCCAGCAAGCTGCTCGCCTGTGGAGCCAAGCTTGACGACGAAGGGGCAAACGCCAGCGGAAGTGTCTACATCGTGGATGTCGAAACCCGCGAAGAAGCCGAGGCCTTTTTGGCACAGGATCCCTTCAGCCAGGTTGGCCTGCCAGAAAAGGTCAATATCGTGCGGTGGCGTAAAGCAGTCCTGGACGGTAAAGCATTCGTCTAACGCATAATGCTCATAGCGTATCTGTCACGGCATGCAGCTAAAATGCGGACCGTTGCAGATACGCCCGCCATTAAAACGGTCCCGTTTATCTATTTGTAATGAGTTTCACTCAAAAAAAATATATAAACCCGAACAATAAGGGTATTGATCTGTCCTTATCCTGCTTGAGTTCGCCGAAGTTTGATATCAATACGATATCGATATGTCGCTTAGTTTGACACTGGCAGATACAAAAGATAATTGAGCGACCTGGCGAGCTCTATTTCACAGGTTTTCAATGAAGAGACGCAATATTAATTGAAAACTACTGCATCCTTCCGAGCTTAAAAGCTGCACATTAGTCAGCATATGGCAGTTAGAAAGTGATTCAGTTCAAATACAAGCCAAGTATTGAGTGAATATAAAAATGGAGGGCTTTCTGTGGCCTATCCTCTCAGGTCAGTAGATTAACAGTGGTCGATATCCGAGCGATATCATATGTATTGATTTAAGGAAGGGCGCCTAATGAGCACTACCAAACCCGAAAAAGATTTAAGGATCGAAACGATCAGGGGGTTGGCGCTATTTTTAATGGTAGCCGGTCACGTTATTGGCAGTTCGGGTGATCAGGGAATGAAAGTCGCGGATGACTCATTCCTCCGTTATCTCTACGACTCGCTTGTTTACATTCGCATGCCGCTCTTCACGGCCATCTCCGGGTATGTATATGCCTTGAGACCCGTTACTTCCGCAAGCTCCCTGCCGCGTTTCTACCAGGGCAAGTTTCGCCGGATTCTGATCCCGATGATCGTTGTCTCAACGCTCTTCTTCATCTCGCAAGCGTTGGTGCCCAACACCAATACGAAGCCGGAATGGAGCGATGTGTTCGGTATCTATTTCTTCAGTTATGCCCATTTCTGGTTCCTGCAGTCCATCTTCTGCATCTTTGTCATGATTGCCTTGATGGAGAAGTTCAGCCTGCTGTCCTCTCTCAGAAATTACCTGATCATCATGTGTATCGCCCTGGTGGGCTCCTTGCACTACGAAGTATTCCCGGACTTCTTCTGCCTGTACAAGGCCATCCAATTGCTGCCCTTCTTCCTGTTGGGGCTGGGACTTTATCGCTTCTCCGACCAGTTGAATACCGCTTCAAAACAGCTAGTGATTGGCGTCGTGCTGGCGGCATTGGTTGTCATTGATCAGGCCTATCTGTGGAATCAACTCTCCATCAGTGATCGTGGAATGGATTACATAGGGACGGCTCTAGGGATTACGGCCATTTACATGATCATTACCCGCCGGGTCTATTTCAAACCGTTGGCGTGGCTGGGGTATTTCTCTTTTGAAATCTACCTATTCCATGTATTTGGAACGGCGGGCAGCCGTATCGTACTGAACAAACTGGCAATCCATGATGTATGGATTACCTTTACCGTTAGTATGATTCTGGGGCTTATCCTGCCAGTAGCCCTTAAGAAGGCAGTCGGTCGCTTTAGTCTGCTTAATCTAGCGTTCTTTGGTATACAGTCAAAGAAGAAGCCTGCAATGAAGTTGCAGGAAAAAGTCTCGCTTAGTTAAAGCATGTAATAAAAAAGCCCAACGCTAACGTTGGGCTTTTTTATGCCTGCCAAATAACTTCGTTGTAAAGATCCCTTCGCAGAGTGTCGCGTATTGACTTGGCCCGGTATCGGCTGAGTGCAGCAGACAGTTATTGCTTGTAAGTACATATGTAGCAGCTATGGCTATATCGCGGCATTAAAGGTTCAGCCAAGCTTGTCTTAGCATTAGGGAGTCTGCAGTAACAGTAAGGCGGTTCCGAAGGATTTATTAAGACATAAAAAAAGCCCTTCAAACGAAGGGCTTTTTGACCGTCCAGAAGGCTTCTTAGTTGAAGTTCTGTTTGGCGTTTGCGGTGGAGCTAAGCACGTTTGAAGAGCCCAGCAGCTGGCTGACGAAGCGGTTCCAGCGGGTGATTCCGGCAGGACCTACGAATACAACGTCTTGCGGCTGTAGTGCAAAGTGCTGTGCCAGAACGAAAGCGGTCGGCGAGGAAGCACTCAGGTGGAACACTTGAGCCTTCGCAGTCGGGGAAGAATTAAAATTCTCCGGACCACGGATTACATACACTTCATCCGCATCGGCAGTTTCCTGGTTCAGGCCGCCTGCCTGGCCGAGTGCGTCCATTAGCGTCAGGCTAGTGGTCTTGAAGTTGGCTGCCAGTGGGCTTACCACTTCACCCATCACGTAAACCTTGCGGTTATCGTTGTAGGGTAGGTGGATGCTATCGCCATCCTTGAGGTATACGCCGTACAGCTTGGAGTCCTTACGGTTCAGGGTATCGGCATCCAGGCGGTACTCCTTGCCGTCACGTACCAGGGTCAGGCCGCTCAGGTCAGCTGTCTGGGTGTCAACGCCTGCCTGGCCCAGTGCTTCAACCAAGGTCATCGGCACAGTTGTCAGCGGAATGGAGTCGCCCTTGGTAAAGGCACCTGACAAGGTGACTTTCTGACTGCCAAAGCGCAGGACGCTCACGTCGACCTGAGGATTGTCGATAAAGGTCGCCAGACGAGTCGAGATGACCTTACGGATCTCCTCAAGCGTCTTGCCTTCTGCTGTCAGGGTACCAACGTACGGATAGAAAATAGTACCGTCAGGACGTACCAGTCGACCGTTCGCCTCGATCTGCTGTTGGGCACCAGAAGGAGCGGTTAGCTCGGGGTGATCCCATACAGTGATATACAGCAGGTCCGCCTTGCCTACACGATAAGCCGCTGGATGATACTTAAGCAGTTCCTGCCAGTTCCCAGTGTCTGCAGTCGGGTTAACGGAGTCATGACTTTTCAAATAAGCCGATGTGATAGGAATCAGCTCAACCTTTGTCCCCTCAATGGAGCCGTTGGTCTTCAAATCGTCCCGGTGCAGGTATTGGCCTGGAGACCATACGCAGCCCTGCAGAAGCAGGGTGGAAAGTAGTGCAAGGGTAAAGGTACGTTTCATCTATTTTCTTCCTTGATCGCTGTAAAAAAGTTTTTAAAAACTTCGTATCGATCGATTTATAAGCGTCAGAACGTGTTTGGGCATAAGAAACTTTATGAATCATGTAGGCCTGTGGCGCGCCTGGCGCTGGATAATTCGTAACAGCTCCGTATCCAACCAAACCATACATATCAGCGCAGGCTGTGACAGAAGCTTAAAAAATTAGTTCACTTTTGCGGAAACACTCTTTTTAAAAGTAAATCGATCCAATTTTTGGATTTATCCTGACGTTATATGTCAATAAGCCACTAGCTGATTTTTCGTGACATAACTTCCAGAGCAATGAAGTCAACAGCCACCCTGATCGACCAGGCAATGGCAGCTCCCTGAAGAGAAAATAGGTGTATGCACACGACCAGCAAGCCTATATAAGGCAAAAGCTCAGCCAGGTGGATAAAAGCGGTGATCTTCGAATGGCCCTTCGCCTGGATTTTCGCAAAGGGAATCTGTGCCAGCGCGTTAAAGATGAAGCCAATCAGGAGAATACGCAGCACCTGCGCGCCTTCCTGACCATATTCCGGTCCCATCCATAAAGTCATGACCATGGGGGCGAGTATGAATAGAGGTAGCACCATGACTACACAGGCGGCGAGCAGGGCCCAGAACGCTCGATTGGCCTGAGCAGTCGCATCCGCCGAACGCTTGCTCAGAAGCGGGAAGATAACCCGAGCGACAGCATTGGGAATGATCAGCATGCGTGAGATGGCTTCAGAGGGCGCGGTGTAAAAGGAAACGCGCTGGGCTCCGACCATGTTGGACAGGATAAAACGATCAAAATACACCATGACAGGGCTGATGATATTGCTCACAGTCATCCAGCTGCCAAACGCGAAGAGTTCCTTGAAAACGCTCTTTTCAAATCGGTAAAAGCCCGGCGGAAATTCTCGCCAACATGGAATGAACGCCACGGCCATCGAAATAAGGCGGGCGATGACAAGCCCTATTGCCGTCGCGGTAAAAGACTCATCGACCAGCACGGCTACCAGGGGGGAAACAGCCAGAATGGAGTTGGTGATGGTGCGTAACAGGTTGAATTCTGCAAACCGTTCGTTTCCTTCCAGATAGGAAAACCAGATCATGGTAAGTAGAAAGGGCGGTATCGAAAGGCTTAGCCACTTGAAGCCAGCCACCGCAACGTCAACGTTTTCTGCCGAAACGTGTAGCAGGGAAACGAGTTCTCCTGCGCCCAGCCATAACAAGAGCACCGCGAGTGCGCTCAGACCGACCACAGCATAGGTAGCGGTCGCGATAACGGATTTATTCTTTTCGACATTGCCATGGTGCATGGCCACGGCTCGTATGACGGCGCGTGTAAGTCCCGCGTCAAAAATGGTGGCATAACCGACAATGGCAAACGCCAGTGTAAACAGGCCGAATTGCTCGATACCTAACTTACGAGAAAGAACACCCATGGTAGGGAGTGCGATAAGGCTTGGAATGACTACACCCAGAATATTCCAGGTGCTGTTTTTCAGCATTGTCATGGGGGCTCTTTTGCAGAAAGGCATGTCTGCCCTGGTCGGACAGACATGCAGGGGAGAGGGCTATCTAAAGCTGGGCTGCATCAGTGGGTGTTCTTCAACATACGAATCCAGCGCTGGGCTCTCCACGTTTCGGTGGTAGGCCTTGAGTGCCTGGATCACGAGCAGGAACGCAACCGTTGCCTGCATATATTCGAAGATACCCTGAAGCGGCCAGATCACCATATACGCCAGCAGGGCGGTAACGGTGAAGCTGGTATCCCTGTGTAAGCGCTTGGCGAAGTAGTAATAGCAGAACAGGGTCAGTGGGACGATCAGGAAGGCCAGGAAGCCGAATCTGAACAGCGTACCGAATATCCCAACGTCGGAAAGGAAGAAGTACTCGCCAAAGTGAGGGATAAAGCCATTGTTCCACATCAGGGACAAGGAGCCACTGGGTAACCAGTTATTCGCATGCAAATGGCCGAAGATATAACCGATGGTTTGTTCACGGACATTATCGGTTGGACCGTTTTCGAGCGATTCGGCATAGAAATCAAGATTGAGTCCCAGCTCTTTCAGCAGATCCGGGAACAGGTAGAGAGGAGAAACCAAAATACCCGATACCACGATCCAGATAACCGACTTGCTCTTCAGGCAAAGCAGCGTGAAGCAAAGGGACAGAAAGATCAGCTGGCGCGTTTGTGTTGCAAAGACCAGAGTCAGCAAAATGAAACAGGCGAACACAATATAAGGCGTCTTGGACCTGGGCGAGCCATCAATGGGCGATATCCCTTTGTTCCATACCTGAATGCAATAGAAATAAGCCAGGCACTGCGCCAGTGCACCGATTGAGGAGCGGTCTGGCCGGTCGAAGGACGCCACCTTGTCCCGCAGGTCCGGCAATACGGAGAACTTGAACATCCAGGCCAGAATGCACGCCATGAAACCTACAAACAGGAATGCCTTTTCAAATTGGGCAGCACTCATGTTCCGGGCGAGGTAAAGCATGACGGAAAAAGTAAAGCAATACAGTATGCGACGCTCTTCGATAATCCCGTATATCAATGGTTGCCCATAGTAAAGATTCGAGAAAATCGCTGGCAGCAGAATGAAGATAACCGACGAGTAGGCGCAATAAGTTAAAAGGATTTTCAAATCCTTTTGCTCTTTTCCCACGGACGCCAGTACATAGAAGGCTGTAAACGCCAGACAAATAACCAGATACAACTCGCTGACATACAAGATGCCAATCGGGTTATGGGGGGTTTCTTCGAAAATACCAAAATGTAATACGAAGACGAAAATTAATAATATGAAGTAGGCACCGCTTTTGCTTACTGCTCTCATATCGCTTCCCATCCAGCGTAACGTTGCATTCCATCCAGCATGGCTGTCTTCCCTGTCCTCAGACTGGCCAAAAAATGCAGTCGCAATCGATTAATTTACTTCTTCACTGCTTCGTCTTCCTGATCTTTCTTTGAGATAGATAGGAAGAATATGGGTGGCGTCATGAACATAGCGACGCACCAGACGCTGGGGCTCCGATAGCATTCTATGCAGCCACTCGATACGGGCTTTCTGCATCCAGACCGGCGCTCGCTTCAGGCTGCCGGTAGCAAACAGAATCGAGGCCCCGATGCAAAGGCCAACGCCTGTACGCTTGGTAGCATCGACCATGCTGGCCAACATTTCCTGCCGTGGCGCACCAACCGCGTAAAAAATGAGGTCCGAAGGGTTGGCATAGATGAAGTCGAGGCACTTCTGCACTTCGTCAGGCTTGTTGATAAAGCCCATCGGAGGGTTGTAGTGATTCAGCCGGATACGTGGATACAAAGCCTTGAGCTTTACCACGTCCTTTTCTTCCGAGCCAATCAGCGTAATGGACAAATCTTCCTGGTCGGCTTTCTTCAGAAGCGAGACCGTAAGGTCGCTGCCTGTGATCACTTCCTTGATCTCAACGCCCAAGGATTTGAGCAAGGGCGACAGGATACGGCTATCACAGACACGCTTGTCAGCGGTGCGATACGCCTTTTGCAGATTTTCGTTTTCCTGGAACTGGACAACGTGATCAATGTTCGGCGTAACGATATAGGTGTAAGGTTTTTTCAGGCTGGCTGAAATATGCTTCAGTAGCTCATCCTTGGTGCCCAGGAAAAAGTCGATACCGAATGCCTGGCTTACTACTCCATTAGACATGCATTGTTGCCCCTTTGAACGCGCCCTTGATACCAGACCAGGCCAGCTTTGGACTTTTGTATTCCTTCAATACGGTTATGCCGGACAGGAAAACCGCAGACATGAGTGCATACGGTGAGCCATAGAACTTCTTGTTGAAGCGAGTGGCTGCACGGTTACGGAAGTAGTAGTAAAACTCGGACTTTCCGCCTGAACTCATCGAACCATAGTGATAGAGCTGGCTATCCGGTGCGACATACAGTGCAATACCGTGCTTTTTCGCCTGGTGCTGCCAATCCACTTCTTCGGAGTACATGAAGTAGGATTCATCCATGTAGCCAACCTTATCCAGTATCTCGGCGTTGAAGGCCAGGCTGCAGCCCATGATGTAGTCCGGCTCACGGTTGAGCTGGCCGATCTCATCAATGGAAAGCCCTTTGCCGAGAAGCTTGGATTTGCCTAGCAGGGGATACATGATCCCGCCGCCATAGCATTCGATCTTTCCTGTTTGAGAACTCAGAATGACCGAACCGGCAATGGTGTTCTTGTCAGCGGTGATCTTATCCAGTAACGGTTTAAAGGCATCGTCTTTAACATAGGCGTCGTTGTTGAGAATCCAGAAGTTCTCAACCTTGAACTGTTCGCGTGCCCATTTCATTCCAAAATTGTTGCCACCGGCATAGCCGCTGTTAACAGGGCTAGCGATAACGGAAACCCGGTCTACGTTATGGGTTTCTTTCCATTGTTTCATCGTTTCGTAAGAGCCGTCCTTGGAGTCGTTATCTATAAGCACGACATGGTCGATTGTCTTACAAAAGCCAAGAATGCTTTCAGCGCAGGAAATGCTTTCTTGCGGAGCTTTGTAGTTCAGCACCATTGCAACGTTCATTTCGATATCCCTTTAGCCTAGAAAATCAATTTACTGATCTGAAACGGTCAAAAGCCTTGAAATAACGTAGGAGCTCAAAAGAGCTCCTACCTGTGGACTTTTATGCTTCATCGTTCAATTGAAGCTTTCTCATGCTATGCATGGTGCTTTTTAGTCCCATTCCATGTTTGCAAGCGCTGCTGCCTATAACAGGCTTCAGCTCTTGCTTGGTCTCTCATAGGCGTACTGATAGTTACCGTAAGAGGAATAGTTGGAAGCCTTGCGCTCTACAGCGTTCAGGATCACACCCTTGAGCGGTACACCATTGAGATCAAAGCGACGCTTGGTAGCCTCCAGCTCCTTGGCACTGTTCATGCCGAAGCGGGCGACGATCAGGCTGGTACCTACATGGGCGCCAATGATGGCGGCTTCGGTTACGGCCAGGATCGGCGGAGTATCGATGATCACGATGTCATACAGGTCGCCGAGCTGCTTCAGAACAGTGGTAAAGCGGTGGCTCATCAGCAGTTCGGAAGGGTTCGGCGGGAACTGGCCACAAGACATGAAATCAAGCATGTCGACTTCGGTCTTCTTGATGGCATCGTTGATTGCAATGCGATTGCTCAACAGGTCGGATAGACCGTCTTTCTGCTTCACATTGAAGATCTTGTGCATGTAGCCCTTGCGCATGTCCCCGTCGATCAGCAGAACGCGCTGACCCGACTCGGCAATAACGGCTGCCAGGTTGGACGAAACGAAGGACTTACCGACATCCGGGCTAGGGCCGGAGATCATCAGAATGTTGTTTTTAGCCTCGATCATCGCAAAGTGCAGGCTGGTCCGCAGGCTACGCAGCGCCTCGGTACTCAGGTCCGTAGGATGAGCGATGGACAGCAGCGCCGATTCGCCAATCTTGCGGGAGCCGCGGCCAAAAAGCTTTTCGGATTCGGATTGGTTGCGGCTGTACGGAATCGAAGCATAAACCGGTAGACCCAACTGCTCGATGGCTTCAGGTGTTTCAATACCGCGCTTGAGGGTATGGCGGGTATAGATAACGGCCAGGCCCAGCAGGCAGCCCAGAACCAGTGCAGCAACTACGATTAGCGGCTTGTTGGGGCTTGCAGGATCATCAATGTTCGCGTTTGCATTATCGATGATACGTACGCTGCCGACAGTACCAGCACGGATAACATCAAGCTCCTGCACCTTGTTCATCATCAGGGTGTAGGTCTGGCTGGTCACGTCAACGTCACGCTTGAGGCGTAGCAGCTCTTGTTGAGTAGAAGGCAGATTGCCTACGCGCTTCTCAAGCTTGTCCTTTTCAACTTCAAGCTGGCGCAGCTGGCCGAGTACGGCCTGGAATGCCGGGTGCTGAGTGGTGAACTTGCGGCTCATCTCAACACGCTTGAGGTTCAGCTCGGAAATCTGGCCATCCAGCGAAACGATCTGATCCAGAACACCCTTGGTCTCGCTGTCGATATCAACAGAGCGGCGGTTGGTCTGGTATTCGTTCAGCGCACGTTGCGCGTCCTCCAGCTCCTTCTTAACAGAGGGAATCTGGCTACGCAGGAACTCAAGGCTCTGAGTCGATTCTGCTGCGTTGCGGTCAATGTTCTGAGCAACGTACAGATCGATCACTTCCTGAACAATGCGTTGAGCACGCAGAGGATCGGAGTCCTGCAGGGCAACAGACAGAATGCCTGACTGCTTGCCACGCTCGCCTGCGCTGATGCGGCCCTGATATTCCTGAATTGTTCTGGACAGTCGCTTCTTCATGACTGTGAATTCAGTACCGGGACGTGCTTGCAGCTTGCTGACCTGGATGAAATAGCCATCCTGCTCGACAGGCTGGTTGACAGTACCGTGCAGCAGAATCTGATTGTTGGCATCGAAAACCGTGAAACTCTGGTTTTCTTCGACTTTCAGTGTCATGGGCTTGTCCTGGGCGCTGTCGGGTACGCGCAGCTCAGCGACTTCTACATCCTCACCGCCCCAGGCAAAGCTGTTCAGGCCCAGAACAGGGGAGGCAACTTCGTCTTCGCTTTCAGCTTTGAAATGACGAGCGACATAGCCACCAAAAATAGGGAAGTACTTGGGCGTTACGACAACATCCAGGTGCAGATTCTTGACCGCGTTGCCAATCACCAGACGGGATTTGAGCAACTCGATCTCAGTCACTGCCTCCGGAAGTGGCGGTGGCATGCCGGATGTTTGATCAGTCAGGCGTGTTACACCTTTCTTTTCTTCGATCTGCAGCATTGCATTGGATGCATACATGGGCGTAGCCAGCATGGCATAAGCAATACCGAGGAAAGTGAAGATACCGATAATGGAAAGAAGCTGCCATTTGTAATCAACGAGGATTCCAAACAGTGCTGAGAAATTAATATCGGTATCGTTCTTAACTTCAGTGGCCGTAAAACGAGGCATCGTGGTCATGAAATTCCTTCTTCCCCTTATCTAATGTATGGAAGCCAGCTATCTACGCATTTTGCTAAAAGTATATGTACTTCTTTGAACATTTCTTTTGAGAGGCGGTATGGATCGGGTACCTCACGGTTATTTACCCATTTACCAATCAGAAAAACTCTCCCTTTGATTTCTGGCGCCATACTTTCAACAGAACGAGAATGAAATTCTTCCATCGTCAAAATAAGGTCTGCCTTCCGAAGCATTTCTGCATCAACCTGGCGAGCTTTATGTGTCGATAGCTCAAGTCCGTTTTCTCTTAGTACCTCTTGAGCCGTACTATCCATAGGGCGGCCTACCAATGCACCAATACCCGCTGAACTGACTTCTATATTCCGCCCTTTCAGGCCTTCCCTTAGAAGCGTTTCGGCCATTGGACTTCTGCAAATATTTCCAACGCAAACCACTAAAACTGACTTAATCATGAAAACTCTTCCAGACGGGAAATCAGATGCTCTTGATGGCATTTACCAATCGTATCTGGAGCTCACCCTGACATGTCTTCCGCATCTGAACTCCTACTGGGATTCGATCAGGCAAGCTCTGACATCTCTACCTTAGAAAGTTCAGCTGTTGCCGGCCTGAATCACTTTTCGGTCGTCAGGTCCGGCAGCAGTTCTCAGTAAGCGTTCTTGTTGATGAAACCCTTGAAGAGGGTCAGGAAGATGATCTTGACGTCCCACCAGAAGGACCAGTGGTGGATGTAGTCCAGGTCGAACTCGATGCGCTTCTGCATCTTGTCCAGGGTATCCGTCTCACCACGCCAGCCGTTGACCTGGGCCCACCCTGTAATACCGGGCTTGACCTTGTGGCGCAGCATGTAGCCTTGAACCAGCTTGCGGTACTGTTCGTTGTGAGCAACCGCATGGGGTCGTGGGCCTACGATCGACATCTCACCACGCAGTACGTTAATGAACTGGGGAAGCTCATCGAGTGACGTGCGTCGTAGGAACGAGCCAAAGGGTGTGATGCGGCTATCGTTCTTGGTCGCCTGCGTCACCTTCTCGCCATTCTCCATGACCTTCATGCTACGGAATTTCCAGACTTCGATCGGCTTGCCATCCATGCCATAACGCTTCTGGCGGAAAAATACC
This sequence comes from Pseudomonas sp. WAC2, assembly GCF_030403525.1. Classification (NCBI taxonomy): domain Bacteria; kingdom Pseudomonadati; phylum Pseudomonadota; class Gammaproteobacteria; order Pseudomonadales; family Pseudomonadaceae; genus Pseudomonas; species Pseudomonas sp. WAC2. The sequence continues at coordinate 78,305 of NZ_JAUEPD010000008.1, forward strand.
GGGCCAGGAGAGGACAGCTTGATGCCAATGGCGATAACCAGCATGGGAATGGAAATGATCGACAGAATGATCAGGGATAGAACGATGTCCTCGATACGCTTGACGATCAGGCTGGCACCATCCATCGGCGTATCGAAGATACTGATGCTGGGCAAGCCATCGATGCTTTCGCTGCGGGCATGGAGCAGGTGGAACATGAAGACGTCAGGAATGATGTAGACCGAAGCGGTCGTATCGCTGAGTTCTTGCACTAGCCAGTTGATGTGCTCCTGATGCGCCATGCTCAGGGTGATGTAGACCTTGTCGATATAACCGGCGCGCGCATCGTCTACCAGCTGTTCCAGGTTGCCGCGAATCGAAAAACCGGGCTCGCTACGGTTGAGCTCGGGATGGTCTAGCGGATTCTCGACATAGAAACCGAGCAGTTGCAGGCCCATCCATGGCGCTCTGTCGATTGTATGGGCAAGACGCTGACCGATCTTGTCGGCACCTACGATGGCTACTCGGCGCGTATTGAAACCGGCTTTTCGCAGCGAGTGCATAACAGAGCGCAGCAGCACCCGATATCCGCACAGGCCAATCAATGAAAGAGCCAGCCATGCCTTCATGGTACTGCTGATTAAAAAGGATTCATTAAAGAAGAAATAATCAACCATGAAAACAGTTGAGAATGTTAATACCCAATAAGTTGATATTTTTATTAGTTCATTGGATATTCTTTCGCCACGCCATGAAAGATACATTTGATTCATTTCCGTCAGGAAATGAAATATCAAAAGAGCAAGGAATACTATTACCCAGTGCTCAGGTTTCATGGGGACGCCAGGAATCACGGAGCCAGCCAGATAAGCTGTTCCGGAAATTACCATTAAATCTAACAAGCGATGTGATAATGAGATCGCTGATGAATTCGAATGTAAAATACCACGTTCTTTAAAATTCATAGTTCCATCCTTGTGCATAAACGTATGCACGAACTTCAACAGGACCGAATAGTCATGGACAACGATCGATGAACATTCGTAGTCGATAACAACCGAACGTGTTTAGGATTCCATCGCGCTGACTCAGGGAATGCTTCAACGGTGACTATAGCCGTCGGTAGGACCGCCCGAAGATTCAAAGGTTCCTTGACTTTGAAGCCCTCGATAAGTGGTTACCGACTCATTCAAGGAGCAAAAGATGAAGACGTGGTTATAGTCGTTTTAAAAGGTGAATTGGATCACCTTTTAATGGTTAAAAGTGGGCGGATGTTCAAGTTTTATAGGTATGCCAACACCGATAAGCGGTGCTCATAGGGATAAAAGGTCACTGTGAATCTGTTACAAATTCTGGAAATTCTTTTTGAAACCTGTTCGTTAGACCTTGAGTGACAGTTGTTGTCTTTGCGGCTTGAAAGATCATTGGATTCCTTCAAGTGCTTCAAATGGAGCGTGCTCGATATACCGCTCCGCGTATCGCTTGGATCATCGATCTGCCTTGTCGGTCCGGCCGCGCAAGGGACGCTCGGGTACAGACAAGGCGCAGGCAAGTGCGAGCAGGGAAAGCCCAGCCGATACTAAAAACAGTTTATGAAAGGTTGCAAGAAGCGTTTGGCGTAATGGATCGATCGTACCGGCTGACCCAGCCAGGTATGTCTGCAGCACGTTTTCAACGGAGCCCGCATAATCCTGCATAGGGGGTAGCCATAGCAAGAGTAGTGCGGACAAGCCAGCAGCGCCTACCGCACCTCCCAGTGAACGGAACAGCGAAATCGTACTGGACATAACCCCGATATCAGCCTGTGGAACAGCATTCTGGGCGGCAACCAGTGCAGTGGGAAACTGCATGCCCGTTGCAAGTCCTGCCAGAAACAGACTGCCGCCGGCCAGTAACCCGCTGCGCGGATCAATAAAGGCAAGCATTACCAGCGCGCATGGCATGATTAGCGTACCCACTAGGATCTGAGGTTTATAACGTCCCAGTACGGCGGTCAGTCGCCCACAGGTAAAGGCACCCAAGGGAATGCCCGCTGCAAACGGAATCAGATGCAGTGCCGCTTTGCTCATGTCATGGCCGGCGCCAGCTTGAAACCATAAGGGGATCACCAGCGTTAGCCCTATGGCCTGGAAGTTGGTAAGGAAGTTGAGCATACAGCAGAGCCCGGCCGTTCTGTTCCGGAGTAGGCGTAAGGGCAGAAGTGGTTCTCTGGCGCGCTGCTCATGGTATGCGAATAATGTCAAAGCTGTTATTGCCGCAGCGGCAAGCCAGAGAAGATAGCCGCTGCTTAAGGGCGCTCCTTTGCCGATTAATGTTGTAGCCATTAAAAGCGCAGTAAGGCCGGTAGCCAGTAGCAGAATGCCCGGATAGTCAATGAGGGTCTCGCGGCCAGGCACGGGAAGGCTGGTTAGAACGCGGTAGCATATGAAGAGCCCGGCAATGCCAAGGGGCAAATTGATCCAGAAAACCCAGCGCCAAGATAAATACTCGGTCATCAAGCCGCCCAATACGGGGCCGGCAATACTGGCCAGCGCGTACATGCTGCTGATGTAGCCTTGATAACGCCCTCGCTCGCGTGGCGGTACGACGTCGCCAATGACCGCTTGGCTTACGGCAATCAGCCCTCCTGCACCCAAGCCCTGTAAGATTCTGGCCAGGATCAGTTGGGGCATGTCTTGGGCGAGCGCACAAGCGAGTGACGCTACCGTAAAGAGGCTGAAAGCTGCCGACATCATCTTTTGTCGGCCATAGAGGTCGCCAAACTTTCCGTAGAGCGGCATCGAGACGGTCATGGCAACCATGTAGCCCGATATTACCCAGGCCAGAAGTCCGGTGTCATTGAGCTGTGCAGAGATGGCCGGCAGCGAAACCGCCACGATCGTTTGATCCAGAGCGGCCAGCAAAATAGCCAGCATGGGTGCCGGCATAATGGCCTTTATGCGATGTGAACGTGCCGCGTCTGAGTTCAACTGCATTCTCGATAAGATAGGAGCGATACAGGTCTGTTTCCATGATCGCTTCGTAGTATCAGTAGCAATGTATGGATAAGGCCTAATAAGGACAGGTCTGCCTCCTTTTTATAGTGCTTTTTTCTAAGGCTGAAATTTTCTTATTCACCTATTGAAAATTACCAAGAGCCTTGGTATCAGGGCTTTTCCTACAGGCTATACAGAAACTGCGCACAGAGTTATCCACAGGTTTTAGTGGTCATGCTCATGGGTATGAGTGGCATGGGGCATCGGTACGATGAACGCTCTGCCATGGCGTACCCCACGCTCTGCCGTGACATGCTGTGCTAGCTCTCGGACCTCCGCGGTAGTTCCCTTCAACACTGAGACCTCCATGCAGCTTCCATGATCCAGATGGACATGCAAAGTAGCCAGCGTAAGGTCGTGGTGGGCATGAAACGTACGAGTCAGCCGCTTCGAGAGCTCACGAGCATTATGGTCATAGACATAACTCAAGGTGGCGATACAGGTGGAGTCGGCTGGCAGATCCTGCGCTACGGGTTCGCGCATGCCTTCTCTCAACAGGTCCCGGATGGCCTCGGAGCGTCCTTGATAACCGTGGCTCGCCACACGATCGTCAACAGCGGCCAACAGGTCGTCATCCAGTGTAATCGTTACTCGTTGCATAAAAACCAATCACCTTCAGTATGAAGTTTTCTCGTAGACATCATACTCTTCCCTGACTATTCTCCCGCGCTTGTCTACGCATAACGGGAGTGGGAGTGTGAATCAGCTTGGCTTCAAGAGAAAGCTCGGGGTGCTTCTATTGGCAGCGGGATTGGTTCTGCCTGTTATGGCGCAAGCTGAGGTGCTTACCTACTCCTGGCCGACGAATGCCGGGCCGCTTGATCCTCGCGGTTATTCACCGAACCAGATGTATGCCCAGGCGATGGTCCATGAGCCACTGGTACGCTATAAGGCCGATGGCAGTGTCGAGCCCTGGCTGGCGACCCGGTGGGATATATCCCCGGATGGACGGACCTATACGTTTATCCTGCGCGATGGCGTGCGCTTCAGTGATGGCAGCGTGTTTGATGCGGCAGCGGCAAAAGCCAACATTGAAGCCGTTCTGGCAAATCGCAAACGGCATGCCTGGATGGAGCTGGTTGAAACCATCGATCATGCCGAAGCGCCAGATGCCCATACGCTGCGTCTGGTTTTAAAGCATCCTTATTATCCTACCCTGCTTGAGTTGGCACAGGTGCGCCCCCTGCGGTTTGCAGCGCCCAATACTCAGCCTGGACAGCCGATAGGAACAGGCCCCTGGCAACTGGTTGAAAGTCGTCGAGGCGAGTTTGATCGCTTTGCCCGTAACCCTTATTACTGGGGCCCAAAGCCTGCCTATGACGAGGTGCTGGTCAAGGTCATTCCTGACCCGAGTGGGCGGGCGATTGCGCTCGAAACGGGGCAGCTTGACCTGATCCAGGGTTCCGAGGGTGAGGTTTCCGCCGACACTTTCGTTCGCTTGAAACAGGCGGGCTACCATACGGCTATCTCAGCGCCTCTGGCGACCCGGGTCATTGCACTCAATACCAACCTTGCGCCTACCAATGAGCTGGCGGTGCGACAGGCCATCAATTGGGCCGTCGACAAGGATGCGATCGTCAAGCACGTCCTGTATGGCCTGGAACCAAGGGCCGATACGCTCTTCTCAACCAACCTGCCGTATACCGATGTTGGCCTGAAGCCGTATGGCTATTCTCCTAAGAAAGCGAGCGAGGCGCTGGATCAGGCTGGCTGGATACTGAATCCAGTCGAGAAGATTCGCTACAAGGATGGGCAGCCGTTACGCCTGGAGCTGTGCTTCTATGGGGCAAATGCATTGCAGAAGAGCGTGGCTGAGGTTGTTCAGGCCAATCTGGGCGGTCTGGGCTTCGATGTGGTTCTCAAGGGAGAGGACGAGGGGGCTTTGGTAGAGCGCCAACGTGATGGTCGCTTTGGAATGATCTTCGCAGAGACATGGGGCGCACCCTACGATCCGCACTCTTTCGTCAGCTCCATGCGTTATGCCGGGCATGCGGATTATCAGGCACAGCAAGGCCTGCCAATGAAGGCCGCCATTGATCAGGAGATCGGTGAAATATTGGCGTCGGTAGAGGAGGACAAACGGCAGGCGCTCTACAAGGACGTGTTGACTACTTTGCATGAGCAAGCGGTTTACGTGCCGATTTCATACCTGACCGCTACCAGCGTAAGCCGCGATTCAGTCGAAAACGTGCAGTTCGGCTCGACTCTTTTCGACGTGCCTTTCGAGGTCATGAAGCCGGGCGGAGAGTAACTTATGCTGCGTTATATCGCCTATCGGCTGGCCTTGCTGATACCCATCCTGCTTGCTGTTTCGCTGCTGGTATTCGTGCTGCTGCATATGGGGCGGGGTGATCCTGCTCTGGATTACCTGCGTCTCTCCCAGATTCCGCCTACGGACGCGGCCCTGGCGGAGGCGCGGCATACGCTCGGGCTCGATCGTCCCTTAGTTGAGCAGTACTTGATGTGGCTCTGGCGCGCGCTGCATCTGGATTTCGGAACATCATTCGTGACGGGGCGGCCTGTCCTGGATGATCTTCTCTATTACCTCCCCGCCACCCTTCAGCTAGGAGGCGCTGCGCTGGCGGTCACTTTGCTGGTCAGCTTGCCGCTAGGCATCTGGGCGGCCCGCAGACCGGGTGGCTGGCCGGATCAGCTTGTGCGGTTTATAGCCTTTTTTGGCGTCTCGATGCCCAATTTCTGGCTGGCGTTCCTGATGGTCGCCCTGTTTTCCGTGACCCTGGGATGGCTGCCTCCCATGGGGCGGGGAGGAATAGCGCATCTGGTCATGCCGGTACTGGCAGTGGCGCTGATGTCGTTATCGATCAACGCGCGGCTTCTTCGTGCCAGCCTATTGGAAGCCAGCGGGCAGCGACACGTGTTGTACGCGCGCCTGCGTGGGCTGCCGGAAGGGCAGGTATGGCGCAGACATATCCTGCGCAATGCCTGGCTACCCGTCGTGACAGCTATCGGGATGCATGTCGGTGAATTGATTGGCGGCACGCTGGTCATCGAAACGATTTTCGCCTGGCCCGGGCTGGGCCGTTTTGCAGTCAGTGCCGTTTACAACCGAGACTTCCCTGTATTGCAGTGCTTTACGCTGCTGATGACCGGGCTGTTTGTCCTCTGCAATCTGGTTGTGGATGTGCTGTACGCCTGGCTCGACCCTCGCACGCGATTGGAAGGAGCACAGGCATGCTAGTACAGACGATGAACGCGCCCCGGACGCGCTCATGGGGGGCTTGGCTGGGTGGTGTATTGGTCATCCTTCTGCTCGCCTTGACGCTGCTGGGGCCCTGGTTGGCTCCCTACGATCCGACTGCCGTCGATGTGAGCCAGCGGTTACAGGGGATGAGCGAAGCACATTGGCTGGGAACCGACCATCTGGGGCGTGACGTCCTGTCGCGCCTCATTACTGGGGCACGTTTGTCCCTGGGTACGGTTGTGCTGACGCTATGCCTGATCCTCACGCTTGGCATTGTCGTAGGCGGTGTGGCTGGGTTTATCGGTGGTCGACTGGACACGGTGCTGATGCGAGTCGGCGAGTTGTTCATGACCGTACCCACCTTTGTTCTGGCGCTCTTCTTTATTGGTGTGCTGGGAACAGGGCTTTCGAATGTCATCCTGGCCATCGCTCTTTCGCATTGGGCCTGGTATGCCCGAATGGTTCGCAGCCTGGTGATCTCGCTGCGTGGGCGAGACTATCTGCTGGCATCCCGTCTGGCGGGTGCGTCACGTCTGCAGAGCTTTGTCAGCCACATCCTGCCGAGCGTGCTGGGTCAACTGATGGTCCTGGCCTCGCTAGATATCGGCCACATGATGCTGCACGTATCAGGTTTGTCCTTTCTCGGTCTGGGCGTCAGCCCACCTACGGCGGAGTGGGGCGTAATGATCAACGACGCCAAAGAGTTTCTCTGGACGCATCCTCAACTCTTACTCTGGCCAGGCCTCATGATTTTTCTGACCGTAATGGCCTTCAACCTGCTTGGGGATGCGTTGCGGGATCGCCTGGATCCTTCGCTGCGCACAGGAGGGCATTGATGGGTCGTGTATTGGAAGTCCAGGGCCTGACCCTGGCTGTTAATGATCACGTCTTGGTCAAGGATCTGAGCCTGACGGTCAGGACCGGGCGTGTTACCGCTTTGGTGGGTTCCAGTGGCTCTGGCAAATCCATGACCTGTCTGGGCATGCTCGATCAACTTCCCGCAGGCGTGACAAGGGTGTCAGGACACGTGCTGTGCGACGGACAAAGGACGGGCGGCGAACATCTGCGGGGGCGTCAGGTTTCCATGATCATGCAGAATCCCCGTTCTGCCTTTAATCCTGTACTGACGATGCGGGCGCATGCCTACGAGGTGCTGGCGTTGCGTAACATCCGTGGTGCAGATGCCCAGGCACGCCTGGACGCCTGCCTGGTGGATGTTGGCCTGAATACTTCCTCTCACGTGCTTGACCTCTATTCCTTTCAAATGAGTGGCGGCATGTTACAGCGCATGATGATTGCGTTGGCACTGCTGACTGAAACCCCTTTTCTATTGGCCGATGAACCAACAACGGATCTTGATCTGCTCATGCAGGCACGTGTGCTGGATGTACTTGATCGACTGGTTGAAGAGAAAGGTCTAGGAATTCTGCTGGTAACGCATGACATGGGAGTTGTTGCCCGTTGCGCCCACGATGTGTTGGTGATGGATGAAGGGAGCCTTGTGGAGGCTACGTCTGTCGAGCAATTGTTTGACGCACCATGTAGCCCTGCCGCGCGTGATCTGCTGGCTGCGCATCAGGCGCTCACCTTGGCGGAGGATTATGAATGAGACTGCTCAGCGCTGAGGGTATCGGGCACGGCTATCGCTCGGGAGGTTTCTGGTCACGGCGGCCCTTGCAGACCGTATTGCAGGGTGTGGATTTTCACATTGACGAAGGGGAAAGCGTTGGTCTTCTGGGAAACAGCGGCAGTGGTAAAAGTACATTGGCGCGTCTGTTGCTGGGACTTGAAAGACCGATAACCGGGCGCGTCAGCTTTCGGAATGAGGTGCTATCCGAGCTAAGGGGTGAAGCGCTTCGTACGTTTCAGCGCCGTGTCCAGTTGATCTTCCAGGATGCACCAAGCGCATTCAACCCTCGCCACTCGATTGGCTGGAGTCTGTCTGAACCGCTTCGGTACTTGATGGGTCTTTCCAGGCCGGACTGTTTGCGGCGAGTTGCTCAGCTGTTGGAGCAGGTTGGATTGGCGGCTTCCATGGCTGACAGGCTCCCCGGCCAGCTTAGTGGCGGACAGCTCCAGCGGGTCGGCATTGCGCGGGCGCTGGCATCAAACCCCTCGCTCATTGTACTGGATGAGGCGCTGTCCAATCTGGATCGAGTCCTTCAGGTGCAGATACTGGATATGCTCAGTGAAATACGTGAAACGCAAGGAACAGCCTTTCTGTTGATTACCCACGATCTAAGCCTGGTACAGCGGCTGTGCCAGCGGGTGGCTGTGCTGGATCAGGGGCGGCTGGCCGAAGAGTGTAAGGTAACCACGGGGCTGCGTTTTGAGCATCCGGCTGGAGTGGCGTTACAGAAAGCCATTCTGCCGGCTCGACCTGTAAGGCGCGCGCCGGCCGTTCTTTAAGGTTTCTCAGCCAGCAGCATCAGATTGCGGGGTGTCAGGCTAGGGTCGCAAAAGCTGCCTAGTCTGACCTCGTAGCCCTGTTCCTCCAGAAAGAGCGCCCGATCAAGGAGCAGCCAGAGCTCGAGCGGTCGCCGGAAAAGCCCGCGGACCAGTTCAAGATTGCGAACAGCGGCGAGACGCTTCCAGCCGGCGGCCTCAAGTGCCTCCCAGTTGCGCTCAGGGATGGGCGGCAAGCCTTTGAGCGTGGCAAGCTCCAGGCAGTAGTCGCGAAAGGTGCGTTGCAGCCAGTGGGTTGCCAGTGGAGGAGTAGGAAGGTATTCATCGATTCCGCGGATCTCTCGCTGAAGCAGGTCGAATCCCAGCCTTCTGGCCATGGAAAGGTCACGCTGGCGGCGAACCCGGGCACCAGCGGTCACGGTTTCACACAGGGGCAGCCCAAGGTCCTCCTTGCTCAGGAGAAGCGCTGACTGCCTGGCGTTCGTGGAAAGCGGGCGGTACTCATCGCCGCTGATACGGTTATAGCAACAGGGCGCTAACGCCAAGGCAGGGCAGCCTGTCTGGCTGGCTACCTGCATCAACCGCACATGGAGATCACCGCACGCATGCAGCGCTACAGGCGTGTGAAAGACCTGAAGCCTTTCCGTAACAGAAGCAGCCATTACATCCTGTTCATAATGATGGGCTGAAAGCCCCAGGCGCTCGCTGATACGTTGCCCTGTCTCTACCAGTGAGGAATCGTATTCCAGACAGTCGAACGCAGCGCCATGGACGCCCAGGCGTCGTCCTAGATGGCCTTTGCCTGAGCACCAGTCCAGCCAATGCGAGGGAGGGCTGCTGAATAAGGCGTGGTGAGCGAATGCCTCCACCTGCTGCCATTTGCGTCCCGGTACGTCCACGCTCAGCCTGTTAGGCGCTTCGCTGTACTGCCTGGGCAACTCGCCGATCATGCACAGCTGACGTGCCTCTTCGGCCCAGGCTGGAAAAGGCGAGGGGGCCTTGAGTGCATGGGGATGTGTATGCGTAGCCTCCGCCTCTTCAAGTGAGCGGGCGCGAAGCCACGAGGATAACCCCGGGTTGGCCTTCTCCCAAGACAGTGTTGGCTGGGTGAACGGCTTGGGTCGCCAGAGCGCCTGGTGCTGTATCAGGAAGCTGTCCAAGGCATTGAAGCGTGCTTCTAACGCACTGCCCTGGAGGAAGGAAGCAGGATAGGTCTCACTCATGCCGATCACGGAGGCTAACGGGGCGGCGAAGCATAACGCACCGCCCTGTCGCTGTGATCAGTAGAGGCTGAACGGAAAGTATCGGGCGTTGATCTGCTGGTATGTCCCGTTGGCGAGAATACCTTTGAGAGCTTCATCCAGGCGGGCCTTCAGCGGATCGTTCTTGCGTACCGCTATCGCAATGCGGTCCTTTTGCAAAACGGGTTCGCCTTTAAGCTCGAAGCGTTGCCCCTCTGGGGTCTGCAGCCAGGCGTAATGCGCAAAGCGGTCTCCCAGTACGGCATCCACACGCCCATCTGCAAGGGCCTGGTTGGCTTCCTCCTGGGAGTCGTAGAAGCGCATGTTGACCTGACCGCCCAGATGGTTGGAGAGCCAATCTGCCGAAAGCGTCGCGCGGCCGGCACCGATAACCTTGCCTTTGAGTCCGCGGGGGTCTGTGCTGAACGGTTTATCCCTGGGGGCAATGAACTGAATGCTGTTCATGTAGTAGGGGATAGTGAAGGAGACGAGCTGCTCGCGCTCCGGTGTGATCGACATTGAGGAAATGATGGCGTCGAACTTGCGTGCGTTCAGTGAAGGCAGCATGCGATCCCAGCTGGTGATCACGAACTGGCATTGCACCTTGAGTTCTGCGCACAGTGCCTGGGCAATATCTACATCGAAGCCGGTCAGCTTGCCGTTTCCACTAACACTGCTGAACGGGGGAAGCGAGCCTTGAACGCCCACTTTGAGAACGTCGGCCGCCAGAGCTGGGCCGCATAGGCTTAAGCCCACCATCAAAGAAATAACCCATCGCTTGAGCCGCTTCATTCATTCCTCCATCTACAGGTCTGTATAAGCTTTACAGCTGTTTAACCGCAGGTTGTCAAATAAAAGACCCAAGATGAGCAATTGGGCGAGCGGGAGAGAATCGTGCTGAAGCCTTTCAGGGCAGTGATACGAGGCGGGACAAAAATGCAGGCAAAAAAAAGCCCGATCAGTGATCGGGCCTTTAGAATCATGGTGCCCAGGGACGGAATCGAACCGCCGACACGGGGATTTTCAATCCCCTGCTCTACCAACTGAGCTACCTGGGCAACGGGGCGCATTAAACCGTTATAAACGATTTGTGTCAAGCGCGAGTTGAAAAAAAATTCAATTTTTACCGTGACTTAAGTGTTTAGCCCAAAATCAGAAGGGCTAGCCCCAGATCATTCGCTTGGCGGTACGTATCCTTCGGCTTGCGCGTACTCTTCGCCAGAAAGGAATTTATCCATTTCCTGCTGAAGGAATTTACGGTCATCGGCATTCATCATGTTCAGACGGCGCTCGTTGATCAGCATGGTCTGATGTTTCTGCCAGTCATCCCAGGCCTGCTTGGATACATTCAGGTAAATGTCCTCGCCCTTGGCGCCCGGATAAGGCGGGCGATCCAGGCCAGGCAGTTCTTGCTTGAGCTTGCGGCACATGACAGTGCGGGTCATACGGTTTCTCCTTTCAACGCCTCTTCGGCGCGCTTGAGCAATTTCTTGACCGGGGCTGCCAGCCCCAGGCGTGGCGGATTGGCGAGGTTATACCAAAGCCAGTCCGGTTCGGTCATGGATTGATTGCGGCTGTCCACATGAATCAGCCAGGGCTCAATGTTGAGCTGGAAATGGCTGAAGGTATGTGTAAGGCCAGGCAAGGCCTGACGCTGCTCCATGATCAGGCTGTGACGCTCAGTCAGGGCCCCCAGCTGATCGACCGTATCGAGTTCAGGTGGACTCCAGAGGCCACCCCAGAGCCCGGAAGAAGGACGCCGGTAGAGCAGGATGGCATTGTCATCATTGATGATCAGTGGCATCAGGGTCCGCTTTTGCGGCAAGGTCTTCCGTGGCTTGGGTTCGGGAAAATCGGTTTCACGTCCCAGCCGATGGGCCTGGCAGCCTTCTTTCAATGGACAGAGCAGGCAGGTGGGCTTGCTGCGTGTGCACAGTGTAGCGCCCAGGTCCATCATGGCCTGAGTGTAGTTGCCCACACGAATATGAGGTGTATAGCGCTCCGCCACGTCCCATAGCGCTCGGGCGACGGCGGGCTCGCCGGGATAGCCGGACTGTGCCGAATAGCGCGCCAGAACCCGCTTGACATTGCCGTCCAGAATCGGCGCGCGAATGTTCATGGACAAGCTGGCAATGGCACCTGCCGTCGAGCGGCCTATGCCTGGCAGGTCCACGAGGGCTTCGACACTGCGTGGAAACTCACCGCTGTGCTCGGTGACGACAATCTTTGCCGTCTTGTGCAGATTTCGGGCGCGACTGTAATACCCCAGTCCCGTCCAGAGGTGCAGTACTTCGTCTTCAGAGGCAGCGGCAAGCGCCTGGACATCGGGTAACGCCTGCATGAAACGGTCAAAATAGCCCAGCACTGTACTGACCTGGGTCTGCTGGAGCATGATCTCCGAGACCCAGACCCGATAAGGGGTGATGTTCTGCTGCCAGGGCAGGTCCTTGCGGCCATGAATGTCGTACCAGTTCAGGACTGCGCTGGAAAAGCGTTCCGGATTCATCGTTTGTGGAATAACCCCTTGATGGCATCTTTGAGTTCGGGACTGACCTTGTCTCCGAGCTTTTCATCCAGTTTCTCATTAAGTCGATCACCCGCCAGTCGGGCGACGATCTTGCTCATGCCGTCGCGATCCAGGCGGCAGGCCTTGGCGCCCAGCTCCAGCGGACCCCGGCAATGCAACGGCCACTCGATGCCGGTATAGCGCTCATTGACCTGACAGGCCGGGTCGGGCATGTCGCTCTTGTCGCCTTCGACGGTTACGCCAATGCGGTAGTCCAAGCCCAGCACGCGTAAGTCGATATCACCGTTGCCCTTGGCCGTCAGGCCGGGAATGCGGGCAATCAGGTCCTGGTTGCTGGCGACTCCATTATTGATGGTCAGACTACCGCTCAGCTCGCGGAACGGAGTGTCCTGGCCATCATGCGCACTGGCAAGTGTCTTTTTGTTGAGCAGCGCGATGCCCTGGCAGAGCTGGCCCTCTAGGTTGGCATTGGCCAGTACACCATTGCTCAGACGAAAGCGCGCCGTTCCATCCAGGCTATCCATCCATGCCTTCTGGCTATTGCCTTGCGCGGTCAAGTTGGCATCCAGATCCAGCGCCCCCCGTACGGGTGGCTTTTGGCCCTGGGCCTGGAGAATTTTTTCAACCGGTACCTGAGCAATACGTTCGGTCACATTGAGTTTGGGTGTGATTCCTCGAACATCAAGGGCACCATTGGCCTGAAAGCGACCGCTGAACAAGTCGCCACGCAATTCGCTCAGTGTGACGAGGCCGTCTTTGCCGTTGAGCTTGAGGCTGGCGTTATCAATAGGCAGCTTGGTGACCACGAAGTGATCCAGGTTGAGCGAAGCGTTCAGATCCAGTGCTTTGAGCCGCTCTACAGGAAGAATGTCCTCACTGCTCCAGGCATGCTGAGTGGGGGAGGAGGGAAGCGGTGAATTGCCCTGGCTGGCAACCGCATCGGCTGCAGTCACTTCGTTCTGGCGAGCCGTATTGCTCTCGTGCTGAGCGGCAGCCGTCTTGGCGGGCAGGTAGCGATCCAGGTCGAGGCGATCACCCTTAAGGTCAATGCGCAAGGCTTTACGGGCGAAGTCTTCTACGGCAATACGACCCGAGAAGGTGCCGCCATCCAGTACAAGGTTCAGGTCTTCCAGCGCCAGGCTGTTCTGGCTGCCAGACAAGCGTGTATTGAACTCAACCTGCTTGAGCGTGTTGGCGTCAGCCATTTCCGGCAGGGCGACACCAATGCTGGTCAGAAAAGCACGCAGATCGGTCTGTGCAATGGACAGGCCGCCTTCAAGCTTGGGTGCCTTTTCAAGGTCATGCACTTTGAGTTCACCCAGCGCCTTGAGCTGGTTGAAAGTCAGCTTGAGGCCGTTCCACTCAGCAACCTGAGCGGCCCGGTCCAGAAGAAGTTGACCTTCCGCTGAATATTTCAGCAGCTGTCCGCCGAAGGGTTCGCCTGTGGCATCGCCGGACAGGTTGGCATTATCCAGCTGGTAACGCTGTAAGGCATTGTCAAAGCGCAGCTCGCCAGTCAAGACCACCGAGGCATTGACGGGCGGTTGATTGGTCGTGAGGGTGCCCAGCAATTTCAGCGGAATATTAGTGCCTTCGCGGATGCTGCCAGTGCTCAGGTCAAGGCCTTCGAACGCATAATGCGCGCCGCTACGGGCATCGCTGTAATCGAGGCGTGAGTCCTTGACCGTCAGGCTATCGATATCCAGCTTGAGTGGACGGCGTGGCGTGTCATCCTGGCCAGCTGGCTGCTCCGCCGGTTGGTCGTTTGGCGTACCGGGGGTTTTATCGGGTGCGGGGCGGCCAATGTTTTCCCAGTTGGCCTGGCCTTGTTCGTCGCGTGCCAGCGTCAGGTTGAGGCCGTCCACGCGAATATCACTCATCTCGACATCATGGCGAAGCAGCGGCAATACGCGCACCGAGAAGCCCAACCGCTGTACGTTGGCAAGCGGCTTTTGTGGTGTGGTGGCACTGGCGATGGTCGCATCATGAAGTTGCAGGCCAAGCCATGGAAAGAGGCTCCAGCCTATATCGCCGTTAAGGGTCAGCTCGATGTTGGCCTTGTCCCGGGCAAGTTGGCGGATTTCGTCTTTGTAATCGTTGGGGTCGAACAAGTGGGTCAAGGCAAAGCCCAGCGCCACGATGATCAGCAGCAGCCCAAGAAAGACAAGGCCGAGCACTTTTCCGAACGCTTTCATTGACGGGTCCTTATCTAAAACTTAAGTAATGGCCGAGTATAACGCTGCCAAGTGGTCGTTTTGGCTGGATGAACGTCAGAAGCGCGATATCGGCCTCAGACTCTCTGTCGCGCTGTAAATGCCGTTTGGCGTGTAGGCACGAAAAATTGAGTGCTGTGCTCTGGTATTTACACGCCATGCGCTCTATTGTCGCGCCCCGACTAAAGGAGAATTCGTTCGCGTTTTTGAAAAAACGGTGCGTTGGGGAATGCCCGGTCTTTTCTGCGAACACTTCAGCGAGTCGTCAACACTTCATATAGGGGATTTCTCATGAGCATTACGCTCACACAGAGCGGCACTTCCGCTCGTCCCGCTTTCCTATCCAAGGAACGGATCGTTGCCACCCATGGCTTCAACCGCTGGCTGGTACCGCCAGCAGCACTGGCCATTCATATGTGTATCGGCATGGCCTACGGTTTCTCCGTATTCTGGTTGCCGCTGTCTCGTGCCGTTGGCATTGATGCACCCATTGCCTGCGCGCCCACCATGGGCTTTTTCGATCAGCTTTTCGCCACGGGCTGCGACTGGAAAATCTCCCAGTTAGGCTGGATGTATACCCTGTTCTTCCTGTTTCTGGGCTGCTCGGCTGCCTTTTTCGGTAGCTGGCTGGAGCACGCCGGTCCTCGCAAGGCAGGCGTCGTGTCGGCATTCCTGTGGTGCGGCGGTCTGGTGATCTCGGCCATGGGCGTGTATACCCACCACATCTGGCTGCTCTGGCTGGGGGCTGGTGTGATCGGGGGGATCGGGCTGGGGCTTGGCTATATTTCGCCAGTTTCGACACTCATGAAGTGGTTCCCTGACAAGCGGGGCATGGCGGCCGGCATGGCGATCATGGGCTTCGGCGGCGGTGCGATGGTCGGTGCGCCCCTGGCCGACATGCTGATGCGCCATTTCGCAACGGCTGAAGATGTTGGTGTCTGGCAGTGCTTCCTGGTCCTGGCCGGCGTCTATTTTGTCTTCATGATAGGTGGCGCGCTTGCGTACCGCGTACCGCCGCCTGGCTGGCGTCCGGAAGGATGGTCGCCTTCGCTGAAGAAGACCGGTAATGACATGATCACCAGTCGCCACGTGCATGTCAGCAAGGCCTGGCGCACGCCCCAGTTCTGGCTGGTGTGGGCGGTACTCTGTCTGAACGTTTCCGCTGGTATCGGTATCCTGGGTATGGCATCGCCCATGCTGCAGGAAGTATTCGGTGGTCGCCTGATCAGCGTTGGTATCCGCTTCAATGACCTGAACAAGGATCAGCTGGCGCAGATCGCCACGATCGCTGCCGGCTTTACTGGCCTGCTCAGTCTGTTCAACATCGGCGGTCGTTTCTTCTGGGCATCGTTCTCGGACTTCATCGGTCGCAAGATCACGTTTTTCGTCTTCTTTGCGCTGGGCTTTGCCTTGTACGCGATCATTCCGTGGACCAGCCACATGGGCAGCGTAGCGCTGTTCGTGTTCACGTTCTGCCTGATTCTGTCCATGTACGGCGGCTGCTTCGCTACCGTGCCGGCTTATCTGGCGGATCTCTTCGGTACGCAGATGGTGGGGGCGATCCATGGTCGTCTGCTGACGGCCTGGGCCGCTGCCGGTATTTTCGGTCCGGTACTGGTGAACTACCTGCGTGAATACCAGCTGGGCCTGGGGGTTCCGCGTGCAGCTGTCTATGACACTACGCTGTATATCCTGTCGGGCCTGCTGATCCTCGGCTTTATCTGTAACCTGCTAGTACGCCCGGTGGCAGACAAGCACTTTATGACCGAGGCCGAGCTGGCTGTTGAGCGCTCCAAGAGCAACGACAACAACTTCGACAATCTGGTAATCGAATGGTCGGCTGACCCGTCCAGCAAGACCTGGGTCATTCTGGCCTGGGCTGTGGTCGTCATTCCGTTGGCATGGGGTGTTCTCATTACCCTGGGCAAAACGGCTGTGCTGTTCGGCTAAGCGATACCGCTCGCGGCAGGTGCAATGCCTGCCGCGTTTCCCGCCACTCGTCCCATCCTTCCTCTCGTTTGCGTTTAGGTGCCTTTCACGGCTTCTGCTTCCTGGCTATGGCTTCTATACTGTTTACCCTTTTTTGCCCCCTCATTTCGCGGAGCAGGTAATGGCCGAACGCAAGGCAGCCGTCGAGCGCAATACCCTGGAAACCCAGGTCAAGGTATCCATCAATCTGGATGGCACCGGGCAAGCCCGATTCGACATCGGGGTTCCCTTTCTTGAGCACATGCTGGATCAGATCGCCCGCCACGGGTTGATCGACCTGGACATCCATTGCAAGGGCGACCTGCATATCGACGATCACCATACCGTTGAGGACGTGGGCATCACGCTGGGTCAGGCCTTTGCCCAGGCCATTGGCGACAAGAAAGGCATCTACCGTTACGGACATGCCTATGTGCCACTGGACGAAGCCCTGTCCCGGGTCGTCATCGATTTTTCCGGGCGTCCCGGTCTGCACTGGCATGTACCGTTTACCCGGGCTACGGTCGGAGGCTTCGACGTCGATCTGTTCATCGAGTTTTTCCAGGGCTTCGTCAACCATGCGCAGGTAACGCTGCATGTGGATAACCTGCGTGGCATCAACACTCACCACCAGATCGAGACAGTCTTCAAGGCGTTTGGACGCGCGCTGCGCATGGCAGTCAGCCAGGACGAGCGCATGGCTGGACAGATGCCGTCTACCAAGGGGTGCCTCTGATGCAGACGGTAGCCGTCATCGACTATGGCATGGGCAACCTGCACTCGGTTGCCAAGGCACTTGAGTATTCAGGCGGCGCACGCGTGCTGGTCACGGGTGATCCGCAGGTCATTCGGGAGGCAGACCGCATCGTCCTGCCCGGCGTAGGCGCTATCCGCGATTGTATGGCTGAGATCCGCCGCCTGGGCATTGATGTGCTGGTTCGCGAAGTCAGCCAGGATCGTCCCTTCCTGGGTGTCTGTGTGGGCATGCAGGCCTTGATGGAAACCAGCGAGGAAAACAACGGTGTTGACTGTATCGGCCTGTTTCCCGGTCGGGTGCGCCGCTTCCCTGCCGATATGGTAGAGAATGGTGAAAAGCTTAAAGTCCCGCACATGGGATGGAACGAGGTGGCGCATACCCTCGATCATCCGCTTTGGCATGGTATTCCAGACCAGAGCCGCTTCTACTTTGTGCACAGCTACTACATCGAGGCCGCCAACGCTCGCCAGGTAGCCGGCCGAGGCCATTATGGCGTGGACTTTACCGCCGCCTTGGCTGACGGTCCGCGCTTTGCCACGCAGTTCCATCCCGAAAAGAGCGCAACCTGCGGTTTGCAGCTCTACCAGAACTTCGTTGCCTGGGATGGCCGCTGGTAAGCCTGGCTGACTGTACTAGCCGCCATGGCAAGGCTTGAGCGCAAGCAAAGCCAACCCGTGGCGTTTTATCACCATTAGCGAACGCATTCCTGGTGCTGAACCTGTGCCATGCAGGCCGCCCCGAATGCCTTGGGTAGAGATCTATGCTGATTATTCCTGCGATTGATTTGAAAGATGGCGCCTGCGTGCGTCTGCGCCAGGGCCGTATGGAAGATTCCACGGTTTTCTCCGACGATCCTGTAAGCATGGCGGCCAAGTGGGTCGAAGGCGGCTGCCGTCGTTTGCACCTGGTTGATCTTAATGGAGCGTTTGAAGGCCAGCCGGTCAATGGCGAAGTGGTTACTGCAATCGCCAAGCGCTATCCCTCCCTGCCTATCCAGATCGGTGGCGGTATCCGCTCATTGGAAACCATCGAGCACTATGTAAAGGCTGGCGTGAGTTACGTGATCATCGGCACCAAAGCCGTAAAAGAGCCAGCATTCGTGGCTGAAGCCTGCCGAGCCTTTCCAGGCCAGGTCATCGTTGGGCTGGATGCCAAAGACGGCTTCGTGGCGACTGATGGCTGGGCGGAAGTCAGTCAGGTGCAGGTAATCGATCTGGCCAAGCGCTTCGAGGCAGACGGCGTTTCGGCGATTGTTTACACCGATATTGCCCGTGACGGCATGATGCAGGGATGCAACGTACCGTTTACTGCCGCGCTGGCAAACGCTACCCGAATTCCTGTCATCGCATCGGGCGGTATCCATAATCTGGGCGATATCCAGAATCTGCTGGATGCCAAGGCACCCGGCATCATCGGCGCCATTACCGGTCGCGCGATCTACGAAGGCACGTTGGACGTCGCAGAGGCTCAGGCCCTGTGTGATCGTTATCAGGCATAAGACAGGCCGACAGACGAGGATACCGTATGGCACTTGCCAAGAGAATCATTCCCTGCCTCGACGTGGACAATGGCCGCGTGGTGAAGGGCGTCAAATTCGAAAATATCCGTGACGCCGGAGATCCGGTAGAGATTGCCCGTCGTTACAACGAGCAGGGCGCAGATGAAATCACCTTTCTGGATATCACCGCCAGCCACCAGGGCCGCGATACCACCCTGCATACGGTCGAACGTATGGCGAGTCAGGTGTTCATTCCGCTGACTGTGGGCGGTGGCGTTCGTACCGTGCAGGATATTCGTAACCTGCTCAACGCGGGTGCAGACAAGGTCTCGATCAATACTGCAGCAGTCTTTACGCCCGAGTTCGTCGGAGAAGCCGCAGACCGTTTTGGCTCGCAATGCATCGTTGTCGCCATCGATGCCAAGAAGGTCTCGGCACCGGGCGAAACGCCGCGCTGGGAGATCTTTACCCACGGTGGCCGTAAGCCGACCGGGCTGGACGCCGTTGCCTGGGCACGCAAGATGGAGGACCTGGGAGCCGGTGAAATTCTGTTGACCAGCATGGATCAGGACGGCACCAAGAGCGGGTTCGACCTTGGGGTGACACGTGCCATCAGTGAGGCCATCAATATTCCTGTTATCGCGTCAGGTGGTGTCGGCAACCTTGAGCACCTAGCTGCCGGTATTCTGGAAGGCAAGGCCTCGGCGGTATTGGCTGCCAGCATTTTCCATTTTGGAGAATACAGCGTGCCTCAAGCCAAGGCCTATATGGCTGAACGGGGTATTGTAGTCCGATAAATAGAGATTTGCGTCACACTTGGCACGCTTCCTGTTAAAGAAATTGCCCAAAACAAAGCAGGAGGCGTGTCCATGTTCAACGTTGTCATGGCGTTTTGGGTCAGTGTGTTGTTGGTGAGTGCTGGGGCCGCCCAGGCAGCCAGTACCAACAATCGTATTGATCTGCTGACAGAAAATTTCCCCCCTTACAACATGTCGGTCGATGGCAAGAACTTCGCACAGGAGGAAAGCCTGAGCGGAATAGCTGTGGATATCGTTCGGGAGGCCTGTAAGCGTGCCGGGGTTGCTTACTCGATGACGCTCCGCTTTCCCTGGGAGCGTATCTACAAGACCGCACTGGAGCAGCCTGGCTACGGCGTTTTCGTGACGGCTCGTCTCCCCGAGCGGGAAGATTCTTTCAAATGGGTGGGGCCGATAGGACCTGATGACTGGATTCTGCTTGTCCGTGCAGACTCATCGCTAAAAATTGGCAGCCTGGATGACGTAAAGCGTCAGGGTTTGCGCATTGGCGCCTATAAAGGTGACGCGATCGCCGAAAGTTTGGTGAAGCAGGGCATAAACCCAGACCTCTCACTGCGGGATCAGGAAAACGTTCAAAAGCTTCAGGCAGGGCAGATTGATGTCTGGGCCACCGGCGATCCTGCGGGCCGTTTTCTGGCGCGTCAACAAGGGGTTACTGACTTCAAGACCGTTCTGCGCTTTAACGAAAGCCAGCTCTTTTTAGCCTTGAACAAGCAGACACCTGACAATGTGGTGCAAAAACTGCAAAACGCACTGGAGCAGATGCGCAAGGATGGTGAAGTCCAGCGCATCCTGGAGCATTACCTTTAAATAAGCATTCGATTGTGCCTTTGCCGGTGGCACAGCAGTTATAAGAAACAAGGAGCTGAAGTGATGTCCAAGTCGATATTGCGTGTGGTGATGTTGGGGTTGTTATTGGGAGCAGGCGCAGCAAAGGCTGCGGTTTCCGACAATTACTCGATGGTCCTGCTGACTGAGAATTTCCCGCCATTCAATATGGCTGTCGACGAAAAGAATTTCGCCAAGGATGATGGGATTGACGGCATCAGCACGGATATCGTCCGTGAGATGTTCAAGCGCGCCGGAATCAAGTACTCCCTTTCCCTGCGTTTCCCTTGGGACAGACTTTATAACCTGACGCTGGAAAACTCCAATTACGCGCTGTTCTCCACGTCTCGTACACCTGCCCGCGAGTCGCAGTTCAAATGGGTAGGGCCCCTCGGCAAGACGCGTAAAGTCTTGGTGTCGACCACCGCCAGCACCATCAAACTGACCAGCCTGGAAGGTGCGAACAAATACAGGATCGGTACTTACAAGAGCTCGGCGGTCAGCCAGATCCTGGCTGACAAGAAGATTCCGTTTACCGAGTCCCTGCGCGATCAGGAGAATGTCACCAAACTGGAGAAAGGCGAAATCGACTTTTGGGCAACCACCGATGTTGTGGCTCGGTATCTGGCCAAACAGGAAGGGGTGTCCGATCTGCAAACCGCGTTGGTGATCGATGAGGCAGACCTGTACCTGGCGGTTAACAAGGATACGCCGGATGATGTAGTTGCCAAGCTGCAGAAGACGCTGGACGAAATGCGCAAGGAAGGCGTAGTCGATCAGATTACCAATAACTACCTGTGACCCTGCAACGGTCCTGTAGCAAAACCGGAGCCTGGCTCCGGTTTTTTGTTTAGCGGTACACACCATTCTTGCCATGACCTGCCATGGCTTTATTGCTACGCAGAGCGATCATCTGCTCGACATCGATAATCTCGATGCCATTGGCGATCAATGTGGGCAGTTCGCGCTCCAGAACGCTTAGCGTGGCTGGACGAGGATGACCAATCAGAACGGCCGTGCCTTGCTTGCGTGCCAGCCTGACGCCTTCCTGCAATTGCGCTGCGATTGCATCAGCCTGGTTTACATTGTCCAGGAATACATCGCGGGAAAGGCTCGCCAACCCAATCTTCTGAGCTTCGGCGGCTGCAACCGTGGCTGCACTGGTACGGCTATCGAGGAAAAACAGCGATTTGGCCTGCAGGGTTTGCATGAGCTGGCTCATGGCCGGGCGATCAGCCGTCATCCGACTACCTTCATGGTTGTTGACCCCGCTGACATAGGGAACAGTCGCCAGGGCGTTTTCGAGGCGCTTAAGGCGCTCCTCACCGGAAAGCTCCGGGTGCCAGGCGAAGGGGCCACCCGCAGGGTCCATAGGCAGATGCAGAATGACCGTACGGCCTGCCTTATGGGCTTCGCGAGCCAATGTCGCGCCGAAGGATGTGCCCGGCATGATGGCCAGGGTCACCGGCCCGGGCAGACCAAGAACGCGACGATCCTGGGAGAGGTTCTGTCCCAGGTC
Source organism: Pseudomonas sp. WAC2 (assembly GCF_030403525.1). Taxonomy (NCBI): domain Bacteria; kingdom Pseudomonadati; phylum Pseudomonadota; class Gammaproteobacteria; order Pseudomonadales; family Pseudomonadaceae; genus Pseudomonas; species Pseudomonas sp. WAC2. Next base: position 100,296 of record NZ_JAUEPD010000008.1, read on the forward strand.
ATCGATTACGATGCTCAGGCGTGGTGGCTCAGCCGCAGCGGCTCCAGCTGCCAGAGCGAGCAGCAGGAGCGAGCCAATCCAACGCCTGATCACTGATTGCGTGTGATGCTCAGCCCTTTCAGGAGGCTGAGGGCTTGGGACAGCTGGAAGTCATCATCTTGCGGGCGGGGCGTCTGGTTAGGCGCCTTGCTTCCGGTAGGACGATCCGGGCCGCCGTTGGCATTACCCAGGTGACCGGCCAGATCAGCTTCTTTGAAGAACTCAGGATTGTCTTCCGGGGTAACTTTAGCGGGTGCGACCGCCACATCAGGGATGATGCCCTGCGCTTGAATGGATCGGCCCTTGGGTGTGAAATACAGCGCTGTGGTCAGTTTGAGTGCGCGGTCGTTGTTAAGCGGCAGAACCGTTTGCACCGAGCCTTTACCAAACGTATCCGTACCCATCAGGATTCCGCGCTTGGAATCCTGCAGAGCGCCCGCCACGATTTCCGCCGCCGACGCGCTGCCACCGTTGATGAGGACGACCAGCGGAACACCTTCGCTGGGGTCAGCCGCGTCGGCCGAGAAGCTCAGCTCGGAGTTCTGGATGCGACCCTTTGTATAGACGATCAGACCCTTGGTCATAAAGGCATCCGCAACCTCGACAGCGGCCTGCAAAACGCCGCCGGGGTTGTTTCGCAGGTCGAGCACCAGGCCGTTGAGCTTATTGCCCTTGTTCTCTTTGCGAAGCTGCTGGAAGGCCTTTGTTACTTCATCGCCCGTGTTTACCTGGAACTGCGAAATACGCAGCAGGCCGTAGTTAGGCTCCAGCAGTTGCGCCTTGACGCTCTTGACCTTGATGACGGCCCGGTTGAGCTTGACATCGAAGGGGCGGCCACCGCCGCGTACGATAGTCAGGGTAATCGGACTGCCAATCTTGCCGCGCATCTTGTCCACGGACTGGCTGATGGACTGACCCTTGGTGGGCTGGCCATCGATCTTGACGATCAGGTCTCCCGGCTGGATACCGGCCTTGGCAGCCGGCGTGTCATCAATAGGGGAGACCACTTTTACGAAACCGTCCTCCTGACCCACTTCGATCCCCAGACCACCAAATTCGCCGCTGGTGGTTTCCTGAAGCTCAGCAAAATCCTTGGGTTCAAGGTATGCCGAATGCGGGTCCAGGTTGCTCAGCATGCCCTTGATGGCGTTTTCGAGCAGAGTCTTGTCATCCACCGGCTCAACATAGGCTGCCTTGATGCGGTCCATCACCTCAGCGAACGTACGCAGCTCTTCGAGTGGAAGCGGCGCATTGTTGATGGGCGCTGCTGCCCCTTCGACCGGGGTCACCGCGGCGGGCACTTCTCCTGGCGTCTGTTGCTGGGCCCAGGCGGTTGAAACGCCACTCAGCCCTATCAGCGAGAAAGCCAAGGCGGTGAGACGAAAGCAATGCGGCATGCGTAGCTCCTAATGTGTCCGGCACTAACCCTGGGCACGGCACCAGGTAAGCGGATCCGACGGACGACCCTTCTGACGTATGGCGAAATAGAGGGCAGGGGTGTCCTGACCTCCGCTGGTCCCGACGGTTGCAATCGCATCGCCCGCCTTGACCTGATCACCTGCACTCTTTAACAAGCTTTGATTATGCCCGTATAAACTGAGATAGCCGTTGCCGTGATCAATGATCACCAGCTGTCCGGCTCCTCGTAACCAGTCGGCAAACACTACCCGGCCCGCATGAATAGCGTGTACCTGGGTGCCTGCGCTGGCTGAAATCAGTACACCATCCCATTTGGCGCGCGGGTCATCGCCACGCGGACTGCCAAAGCGTGCCAGCAGGCGACCGTTCACAGGCCAAGGCAGCTTGCCTTGTGCGTTGGCAAACGGACCGCCAAAGCCTGGTGCAGAACTAGACACCGCAAGGCCCAGTGTGTTCGTTGGCCGTGTCGTTTTGCTGCTTGCGCGACTACGCTCTTCCGCTTCCCGCGCCTGTGCCAGTGCGCGCTGGCGAGCCTGCTCGGCCTCACGGGCCTGGCGGGCCAGTGTTTCTTCAATGGTTTTCAGGACCTTGCCGAGCTCTGCCTGATCCTGCTCACGCGATTGCAGCGCACGGTTGCGGTCGGAGTAGTCGCTGTTCAGCTTGGCCAGGGTCTCCTGGCGTGCCTTGCGGACTTCGGCCAGCTTGTCCTGCCGCTCCTGCAAAGCGGCTTGCTGAGCGGTCAGCTGCGATTGCTCGTTACGAATGTCATTCTCTACCCCGGCCAGCTGCTTCAGGGTGTCGTTGAATGTCGCGAGTTGGTCGAGGCGGGCCTGATTGACATAGTTATAGTAGGTCAGGGTGCGACTGACCTTTTCCGGTTGTTCCTGATTGAGGAGCAACTTCAGGTATTCCTGACGGCCGCTTTGATAAGCGGCACGAATCTGAATAGCGATCAGTTTTTGTTGCTCAAGGCGTGACTGATCGAGTTTTTTTTTCTGGTCATCCAGCTTCTTCAGTTTTTCCTGACCTTGATCCAACTGATCCTGGAGATCCTTGACCTGCTTTTCCAGGTCGCCCATCTCCGTTTCGGTCGATTTGAGCTGCTTTTGCACGCCGGACTTTTCGGTCTGGATGCCTTGCAAGAGCTTCTGCAGTTCGGCGATGTCACGCTTGGTGGCTTCCAACTGGCGCTGGGTATCCTCGCGCTGATCGGCCATGGCCGGAGTAAGCAGGCATGCAAGAAGAACGAGGGTAAGGGCGCGAAGCATCGAGTAACAAATATCCCATGAGGAAGCGCCCTAGTATGCACGGGGCGGCTAGCAAAAAAAACGGCGAGACGAGCCGTAGATGACTAGGTGCTCTTTTATTGGTTGATGATCAGAAGTACCGCTGAGTCCTCAGGGACGCAACGATACTCCCAATCGGGCAAATGAGCAGGCCGTGATATTTAATTCACGGTAATGATCGTACGACCGGTCATCTCCTTGGGTTGCTCCAGACCCATAAGCGTCAGCAGGGTGGGCGCTACATCGGCCAGTACACCGCCTTCACGAATGTGAACGGAGCGCTTGCCTACATAGACGAACGGAACCGGCTCGGTGGTATGCGCAGTATGCGCCTGACCCGTGGACTCATCTTCCATCTGCTCGACATTGCCGTGGTCTGCCGTAATGATGGCCTCACCGCCCACCTTGTCCAGCGCTTCCACAATGCGTCCCATGCAGGCGTCCAGGCATTCCACTGCTTTGACTGCCGCCTCGAATACACCGGTATGGCCCACCATGTCGCCATTGGCATAGTTGGCGATGATGACGTCGTAGCGCTGGTTTTCAATCGCATCGACAATCTTGTCGGTAACTTCCGGGGCGCTCATTTCAGGCTGCATGTCATAGGTGGCAACCTTGGGGGAGGGGATCAGGATACGTTCCTCGCCCTCGAAGGGTTCTTCCCGACCGCCCGAGAAAAAGAACGTGACGTGCGCATATTTCTCGGTTTCGGCAATCCGCAGCTGAGTCTTGCCGTTCTTGGCCAGGTATTCACCCAGGACATTGTTCAAGCTTTCCGGGGCAAAAGCACTGGGTGCAGGAATGCTGGCAGCATATTGGGTCAGCATGACATAGCCTGCCAGGTTTAGCGTCCGGGTACGGGGGAATTCCTTGAAGTCCGGCTCGACAAACGCACGGGACAGTTCACGGGCGCGGTCAGCGCGGAAGTTCATGAATACCACAGCGTCACCGTCTTCTACTTTAACGGGAGTTCCGACGGTCGTTGCCTTGACGAATTCATCGCTCTCGCCGCGCTCGTACGCTGCGTTGAGGCCTTCGGTGGCCGTTGCCGCATGGTATTCCGCGGTGCCGTCCGTAATGAGGTTATACGCAGCGGATACGCGGTCCCAGCGATTGTCGCGGTCCATGGAGAAATAGCGGCCAATCAGCGACACGATACGACCTTTGCCCAGGCGGGCAAACGTGGCGTCTAGCAGGTCGATCGAGCTTTGCGCGCTCCTGGGCGGTGTATCGCGACCGTCGAGGAAGGCGTGCAGGTAGATCTTCTCGGCGCCACGCTTGGCCGCCAGCTCTGCCATGGCAACCAGATGGTCCTGGTGGCTATGGACGCCGCCATCGGACATCAGGCCCAGAATATGGACGGCCTTGCCTGCGCCGACTGCCTTGTCGACGGCTTCGCCAATGACCGGATTCTCGAAGAACTCGCCATCGCGGATGGCCTTGGTGATACGGGTGAAATCCTGATACACCACACGGCCGGCTCCCAGGTTCATGTGACCTACCTCGGAGTTGCCCATCTGGCCGTCAGGCAGGCCCACATCCATGCCGGAGCCGGAGATCAGCCCATGGGGCTGTGTCGCCAGCAGGCGATCCCAGACCGGCTTTTTTGCCGCGTAAATGGCATTGTGCTTGGTTTCCTCGCTGTGGCCAAAGCCGTCGAGGATGATCAGGACCAGAGGTTTGGGTGTGAATGCCATGATTTCGGACTCTTGTTAGCGCTGTTTCGAAAGGCAACGGTTATCTGAAGTGTAACTGCCAAACGCCTAGCGACGCCACGCATGCAGGGTATGGTGCATGAGGTCGCGTGTGTATACTGGCCAGCATTTTTTGACTCCGGATACTTCGTGCCATGCAATTCGTTTCCCGGCTGATCGAGTTCGCCACTCACCATTATTTGCTTGTTGGCGCCTTGTTGGTGCTCTTGATTCTTCTGCTGATACACGAGACACGTCGTAGCGGGCGCAGCCTGTCAACGGCGGAGCTGACCAAGCTTCTCAATACAGAGCAGGGCATTGTGCTGGACATTCGTCCGAAGAAGGAGTTCGCTACTGGTCATATCGTCGGTGCAGTGAACATTCCTCAGGACAAACTGGCCAGCAGCCTGTCCCAACTGGAGAAGCACAAGGATAAGACCCTTATCGTTGTCGACAGCAATGGTCAGCAGGCCGGCGCTGCCTGCACGCCGCTACAACAGGCCGGATTCACTACGGCCCGGCTGACGGGAGGTCTCTCTACCTGGCGTGGGGAAAACCTGCCGCTCGTGAAAAACTAATTGTCGGACAGGAGGTACTCTCATGCCTGAAGTCATCATCTACACCAGTGCCTGGTGTCCTTACTGCCATCGAGCCAAGCACCTTCTCGACAGTAAAGGTGTGAAGTACCAAGAAATTGCCGTCGATGGCCAGCCTGCAGTGCGCAGTGAAATGACACGCAAGGCCGGCCGGACCAGTGTTCCGCAGATCTGGATTGGCGAAACCCATGTGGGTGGCTGCGACGATCTGTATGCGCTCGAGCGCTCAGGCCGTCTCGACCCGCTCCTCTCTGCCTGAATTAACCGATAAACAATAAGGTTCTGTCATGACTGATAACCTAAACGGAGCGCAGCAGACTGAAGAAGGCGCTCAGTTCTCCCTGCAACGTATCTATATTCGCGACCTGTCTTTCGAGGCGCCCAAGAGCCCGGACATCTTCCGTCAGGACTGGCAGCCAAACGTCAACCTGGACCTGTCCACCCGCCAGAAGGCGCTGAACGAAGATTTCTATGAAGTCGTCCTCACGCTGACCGTAACGGTGAAGAACGGTGAAGACACCGCTTTTGTTGCTGAAGTACAACAGGCCGGTATCTTCCTGATCAAGGGTCTGGATGCCTCTTCCATGAGTCATGCGCTGGGCGCCTTCTGCCCGAACATCCTGTTCCCTTATGCACGTGAAACACTGGACAGCATGGTCGTGCGTGGTTCCTTCCCGGCGCTGATGCTATCGCCGGTGAACTTCGATGCGCTGTACGCTCAAGAGCTGTCGCGCATGCAGACTGCAGGTCAGGCCTGATCTACGCTGTAGAAAAAACGCCCTTCGGGGCGTTTTTTTATGCCGCAATGATTTATTCCGGCATGAAAAAGCCCAGCTGGCGCCAGCCCTCGTAAACGGTAATGGCTACCGCGTTGGAGAGATTGAGGCTGCGGCGACCCGGCAGCATGGGCAGGCGTAGCAGGTGCTCGTGGGGAAGGGCATCACGCACCTCGGCTGGCAGCCCGCGGCTCTCGGGACCAAACAGCAGGGCATCGCCTACTTCATAGCGGACATCGGCATAGGACTGTGTAGCTTTGGTAGAAAAGGCCATCAGCCGACGGGGTTGTAAATCTGCTATACAAGCTGACAGCGATGCGTGACACCGCACGGTCGACCACTCATGGTAGTCCAACCCGGCGCGACGCAGCTTTTTGTCGTCAAGCGCAAAGCCAAGTGGCTCGATCAGATGCAGACGGCAGCCGGTAACGGCACACAAGCGAATGATATTGCCCGTATTGGGCGGAATTTCCGGCTCGAACAGAATGACGTCAAACATGGTAGCTAACACAGGAATAAAGAGCGGTATGGTAACGCCACCCGGCGACAATGGCTGCTGCTTCGTACGGTGGATATGGGCTGGTTGCGGAACGATGGCATGTTGAGTCGTCTGTTTCATGCCGTACGCCGTCTGTTTCTCGAGGTACGCGAAGCCAAGGCTGCTCGTGAAAGAGAACTCCAACGGGTGGATGATCCTGAAGAGCTACGCCGTGAGCTACAGACTCGCAATCGCCGCCTCCTGGTATGGTTGGGCGCCATGTCACTGGGCGGGCTGCTGTTCGGGCTGATGGTCGGCCGGATCTATCACGGCGATGTAGGGCCTCGACAGCCAATCGCTCCTCAGGTACGCGTGGCTCAGGCTGCAGAGTACGTTGACGAAGGCTCTGGGAGGCCTATGTATCGTCTGGTGCTATCCTTGAACAAGGCCCTTCAGTATGAGCGTTATCGCCCAGACGGTGCGTTGAATCTGCGTTTGCCCAATATAAGTCTGATAGGCGGCAATCAAAGTGCTCAGGTAAAGACAAAAGAGTCACGCAGCTTTTCCTGGTCAGTCACTCAGCAGGGCAAGGACGTCAACGTGCTTGTAGTTGGACTAGGAGGAACCCTGGCTACCCAGGACCACCTGGACAAGAAGGAAGGCGACCACTGGGAATTGGTCATTGAGGTTCCACTGATCTCAGCTGGCCAGTAAACGTGCGCACAATTAAGGCAAATTTCAATTGCTGCACATTTTTGGTGCAAGCCTTGAATGATAAACATTATTCTTCTTTTATGGTGCTTTGTTTCTTGTAAAGCCAGTGCAATTGAAGGGTTTCAGCTTTGTATCTGTAACCTATTGATTTTAAAGGCCTGAGAAGTAGCCTTTTATCTCAGAACAAAAAAAGACCACCCGAAGGTGGTCTTGAAATAAAAAGGGGATTCCCCAGCCTGCCTGTACCGAGGTCCCCAAAAAGGTTGGTTACCAAGTACATAGCAGGCGGCGTGCCAACTTTTCATAATTTTCTGAACGAAAAGTTCAGGCATAAAAAAAGCGCCGTTTAGGGCGCCTTTTAGTCTATAGGGCTTAGTCTTCACCCTCTTCATCGGGGCCATCGACTTTCATGCCCAGCTCTTTGATCTTCCGGGTCAGCGTGTTGCGTCCCCAGCCCAGGAGAACCGCGGCATCACGACGGCGGCCGGCGGTATGCTTGAGCGCGGTCTCGATCATGATTCGCTCAAAAGCAGGCACGGCACTGTCTAGAAGGCTTGACTGTCCACGAGTCAATGCCTGATCCGCCCAGTGACGCAAGGCTTGTTCCCAGTTGGCGGCGGGTTGTGCATCCTGCGGCTGGCTGAGGAGTTCCGGCGGCAGGTCATCGATCAGTACCTCCCGGCTGGACGCCATCACCGTGATCCAGCGACAGGTATTTTCCAGTTGCCGGACGTTACCTTGCCAGGACAGGCCCTTCATGTACTCCTCGGTTTCCGGTCTTAGCGTCTTGGGTTCTACCGCCAGCTCTTGCGCCGCTCGTGCCAGGAAATGCCGGGCCAGCGCCGGAATATCCTCCCGGCGATCAGCCAGACGAGGAATGTGGATACGAATCACGTTGAGGCGATGAAACAGGTCCTCGCGAAACTTGCCATCCCGGACCAGACCCTCCAGGTTCTGGTGGGTTGCGGCAATGATGCGGACATCCACCTTGACTGGAGTATGGCCCCCTACGCGATAGAACTCACCATCAGCCAAGACTCGCAGCAGGCGCGTCTGGGTATCGGCTGGCATGTCTCCGATCTCATCAAGAAACAAGGTTCCACCATCGGCCTGCTCGAAACGGCCTCGACGCTGGTTGGCCGCGCCTGTGAAGGCCCCTTTTTCGTGGCCGAACAGCTCGGACTCCATTAAGTCCTTGGGAATGGCGGCCATGTTCAGCGCGATGAAAGGCGCCGCCGCGCGCGGGCTGTGGCGGTGCAGGGCATGGGCAACCAGCTCTTTGCCTGTGCCCGACTCGCCATTGATCAGAACCGTAATGTTGGAATGGGAGAGCCGGCCGATGGCGCGAAACACCTCCTGCATTGCCGGCGCTTCACCAATGATTTCCGGCGTTCGCGTCAGGTGAGCGGGCTCCTCAAATCCCTGCTGTTCCTGGGCATGTTGGCCGGCGCGCTTGACCAACGCGACGGCCTCATCGACGTCGAACGGCTTGGGCAGGTATTCAAACGCGCCCCCTTGATAGGAGGCGACAGCGCTGTCGAGATCCGAATGTGCCGTCATGATGATCACAGGCAGACGAGGGTGAACCTCCCGAATGCGTGACAACAAGTCCAGGCCACTGGCGCCAGGCATGCGAATATCGGAAATGATCACATCCGGCTGCTGGCGGCCGAGCCGATTCATGACGCTGTCCGCATTCTCAAAGGCAACGGTCGTCATGCCTTCCTGCTGAAGGGCCTTTTCTAGTACCCAGCGAATGGAACGGTCGTCGTCGACGATCCAGACGGTCTCCGAACGGCTCATAAAGGCTCCTTATCCAACGGCAGGAAAATACTGAAGGCAGTGTGTCCAGGTTGACTCAGGCACTCGATAAGGCCTTGGTGCTGAGAAATGATGTTTTGCGTGATGGCCAGGCCCAGGCCGGTCCCGTCTGGGCGACCGCTGACCATCGGATAGAAGATGGTTTCCTGCATGTCGGCAGGAATACCTGGGCCGTTATCGATGATTTCGACCTTGCACACCAACCGATGGCGAACATGGGCAATAGTGAACTGGCGGAGCGCACGCGTCCGCAGCGTGATACGTCCCAGGCGCAGCTCATTATGTTCGGAAATGGCCTGCATGGCGTTTCGCACAATATTGAGGACCGCCTGGATCAATTGCTCCTTATCGATAAGGAGGTCCGGGATGCTGGGGTCGTAATCGCGTACCAGAGAGATACCACCCTGGCTTTCAGCATCCACCAGACTGCAAACACGCTCCAGCACCTCATGAATATTGGTGCGTGCCAGTTTGGGCAGCTTGTTGGAGCCGAGCATGCGATCCACCAGGTTGCGCAGGCGGTCAGACTCCTCAATGATGACGTTCGTGTAATCCTTCAGGGACTCGTCCGGTAACTCCCGAGAGAGGAGTTGCGCAGCGCCACGGATACCTCCAAGGGGATTCTTGATCTCATGGGCAAGCCCGCGAACCAGCAGTTTGGTCGTTTCCTGTTTGGAAAGCTGGGCTTCCTCTTTGGTAATCCGCAGGAGACGGTCCCTAGGGTGCACCTCCAGCAACAGGTAGGTCGTAGAAGGGCTGAGCACAGGCGTAACAGCATAATCCACCGTCAGGTTGTTGCCTGTAGTGGACACCAGCAGTGCTTCACGCTTGGTAAACGGGTGCGAGTGCTCCACTGCCTGACGAAGGGCCTGGAGCGCTTCCGGCGACTCGGTGAACAATTCACTGATGAATTGACCGTGGCTACGCTGACCGCTGACAGCCAACAGCATTTCAGCTGCCGGATTCATGTACTCAAGGCGCAGCTCGGCGTTGAGCAGAATGACTGCCGTCGTAAGGTTATCCAGCAGCAGACGATGCATCATTTCCGTAGGCATGGCGAATCAGCTTTGATGTGACGACCCATGAAAATGCAAGAAACAAACCAAGCTACGTAAATAGGCTGCCCTGTGTTAGGGCAGGCCCATAACCTGTGCACTGCACGTAGCCTTAAGCTGTTTTCTGGCTAATCAGGATGTCTCGTTTTGGTGCGGCCTACAGTATTGCACTGATATGGTGCATAGGGGGCTAGCGCTTTATTCTTCTTCGGGTTTTTCAGAAAGCGGACATTCGGGACGGATACCCCACTCACTGTCCTTGCAGGGGTTGGCCAGACGCTGCTGAGACAGCGACATGCGCTTCATATGGAAAGGTTGGCTAGGCGTACGCTCGACCACGACGCCGCCTTCCGTAACGATCTCCACCGCGATCTGATGCGTGCCCCGATCCAGGTTTTCAAGTGGAAATACCGGACTGCGCCCAGGGGCTCCTGCGGGTTGGCCATCCAGAATCAGCCGGTAGAAATGAGTAGGCATCAGTTCTGGATCGCTGGTGGCTGTTACGATCAGCTCACCGGCATTGCTCCGAATCGTAGCGTCCGGCTCCGGTACAAGAATGCGCAGCATCTGGTAGGACGCGATCTGAGCAGGTGGCGGTGGGGCGGATGGCTGCACCGGTTTACGAATATCCGGATTAGAGGGTGACAGCTTGATCGTGCGTGGTGCAGCAGGCGACGGCATGCTGTTGGAAGGCTGAATCGTGACAGGGTTGGCCTTGATGCCCTTTGGAGGACTGTCCGTGAAGATGCGGTTACCTTCGGCATCGGTGTAGGTGTACACGGCTGCAAAGGTCGGCTGCGTCAGGAAGAGTAGTACAAGCAGATAAATGAAGCGCATCGGTAAGGATCAACGACTCGGACTGTTGAGGCTGATGCGTTGCACCGTGATCTCAACGGGCTCGCTCTGTTGTACGACACGTGTACCTTCGACCACCTCTATGGCCAGGCTGTGTGTGCCACGGTCTATGTTAGTCAGATGAAAAAAAGGTGCTCGGGTCGGCTCACCATAAGGTTGCCCATCCACCAGCAGGCGAAGTTCATGGCCGGGCGACAGGGCAGGCGTTATGGTCGCGCTGATGGAAAAAGTGCCATTATTCGCTCGTAGCGCTTCATCGTCAGGCGCATCCAGGCGCAGGGTTTGATAAGGCTGACTCGTGGCTGCGCCCGTGTCGGGCGGGGACGGAGAGGGCGCAGTCGACGCCGGCGTCTCGGCTTTCACGGTGTTGGGGCGCTGCAGTTCGACCCGTTCGGCAGGCGCATTCGCTGGCGGCTGGTCGCTGAAGACTGTTTGGCCATTCGGGCCTACCGAACGATAGATTTCGGCGTGAACAGGCAAGGTCATGGCAAACACTAGGCTGGCGAACAGCAGGCGCATATCTGTTCCTAGGGTGACACTGGCGTCACATGAAGAAAGAGGTAAGTCATAAGCGTTGCACTGACAGGCCCTTATGACAAGCGCCCATAAGCAAAAGGCCTCCCGAAGGAGGCCTCTGCTGTACAACCGGTGGCTTAGACGCTGTAGTACAGGTCGTATTCCAGCGGGTGAACGAAGGTGCGAACCTTGATCTCTTCTTCGCTCTTGAGCTCGATATAGGTATCGATGAACTCATCAGTGAAGACGCCACCCTTGGTCAGGAACGCGCGGTCAGCGTCCAGGGACTCCAGTGCTTCCTTCAGGCTGCCACATACCTGCGGGATTTGCTTGGCCTCTTCTGGCGGCAGGTCGTACAGGTTCTTGTCGGCAGCATCGCCAGGGTGAATCTTGTTCTGGATACCATCCAGGCCCGCCATCAGCAGTGCAGCGAAGCACAGGTAAGGGTTGGCCGCCGGGTCCGGGAAGCGCGCTTCGATACGGCGGGCTTTCGGGCTGGAAACGTAGGGGATACGGATCGAGGCGGAACGGTTGCGAGCCGAGTAGGCCAACATGACCGGTGCTTCAAAGCCGGGAACCAGACGCTTATAGGAGTTGGTGGACGGGTTGGTAAAGCCGTTCAGAGCCTTGCCATGCTTGATGATGCCGCCGATGAAGTACAGGGCAGTATCGGACAGGCCGGCATAGCCTTCGCCTGCGAACGTGTTCTTGCCTTCCTTGGAGATAGACATGTGAACGTGCATGCCCGAGCCGTTATCGCCATACAGCGGCTTCGGCATGAAGGTTACGGTCTTGCCGTAGGCATCAGCGACGTTGTGTACGCAGTACTTCAGCGTCTGGACTTCGTCCGCCTTGGCTACCAGCGTGTTGAACTTCACGCCGATCTCGTTCTGGCCGGCAGTCGCCACTTCATGGTGGTGAACTTCAACAACCAGACCCATTTCTTCCAGCGCATTACACATGGCCGTACGGATTTCGTGGTCGTGGTCAACCGGCGGAACCGGGAAGTAACCGCCCTTGACGCCCGGACGGTGACCCTTGTTGCCGCTTTCGAAATCAGCGTCAGTGTTCCAGGACGCCTGTTCGGAGAAGATCTTGAACATGGAGCCGGAGATGTCAGACTTGAACTTCACTTCGTCGAAGATGAAGAACTCGGGCTCTGGACCCACGAATACAGTGTCACCGATACCGGTGGACTTCAGATACTCTTCAGCGGCCTTGGCAATAGCCCGGGGATCGCGCTCATAAGGCTGCATGGTGGACGGTTCGATGATGTCGCAGACCAGGATGACGGTCGGCTCTTCAGTGAACGGATCCAGCACGGCGGTGCTGTCGTCCGGCATCAGGATCATGTCGGAAGCTTCGATACCTTTCCAGCCAGCAATGGAGGAGCCATCGAACATTTTTCCGTGTTCGAAGAAGTCTTCATCGAGGGCGTCGCGAGCGGGCATAGTAACGTGCTGCTGCTTTCCCTTGGTGTCCGTGAAGCGCAGGTCTATCCACTTCACGTCGTTTTCTTTGATCAGTTGAACCGCCTTCGACATGTTTTCCTCCAGAGGGATTGAGGCTGGGAGCGGTTGGCGTAACTCCCAGGATCAGGTGTACCCGTAGCAAGGGCACTTCTGAAAACGGTTGCGCTTTCAGAAGAGCCCTATCCTCGCCTAAGGGCTACTGCCTCACAAGGGAGCAAGTAGCGTGCCAGTGCCCTGTAATGGACAGGGCCGCACTAACACTAGGCCTTGGCCGTTAATGGTGCCTCTGGAATAGACCACCGAGCACCAAAAGCGTGCTTTATATTTTTTATAGCACCAAATTGGTGCTTTTATGTATTTAGACCAATGGAAGTCAGAACTTTCAGTTTGAGCTATACTTGTCGACCTTTTCTCGTAGTTTCCGCTCTTCTTTAAAATTTCATGAAGCTCATCGTCAAAGTCTTTCCGGAAATCACTATCAAAAGTCGTCCGGTGCGCAAGCGTTTCATTCGCCAGCTGGCGAAGAATATCCGGGTGGTCTTGAGGGATCTGGACCCGAACCTGACGGTGGAGGGTGAGTGGGATAACCTGGAAGTCGAAACACGGCAGACCGAGCCGAAGGTTCTGCGCGAGATGATCGAGCGCCTGACCTGCACGCCAGGGATCGGTCATTTCCTGGAGGTCCATGAATATCCGCTGGGCGACTTCGAAGACATCCTCGACAAATGTATTCAGCATTTCGGTGAGCGCATTCGCGGCAAGGTATTCTCCTTGCGCTGCAAGCGGGCCGGCAAACATGATTTCAGCTCCATGGACGTAGAGCGCTACGTCGGGGGCGGGCTGCGCCAGCGCTGTGGCGGTGCGGGGATTTCCCTCAAGGATCCCGAGGTGCTTGCACGCATTGAGATCCGCCATGACCGCCTGTTCGTGATTGATCGGCAGCACGACGGTCTGGGAGGGTATCCACTGGGTGCCCTCGAACAGGTGCTGGTGCTCATGTCCGGTGGTTACGACTCAACCGTTGCCGCCTACCAGATGATGCGTCGCGGCTTGGTCAGTCATTTCTGCTTCTTCAACCTGGGTGGGCGTGCCCATGAATTGGGCGTTATGGAAGTTGCCCATTATCTGTGGGAGAAATTCGGCCGCTCCCAGCGCGTGCTGTTTATCAGCGTGCCGTTCGAAGAGGTGGTTGGCGAGATCCTGACTAAGGTGGATGACAGCCAGATGGGTGTTATCCTCAAGCGCATGATGCTGCGCGCAGCCAGCCGCATGGCCGAGCGCCTGGACATCGATGCGCTGGTCACGGGCGAGGCGATCTCGCAGGTTTCCAGCCAGACCCTGCCCAACCTGGCCGTAATCGACCGTGTCACCGATACGCTGGTGCTGCGTCCACTGCTGGCCAGTCACAAGCAGGACATCATCGACACGGCCGAACAGATCGGCACGGCGGCATTTGCCAAGCACATGCCGGAGTACTGCGGCGTGATTTCGGTGAACCCGACGACCAAGGCCAAGGGCTACCGTATCGAGCACGAAGAAACCAAATTCGACATGGCCATCCTGGACGCAGCCCTTGAGCGCGCTACGATGATGACAGTCGACAAGGTGATCGACGAGCTTGGCAAGGACTTGAAGGTTGAGGAAGTCAGCCAGGCGCTGCCTGGTCAGATCGTGCTCGACATTCGTCACCCAGATAGTCAGGAGGATGATCCTCTGGCCGTGGACGGTGTCGAAGTGCAGGCTATGCCATTCTTTGCACTGAACAATCGATTCAAGGAACTGGACGAGAATCGCCAGTACCTTCTCTACTGTGACAAAGGTGTCATGAGTCGCCTGCATGCTCATCATTTGCTCAATGAGGGGCATGCGAATGTACGTGTTTATCGCCCGGACTAAACAGCCCGGGCTGTTTGGCGGCAGCATTCGCCATCGCCCTCCCGACCGGGATTGAGGGCAGGCCTGTCGGGCTGCTCGTAGGCGCAGATCTCATTGGCGCCTTTGTTTCTCTGGATTAAATGCCCTTTGGGCTTGAATGAATTTTGCTGAATGTCGTGTCGGGCTTGCTGTGATCAGCCGCTGCGGCCCGGCTCAACTTGATAACGAGACTGAAAAAGTGATCGAGAATCTTCGTAATATCGCCATCATCGCCCACGTTGACCATGGCAAGACCACGCTGGTAGACAAGCTGCTGAAGCTGTCCGGTACTCTGGACCGCAAGGAAGCTGAAGGCGAGCGCGTCATGGACTCCAACGACCAGGAAAGAGAGCGTGGTATTACCATCCTGGCCAAGAACACGGCGATCAAGTGGAACGGCTATAACATCAACATCGTGGATACACCCGGTCACGCTGACTTCGGCGGTGAAGTAGAGCGTGTAATGTCGATGGTTGACTCCGTACTGCTGGTTGTGGACGCGCAAGACGGCCCCATGCCTCAGACCCGTTTCGTGACCCAGAAGGCGTTCAAGGCGGGCCTGCGTCCGATCGTGATCGTGAACAAGATCGACCGTCCGGGCGCGCGTCCTGATTGGGTTATCGACCAGATCTTCGACCTGTTCGACAACCTGGGCGCCACCGATGAGCAGCTGGATTTCCCGATCGTCTACGCCAGCGCCCTGAACGGCATTGCCGGCATGGACTACGAGAAGATGGACGACAACATGGATGCCGTGTTCCAGGCCATCATTGACCACGTACCGGCCCCCCAGGTCGACGTGAACGGCCCGTTCCAGATGCAGATCTCCCAGCTGGACTACAGCAGCTTCCTTGGCGTGATCGGCATTGGCCGTATCGCACGCGGTACCATCAAGGCCAACACTCCGGTAACCGCTATCGGTGCCGATGGCAAGAAGCGTAACGGCCGCATCCTGAAGATCATGGGTCACCACGGTCTGCAGCGTGTCGAGGTTCCTGAGGCGCAGGCCGGTGACATCGTTTGCGTCAGCGGCATGGACGAGCTGTTCATTTCCGATACCCTGTGCGACCAGCAGACCGTCGAGGCGCTGCCTCCGCTGACCGTTGACCAGCCGACCGTTTCGATGACCTTCCAGGTCAATGACTCGCCGTTCGCTGGCAAGGAAGGCAAGTTCGTGACCAGCCGTAACATCAAGGACCGTCTGGACAAGGAGCTGCTGCACAACGTGGCACTGCGTGTTGAGCAGGGCGAATCTCCTGAAAAGTTCAAGGTTTCTGGCCGTGGTGAGCTGCACCTGTCGGTACTGATCGAGAACATGCGCCGTGAAGGCTTTGAACTGGCGGTAGGCCGTCCAGAGGTGGTGATCATCGAGAACGAAAACGGCGAGAAGCAGGAGCCGTACGAGAACGTCACCATCGACATCGAAGAGCAGCACCAGGGTCCCGTGATGGAGCAGATGGGTCTGCGTAAGGGCGATCTGAGCAACATGATCCCTGACGGAAAAGGCCGTGTTCGTCTGGAGTACACCATTCCGGCACGTGGTCTGATCGGCTTCCGTAATAACTTCCTGACTCTGACCTCGGGTACTGGCATCCTGACCTCGACCTTCAGCCACTATGGCCCGATCAAGGCAGGTGAAGTCACCAACCGTCAGAACGGCGTACTGGTGTCCATGGCTACCGGTACTGCACTGACGTATTCGCTGGAGACTCTGCAAAGCCGCGGCAAGCTGTTCCTCGCGCCTGGTGATGAAATCTATGAAGGCCAGCTATGCGGTATCAACAGCCGTGATAACGACCTCGTGCTCAACCCCACCAAGGGCAAGAAGCTCGACAACATGCGTGCTTCCGGCAAGGACGAGGTTATCGCCTTGGTTCCGCCGATCAAGTTCACCCTTGAACAGGCCCTGGAATTCATCGCTGAAGATGAGTTGGTTGAAGTAACCCCGAAGTCGATTCGTCTGCGCAAGAAGCTGCTCAACGAAAACGATCGTAAGCGTTACGAGCGCAGCAAGGTGTAATAACCCGACCGCGCGACTGAAAAGCCCACTCGCTGAAAGGCGGGTGGGCTTTTTTATGCCTGGTGAACGGAAGCCATAAAAAAAGCCCCGGTAAACCGGGGCTTTCACTGCCGTAGGGCTTACGGCGTATTCTTACGCAGTTTCACAGGATGCCCTTGCTGGGCCTTCTTGCGGGCGGCTGCGGTACGCATGCGGATATTGATGGCTTCCACTGCCAGCGAGAACGCCATGGCGAAGTAGACATAGCCCTTGGGTACGTGAATCTCAAAACTCTCAGCGATCAGTACAGTACCTACTACGATCAGGAAGGACAGTGCGAGCATCTTCAGGCTAGGGTGCTTGTCGATGAAGCTGCTGATACCACCCGCTGCCAGCATCATCACCAGTACTGCAACAATGATCGCCGCAACCATCACCGGTACATGTTGCACCATACCCACTGCCGTAATGACCGAGTCCAGCGAGAACACGATGTCGATGATCGCGATCTGGACGATGGTAGCGATAAAGCTGCCGCCCTTGCCCTTGGGCTCGTCGCTTTCTTCCTCTTCACCTTCCAGGCCGTGATAGATCTCGGTACTGCTCTTGTAGAGGAGGAACAGGCCACCAAAGAACAGAATGAGGTCGCGCCCGGAGATGCCTTGGCCAAACACATGGAAAAGATCGGCCGTCAGGCGCATCACCCAGGTGATCGAGAGCAACAGCAGGATCCGTGTCACCATGGCCAGTGCCAGGCCGAAGAAACGTGTGCGTGGTTGCATCGCCTTGGGCATACGGCTCACCAGGATCGAGATCATGATGATGTTGTCGATACCCAATACGATTTCCAGGGCCGTCAGGGTAAAGAAAGCCACCCAGATTTCCGGGCTTGTCAGCCACTCCATTCCAATTCCTCTTCATTAACGTCGGTACGACGAGTACCGAAAACAAACCGACAAAACTAATCAGGTAAATGTGAAAATTTCGTTATTTCAGGTACCACTGAACAGCGGAAACACACCTAGTAACAAAGCTGTTACCAGCATAGCCAGACATGTCACGACTGCCCACTTCAAAGTAAAGCGTTGATGATCGCCAAACTCTACTTTAGCCAAACCCACCAGCAGGTAGGTCGAAGGTACCAATGGGCTCAAGAGATGCACCGGTTGGCCTACGATGGACGCACGAGCAATTTCCACTGGAGCGATACCGTAGTGACCAGCTGCTTCGGCCAATACGGGCAGTACGCCAAAGTAGAACGCATCGTTGGAGATGAAAAAGGTAAACGGCATGCTTACCAGCGCAGTGATGACAGCCATATACGGGCCAAGCGCTTCTGGAATAACGGCCAAAAGGCTTTTGGACATAGCGTCCACCATGCCGGTGCCTGACAGGATGCCTGTGAAGATCCCGGCGGCGAAAATCAATGAAACTACCGCAAGAACATTTTCCGCATGAGCGGCAACACGCTGTTTTTGCAGATCAATATTACGGTAGTTGATAGTCATGGCGATGCCGAAGGCAATCATGAATAGCACTGGCATGGGCAGAATGCCTTTGACCAGCGCTGCCATTAGGGCCAGGGTCAAAAGACCGTTGAACCAGCGCAGATGAGGACGGCGGGCTTCTTCGCACTGAGAAACGGTAACCTTGGCACCTTCGCTTTCATGGATTTCCAGAATGCCCAGGCGCGCCCGTTCACGACGTCCATAGAGATAGGCCAGGACAAACAGCCAGACAATACTAGCCAGCATGGCAGGGATCATCGGGACAAAAACATCTGCCGGGTCTACGTGCAGCGCACTGGCTGCGCGTGCCGTCGGGCCACCCCAAGGCGTAAGGTTCATGACGCCACTGGACAGCAGCATCAGGCACGTCATGATCAGCGGATTCATACCCAGACGCTTGTACAGCGGGAACATGGCTGCCACGCAGATCATGTAAGTCGTCGAACCGTCACCGTCGAGCGATACCACCAGGGTCAGGAAGACCGTACCGATGGCAACCTTGAGCGGGTCGCCCTTTACCAGTTTCAGAATCCAGCGAACTGCCGGATCGAACAGGCCGGTATCAATCATGATAGCGAAGTAGAGGATGGCGAACAGCAGCATCACGCCAGTAGGCGCCAGTGTGCGCAATCCATCCAGCATCATGGGGCCGAGCGAATTGAGCTGGATATGCCCAAGGCTGGCAAAGTGACTACCCAACGCCCATGCCAGTACGGCAAAGAGAATCGGGACCATAGTGAGCGCAATGAGAGGGGTAAGCCGCTTGGTCATGATCAGAAACATGAAGGTCACGACCATGGCGAAGCCAAGGAATGTCAGCATGGGAAACTCCAACGGTTACGCGTGAAAGGTAAAGAAACGACCGAAGCGTGATTCAGGGCTCACGAGTAGCGTATGGAGAGGCATGGAGCGGCGGGGGCCACTGCTGGGGACAAGCGAATCATGGAGTTAATCCTTTGTTTTTGTTAGTACCGCAGGTGCACGTCATGGCATTGCCATAAGTGGGCCATTAACCCTTTGGATAATTGATCCTAACCGGGCAAGCTTTCATGAACCTTGCGGGAGGCTGCCCCCCAGCAGCGAAATCACCAGTGGTAATGTGAACGCAGCCACAAGTGTCTGCAATGTGATCACACCTGCCATGAGCGCGCTGTCCCCACCCAGCTGGCGGGTCAATGCATAAGCGGTCGGTGCGGTAGGCAGCGAGAAAAACAGAACGAGCAGAAGCCTCTCATGAGGTGGCAGGCCTAGAAGGTAAGCGATCAACCCTGCCAGGAGAGGGCATGCCAGCAGGCGGAACAGTGTCATGGTGCCAATGGCTCGCCATTCGCCGGCGATCTGTTGAAGTTTCAGGGCGGCGCCTACGCAGAAAAGTCCTAGAGGCAGGCTGGTTGCTGCCAGAAGCCCCAGTAGCCGATCCGTGCCAAAGGGCAGTCCCCATCCCAGCAGATTGACCAACGCGCCTGCTGCGCAGGCCAGGATAAGGGGATTGCGTAGGACGGGTAATAACAACTCACCCAAGCGAGCGCCGCGCTCGGCTTTCAGTGCCCAAACCGACATGACATTTACGGTAGGCACCATCAGGGCCAGCAGTAACGCAGCCTGCCCCAGGCCCGATTTGCCCAGTAGACTGCCTACGGTTGCTAGCCCCAGGTAGGTATTGAAGCGCAGGGTGCCCTGGGCAATGACGCCGAACCGCTCGGCAGGCCAGTGGTAAAAGCGTCTGGCAAGCAACAGGGCAATCCATAAAGCACCCAGCCCCGTCAGGGCCGCCAGCGCCATTTGCGCCAGAGCGGGGTCATCAAGTGGTGCTGTAGCGAGATTGTTGAACAGAAGCGATGGAAAAAGAATGAAGTAATTGAGTCGGTCCGCTGCGGGCCAGAACGCGTCGCCAGGAAAGCCTTTTTGGCGCATCCAGTACCCCGCCACGATGAGGGCGAACAGCGGCCAGAGAGCGAGAAGGGTGGTAGTCACAGAGGGCGCAGCCAGTTGGTTTCTTATCGTTATAGATCAAGGCACGGACAATATTAGCAGTTCCCAGTACTTGTGAATGACGCGAAAAATAGAGAGCTGCCTCATGGCAGCTCCAGTCCTCCCGAAGCTTTGTGCAAGGCTCTCAGGTGATCACCCAACTGCTTGAGGTTGGCTTCGGTGTCATCAAGGCCGTTTTGGATCTTGCTGTCCAGTAGAGAACGCACTTCCGTATTGAGGGTTTCGCGCAGGCTGAGCAGATGCGCTTGGCGACGCTGACTCTCGGCAGTCAGCTTTTCCCACTCGCCCGGCTGAGGAAGGCCGTAGCCGCCTGCTCCCAGCAGCTCTGACGGACGGCTGAGGTAGCCGCTATCGGCCAGCAGTTGCTGCAGCGCATCGCCCGCCTTGCTGAAGCGAGCCTTCTCCTGAACGCCATTTTGGCCCAGGTAGCGATCCTTGAGCTCATTCTGGGCGCGGAGCAGCTCGCGTCTGAGCGCCGCCTGCTCCAGTAACAGCAACGCGGCACTGGTACGCAGGTCGGCTCGGTCGAACCATTCGCGGCGCTGCCGTGGCTCCAGCTCAAGCCAGTCTTCGACTTTCTGCTGAGGTAGGTTAAGCCGATCACGAGCAACCTTGAACATGGATTGGAAGCGGTCCCGGAAGGAGTCGAATCGATAACCCAGGCGCAAGGCTTCACGTTGATCGTTCAATACGGAGGTATCGGCGACGCTCTCTATCCGCAGGGCGTCCAGCAGGCCGATTGGCGTAATGCTGTCGAGCGGAGTCTGTTGCAGACGCGGCACGCTATCATGCAGGAGCTTGAAGGTCTCGACGGCACAGTTATTAGAGACAAAGTAATAATGCCCGTCATAACCCCAGTGGGTTTGAGCGGTCCGCTCCAGGAGATCGGCGATTTCCTGACGGCTGAGTTTGAGCGGAACGGATTGCAGGCCGCGCAGCTCGATCTTGGTGTATTCCTCGACTACCTGAGCCAGCGGAAGCACGAACAACCGGGAAGGATAGGAACCGGTCAAGCCATCCCAATTGGAGATCTGTACATCGTTGACGAAGGCCCGGAACGACAGCACAAGATGCTCCTGCAGGTCCAGGCGGCAGTCGGGGCCACGCGGACGTCCGGGGGCGCACACGACAAGGCGCAGCATGCTGTGTCCCCAGCGGCTCATGACATGCTCGTTACCCTCGGCGAACAGATAGTCCACCTCGTAGACGCGCTCAGGATTAAGCCAGCCTAGCGGGGTCTTGCCAAAGTCACTGCCCGCGTTCAGATAGGGTAGTTTGCTGGAGCAGGTATCGTGAGGAGGAGACCAACCAAAGTGCTCGGTGAAATAGCGCGCCAAGGCCGGGCGACGGCAAGCGTAGCTGGGATCCAGCAGGAAGTACTCCATGTTCACTGCTACGAACTCACGAGGGTTGGTTACCTCGTAGATATCGGGGCTGCGTGCAATGAAATTGTTGCGACTCTCGCGGGCGCCATGCTTTTTGACCTTGATCTGCCAGCCGGCCAGATCCAGCAGGCGGGGATCATCGGACAAAGTGTAGCGGCGACCGGCCTGACCCTGGCAATGGATAGGAAGGTCAGCGGACTTTGTTGAGGAGGCCAGGGTACTACAAGCAATTATTTCCCTGCGCTCAGCTGGAATCCAGGCCCGCTCCCGGTCATAAAAATGAGTAAGCTCATGCAGAACGGTCGCCAGCATTTCTTCTCGCTGGGTGCCATGGGGGCGACCGGTTTGAATATGAGCATCGCTGCCGTCAGTCAATGCCGGTAGCAGGCGCTCATTGAGCAGCAGGGTACGACGGTCTGCACGACCGTATGCCTGCGGCTCAAGGTCCTGGCTCCAGCGGACGGAGATATCCTCATCTAATGCTTGCTTGAAGCGGGGAGGCAGCTTGCCTAGTGCCTCGTTGAGTAACTGCTGGGTGGCCTGGGCCTGCTCTGGCGACAATGAGTGATCGTCCAGATGCAGGTTCAACGCCGCGTGAGCGTTACCGGCCCCTAGCCAGGCGATAAACGCGGTGCAGAGAAGGCTTGGTCTGGCGAGGCGGCCGAGCTTTCCCAGGAGCGCTCGGCGAAGGGCAGGTTTCACAGTGCAAGGATCGCCTGGGCAAGTTCGGTATCACTGGCCTGGCGTGCTTCCGGCAGACGCTCACGCAGGGTCATGAAGGCCGCTTCCAATTGAGCGCCTCGGATGTCTCCATTGGATGCAACGAAGCTGGCCGCATCGCCACGGGCTTCCTGCACCACTTTCATGTCACGGATGGAGGTCGTGGTATCGGAAGTGAAATCGATACTGCGATCCAGCGCACGCACGATGATGTTGCTGGTCGCCACAACGGTATGAGCGTGCGCGGCGCTGGACGTACCCAGAACTAGCGCGGCTGCAAGAAGTAAGGAACGACGCATGGAAAATCTCCTGAACGGAACGGTAAAGCAGCTTATTGAGCGAGGATGGCCTCAGCCAGTTCCTCATCGCTGGCGGTCAGCGTTGGATTATGTGAACGCAGCCAACGTAAGGCGGATTCAAGCTCAACGCTACGCTGAGCCCCGCCGCTGGCAACAAATAATGCCGCATCGTCACGTGCATCACGTACTACTTTGTTATCGAACGGAGCGGACGTCACCTTGCTGGTGACATAGAGGCTGCGAACAATAAACCCTGTAGTGGGATCGAACGCGAAGGCGGGCGTGGTCGTAACGGCAATGCCTAGAATGAACAGATAACACAGGCGCATAGGCAGGTAGGGTAACTCTTTCAAGAAAAACTACAGGCCAAGGCTAACGGAACGGCACCGCTGACACCAGCGGTGCCGTTCCGATGGACTTACAACGTGAGAATGGCCTGGGCCAGCTGAGCGTCGCTTGCCTCGAGCTGCGGTTGCAGGGCACGGATACGATCCAGGGCCGCTTCCAGGCGTACGCCGCGAATGCCGCCTTCGGTAGCCACAAAACTGGCGGCATCGTCACGTGCAGCCAGGACGATCTTGTCGTCACGAATGGAATGGGTGATACCGGATGTGGCGTCGGACGTCGCATCAATGGCGTCGACGATCATGTCGGTGGTCACAAAGAAACTGGATGCTGACGCAGCAGTAGACAGGCTGAGCAGGGCAGCAGCGCCCAGCAGTTGCAAACGGGTCATGAATCTCTCCTGAACAATAAGGCGCGGTATGTACCGTCCTTACAAGACTAGCGCCAGAACGGCTTGTTCAGCTCGCATTGTTGCTCAGTTTTGGTCAGACCGATGTCCGCTAGTTCACGGTCGTTCAAAAAAGCCAGCTGTCTTCGCGTTTTGGCGTTCTGCTGCCATTTCTGCAGCATACAGTAGACGGCGCGTAATACACCCAAGGCACAGCGTGCCAGCCAATGACAACCATGAACAGACAAATGGATTGATCTGAGAGAGGGCAGCGCAGGCAGGTGTCGCATGGCAATATCCAAGTTCAGGACGGCATTTTACTGTGGCTTCAACCACCAGTGTTCTCCAGACACAACACGTTGAAATGAAGGAGGTACAGCCTCGTGACGCCGCCTGCTGTACCGGTAAAAAGCGCACCCAGCAGGGCAATGAAGCGTGCTGATCCGATCATCAGGCCGATAACTGTTTGGCAATAGGGCTGCGTCAAGCAGTAGGGTCTGGCTACAATGCATGTTCCATTGCGGCTGTTAGGTCCGTTTCATACAACGCCTGGCCGGCGCGTTTTGCATGAGGGCAAGTCATGACGTTCAAAGTATTCGTTGACGGGCAGGAAGGCACCACAGGGTTGCGTCTGCTCGATTATCTGTCCGGCCGCGATGACATCGAGCTGCTACGTATCGCCGATGACAAGCGTAAGGATCCAGCCGAGCGTGCTCGTTTCCTCAACGCAGCGGATGTAGCCTTTCTGTGTCTGCCCGATGCTGCGTCTCGCGAAGCCGTGGCGCTGGTAGATAATCCCAACACCTGCATCATCGATGCAAGCACGGCGTTTCGTACCGATAGCAGCTGGACCTATGGCCTGCCTGAGCTGGCCGCTGGGCAGCGTGAAAAAATCCGTACCAGCAAGCGCATTGCCAATCCCGGCTGCCACGCCACGGCATTTATCCTGCTGGTTCGCCCTCTGGTGGAGGCTGGCCTTCTACCGCCTGATTATCCACTGTCGGCTTTTTCCCTCACGGGGTACAGCGGTGGTGGCAAGAAGATGATTGCCGATTACGAGGCTGGGAATGAGCCCAAGCTGGCCAGTCCACGGCCATACGGCATGACCCAGGGGCATAAGCACCTCCCTGAGATGCAGGTGCAGAGTCGTATTGATGAGGCGCCCGTATTCAGTCCAATTGTGGGCAGTTTCCTGAAGGGGCTTGCCGTGACGATTCCTCTGCATGTCAGGCACTTGGCCCAGGGCGCCAATGCCGAGGCGATCCAGGCGGCATACGCCAGGCATTACGCGGGCGAGCAGTTCATTCGCGTCATGCCGGTTGAGGATGCCGGCAATCTTGACGAGGGATTCTTCGATGTACAGGGCTGCAACGATACCAACCGCGCCGACCTGTTCGTGTTCGGCAATGAGGAGCGTCTGACCCTGGTGGCTCGTCTGGATAATCTGGGCAAAGGGGCTGCAGGCGCAGCGGTTCAATGCATGAACATCCACATCGGCGCAGACGAAGCAACCAGCCTGAATACTGGTCTGTAAACGCTTTGCGTTCAAAAGGCCGCGCCGGGTAACTGCCGCGGCTTTTTAGTGGAAGGCATCTTTCAGGCGATACCAGAGCATACCCAAGGCAAGCAGGGGAGAGCGGAAGCGTTGCCCTCCTGGAAACGTGGCGTGAGGAACGCTGTTGAACAGGTCGAACCCTGTCGACTGGGCAGCAATGGCTTCCGCGAGCAAATGGCCTGCCAGGTGCGTGGCGTTCAGCCCATGGCCGGCATAAGCTTGGGCATAAAAAACGTTGGGATGATCCTTGAGGCGACCGATTTGTGGAAGCCGGTTGGCCCCGATTCCAATCATGCCGCCCCACTGAAAATCGATGGTGACCCTATCGAGTTGAGGAAACACCTTCAGCATTTTGGGGCGCATGTAGCCTGCTATGTCCTTCGGGTCACGGCCTGAATAGTGGCAGGCGCCTCCGAACAACAATCGGCGATCACGTGAGAGTCGAAAATAATCGACAGTAATCTGCTGATCGCACGCGGCTCGATTATGGGGCAGGATTTCCTCGGCCAACGCTTCGGGAAGTGGCTCAGTTGCAATGATGTAGCTGCCTGCCGGAAGCACCTTCCCGGAGAGGGCCGGCTCCAGATCCTGGAGATAGGCGTTGCAACAGAGGACCAGCGTTTCGGCTCGCACCTGACCTCGCGCAGTATGAACGCATACCTCCGACCCATACTCGATGTGAGTGACCACAGATTGCTCATACAGACGCACCCCCAGTGACTGGGCGGCGGCTGCCTCGCCCAAGGCAAGGTTCAACGGGTGCAGGTGACCGGAGCCGGAGTCTATGAGCGCACCCAGGTAGCGCTCCGAACCCACTACGGAGCGGATTCTGTCGCGCGCAACGAGCTGAACCGCATGGGGATAGCCTAGTTGATGCAACTCCTCCAGTTCGGCCTGGAAATCTTCCAGGTGACGCGGTTTCAGGGCCAGGTCGCAGTAACCCCAGGTAAGGTCGCATTCGATGCCGTAGCGCTCGATACGTTGGCGTACCAGGTTTACCGCTTCAAACCCCATCTGCTTGAATGCCTGTACGCCCTCATCCCCAACGACTGGGCGAAACTGCTCGACATCATGGCCAACGCCTCGGATCAGCTGTCCGCCGTTACGCCCGCTAGCACCCCAGCCGATCCGGTGGGCCTCTAGCAGCACAACCGAATACCCACGTTCTGCCAGCTCAATAGCCGTATTGAGCCCGGAGAACCCGCCCCCTACAACGCAGACATCTGCCCGAGTCTCACCCTTGAGCGAGGCGAACTGCAGCGCTCGGTTAACCGTTGCCGCGTAGTAAGACGAAGCATGTGCGTGTGGGTCAGTGGATGAATGGGTCGTTGCATCCATGAAAGACAATCCTGGCGAAGCGTTGAGGTCGGACAATAAACGTTTGTAGGCGCCTGCGCCAAGCCAGGGAAGTGCAGACCTGGCTCAGTCCGGTACGGGAAGCGTCAGGGACTCCTTGACCTCTTCCATCACGATATAGCTCTTCGACTCCCGCACATGGGGCAGTTTGAGCAGGATGTCACCCAAAAGCTTACGATAGGACGCCATCTCTGAAATGCGTGCCTTGACCAAATAGTCGAATGCGCCGGAAACCAGATGACACTCCAGAACGTGAGGCAGCTTCAGGACGGAGCGGCGGAACTCCTCAAAGATATCACCCGATTTATAATCTAGACTGATCTCGACGAAGACCAGCAGGCTGGCCTTGAGATGCTGCGGATTCAGGCGCGCCGAGTAGCCCAGTATCACGCCTTCCCGCTCCAGCCGGCGTACCCGCTCCGTGCAGGGTGTCGTGGACAGGCCGACTCGCTCGCCCAGCTCGGTGAACGAGATGCGGCCGTCCTCCTGCAGGATACGCAGGATGTTACGATCGATCTTGTCGAGCTCGCGTCTCGCTTGGTGCTGGGTTCGCATACCTGGGCGTCTCCAAAAATAGTGTCTTAACCGAAGAATTACACCAAATATAGCCTTTCATTCAGTGAATACCACTGCTTAAGGCTTTTTATACTTTTCATATCTGCCTCAGATTTTATGAAACGTAGGCGATTCTTCGCGGCGAGGAGACACAGTTATGCGAGTACTGGTGCTTGGCAGTGGTGTAATCGGTACCGTCAGTGCCTATTACCTGGCGCGGGCCGGTTTTGAAGTGGTGGTGGTGGACCGCCAGGAAGGCCCTGCGCTGGAAACCAGCTTTGCCAACGCAGGTCAGGTATCTCCTGGCTATGCCTCGCCGTGGGCGGCTCCTGGCGTGCCCCTCAAGGCCATCAAATGGCTGGTGACTCAGCATGCGCCTCTGGCGATCAGGCCGACCGGCGATATTCATCAGTACCTCTGGATGGCTCAGATGCTGCGCAACTGCACGGCCGAGCGCTATGCGATCAACAAGGAACGCATGGTGCGGTTGTCCGAGTACAGTCGCGACTGTCTGGATGAGCTGCGTGCCGAAACGGGTATTGCCTACGAAGGACGCCAGTTAGGGACGACTCAGGTATTCCGAACGCAGCAGCAGGTCGATGCCGCTGCCAAGGATATCGCTGTGCTGGAACGTTCCGGCGTACCCTATGAGTTGCTGGATCGCGACGGTATCGCCCGCGCCGAGCCTGCGCTCGCCCATGTCAAGGACAAGCTGGCTGGTGCGCTGCGGTTGCCGAATGACCAGACAGGTGACTGCTTCCTCTTTACCAATCGCCTCGCCGAGCTGGCGCGTCAGTTGGGTGTGGAATTCCGCTTTGGTCAGAAGATCGAACGGCTCGAAGCGGTAGGAGATCGTCTCAATGGCGTCTGGATTGACGGTCAGCTGGTAACAGCCGATCACTATGTCCTGGCATTGGGTAGCTACTCACCTCAGCTGTTGGCACCCATTGGCATCAAGGCACCGGTATACCCGCTCAAGGGGTATTCGCTTACCGTGCCGATCACCAATGGCGATATGGCCCCTACGTCCACGATTCTGGATGAAACCTACAAAGTGGCGCTGACGCGTTTCGATAACCGTATCCGTGTAGGTGGCATGGCGGAAATATCGGGTTATGACCTTTCGCTTAATCCCCGCCGCCGCGAGACCCTGGAGATGATCGTAAACGACCTGTACCCGCAGGGAGGGGATCTGCAGGCGGCAACTTTCTGGACTGGACTACGGCCCACCACACCGGATGGTACTCCGATCG
Source organism: Pseudomonas sp. WAC2 (assembly GCF_030403525.1). NCBI lineage: Bacteria > Pseudomonadati > Pseudomonadota > Gammaproteobacteria > Pseudomonadales > Pseudomonadaceae > Pseudomonas > Pseudomonas sp. WAC2. The sequence continues at coordinate 128,286 of NZ_JAUEPD010000008.1, forward strand.
TCGGCGCTACCCGTTATCGCAACCTGTTTCTGAACACCGGTCACGGTACACTGGGCTGGACCATGGCCTGCGGCTCCGGACGTTTCCTGGCGGATGTCATCGGTAGGAAACGTCCACAGATCAGCGCCGAAGGCCTTGATATTTCTCGCTATAGCGACTCCAAGGAGACCCGTAAGAATGGCCATCCAGCGCCTGCACACTAATCGCCGCATGAGTGAAATCGTTGTTCACAACGGTACTGTTTATCTGGCCGGTCAGGTCGGTGAAGACCTGAACTCCGGTGTGGAACAACAGACTCGTGAGACCTTGGCCAACATCGAGCGTCTACTCAAGGAAGCCGGTACGGATACCCACCATATTCTGTCCGTTACGGTTTATCTGAAAGATATCGACGCCCACTTTGCCGGCATGAACAGTGTCTGGGACGAATGGCTGCCTGAAGGTGTAGCGCCTGCCCGGGCAACTGTGGAAGCCAAACTCTGTGAACCGGAAATTCTGGTCGAAATGAGCGTGGTGGCTGCGCTACCGTAAATAAAGAACCAAAGAGCCCGGCGCCTGCCGGGTTTTTTATACGTCCTGTCTTTTCATTACCCGCCTGTTTTCTGAGAGATAACCATGCGCCCCGCCCGTGCCTTGATCGACCTTAACGCCTTACGCCAGAACTATCGGCTTGCTCGTGAACTCAGTAACGGGGCAAGGGCGCTGGCTGTTGTCAAGGCGGATGCCTACGGACATGGTGCTGTTCGATGTGCGCAGGCACTGATGAATGAGGCGGATGGTTTCGCGGTTGCCTGTATCGAAGAAGCGTTGGAGCTGCGCGAAGCCGGTATCAAGGCACCGATACTTCTGCTGGAAGGATTTTTCGAAGCCAGCGAGCTGGAATTGATCGCTCGCCACAATCTGTGGTGCGTCATCCATTCGCCCTGGCAAATCGAGGCGCTTGAACGTACGGCTCTATCAGGCCTTATCCAGGTCTGGCTGAAGCTGGACTCCGGCATGCACCGGGTAGGGTTCTTTCCTGAGGATTACGCAGCAGCCTATAAGCGGATCAAGGCGACGGGCAAGGTTGACGAGGTTGTGAAAATGACGCACTTCGCCCGTGCCGATGAGCTGGATTGCTCAGCCACTATCGGTCAGCTCAAGACCTTTCAGCGGGCTACGGCTGGCCTGGAAGGCGCAACCAGTCTGCGGAACTCGCCTGCCGTGCTCGGTTGGCCAGAAGTGCCCAGTGACTGGATTCGTCCTGGCATCATGCTGTACGGCGCTACGCCATTTGAAACCGAACAGCCTGTGGCCGACCAGCTACAGCCGGTCATGACGCTGGAGTCACGTATCATCAGTGTGCGTGAGCTACCGCCTGGTGAACCGGTTGGGTATGGCGCACGCTTTGTTACCCGCCAGCCCTCCCGTATTGGTGTAGTCGCCATGGGCTACGCGGATGGTTATCCACGGCACGCGCCTGATGGCGCTCCTGTCATGATTGATGGCCATGCCTCTCGTCTTGTCGGTCGCGTATCGATGGACATGCTGACGGTTGATCTCACGGACCTGCCGCAAGCGGGGGTGGGAAGTCAGGTAGAGCTTTGGGGTAGGCAAGTATCCGCCAGTCAGCTGGCCGGTCTCTGTGGCTCGATCCCCTATCAGCTGTTTTGCAACCTGAAACGGGTTCCACGCCAATACACGGGTGAATAACCGTTAAAACACCGCGCTCGTCGGGTTGCGCAGGATTTTCCATCGTTCTGTTGTAAATACTGAACGCTGTTGCCATGATACGGCGCGCCCGGCGCTCTGCGGCGCCTGCCGTTCACCTCTGCCTGTCTGTCATGAGAAGGAGGACATCACCCTTGGACGTCGGTGCTCGTCTACAAACCATTCGCAAACTCAAAGGTCTCTCACAACGTGAACTCGCCAAGCGGGCCGGTGTGACGAACAGCACCATCTCGATGATCGAGAAGAACAGTGTCAGTCCTTCTATCAGCTCGTTGAAAAAAGTCCTGAGCGGCATTCCCATGTCCCTGGTGGAGTTCTTTTCCCTGGACCTTGCGGACGAGTCCGCTACTCAAGTGGTATACAAGGCCAGCGAGCTGATCGACATTTCCAGTGGCGCCAATACCGTCAGTATGCGGTTGATCGGCAAGGCACATCCCAGCCGCGCCATTGCCTTTCTCGACGAGACCTACCCGCCAGGCTCCGACACTGGCATGGATATGCTGGCTCATGAGGGGGAGGAAGCAGGACTGCTGATCGAAGGCCGTCTGGAGCTTACGGTTGGTGGAGAAACCTACCTGCTTGAATCAGGCGATAGTTATTATTTTGAAAGCAGCCGCCCGCATCGCTTCCGTAATCCATTCGATGAGCCGGCGCGTTTGATCAGCGCCACGACTCCGGCCAACTTCTAGCAGTGCTCAAAAAACCTGGTATGAACGCCCGAGGCATCCTGGTATATGCCTTTATGCTGTTGATCTGGACACTCTCTGCACAGGCCGAACAGGTAGACAGAGACGCTCTGGAGAAGCGGCTGGCGCCGGTGGGCAAGGTTTGTATTCAAGGGCAGGACTGCCTTGCAGAGTCCGGTAAGGGAAGCCATGAGCAAAAGCCTGCCGGGAAAGATCCCGCTCAGGTCATAGACCGCAGTTGCAGAAGTTGCCACGCCAGTGGGCTCCTGGGAGCCCCAAAAATAGGTGACAAAGCCAGCTGGGAGGTTCTGGCGAGCCAGAAAGGGGGAATGGATGGCCTGCTGCGCAACGCCATCAAAGGTGTAAACGCCATGCCGCCCAAAGGTGCCTGTTCTGACTGTACGAACGATGATCTACGCCGTGCAATCCAGATGATGTCCGGCCTCGAATAGGCACAAGAAAAACCCCGCACCAGGCGGGGTTTTTCTTGTCGGTTGCGGCCTTACAGGCCAGCCGCCGCGCGCAGCGCTTCAGCCTTGTCTGTCTTCTCCCAGGTGAATGCAGTGAACGTATCTTCACCCACAGTCATCTCATAGGGAGTACGGCCGAAGTGGCCGTAAGCCGCTGTAGCACGATACATCGGGTGCAGCAGATCAAGCATTTTGGTGATTGCGTAGGGACGCAGGTCGAAATGCTCGCGAACCAGCTGAATGATCTTCTCGTCGCTCACCTTGCCAGTGCCAAAGGTGTTGATCGAGATGGACGTCGGTTGAGCCACGCCAATGGCGTAGGACACCTGAATCTCGCAGCGGTCAGCCAAGCCGGCGGCTACGATGTTCTTGGCAACATAGCGACCCGCGTATGCCGCAGAACGGTCAACCTTGGACGGGTCCTTGCCGGAGAACGCGCCGCCGCCATGACGGGCCATGCCGCCGTAGGTGTCCACAATGATCTTGCGGCCGGTCAGGCCACAGTCACCCACCGGGCCGCCAATGATGAACTGGCCAGTCGGGTTAATGTGGAACTTGGTGTCCTTGTGCAGCAGTTCAGCCGGAATGACGTGCTTGATGATCAGCTCCATCACAGCTTCCTGCAGGTCGGTGTGCTTGACCTCGGGGTTGTGCTGGGTAGACAGGACGATTGCGTCGATACCTACAACCTTGTTGCCATCGTAACGGCAGGTCACCTGGGACTTGGCATCCGGACGCAGCCAAGGTAGCAGGCCTGACTTGCGAGCTTCGGCCTGGCGCTCGACCAGTGCGTGGGAGAAGCGGATCGGAGCAGGCATCAGCACGTCGGTTTCGTTACAGGCATAACCGAACATCAGGCCCTGATCACCTGCACCCTGGTCTTCCGGCTTGCTGCGGTCAACGCCTTGGGCGATGTCCACGGACTGCTTGCCGATAATGTTGACGATACCGCAGGTAGCGCCATCAAAACCGACGTCGGAGCTGTTGTAACCGATATCGACGATGACATCGCGAACCAGCTGCTCAAGGTCTACCCAGGCGGAGGTGGTCACTTCACCGGCAACGATGGCTACACCGGTCTTGACCAGCGTTTCACAGGCTACACGGGCGTGTTTGTCTTCTGCGATGATGGCGTCGAGCACCGCATCGGAGATCTGGTCGGCAATTTTATCCGGATGTCCTTCAGACACGGACTCGGAGGTAAACAGGGAGTATTCGCTCATCTAACGGTTCCTATATACCGGTGGGTGAGGCGGCCCGAAGGCCATGTCTAAAACAGTCACTCTTGCGGATTGGACAAACAAGCTGCCAACCCTATGCATCTTCTACGAACCAGGACGGGCGAAATGCCTGATCTGGATCTGGAAGCCATTGCGTAAACCTATATAGAGGCTTTCGCCTGGCACAAGTCCTGCGGCAACGGCCCAACGGGCCAATTCCTCCTGATCGAACCCGAGCCAGAGATCGCCGCAGGCCGTCCGGGCCCAACTCTGGTCGTGGCTGCACAACTCTGTAATCAATAAACTGCCACCGGGACGGACCCAGTCCGCCAGGTATTTCATGGCTTCAGCAGGTGCCGCAAAATGATGCAGCACCATGTTTAAGACCACGCAGTCGGCGCTCAGCAAGGCATTGTCCAAGGCATCGGCCAATACCAGCGACACATTGTTCAATTGCTCGCGCTCACATCGCTGACACGCCAGCTCCAGCATGGCTGGGCTGTTATCAATCGCCGTGACCGACGTGAAGCGTCTTGCCAGTTCAGGCAGAAATCCTCCATCTCCAGGCCCGATCTCGATCGCTGTTGCCACTGGCGAAAAAGCCATCGTGTCCAGCAGGGCCAGAAGGCTCTCCTGATACTGAGGCAATCCGGCAATCAAATCCTGCTGTGCCTGAAACTTGTCTGCCATCCTGGCGAAAAAATCCCGGCTGGCCTCGGCTCGCTGAGCATGTACAGCCTCAATACGTGCCTGCGCTTCAGCTGGCAACTGCAACCCGTCCACCTCTGCCAGCAGCGCTGCGTGCAGCGCGCCACCCAGGGCGTCCAGCCGGGGCAGGGCGCGACGGTAAAAGATCGCGTTGCCTTCCCGGCGTGTCGCCACCAGTCGCGCCTGTGACAGTACCTTCAGGTGATGGCTCATCCCGGATTGCCCAGTATCGAAGATATGAGCCAGCTCCAGTACACCAAACGAATCGTTTGCCAAGGCACGTAACACATTCAGGCGCAGCGGATCACCGCCCGCCTTGCACAGCGCGGCCAGCTCGTCGCAGTCATCATGGCGAAATGTAGGCACGCGCAAATGGTTCATGGGTGCGCAGTCTAGTGGCCGCCGAGACCAGCTGCAAGAGAAGCATCAAAAAGTTTTGATATTGAAAGAGGCCGGTCATGGTGAGGTGCTTAGCAATGCATTGCGCGTATATAACCTGCCCTTCGACGCGCCGGGCTTTAAAGTCACGCTGCACTGGCATGAGCGCAGTGACACCTCTGTTGCATTGCGCTGGTTTCTGGAGCTGGTGGCGGAGGCCATCACGCAATCGAGGCCATGACGAACCATTAACGTGGCTGAAGCCAAGCTGGATATGACCGTTCGGATTGCTCCTGCGTGCCCGGCTAGGCACAATAAAACTTCCTTTAAACGTTTGACCCCCTTTCAGGAGATCAGCGATGCCCAGTCGTCGTGACCGTGCCAACGCCATCCGCGCGCTCAGCATGGATGCCGTACAAAAAGCCAACAGCGGCCACCCCGGCGCCCCTATGGGGATGGCCGATATTGCCGAAGTGCTCTGGCGCGATTACCTCAAGCACAACCCGGTAAACCCAAAGTGGGCCGACCGCGACCGCTTCGTGCTGTCTAATGGTCACGGCTCCATGCTGATCTATTCCCTGCTGCACCTGACCGGTTACGACCTCTCCATCGACGATCTGAAAAATTTCCGTCAGCTTCACAGCCGCACGCCTGGCCACCCCGAGTACGGCTATACCGCCGGTGTCGAGACCACAACCGGCCCGCTGGGGCAGGGCATCGCCAACGCAGTGGGTTTCGCCCTGGCTGAAAAGATCATGGCGGCGCAGTTCAACCGCGAAGGCCATAATATCGTTGACCATTACACCTATGTTTTCATGGGTGATGGCTGCATGATGGAAGGCATTTCTCATGAAGTCTGTTCACTGGCTGGCACGCTGCGCCTGTCCAAGCTGATCGCCTTCTATGATGACAACGGCATATCCATTGATGGCGAAGTCCACGGCTGGTTTACCGACGATACGCCCAAGCGCTTCGAAGCCTATGGCTGGCAAGTGATCCGTAACGTCGACGGTCACGACCCGGAAGAAATCAAGACGGCACTGGAGACGGCTCGCAAGAGCGACCAGCCGACCCTGATCTGCTGCAAGACCATCATTGGTTTTGGTTCGCCCAACAAGCAGGGCAAGGAAGAATCCCATGGCGCAGCCTTGGGTGACGCCGAAGTAGCGGCCACCCGTGAAGCGCTGGGCTGGAAACACGCTGCCTTCGAAATCCCGCAGGATATCTACGCCGAATGGGACGCCAAGGACGCAGGCTCTAAAGCGGAAAGCGAGTGGAACAAGCGATTCAACGCTTACGCTGAGGCTTATCCTGAGTTGGCCGCCGAGTTTACCCGCCGTATGGCCGGTGAGCTGCCGGCTGACTTTGATGAAAAGGCGTCGGCGTTCATCCGTGAGGTGGCTGCCAAGGGCGAAACCATCGCCAGCCGCAAAGCCAGCCAGAACTGCCTGCACTTCTTTGGCCCGCTACTGCCTGAGTTGTTGGGCGGCTCGGCCGACCTGGCCGGCTCCAACCTGACGATGTGGAAGGGCTGCAAGCCGGTTGTCGAGGAAGACGCCTCCGGCAACTACATGTATTACGGCGTACGCGAGTTCGGCATGAGCGCCATCATGAACGGCGTGGCCTTGCATGGTGGCCTGATTCCTTACGGCGGCACCTTCCTGATGTTCATGGAATACGCTCGTAATGCCGTGCGTATGTCGGCACTGATGAAGCAGCGCATCATCTATGTCTTCACCCATGACTCCATCGGTCTGGGCGAGGATGGCCCGACGCACCAGCCGGTCGAGCAGATTGCATCCCTGCGTTATACGCCCAACCTGGACACTTGGCGTCCTGCCGATGCGGTCGAGGCTGCGGTATCCTGGAAGACGGCCTTGGAGCGTAAGGATGGCCCGTCAGCGCTGATCTTCTCTCGCCAGAATCTGCCTCATCACCTGCGTGACAACGAAACCGAAGCGGCCATTGCCCACGGTGGCTACGTGCTGAAGAGCTGTGAAGGTGAGCCAGAGCTGATCTTTATCGCTACCGGCTCGGAAGTGTCGCTGGCTGTTCAAGCGTACGACAAGCTCACCGCGGAAGGGCGCAAGGTCCGCGTGGTATCCATGCCTTGCACCAGCGCATTCGAGCGTCAGAGCGCCGAGTATCGTCAATCGGTATTGCCGGTTGAGGTCGGTGCCCGTATTGCCATTGAAGCGGGTATTGCGGACTACTGGTACAAGTACGTTGGCCTGGATGGTCGTGTGATCGGCATGACAACGTATGGTGAGTCGGCTCCGGCGCCGGCACTGATGGAGCATTTCGGCTTCACGCTGGATAACGTGCTGGCAGTTGCAAACGAGCTGCTTGAGGACTGATTCTCCAGTGAGGTAATGAAAACGCCACGGTGAGAACCGTGGCGTTTTTTATTATTTGCTGTTTACCAGATAAACACCGTTATTTTTGTAATACCAGCCCCAATTACTCATTAAGATCGTTGAGAAAGGTTCTTTTGCCATACTCATGATCTCAGAGTGTGTTTTAGAATCAACGACACCGTGGTGTTCCAGTATTTTGTAGCCAATCCGTCTATCGACTACGAAAAAGCGTGTTTTATTTTGCAAATGAAGCGGCATCTTCAGCAAACTCGCTTCGGGCTACGCTAATCTTTTCTGGATTCGCTCGCCTAGATTGTCTGAAAGCCTACACTTAGGGCTTGTGTAGTGTGTCATTGCTCAGGCTACACTTGTAACATCACTAGCCATTGCTTATTCAATTCTGGACACCGAAACCCACTTTCATGGCTGATTCTCTTTATCGTGTTGCGCTCAATGGCTACGGCCGTGTCGGTCGGTGCCTGGTCCGTGCGCTACATGAGCGCAGCGCCTCGGTTGATTTCGAACTCGTGGCGTTGAATGACTTGGCTGACCTGCCAAGTCTGGAGTACCTGACACGCTTCGACTCGACTCACGGACGTTTTCCCGGCGAAGTTGCTATAGAAGGGGATCGCTTGCGTATCAATGGCTGCAGCATGCATGTGCAGCGCTGCGCCAATCCTGACGACATTGACTGGAGGCGTCTGGGCATCGATCTGGTTCTCGAATGCTCTGGCGCCTTCAGCACCCGTGCAGACGGTGAGCGTTTTCTTGCAGCCGGTGCGCCCCGCGTCTTGTTTTCCCAACCGATGGCCAGCGAAAGCGACGTAGACGCCACCATTGTGTATGGCGTCAATCAGGGCAGCTTGCGCGGTACTGAGAAGCTTGTCTCGAATGCCTCCTGCACCACCAATTGCAGCGTGCCGCTGTTGAAACTTTTGAACGAAGTCGTGGGTCTTGAATACGTCTCGATAACCACGATTCATTCAGCCATGAATGACCAACCCGTGATCGACGCCTATCACGCCGATGATCTGCGCCGTACCCGCTCGGCCTTTCAGTCGATCATTCCGGTCTCTACAGGGCTGGATCGTGGAATCGAGCGCCTGTTGCCGGAGCTGGCGGGGCGCGTTCAGGCCAAGGCCATTCGTGTACCGACCGTAAATGTTTCGGCGCTGGATATCACTTGTCATGTTTCGCGTGATACCACTGTCTCGGAAGTTAATGGTCTGCTCCGCGAGGCTGCGATGGGTGGCCCTTTGCAGCATCTGGTGAACTACACCGAGTTGCCGCACGCTTCCTGCGACTTCAATCATGATCCTCATTCCGCCATCGTTGATGGCAGTCAAACCCGTGTATCGGGGCCAAGGCTCGTCAATCTGCTGGCCTGGTTCGACAATGAATGGGGCTTTGCCAACCGCATGATCGACGTGGCAAGTCATTTCTTGCGCGTCGCCAAGCCGATCTGAACAAGCACAACGAAGGGATTGCATACATGTCCGTGTTGAAAATGAGCGACCTCGATCTGAACGGTAAACGTGTCCTGATTCGCGAGGACCTGAACGTTCCCGTAAAGGATGGACAGATCAAGAGCGATGCTCGTCTGGTCGCCGCGCTTCCGACGCTGAAGCTGGCATTGGAGAAGGGCGCTGCTGTTATTGTCTGCTCGCACCTGGGGCGACCGACCGAAGGTGAGGCGAGCGCCGAGAACAGCTTGAAGCCTGTAGCGGAATACCTGTCCAAGGCTTTGAATCGTGAGGTTCCGCTGGTGACGGATTACCTGGGCGGTGTTGATGTACAGCCGGGTAATATCGTTCTGCTGGAAAATGTACGCTTCAACAAGGGCGAGAAAAAGAACGCTGATGAGCTGGCTCAGCAGTATGCCGCGCTATGCGATGTGTTCGTCATGGATGCCTTTGGTACCGCTCACCGTGCTGAGGGCTCTACCCACGGTGTTGCCAAGTTTGCGAAAGTGGCCGCAGCCGGTCCGCTGCTGGCCGCCGAACTGGATGCGCTGGGCAAAGCCCTCAAGGCGCCCGCGCGTCCAATGGCTGCCATCGTGGCGGGCTCTAAAGTCTCTACCAAGCTGGACGTTTTGAATTCCTTGTCCAGTGTTTGCGATCAGTTGATTGTAGGCGGTGGTATTGCCAATACCTTCCTGGCTGCTGCTGGTCACAAGGTAGGCAAATCTCTGTACGAAGCCGAGCTGGTCGATACGGCCAAGGCCATTGCTGCCAAGGTCAGCGTGCCTCTGCCGGTCGACGTGGTCGTCGCCAAGGAATTTGCTGAGTCTGCCGAAGCAACGGTTAAATCCATCAGCGATGTTGCGGATGACGACATGATTCTGGACATCGGCCCAGAAACGGCCAAGCAATTTGCCCAGCTGCTCACATCGGCCAAGACTATTCTGTGGAATGGCCCGGTCGGCGTTTTTGAGTTTGACCAGTTCGGTAATGGCACCAAAGTGCTGGCTCAAGCCATTGCTGACAGCGAGGCATTTTCGATTGCTGGCGGTGGCGACACCCTGGCGGCTATCGACAAGTACGGTATAGGTGAAAAGATCTCCTATATCTCCACTGGCGGTGGTGCATTCCTTGAGTTCGTGGAAGGAAAGGTTCTTCCGGCGGTCGAAGTCCTGGAACAACGCGCTAAAGGATAACCGCCATGATACGTCTCGCTGCTTTTTCTGTACTTAGTTGCCTCATGCTGGCTGGCTGTGCCGGAGCAACATCCGACAAGGCCTGTCGTGCTTTCTCGCCGCCACCGGTCTCCGTTGCAACACCCACCGGCCAGAATGATGAGCGGGTAGCCACGACAACCGGTGCATCCGATCAGACAACAAGTGCGGATGGTTGCCGTTAAGCGGGACGTAGTCTGCGGACCGAGTGATCACTCGAAATTGACGAGTTAAACGATACAGCAAGAGCAGTGCGCTGCTCTTGCTTGAAAAACAGCCTGCCAGTGGTGCAGGCTGAAAACATAATAGGTCCATACCGGGAGATAGGATCACCATGGCACTCATCAGCATGCGTCAGCTGCTGGACCACGCAGCCGAGTTTGGCTACGGCGTACCAGCTTTCAACGTTAACAACCTCGAGCAGATGCGGGCCATCATGGAAGCAGCCGACAAGACCGATTCTCCGGTCATTGTGCAGGCTTCTGCAGGTGCTCGTAAGTACGCAGGTGCGCCGTTTCTGCGTCACCTGATTCTGGCTGCCGTTGAAGAGTTTCCACACATTCCCGTAGTCATGCACCAGGACCACGGCACCAGCCCGGACGTTTGCCAGCGTTCCATTCAGCTGGGTTTCAGCTCGGTCATGATGGACGGCTCTCTAAGAGAAGACGGCAAGACACCTTCTGACTACGAATACAACGTGCGCGTTACTCAGCAAACCGTTGCCTTTGCCCACGCCTGCGGTGTTTCGGTAGAAGGTGAGCTGGGCTGCCTGGGCTCCCTGGAAACCGGCATGGCGGGTGAGGAAGACGGTGTAGGCGCTGAAGGCACACTGGACCACAGCCAGCTTCTGACTGATCCGGAAGAGGCTGCCCAGTTCGTGCAGGCTACCAAGGTTGATGCCCTGGCAATTGCCATCGGAACCAGCCACGGTGCATACAAGTTCACCAAGCCGCCAACTGGGGATACGCTCTCCATCCAGCGTATCAAGGAGATCCATGCACGCATTCCAGATACTCATCTGGTCATGCACGGCTCCAGCTCCGTCCCTCAGGAGTGGCTGGCCATCATCAACGAGTATGGCGGTGACATCAAGGAAACCTACGGTGTACCGGTCGAAGAGATTGTTGAGGGCATTAAGTACGGTGTTCGTAAGGTGAATATCGATACCGACCTGCGTCTGGCCTCTACCGGTGCGATTCGCGAATTCATGGCGAAGAATCGCAGCGAGTTCGATCCGCGTAAATACTTGGCGAAGACGGTATCGGCCATGCGTGATGTTTGTATCGCTCGCTACGAAGCGTTCGGTACTGCAGGCCAAGCCTCCAAGATCAAGCCGATCTCGCTGGACAGAATGTTCGAGCGTTATGCAAAGGGTGAGTTGGACCCCAAGGTCAACTGATCACGCTTTAATAAAAAGCCCGCCTCGATGCGGGCTTTTTATTGGCTGCAATTTAGAGTCCCTTGGCGGCTTCAGCCTCAAGACACCACTTGGCAAGCAGGTTGAAGGTGTATCGATAGCAATAGGTAAACGCTTCAAGCAAGGCATCACTTTTCTGGTAGAAGTCGAGGAGGGGACCTGCTTCGGCTTCAAGGTAGGGATGTTGCTGCTTGAGGTAACCGCCAATACTCTCGCCGGGCAAGATATATTGCTTGATGGCTTCGGCTTGTTTTACCAGGCGTTGTGTCCGGGTCCGGAAGTCCAGAAGCGCATAGTGGCTAAGCTGGTGGGTCTGCATGCTGCCTTGTAGACGATGAAGACTGTTGTATTCCTTGACCAATAACTGCGACTCGCGCAGTCGCTCATAATCGGGATAGAGCTCGGTGAGGGAAAACAGCAACTGGGCCAGGTCGCGGGCTTGTGCATGCCCCGGATGATGGCTTTTGAGCGTCAGGTCGATACGCTGGCGGAGCAGCGCTGCCACGTCACTCATGACGGTACGAGCCGGGCTTTGCCAGGTATCGATATTCCTGTACTCGTTCAGATAACGCTCTGGATCAAACGTGTTTACGCCATGGATATGGTTTGTGATCTGATGAGCGTTCAACTCATCACAATAAGCTAACGTAAAGCGCCGCTGCACTTCTTTTTGTGCATGCTGCCAGTTGAGGCCTGTTTCCTCTGTGCGGTTTTTCAAGGCCGAGATGACGGCCGCCCAGTCCATGGTGGCCTTTTCTTTACCGGCAGGCGCATGCAGAGGAAGCCAGGGCAGGTCAGCCCATTGACCCAGCGTCCACCTGTTTAGAAAGGCAGTTTCGTTGTTCTGGTCCATATCGAAGGTAGCTGCGTTGGCTTCACGAAACTGAGTTAGGCTCACATCGAGTCCAAGTTTTTGATAGTACGCAGTCGTGACTTGTCGGCAGTACTGAGAGAAGTATTCGAATAGCCCGGTAGCAGGAGACGCATCTGTTATCAGCGCTGTGCTACCCAAGGCTTCTGCTGCCTCGATACGTTCGACATCGGCAGGATGAACACGCCAATAGCGTTGCCTGTCGCGCAGCTTGGCCTCCAGGCGGCGTTGCGTCTCGATATCGAGTCGGGTGGCGCCCAGGGCAGCAGCCTGTGGCATGTCTGCCAGCAGCGCGCCTTCGCTCCAGGTACTCACGTTCTGGCGATCTGCCTGCCTGAATGCCCAGCGCAACGCATGATGATGCAGGGTGGCGGCGCGAAACGTATCGCTGCCTGCAATCTGTGCTGCATAACGGTCTGCCTCTAACTCCAACCGTTTACAGGCAGGCTTGGAGAGGCGGTAACTAAGCAAAAAGCAATAGTGCAGAAACTGGCGTGGCAGACGCATGCCGATGCGAGCGACCAGAACACCCAGGTTGGTCACTCGCGAGGTTTCAGCTTCGCTAAGGTGCTTGAGGCGCTCACCCAGTGCGTCCTTGAAGTGGGCCCGCTGGTCCAGCCAGGTATTGCAGAAATTGATAAAGTAGTAGCACCGCATATTGAAGCGCCGGGCGCAGTGGCCAAACTCATGCGCCAGGACGCCGGCAAGCTGTTGCCTGGAAAAGCCTGCCGCTAACGGTAGCCCCAGCGTCAAGGTGAGATCGCCTTTAACCAGACCTTTCCAGCCGGAAGCTAGGTGGACCTTGGCATCCACTTCATTGCTCAGGTGAATTTCTGTAGGGGTACGCACTTGCATGGCTGTGCACAAAGGAACCACGAATTCCCAGAGTGCTGGATCCTGCCCTGGTGCGAGAATGACGGCTGGCTTCTCGCGACGACGAGCCGTGAATACAGGCTTTGCGGTAAAGAACAGGATGAATCCGCCCAGGCAGGCCAGGAAAGACTTTACTGCGAGAGGCCCCCATTCAGGTAATTCAACTGAGGTCAGGCTTTGTACATCGAGTGCAGGCAGTGCTATGAACAGGAGGGCGGCAATAACGGTAACCACCGCCACGTAGAAAAGCACGATCGCTGCACACCCAGTCACAACCAGTACGAGGTGAAGCATGTGCAAAAGGCTGAAGGGTGAGCGCGGTAGCACCTCGGATAATGCAGGCGAGGCAGAACTCGATGCGTGTGTTGCTTCCGCAGGGGAAGAGGAGGCGGGTTCAGCGGATTGAGCGTCCAGGCCGATCTGCTGCAAGAGATCAGCAGCCAAATCCTTTGGAGCACGCGGGGTCAGCTCTTCTCCGCTTATAGCCAAGTCGGTATGAGACATATGCATTCCATTGCAACGCTGAGGGTATGGTCGATGCTGATCGCTGAATGAAAGAGACGACAAGCGTCACGGCATTTGCAGCGAAACAGCCAGATATAAACCACAGGATTGCCCACGCTTTTACACGGTTTCGATGGCACTTTGCTGTACCTGACTCGCATTTTTAGGAGCGGAGGTCGACTGTGTTTTACAATAGTGGGCTGGTTCACTATTCAGGCGTCAGTGGTCCCACCACGGTAGCGAGTGACACGACCAATCATGGCTTCTCTTAAATACCTGCAAGGCTACCCGGCTTCACTGCAGGAGCAGGTTCGTCTGCTCTTTGAACAAGGCCGCCTACAGACATACCTGTCCAATCGCTATCCTGGGTCTCACTCCATACAAAGCGACAAGGCACTTTATACCTACGCCCTGGAGATCAAGCAGACGCACCTCAAGAATGCGCCTGGTATAGACAAGGTGCTTTACGATGCAAAGCTTGATGTGATGCAGAAAGCGCTAGGGTTACATACGGCCATTTCACGCGTACATGGCGGCAAGCTCAAAGCGAAAAAGGAAATAAGGATTGCCTCTTTGTTCAAAGAGGCAGCGCCCGAGTTTCTGAAAATGATTGTGGTCCATGAGCTTGCGCATCTAAAGGAGCACGAGCACAACAGAGCCTTTTATCAGTTATGCGAGCATATGTTGCCGGGTTATCACCAGATCGAGTTTGATCTGCGTGTTTTCCTGCTCTGGCGAGACCAGGAAAAGGCAGCCTCGGCAACATTGTAATCAGACAGATTCTTTTCCGTTCAGCTCGGCTAGCACATCGGGCTGACTCTTGAACGCCTTGGCGAATAGATCGCGATGACGAGCCATGTAGATACCGACATCTTCTGCCTGTTTGTCAGTCAAATCGGGTACGGCTTTCTGTAATACTTCTGCCAGAGACTCAGCAAGCTCCAGCATTTTGTCATAGCGATCAGCTTCAGCTTTATCCATGAATAAGCGCTCCGGATCTCGGCTGCTGCGGTACAAGACTTCGACGGCCATTCATCACCTCATCGCCTTCGTCATTACTGTTTATATATACAGTATAGCTTTCCAGACTGGCTTTGACCAGCACCTGAGCAAAGAAAAACCCGGAAAGGCCTGTTTATTCGACTGATACAACTTCAAATATTTGCTTTGTGCTGCCGATTGAAAGGCTGATCTCTTCCCCTTCGGTTTTTCCCAGTAGCGCCTGCCCGAGCGGTGCATTGGGTGTGATCACCATGACGTCTCCGGTATCCGTCCTGATTTTAAGACCCGCTCCTGCCGGGCCTAGGAAAAAGGTTTGTTGCTTGCCTACGGTATCGCAGACAACGACCAGGGAAGACAGCTGAACACCATGTTCCGCCTCGTGGGTACGTATGACGAGATTACGGTAAGCCTGCAAGGACTGCTGAATCTCTTCTATGCGCTTTGAATAGCCAGCCGCTAGATATGCCGCTTCGAGTCCGCGAGTGTCGTATTTGTTTTCCGCTACGTTCTCTTCATGTGTCGCCGTTTCATGCGCAGCCTGCGCGGCAGCTATGGCGGCCTGAAGGTCACTTTGCAATGTATTCACGATGTGCTGGTAGAGCTGCTGTTTCGTCATAAAGGTGCCGGTACGTGACAAAAACTAAAGTGTGAGGCGTTGATAATCGCTTTCTAAATCTCTGGATGGCTTACTGAGTTTTATTTGTGACCGGTGAGTCATTTTTAGTTTTGGGTCTATAAATAGGTAGGTAGAGATCCGTAAACAACCAATCGGTGGCTGACCGAACGGCATAGGGCAGGCAATGAAACCAGCATGGAGCCCGGCAGTACTTTACAAGAATCGCAGCCAGGCAGGGCAGGTGCTGGCTGCGCGGCTGCGTCCGTATATCCACCATAACCCCATCATACTGGCAGTACCTCGCGGAGGTGTCCCGGTGGGGTATCAGGTCGCCAGAGAATTGAAGGCGCCTCTGGATGTGCTGATGGTGAGCAAGATCGGCGCACCAGGTAACAAGGATATGGCGTTGGGGGCTGTTACTGATGGGGCTGCCAGGCGGTGGGTAGCAAACCAGGCAATGTTGGAGTATCTCAACCCGCCAGCCGGATGGTTCGAGGCGGAGCGGGACCGACAGATAGACAGTATCGAGCGGCGCAGGCGGCTGTACCGCGGCTATACCGATCCAATGGTGATTACCGGTCGTACAGTCATTGTGGTGGATGACGGCGTGGCGACGGGTAGCACTGCCAGGGTTGCGCTGTTCGCATTGGCCGAGGCTGCGCCTGCACGTCTGGTATGGGCGGCCCCCGTTGGGCCTGCAGACGTCACCGAGGGGCTCAAAGCACTGGCTGATGACGTGGTCTGCTTGGCGACGCCCGATGTCGTCAAGCACATCGAGACCTACTATCAGGATTCTTGTCCGGTTTCTGACCAGGACGTCCTATCCCTGCTGGCAAGGTGTCGTTCAGATAGCCGCGTCTGATCATCCATATATCCGGTTGAAGGAATCCTGAAGGGCTTGAAAGGCTCCGATAGGAATAGATGACTATTGGAGCCTTTTAATGAAACCTGTACCCAAGCCGTTACATCAGCAAACGATCGTTATTACCGGTGCCACCAGCGGTATTGGTCTGGCAACTGCCCGAATGGCTGCTCAAAAGGGCGCGAAGCTGGTACTGGTATCACGTGATGAAGCTGCTCTGCAGTCCCTTCAGCATGAGCTCAGTCAGCAGTGGGGCGCACAGGCTATTCATGTTGCCGCCGATGTAGGCAATCGAGCTGATCTGGAGCAAGTGGCAAAAAGGGCAGTCGAGCGGTTTGATGGGTTTGATACCTGGGTCAACAATGCAGGCACACTGGTATGGGGGCGGCTCTGGGAAGTAAGTGAGGCTGACCTCAAGAAAGTATTTGAAACGAACTTCTGGGGCGTGGTCAATGGATCACTGGTGGCTGTCGAACACTTTAGGCAGCGGCAAGGTGGAACCCTGATCAATCTGGGGAGTGCCTTATCGGAAGCCGTTGCTCCCTTGCAAGGTATCTACACCGCCAGCAAACATGCCGTCAAAGCCTTCACGGATGCTTTGCGTATAGAACTTCGCCACGACAATGTGCCTGTAGCCGTGACCTTGATCAGGCCTTCCTCAACAAACACGCCCATTAACGACAGGGCCAGGAATTACCTGGCCCATACGCCTCACTTGCCGGCCCCGACCTATGTCCCGGAAACTGTCGCCCGGGCAATCCTGCGCGCCGCTGAGCGGCCCAAGCGGGATGTGTACATCGGGAACAGCAAGCTCATAACTCGGGCGGCTCAACTGACGCCACGGTTATTTGACTGGATAGCTATAAAGACGCTGTTCGCAGCTCAGCAGAGTAAAACAGCCGATGCTTTCCCGTCAGATGCGTTGTACGAACCTGTCACTAGTGGCTCTACAAGGGGACGTAATCCCGGTCCCATGTTTCGCCACAGTCTGTATGCCCAGGCCAGCCAGCAGCCTGCCAAGACAGCGGCTTTGGCTGGAGCGGTGGGATTGGCTCTCTATAGTGGCTGGCGGCTTATCAGGGCCTGCAAGGCTGAATGATCGCCAACGACTGCTCGTTAAATGGAGACTGGCGCACAGATTTTGTGTGCGCCAGCCAGGTATGAGCAGGAAAAGCCTAAATTTTAGGAATGTTACGAAATATTTTTAGGATTGCGTTGTCAGTGCAGCAGCAAAATCCCGGACGTGTGATATCTGCTCCGGGAGGCTTATACGGGAGCCGGTAAGCCCGTGCTGTGGTATCGAGTCCGAAGCCTGCTGTGTCTTGACTAAATGCCTTGTGTTTCTTGCAAGCGATCGGGCTTGGTATGGATGTAATTTTTCTAGGAAAGAAACATGAAGAAGACCGTAATTATCCTTCTCATCACTGTTGCGAGTTTTCTTCTCGGCTTTCTGCGTGATCTGTTGATCGCCAAGGAATTCGGGCTTAGCTGGGAAACGGACCTCATCTTCGTTGCGATGATCCTGCCGCTGTTCTTCGAGAATTTTTTCGGCCTCGCGTTACGCGATGCCATGATTCCCTACCTGCAACGCATACGATCAGAAAGTGAGGATCAGTTCATCCTGTCCAGTCGGTGGCTCTACTGGCGAGTCATGCTGTTTGGTCTTCTGGTTTCACTGTGTGCAGCCCTGGGCAGCCCTTGGGTACTCAAGGCACTGGCGCCCGGCTGGACGGCTGATCAGGTCAATGCGGGACTGCTGGTATTTTCCGTAGGCGCCTTCCTGATTTTCGTACAGGCCATCCTGTATTGTCAGGGAGCACTGCTGAGTCTTGACCGGATCTTCATCCTGCCGATGGCGCGTACGGTATCGATGAATCTAGGCGCCATCATTGGCATTTATGCGTTCTATCCCAGCGGAATCTACCTGTTTGCAGGCATGCTGATTCCGCAGGTGATACTGATTTTTATCCAGCATCAGCGGATTGGTTATCTGACTGGCCGAGCAGTAAAAGGAAAGCTGGAAAGTCGAGGCTTCGAGTTTGTGCTGACCTTTGCGCCCGTGCTGGTGGCCGCAGGCGCACAGCAGGGATGCATGCTGGCTGAGCGCTTCTTCGCTTCCTTCCTGGCTGAAGGGACGATCAGTATGCTCTCGTTCTCTTATCGCATCGTTACCATCCCGCTTACACTTTATGCGCTGTCGGTTCTGGCTGTCATGTTTCCAGACATGGCGAAAAGCTGGGCAGATTCCGAGCACGATCGTTTCAATGCTGTATCCCGCAAGGCCTCACTGGCAACGTTGCTGTTCCTGGTGCCTGCCTCGGTGGTACTGATCGCTTTCCCTGAGCCTGTAGTCAAGGTCTTGCTTGAGCGCGGTGCATTTGGCGCGGCCCAGACACAGGCTACGGCTTCGCTGGTGGTGGCTTACGCTATTGGCCTGCCTTGGATGGGACTCGCTCTGATCTGGGGACGTGCCTTGCTGGCTCAGCAAAGGGGGCGTGCATTCCTCATCATAACCTTGGTCAGTTCCGCTCTGACGGTGCTGCTGGATGCTGTGTTGTACAAGATCTACGGTGCCAATGGCCTTGCGTATTCACTGTCGATTGGCTTTTTCGTGCAAGCGCTATGCATGGCCTATTTCCTTTATCAAGCATCACCCAAGGGATTAAGCGTTGCAGTGCTTGCCCGTTGGACGGCTGCTGCCCTGGCCGTTACGTTTGCCACGCTGTATGTAAGCCCTCAGCCTGACGGGTTTGTAGAGTTGGTGGCCTACATAGTGGCCTTGCTGCTGTGCCTGCTGGTCTGTCTGGTCGTTCTGGGTGAGCGTGACCTATTCAAGCGCTCGTACTGGACCGCTGTAAAAACAGCCTAAATCTGACAGGTTAGCTGAGGGACCAGCTAACCTGCGAATTCCTTATCGGTCACTGTCTTGCAATCGTCACAATTTTAAACTTATTCGCTATTTAAATTAAGAATTTGATTTAGGCTGGTTATAGCGCTTTAGGGTTAATTTAAAGTGCTTTGCGAGCTTGTGCGGGCAGTAGTTTGATCTAGAGCATTAATTAATCCACTGGAATTATAAGGATTAATTCCGTTAGATAAATTGGCGCTTTCTTTTTGACAGTAATTTTTTGAAATAAAACAAGCAACTAGGAACTTTTTAAACTAGCTTTGTGTCCTACAGCACGATTGTGAACGCGTTATGTCTGTAGGCAATCGCCAAGGCCTTGCTGCCAACTAATTCAAACTCCTAGTTACGACATATGCAGCGCTTTCTCTTCTGTTCGCTGCATACCTACCACTTCTGAAAGGATTCGTTCGTATGTCCAACCTCCAAGTAAAACGTGTCGGCGTTGTCGGAACAGGCATGATTTCCCGCTGCTTTGTAAGGTTGATTGCAAAGCATTATAAAGACCTGGTTATTTCCAAGGTCTTTACTCGCCGTAGCCTGAACACTATTTCGGATTTTCCACTTCCTGAGTGCCTGACCAATTCGCTGGATGAGGTGTTGGACAATTCCGACCTTATCGTTGAATGCAGTGGTGATGTCTACCACGGTACAGAGGTCATCGAGCGCGCCTTTCAGGCAGGTTTGCAGGTGGTGACCATCAATGCTGAACTGCAGGTCACCACAGGCTCCTATCTGGCCGGAAAAGGCTTCCTGACAGAGGCTGAAGGAGATCAGCCGGGTTCGTTGGCTGCCTTGCATGAAGATGCCATACAGATGGGCTTCAAACCCCTCGTATACGGCAACATGAAGGGCTATCTGAACCTGGACCCTAAGCCGGAAGACATGGCGTACTGGGCCAAGCGCCAGGGTATCAGTATCGATCAGACAACCTCGTTTACCGATGGCACCAAGGTGCAGATCGAACAGGTAGTCGTAGGCAACGGCTTCGGCGCTACTATTACGCGTCAGGGACTGGAAGGCCTCAAATCCACTAACTTGAACGAGACGGCCAATGTGTTGGCTCAGATGGCTGAGCAGCTGGGTCAGCCTATCGTCGACTATGTCGTACCGAGCGGTTATCCTGCTGGCGGCGTGTTTGTGGTGTGCCGCCATGATGAAGATCAGGCACCTGCGATCGAATACTTCAAGTTGGGTGCTGGTCCTTACTATGTGCTCGTTCGTCCTTACCATCTCTGCTCGTTGGAGGTCGGCAAGACGATTCGCCGTGTGGTCGCGGGTGGTGGCGTTTTGCTGAACAACTCGACGACTCCCACATTGAGTGTCGCTGCTGTCGTTAAGAACCCGATGAAGGCAGGTGACATCATCGAACGTGGTATTGGTGGCTTCCAAGTGCGCGGTGAGGCCGTCAAGATTGCGGAAAACCCTGATCATCTACCGATCGGCTTGCTGAAGCATTCCGTCCTCAAACGTGCTGTTGCGCCGGGCCAGGTGATTACGTTTGATGACATCGAACTTGTGCCTAGCCGTGCATTGGACATTGTTATTGAACAACATCGAGCCGTTATTCAGGCTCAAATGCCGGGCCTGTTGAATGCCAACGAACCTCGCAAGGCATTTCCTTTCGGCAAAGGGCTTGATGAAGGTTTTGGAACTATCCCAGTTGTTTAATTAAGCGCTGAAGAAACCCTGTAATGCGGCAAGCATTACAGGGTTTTTTATTGTCTGCGCTTTTACAGTAGTTAGAGACGGACACATATCTGCTTAATAAATTACTACTGGTTTTGGTTTGTTAAAGGCCGAAGCAGCGGCTTGGTAAATTATAAGATGCTCTCAAATTCTGTTTATCGGGTTAAAGATATATGCTGGCTTAAAGGCAATAAAAAACCGGCTGTAATAGAGCCGGTTATTTATAAGGATGCAAAGAGATCAGATTGAGCCGTTAGGTAGGGCTTCCGTGGTAGCTTCTTTCTTGCGGGTCAAGCGTTTACCTATCGCTACGCCTTTGAGTTCTATGTACTGGTAGGTATATCGGGAGACCAGTACTACGGTAATGAGCTGTGCCAAGACAACCAGATCATCCGTTACAGCGCCACCAGTCGTGATGTATTTGATCAGATCTGCCGGAGTGTCATGCGACGGCAGCATCGTTGTAAGTTCTTTGCCTGTTACTTTGGACAATACGATGGCAGCACTTTTGAATATATAAAGAATAGCGGCGTGAGTCATGTAGATTGAAAAAGACAGGTTACCCAACTTTACAAAGTATTCACCTTGCAGGATGCGTGAGACAGAGCCTTTTTCGAACGAGAAGACCAGAATCAGGCAGCAGAACAGTACGCTTGCAATAATACCCTTGTACTCAAGATGAGAGACGATAACGGCATAGGTAATGCCAACGCTGAGTACTTCAAGCACCGTAAAGCTTAATGCGCTGAGTTGAAAATCCTTGATCTTGGTAAAGATGACATACGTGCAGGCGCCGGCAAAAAAGCAGGAGCAGCCTCTGAGGATGCCCGTTTTAAGAGGCGACTCCGGCAGGCACAGGACAATGAACGAGAGCAGGGAAATTAGCGCAAAGATCTTGAGATGGCCTCTGCGAGCCAGAATCAGAATAGCCCCAAAGAGGAGGTACATGTAGTACTCAATACTAATGCTCCAAGAGGGGTAATTGAATGAGCCTGTAATGGTGTTATTGAGCCAGGCCTGAACCAGCAGGAGATTAGGGAGAAACTCGTGAGGCGCCGTTGCGCCGGAAAAGGCACCGTCATTGAAGTGCAGGCCTTTGCGCTCAGCCAGGTACTTTCCGCATTCCAGCGCTACATAGACTCCAAGCATCGTGAGATGCAGAGGGTAGAGGCGCAGGGTTCTATTGATGAAAAAGTTCTTGTAGTCGGTGAGACTGGAAAGTCTATGACCATAGGTGTGGTAGAGGACAAAGCCGCTAAGCACAAAAAAGAATTCGACAAAAAGGTAAGCGTTGGTAAACAGGCTCATTTCCGCAAAGCTGTTTACAACGTACGTATGAAAAAGAACAACAGCCAAAGCACAAAGGCCACGAAAGCTATCGAGTACGGTAAATCTTCTCATCAGACTGTCTCGTCCTTACCAGTCATAGTCGATATTCATGCTTCGGTAAAAGCCGGATGGCCTTTACTTTCCTTGAAGTAAGCTGCCGCCTAGAGCGAAGTGGCGACCCCGCAGGCGTACCGGAAAGCAGCCTGTTTGACGGCGTGGTCACAGCTATCTAGAAGAGGTTATTTCAAGGTAACAAAAACGAACGTTACGAAGTGATGAATAGAACTCATTGCTTGCGTTTCACGTGGCGGTACAACGTCGATCAATCAGATATGCGACACCGCTAGAATTATTAGGTTAGCCACCTAAGCGTTAGCCTGATCTTTGATCACTTTGGCCTAGCAAGTTCAGCCGGAAGGGTAAAAAGGCGAAATATTTTTTCGCAATTGAAAGGTTGTTTTTTATGAGTTTTTCGATTTGCCTGGAAATGGTGCTTTCCGTTGAGTAAGGCAGCCGACAGTGATCCGCCGGCTGCTGTCGAGTTACAGCATGCGCACTTTGAAAGAGCGCCCCTTTATTTTGCCCTCGCTTAACCGCTTCAGGGCCTGACGTGCTGTGTCGCGCTCGATGGCAACATAGGCCTGATAGTCATGAACGGTGATCTTTCCGACCTTGTCTCCGGGAATACCTGCTTCACCTGTCAAAGCGCCCAGGACGTCGCCAGGTCTGACTTTTTCCTTACGGCCGCCAGCAATGCAAAGTGTGACCGTGGGAGGTACCAAAGGGGCAGGGTTCTCCAGCGTCAGCGTATCGATGGACTGCCAATTCAGCGGCGCCTTTTGTTTGTCCTCAATGGCTTGCGCGCGACCGGCCTCTGCAGGTGCTACCAGGGAGAAGGCCATGCCGGTTTCGCCAGCCCGGCCGCTTCGGCCGATTCGATGAATGTGGATATCGGCATCACGGGACAGCTCCACATTGATGACAGCTTCAAGGCCGGCGATATCGATTCCACGGGCAGCCACGTCAGTTGCTACCAGAACCGTGCAACTGCGATTGGCAAACTGTACAAGAACCTGATCGCGGTCGCGCTGCTCCATATCCCCGTGCAAGGCCAGCGCGGAGATCTTGTTCGCCTTCAGGTAGTCGACAACCTCTTGGCATTGCTGGCGCGTATGACAGAACGCAACGCAAGACTGAGGCCGAAAATGCTGAAGCAGCTGAAGAACCGCCTGAAGTCGCTGGCGCGGGTCTATTTCATAGAAACGTTGCTCGATACGGGTATCGTCATGTAACGCTTCGACCTTGATGGTCTTGGGGTTGCGTAGAAAGTTACTCGCTAGCTGTTCGATGCCTGAGGGGTAGGTCGCAGAAAACAGCAGGGTTTGGCGTCGTGTCGGGGTCTGGCCAAGGATGTCGGCGATAGCGTCATGAAAGCCCATATCCAGCATCCGGTCCGCTTCATCGAGTACAGCGACATTCAGCCCTTCAAGAGAAAGCGTCCCTTTGCGCAGATGCTCTTGAATACGGCCCGGTGTTCCAACGATCACATGAGCGCCGTGTTCGAGCGAAGCGATTTGTGGTCCGAAAGGGACCCCGCCACATAACGTCAGCACCTTGATGTTGTCGGCTGATCGCGCCAGCCTGCGTATTTCCTGAGCGACCTGATCTGCCAGCTCACGTGTAGGACAGAGTACCAGTGCCTGACAGCCGAAATATCGGGTATTAAGGCCATTCAGCAGACCCAGACCAAAGGCGGCCGTTTTACCCGAGCCGGTCTTGGCCTGGGCGATAAGGTCTTCCCCTTTCAGGATAACCGGCAAGCTCAGGGCCTGGATGGGGGTCATCTGCTGATAACCCAGCGACTCCAGGTTGCCGAGCAGTGCATCGGAAAGTGAAAGGGTGGTAAAGGAGGTAGCGGTCACGGAGGGCCTGCAGCATGCAAAATAAAACGTGCAGTGTAACAGGCCGCTCGATGGGGGCTAATGCGGTTGGTCGCAAGAGATAGCCGTCAGGCGTGTCCGCTGGTGGCCGTTTCCCGCAGGGCGGCAACCTGCTGCGGCAGTTGATCCATATGGCTGATCAGCGCTGTCACGCCCAGGCGTCTAAGTGTTTCACCGTGCTCGGGAGGAATGTGGCTTGCACCTGTAAAACCGATCACGCGCATGCCGGCAGCCAGCGCTGCGCGAACGCCCGTGGCGCTGTCCTCGATCACCAGGCAGTTTTCCGGTGATACGCCCATGGTACGGGCGGCCAGCAGATAGACATCGGGTGCCGGCTTGGGATGCTCCACCATATCCGCGCTGAAGATATGACCGGCAACGCGCTCGGTCAGCCCTGCACGCGCCACGGAGGATACTACGCTGTGGCGTTGGCTATTTGAGGCAACGGCCAGCGGCAGGTCAATGCGTTCGAGAGCCTCTTTGACACCGGGTATGGGCTCGACTTGCGTTGCAATCAGCTGCTCGGCGCGAGTGCGAATATCCTTGTAAATGCCTTCAGGGAGGGTAATGCCAAAGCGCTCTTCAACCCGCTGGATAATATCGCGCGTCGTCAGTCCGAACGTACCCTCAAGCAATTTTTCGAGCTCCGTTCTGGGGGCGTGACGGCTCAACTCGTCCATGACTATGCGCTCCGACAGGATTTCACTGTCGACAAGTACGCCATCACAGTCGCTGATGAGTAGTTCGATCACGTGTGGTTTCATCAAAGACGTCCTTAGTGCGGCTGACCAGTATGGCCGCAGACAAGAGGAGGGGACACTGAGCCTGTCTGGATAACAGGTCGTTTGCAAACAGCGCTCCGCTGATCATTGGCTTGCACTGCTGGGTTGCCTGCCACGTTGTACATGAGACAGGAGACAAATTATTTAAAGTGAGGCTAGGGTATGGGCAAAAGGCACTGCCTCGACGTAGTGTAATCGCTTCTGCCTTGTTCATGGATTGTGTCTCCACGCGGAGACAGGACTCTCGGCTGTGAAAAACAGGCCTTAATGGCTCTGGAACCGCCTCATTAGAAGGGCTTGCACAGAAAAAGTTTTGCAGCCGCGAGCGTTAGGGCCTTTTGGTGTGGAGCCTTGGGATGAGCCATGATGCGCCGTGCGTATCGGCTTGCAAGCCGGCAGAATTGTTTGGAGATGCAACACGGTTGGCGGCGCTGCACAGGACGCAGCTTTTGGATACGCCACCGGAAGAGGGATTTGACCGGCTGACCGCCATGGCGGCTCGCCTGTTGGGCGTGCCCATCGCGTTTATATCACTGGTGGATAACCGACGTGCCTTTTTAAAAAGTCAGTATGGCCTGCCGGATTTTCTGGCCAGTCACTGGGAACGATCGGCCTATGCGCTGGGTGAATGTATCCTGGCTGAAAGGGTGCCGCTGATTATCGATGCTGCTGCACAGCATCCTGTGGCTGCATCTTTGACGATGCTTCCCACTGGAACAGGTGCCTTTTTAGCCGTGCCGCTCAAGGACAGTGATGGAGAGCTGCTGGGCTATTTTGCTGTTGCCGATCAGTGTTCCCGACTCTGGTGTCCCCGCGATTTGGAGCTTTTGGGCGAGCTGGCCTACTCAGCGACACGTGAAATCAAACTGCGTCTGGCGGTTCAGGAGGTGCGTCAGCATGCCCGGTGCGCCCGTATTGCCGTTCGGGCGCGTGAAGAGCTGCTGGCGGTCGTGGCGCACGATCTGCGAACGCCTTTATCGGTGTTGACCATGGCGTTCAGCCTGTTCGACGGGGTCGCCTTGAATAAGCGGCAGCGCGAAGTGGTTAGCCATGCACAAAAAGCCAGTGGTCATATGGGCAAGCTGATCGATGAGCTGCTTGAAATCTCTCAGATGGAGCAAAGCCAGCTGGAGCTTCGGCTCGCCTTGCTCGATCCGCACAAGCTCCTGGAAGACGCCGTTGCGATGCTGCAGCCGTTGGCCGAGCGGAGCGGCATACGCTTGCTGACGTCCTGTGAGCAGGAGCTGCCAGTCATCAAGGGGGATTACGAACGCCTGCTG
Source organism: Pseudomonas sp. WAC2 (assembly GCF_030403525.1). Lineage (NCBI taxonomy): Bacteria > Pseudomonadati > Pseudomonadota > Gammaproteobacteria > Pseudomonadales > Pseudomonadaceae > Pseudomonas > Pseudomonas sp. WAC2. The sequence continues at coordinate 154,559 of NZ_JAUEPD010000008.1, forward strand.
CGCGTCTTTTCCAATCTGGTGAGCAATTCCGTGAAGTTCAGTCAGCCCGGCTCGACGGTCTGGGTATCGGTCGTTCGTGAGGCGCAGGGGGTGCGCTTTACGGTCAGTGACAACGGGCCCGGTATTGCTGAAAGCGATCTGCCATTTATTTTTGATCGCTACTGGCAGGTTAAAAAGCGTGAACACCAGGGGGTTGGCCTGGGGCTGGCAATCGTGAAAACCATTGTCGAGGCGCATGGCGGTACGATCCAGGCCAGCAGTACTTTGGGTGAGGGCAGCGATTTCTGTTTTCATCTGCCGCTGGCATAAAGCCGTCTTAGAGACTACATACTTAAGAAGATCCTGTTCATTGCATTGTCATGCCGGTAGGGAGGCTCTATGCGTGTCCTCACCTTTTGTTGCCTGGCTTTGACCTGGTCGTGCTCGCTCCTAGCCTGGGCCAGCCCTCCACTTCGACTGGTTGGAAACCACTGGGAGCCGTATGTTATGACTTCGCCGGCTGGTCAGGGCTTGGCTGTCGATATCGTCAGGACAGCCCTTGGCCGCTCCGGATACGAGACAACGTTTCGTGAGGAGCCCTGGGAGCGGGTGCTGTATGGCATACAAAATGGCTCCCATGATGTGATTGTCGACATCTGGTATGCGCCCGAGCGAGAGCGCCTGGGGCAGTTTTCCAAGCCCTTCCTGGCAAACCGCCTACGCTTTATCGCATTGAAAACGCGCGCGATTACCTTTTCCACGCTGGAAGATTTGAGGCCGTACCGGTTGGCCGTCGTACGGGGATATGCCTATTCGAAAGAGTTCGATCAGGATCGAACCCTGGACAAGGTCGCGGTTGCCGATTTCGAGCAGGCTTTGAGAATGCTGTTGGCGGGACGTGTCGATCTGGCAATCGAAGAGGAGCATGTGGCCAGGCGTGTGATCGAGCGCGTGGCCAGTGCTCAATCGTCCCGGCTTCAGTTTCTGGACAAGCCGCTGGCGGAAAAAGGCCTGCATATGTTGGTATCGGAAGATCATCCTGAGCAGGAAAAAATCATTGCTCAGTTTGACGATACGATCGAGCGGATGAAGGCAGATGGTACCTATGCCGACATTTTTGCCCGCTACGACCTGGCGTGGCCGCCAACTCAGCAGGTCAGTGACATAGCGTCATGCCACGCCCGCTGCGCTTTGCCTGATAAAGACACTGGTCGGCCACGTGAAGTGCCGGCTCCAGCGCCTGGGTCTGCAAGTTGGCAACCCCGGCACTAAAGGACAGCAGGGGTGCGTTAGGCAGGTAATTGAGCCGGGTGCAGAGTTTGCGGAAGATATCCAGGCGTCTGGCCAGCTCCTGTTCGCTTGACTGGCTCACCAGTGCGAATTCCTCTCCGCCCAGGCGGCCAATGATGTCTTGCGGAAAATGTGTTCGCAGGGCATGGGCAAACGCTATCAAGGCGGTGTCGCCACCGGCATGTCCCATCTGATCGTTGATGTTCTTGAAGAAATCAATATCCAGCAGGGCAATACTAATGGGTTGCGACTGGGCTTGCGCCAGACTGATGTGCAGCTCGGCTTTTTCCTGAAAGGCTCGCCGGTTCAGGAGGTTGGTGAGTGAGTCATAACGGGCTGCCTGTTGTAACGCCCTTAGCAAGTCGCGTCGCTCGAGCATGGCCATGACACGGCAGTTGAGTTCTTCCGGGCAGAAGGGTTTGCGTAGGAAGTCGTCGGCGCCGTGCTTGATGAAGCGTGCGCTAAGGATACCCTGTGGATCAGCCGAAACCCCCAGGATCAGCAGGTCGTGCCGTTTGAGCTGCTGACGCAGGCGCTTGACTAGCTCGAAGCCCAACAGGCCGGGCATGTCATGGTCCAGGATCAGCAGGTCGATATCGTTTTGCGCCTGAAGAACCCTGAGCGTCTCGTTCCCATCCGTACTCTGCAGCGGCTGAAACAGCTGTGATGAGAGCACCCGACACATGTAGTGCCGCGAGACGCAGGAGTCCTCCGCAACCAGTATCTTGACGTTCTGATTCTGGACCAGCCGATGCAGGAGTCGCAGCACATAGTCATAGGAGTACTGGCTCTCCTTGATAATGTAGTCGACGACGCCCTTGTTGATGAGCTCATCGCGATGACGCTCATCGTAGCGACCGGTCAGGACAATGCAGGGCACCTTGTGGGCAAGGATGACATCCACGACCTCGCCGTTGGGCGAGTCGGGCAGGTTCAGGTCGGCTATGGCAGCAAAGAACTGACCGGGGCTGGTCTCCAGAAGAAGTTCAGCCTCGGCCAGCGATGCGCAGAATACCGGTTCGAACAAGGGCTCCTGTCGAAAGAGGTGCGACAAAAGCTTGAGGACCAGTTGGCTATCTTCTACGACCAGAATATTACGCACGAAATGGATTCCCGAAGTGGTGCTCATCAAGCATGGCATATGTCCAAAAACACGCTTATTTAGTGTTTCTATAGACATGTCATGCTAGGAGAAGTAAACCTGATGACGGCGTTGACTGCGCCGTTGATCGCGTCTGAAGTACCGGTTGTCCCGTTTGCGACAGGCGGCTTTCGTGTAATCGCTTTCGTAATAAATTTATCGTAGAGTTCAAACCACTGTGTTTGCTTGGGTCGCTGTTGATCGTGACCTAAGGCGGTAGGTTTCCACGTGGCCCCGTCCTGCTCGATTGGTGTTTCTCCTTGCAACGCAGTCTCTGGCGAATGGTCTGATGGCGCATCGTTCAGGGCAATAAAAGCTTTAATAACAAAACCCGATTTACCAAGGAGCAACATCTTCATGTCGAATCGTCAGAACGGCACCGTCAAGTGGTTCAACGAAACCAAAGGCTATGGCTTCATTACTCCTGAAAGCGGTCCCGACGTTTTCGTTCACTTCCGTGCCATCGAAGGCAATGGTTTCAAGACCCTGGCAGAAGGCCAGCGCGTCAGCTTCGAAGTTGTGCAAGGCCAGAAAGGCATGCAGGCTGAGCACGTTCAGGTGGTCTGACCGCTGAGCGCCGAAGCAAAAAACCCGAGAATGCTCTCGGGTTTTTTTATGCTGCTGAATCATCAGGCCTCTGCGCTCTGCGGGCTCTTTTCCGGCTCCTCAACGCGATGCGAAGGCGCCTTGCGGTCAGGATTGCCTGGAAGCTGCCCGAAAATTGCTGCGGCCAGAATAGAGAGCAGCCCAACGCTGAGGTAGGTGGCATGGAAGGCGGACAGCACATCGGTATCTGCGTAATCATCCTTGAACCCACCCAGCAAGGCAGCGGCGCAGGCGACGCCAAAGCTCATCGACAGCTGCATGACCACGGACAGAAGACTGTTGCCGCTACTGGCCTGCTCATCGCGTAGATCGATCAGCGTCACGGTGTTCATGGCGGTGAACTGCATCGAATTGACCGCGCCCAGAAGGCCCAGGTGAATCAGCAGCAGTGGATAAGGCGTCTCCGTGGTGATTAGGCTCAGGCTGGCAATCATGCAGCCCAGTAAAATGGTATTGCCGATCAGTAATCGGCGATAGCCCAGGCGGTCGATGATCGGCTTGGCGATGGGCTTGACCAGCATTGCCGACAGCGCAAGCGGAATCATGGTCATACCTGCCTTGGCCGGTGGAAAACTCATGCCCACTTGAAGCAGCAGAGGCGTCAGAAAGGGCAGCGAGCCACTGCCCAGGCGAGCAAACAGATTACCAAATATGCCAACGGCAAAACTGCGGGTGCGGAACAGTTGCGGCGAGAAGAGCGGACGCTCGATACGCAAGGCTCGCAGCCAGTAGGCGATCATGCAGGCGAGGCCGCCCACCAGCAGCAGAACCACCCGGGCATGGGGCATATGAAGCTCGCCCAAACCCTCCAGGGCAACCGATATCAGGATCATTGCCGCGCCGAACAGCAGGAATCCAAACCCGTCGAAGCGCATGGGAATGGGGCTGCGCAGATCAGGCATCAGTTTTGAGGTGACATAACAGCCCAACAAGCCTACCGGCAGGTTGATCAGAAAGATCCAGTGCCAGGAGGTTGCTTCCACTAGCCAGCCGCCTAGGGTAGGGCCGGTCAGCGGGCCGATCAGACCCGGCACGGTGACGAAGCTGAGTATTCGCACCAACTCGGTACGAGGATAAGCCCGCAGGATGACGAGCCGCCCGACTGGCAGCATCAGCGAGCCTCCCAGACCTTGAATGACGCGGGCGGCGATCAACAAGGGGAGCGAAGGGGACAATGCACATAACAGTGAGCCAAAAGTGAACAAAGCGATGGCGCTGAAAAAGACCCGCCGTGTTCCGAAGCGATCGGCGATCCAGCCTGAGGCCGGAATCAGCAGCGCGACCGTCAGCATGTAGGCGATCACGACGCCCTGCATGCGCAACGGATCTTCATTGAGATCATGTGCCATGCTGGGAAGTGCAGTATTGAGGATCGTGGCGTCGAGCGATTGCATGAAGAATGCAATGGCAACCAGCCAGGGCAAATAGCGAGCGGTACGGGCATCGAGTAGCGAAGCGGACATGAGTGATCGTACTTCCTTTGTGGCCAAAGGGTTGGAACGCAGGACGCCTCAAGCGTTCTGCCCATGTCGCGAAGGGAAATGCCTGAACACCTGGTGGGCCGCCTGACGATGCAGGCGACCCACCAGAGTTGTCAACGGGAGGTGTCGATCTGGCTGACAGGCTTGATGGGACTGATCAACTGCAGTTGCTGACGGTACTCATCCGTGATCTGGCTCGCCTGACTGTTGCTGGTGATTACACGTGGTGTGATCAGAACGATCAGCTCCGTACGGTTCTTGCTACGCGTGGTGTTGCCAAAGAGCCAATGCAGGCCTGGAATACGGCTCAGGTACGGCACGCTGTTGTCGCTTTCCGCGTCGTTCTGCTGGATCAGGCCACCCAGCAGAACGGTCTGGCCACTCTGTACAGCGACCTGGGTCGTGACGGCGCGTGTTGAAATCGACGGGTTGCCGTTGCTGTCCGTACGGGTTCCGGTATCACTGCTGACCTGCTGCTGGATGTCCATGTAGACAAGGCCGCCCGGATTGATACGGGGCACAACATCAAGAATGACACCCGTCTGGATGTACTGAACGCTATTGAAGGTCAGATCGCTCGTTGTGTTGACTGAGGTCTGGCTGATCGGGATGTTGTCACCCACCTGGATCTGGGCTTCCTGGTTGTTCATGACCACCAGCGAGGGTGCAGAAAGCACACGCGTATTGCCGTTGGTCTCGAGCGCATGCAGTGCAACCTGCAGGTTGTTGCTGACAAATGAGTAGAAGAGGGCATCGGTACTGCCGAGTCCTGCGCCGCCTCGTCCCAGCGCTCCTTGGCTACCAGATGCGTTCACTACACTGTTGGTCACGTTGCCATTCGAGTCGGTGACAGGTGAATTACCGGCCAGCCGCCCCAGGTACCATTGCACACCCAGGCTCAGGCTGCCGGTCAGGCTGACCTCAAGGATGCGGGTTTCGATCTGGACCTGCATCGGAGGATTGTCCAGGCGGCGAATGGCTGATTGGATCTCGTTCCATTGCGAGGGCCGCGCACGAATCAGGAGCTGGTTGCTGCTCTTCTGCGCAGTGATCCGGACGCCTGTATCGTTATTGCCGTTCTGATTGTTGGTACTGCTTGAGCTGCTGTCTTCACTGTCGTTGTCCGAGCCAGTACCCGTGCCGTTTCCACGAGTGCTACCCAAACCGCCGCCCGTGCCGTTGTTGCCTCCGATACCGCTGTTGCTGTTCAGGCCGCCACCAATACCGTTGCTCAGGCCTTGGCTGCTACCGATGGTGTTGCCACCCGTACTGTTGCCGCCGATACCGTTGCCAAAGCCATTGCTGGTCGACAGGGTGGTGGTACGCAAACCCGGCGCGACTTTGGCTTCCGGCTCTTCATTAACGGCCTCGTTGCTATAGATCTGACGCAGATACCGCGAGAGGTCGGTCGCTTTCATGTTGCGTACGTCGTACACATACATCTGCGGCTCGTTGCCGCCGCCCTTATCGATGGTCTCGATCCACTGACGAACTTCGTTCAGATATTCAGGCTGTGAAGAAATGGCCACCACCGCATTGGTGCGTTCGATCGGCAGGAAGCGGAGCATACCGGCCAGCGGGGTGCCGCTCTGCGGGCCGAACAGGCGATCCAGCTCCGGCATCAGCTCTGCCACACTGGCGCGCTGCAGGCCAAAGACACCGATAGACATGCCCTTCAACCAGTTCACATCAAAGGTACTGATGGTTCGCTGATAATTGGCAAGCTCGTCAGGCGTACCGGCAAGCGCGATGACATTGCGTGAGGGGTCCACCAGCAGGAAAGCGTTTTCGCGGGCAAAGGGCTTGAGCAGCTTCTGCATTTCCGTGGCGGAAATATAGTCCAGCTGGAACAGGCGGGCAGACAGGCCACTGCCTGGCTCCGGCATCTGTAGCGCCGGCACCATGCGGCCTGCCACGGCCTGGTTGGCTGGTACAACCATGTAGCGATCGCCTTCACGCACCAGGGCGTTATTGGTCCAGGATAGCAACGTCTCCAGGATCGACAGGGCTTCGGTCTTTGCAACGGGCTTGGACGTGGAGAAAGTGACCTCACCCTTTACGTCCTGCGCGATGGTGTAGTTCACCTGAAGCAGATCGCCCAGGATACTGTTGATCACTGCTCGAATCGGCTGGTTGTTGAAGTTGAATACTACACCGCCGTCCGGCGCGGCTGACGGTTTGGCGGCAGGTGTCACTCGACTGTTGATGAAGCGGTTATCACCACGAATGATCTGACTGCGGGCCGGTGTACGGGGGTTATCGCCCGTTTCGGCCGAGCTGGGTACATTGGGCGAGGGCTCTCTTACCAAGGGGCGTTGGCTGCCTGTTCCAGCCAGACCTTCACGCAGCAGGGCATCGTCTTGCTGCGTATCGGTGGCCGGTGAGATACAACCTGCCAGCAAGGTGGCGGTGGCCATGCAGGCCAGGGGGTAACGCAAGGTCACGATTGTAGTGCTCCTGATAATAGGGGGCGGCCGCGTCGGCCACTGAATCCGGTTCCGTATCAATCTTCGCTATCGGAGTCGTCATCCTCTTCCGGGAACGTTTCCGTGGTAGAGCTGGGCGCATCGGCGGCTGGGGCCGACACACCGTCAAGAGGTGCCTTTTCGATCACGAGCGGCAAGCTTTGCTGACGATCACCAGAGACAAATACCGCCTTGTTGGCAGCCACGGACTCCAGCTTCCAGCCGTTGGGCAGTGCCTTGCCCCGGGTAACGCTGAGCGCCTTGCCTGAGTTGTCCTTGAGCAGGGCCAGCTGCAGCGAGTCGGTCAGGATAATGCCGGTCAGCACATAGCCTGTAAGGTAAGTCGGCTGACCCGGCGCGGCCATTTTCTGATCAGACTGGCGGTCCGGGCTGAACAAGGGCTGCTGCCAGGTATTGGCATACGCATCCAAGGGCGGTGCGTTCGGCAGCTCCGGCGATCTGACAGTTGCAGGCGAGTGCTGTGCTTCAAGGGGAGGCAGCCATTGTACGTTACGGCCAATGCCCAACGCGAACATGACCAGAAGCGCGGCCGATAGTCCCGTAATCAGGACGAGCCAGGGGGTGAGGCGACGCTGATCAGCGGCGTTCATGTCGGGTCATCCGAATCCGTGTTTTCGTTATCGTCCATACCGGCTTTACGCTGCATGTAGCCAGTGACAAGCATCTGGACTTCAAGCCTGCCGGCACCACCCTTGGGCGGCGCATCCTCATGACGCTCGACGCGCAGCTCCTCTACGAAAAGGAAAGGGCGATCGTTTTCAATGTCGTACAGGATGGCTTCCAGCGGCTCGATGGCGCAGCTGAGGTTGAAGCTGACCTTGACCTGGGCATAGGGCTCATCGCCAGGGTTGCCGGCGATGGGCGTGCGGTTGAGCAATTCACAGCCGGCGCCGTCCAGCTTGTGCGACTCGATCAGTTCAGCCGTATGTTGCATCAGGTTGGCTGCTACGGCGCTGGGGTCGTCACCGGGCAGCAGGCTGTCACTTCCAGCGTTTCGCTCCTGTGCGGTTTCGAGCTGGCGCTGCAAGGGTTCACGCTGGGCCTGCAGCGCGGCATACCGGCGCTGGGTCTGACGGAGCTGCTCCATTTCGTCGTTCATGGCCTGCTGGGGCGCGACGAACCACCATTCCAGACAAATCCAGTACAGCACATACAACGCGAACGCCAGAACGGCCAGCGCGGCGATGCGACTTTCACGGGGTGTCAGTGACCGGCGCATTGCTGGCTTCCTCCCGACGCAGGTGGGCGAGCAGGTAGAAGCGCTCTTTCTTGGTGTTTTCGTCTGGCTGGATGACGCCTTGGAACTGCGCACCGGTAAGCGAGTGACAATTTTTCATCTCGCCAATCAAGGCGCCAGCCTTCTGGCTCTGGCCGGCCAGATTGACCTGTCCGTCTCCTTCAACGGACAGCTCCGTCAGCCAAGTGTCTTTGGGCAGGCACTGAGTCAGCTCGCTAAGCATCACGCTCAGCGGCGGAGTACCCGCCTTACGCTCCGTCAGGTAGCGAGTAGCGCCCAGGCCATTCTGTATCTGCTGGCGCAGGCTTTCGATCTCCTGGGCGCCGGCACGAAGCTGGCTGACCTCATGACGCATGGCTTCGAGCGCAACGGCGCGGTTATACAACCAGACCTGCATGGCTGCGAATGTCAAAGCGATAGCCAGGACTGCAAGACCAATGTTCAGCTGACGCCTCGGATTCTTGCGAAGCTGACGGCGTTCGGCTGGCAACAGGTTAATACCCAGGCGCCCCCCTTCAGGCTGTTGCACATCGATCTCGTCGGGACGAATGCCCTGCGCCTGCAGGCGCTCCAGTAATGGATCGAGGCGATCCTTCAGTACGGTGGCAACCGTCACACGGAGCGGCTGCTTGGGCTGGCTTGGCCAGCGGCGGACCGCATAATAGACCTGACTGGCCTTAAAAGGGGTATGGCGATCCATCTCGAAGGCGACAGCCGCCATGACGTCCTGGGCTGCGCCAGCAGGTAGATTGATAGTTCTGACCAGCGCCTGCCGAGGCGATAACAGCAGAACGCAGCGTTCTGTACCCAGCGAATCGGCGCTGGTTAATGGATGCTCACCCTCCGCCGAGTGAAGCCAGGCTTCTTCATTGTCCCAGCGGATGATCTGTTCATGTTCGCTTCGCTCGAACAGGCTGCGTAGGCGAGGGGGCAGGCAGGCCCGAAGTTCGGTAAACCACCAGTTGAAAAAGCGGGGAAACACGGAGGCGTGCCATTGCGCTTGAAAGGCATTCACGGCAGGGCGCAGGCTATTGGGCCATTCCAGTCGAATTGTTTTCATTCTTGCCAGCGCAGCACGCGGTAAGGTTGCATGTTGCTATCCGTTGGGTTGAGTAAAAGGGTCACGTTCAAGGCAGAGCGGAAACCATTGTCCAGTTCAGCCTGGCTATACACACTCAATACCTGCCCTGGATCTTCTCCCTCCAGGGAAATGATGTTCTTCTGGCCCATGGCTTGGCGTATGGGTGGCGCTGCAAAGCTCACAACCGGCTGATCGTACCCGCTCCAGACGGTGATGTAGGGCTCCAGGCGAGTAAACATCGCATTGTCCATGCCGGGGAGTTGAATCAATTCCTCCAGAGTTCGCATGGGCGTCGGATCCGTCCCGTTCTGACGGGCTTGCAAGGCTGCCGCGACTTGCTTCGCTTGTCCAGCCGGAACGCCCAACGCAGTCGCCACTTTGATGAACAAGGCGGATGAGGTGCTGTTAAGATCCAGCTTTCCCAGCTCGCTGCGCACTTGAATGGTCAGGCGCATGCGGTCGAATTCGAGTTGATAGGGGCGGCCATCCGCAATCCAGCGCTGCTCTCGTTGAAGACCTGTCAGATGCTGGACAGCCAGGGCCAGACCTGCTTCTGCCGCAAGATGCGCCCTGGCATCCTGAAGCTGATGGACGCTCTGTTTGTTTTCCAGGCGTACTGCGGTTACGACGCCGGCCATGACCAGACTGAGCAGTGCCAGTGCCCATAGCGTAATGAGCAGCGCTACCCCGTGTTGCCGCTTCACTGCAGAGACCCCATGCTGTTTGAGTTGCCCAGGTCGAGGCGTACGGCGACCTGTAGAGGCGGCCAGGCAATGGGGCCATCGGCCGTCAGGTCAACCCTGACCCGCTGGGGCAGGTGCTGCGGCCAGGGCCATCGCGGCAGCCAGTCCGTAGGTTGTCCGTTCTGGTCAAGGCCGCTATAGGAAAAGCGCAGGTTTCTGACCTGCCGTAACAGACGCTGGGGCTCTCCCCAGGGTTCGGTGCGGTTGTTTCCAACAATCTTGGTGAAGTCGACCTGTAGCCATTGGTCTCGGCTGTCACCGGCCAGGCGGAGCGTCTGGATATGAATACCGCCTCCGAGATGTGAAGGCAGCGTTGCGATAAAGCGCATCTCCTGTGGCTCGCCGATAAACACCATTCCCTGCCCAGTGGGGGTGCGCTGGATCGACAGCGGAAGGGCTTGCTGCAGTTCGCGACGTAAAAAATTCTGTGTAGAGCGCAGCTCATCCAATCGGGCGCTGTACTGCTCGCTGCGAGCCAATGTCCGATTGGCGCTGATGAGGGCAGAGCCGATCAGGACCAGCAGGATACCCAGCAGGCTGATAGCCAGCAGGACTTCCAGCAAGGTGAAGCCGCGCATTGAGGCTTTCATTGCGAAACCTCGGATATACCCTGCAGCCTTAATGTGCTGAAGCGCTCCTGATGCCGGCCCGCCGTCAATGACAAGTCCAGGCGATACAGCTGACTGGTCGTTGCGGCGCCCGCTTTACTGATATCCAGCTTCCAACGTGTACCGTCAGGCAATGAACCCTGGCTGGAGCCTGGCTTCAGAGGGCGATGGACCGTGTCGTCCAGTAGCGAGCGGGCCGTCAAGGCCATCTGGGTCGCTCGGCTGTCCTTCAGCAAGGCATGGGTGGCTTGGCCAATGCCTCCCATCAATACGAAAAAGGTGACGGCGAGCAATGCCACGGCTGCCAGCAATTCCAGCAAGGTAAAGCCACCCTCTGAACGGGGCCTGCGCTGTCCCGTCACGGGTTTACCTCTTGCCATTTGACGGTGCCGGTCAGCCAGGCGATATCGACGCGCCAGGCACGTCCATCCTTTTCCAGCCTGACATTTCCACCGGTTGAGCTGCCATCTGGAAAGAAGGCGATGGCGGTCCTGCGACCTGTACTCAGGTCAGCCGCTGTGGTTACCCGCATGCGCATGCCCTTGGGCAGCGACTGAGGACGCCGGCCGGGTTGTTGGTATCGCTGGTTGGCAAGATCGAAATTTAGTGTAGTGGTCTGACCGGTTGTGATGGCCTGGGTGCGTACGGCACGCAGTGCCAGGGTCAGATCACGACCGGCCTCGCGGGATCGAACACTGTCGAGTCCGCGGGTAACGCCAAAGGAGACCAGGGTCAGACCAATGGCGACCAGGATGATGACAACGATCAGCTCAAGAAGTGTAAAGCCGCGCTGCGATGTCCGGCCCTGTAAGCGCATACCGTTCGAGACGGTGCGTAGGGCACGGGTACAGGAGGGCTGGCGCGGCATGACACTCTTTATTCCCAGTTGCCAACGTCGGCGCTGTAGCCTTCGCCGCCTGGCTGTCCGTCCTGACCATAAAAGATCAGGTCAAACGAACCGTGCTGACCGGGCGAGCGATAGCCGAACTCATGGCCGAACGGGTCCTGCAAGTCCGAGGGCTTGGCATAAGGGCCATTCCAGTTACGAGCGTTGGCTGGCTTGGTAGTGAGTTGTTGCAGATTCTTGGGCGGTGCGCCGACATCCAGGGCATAGTTTTCGATCTTCATGCTCAGGCTGGCCAGCTGAGCCTTGCCAGCGCCGTACTTGCCTTTATCGACGTTACCACCGACCTGGCGGACCACAATGGTGGCCACGATACCAAGCAGTACGATAACAGCCAGCATTTCAAGCAGGGTAAAACCGCCGCTGCGGTGGGGGAGGGAGCGCATTTTTCTAGTCATAAACAAGGCTCGTTACGGTTAGATGTTACTGGTGAGGCTCATCAGCGGGAGCATGATGGCCAACATGATGAAGGCCACAAGTACGGCCATGACAATGGTCAGGCTGGGTACCAGTGCCGCAAGGAGTCGATCGATACCACGTTTGGCTTCGGCATCAAAGACGTCGGCGACTTTGATCAGCATGGTATCGAGCTGGCCGGATTCTTCGCCGACCTGAATCATTTGCAGTGACAACTGAGGCAGCAGCTTGCTGGTGCTGAGCGCAGCGGCCAGTGAGCCGCCGTCCTTAACCTGGTCGGCCGCCTGCGAAACGGCGCCCTGCAAGGCATGGTTTGAGCAGACCTGGCGGCCAATCGACAGCGCGGTCAGCAGCGGAACGCCATTGGTCAGCAGGGTGCCGAGTGTTCTGGCTAGCCGCGCGGTCTCCAACCGCTGTACAAGGGGTCCCATCATCCGAATGCTCAGCATCCGGCGATCCCAGCGGATACGGCGTTCCGGATCACGAAGGCGGGCGCCGGTGAACCAGATGAGCGCAACCAGAACCGCCAGCAGCAATAGGCCATATTGCGAAAGAAACTGGCCCATCCAGAGTACGGACTGGGTCATGAACGGTACAGGAACGCCTAAATCAGCGAAGATCGGGACAAACTGGGGTACGACATACGCCATCAGCAAGGCCAGTGAACCGAGCACACCAACGACCAGGAAGGCGGGGTAGATCAGGGCGTTGATCACTTCGCCACGCAAGGCCTGCGAGCGCTCGAGGTATTGAGCGAGCTGCGCCAGGGTTTCCTCCAGCGAGCCACCGGCTTCGCCTGCACGGACCATGCTGATATAGAGCTGCGAAAATTGCCCGCCTTCTTCGGAGAGCGCGGCGGAAAGCGGCTTGCCGCCCTTAACGCGCTCACGGATACGCTCGATCAGTCGGCGGGATTTATCTTCCGTTGGCTGGCTGAGCAGAATATTCAAGGCGCGATCGAGCGGCTGCCCTGCACCCAGGAGTGTGGCCAGCTGCTGGGTAAACTGGGCAAGTCCGACCCCGCTTAACGGGTCTCGATTGAACCAGGCACGCCAACCCTGTGAGGCATTGCCTTGCGCGGGCGTGACCTGCAGGACCAGAAGTCCACGATCCTGCAACTGGCTGACAGCTTCATCCTGGCCGGCGGCTTCCAGATGGCCGGTAACAGACTCACCGGCCGCATCCAGTGCGCGATAGCGAAACTGGGCCATGCTCAGTCTCCGCTCGTCACACGCAGGACCTCTTCCAAGGTAGTCGTACCTGCCAGCGCCTGGCGCAGCCCGTCTTCGTACAGGGTATACATGCCTTCTGCGCGAGCGGCCTGTTCCAGTGTCGCGGCATCGGCGCGCTGCATGAGCAGGCTGCGGAGCGTATCGCTCATGACCAGCAGTTCGCTGATGGCACTACGACCACGGTAGCCCTCATTGGGTGGCAAGTCGCGACGTGGCCTGTACAGGCGGATCGGGCGTTCATCCGTGTATTTTTCGAGTTCATATTCCCTGATAACTTCCGGAAGCGGCTCATAGGCTTCTGACAACGCTGGATCCAGGCGGCGCACCAGGCGCTGGGCCAGAATGCCATTGATTGTAGAAGCTAGCAGATAGTCTTCCACCCCCATGTCCAAAAGACGCGTGATGCTGCCCGCCGCACTGTTGGTATGCAGTGTCGAAAGCACCAGGTGACCGGTCAGGGAAGACTGAATGGCGATACGGCAGGTTTCCAGGTCGCGCATTTCACCGATCATGATGACATCCGGGTCCTGGCGCACGATGGAGCGCAGGGCGCCGGCGAAATCCAGGCCAATGGACGGCTTTACCTGGATCTGATTGATGCCCTCGATCTGGTATTCGACCGGGTCTTCTACGGTAATGATCTTGCGCTCGGCGGTGTTCAGGCGCGACAGCGCGGTATACAGCGTGGTGGTCTTACCCGAACCAGTAGGGCCGGTGACCAGCAGAATACCGTGGGGTCGCTCCAGCACGCTCAGGAAGTTGTCCAGTGACTTGCCGGCAAAGCCCAGGGTATCAAAATCGAAACTCACCGATTCGCGATCGAGCAGACGCATTACCACTGACTCGCCAAAGCTGGTCGGAACGGTGGATACCCGCAGGTCCAGCTCCTTGCCCTGGATACGCAACATGATGCGGCCATCCTGGGGGAGACGGCGCTCGGCAATGTCGAGCTTGGCCATGATCTTGACGCGTGAGATCACCGCTGCCGTTGAGCTGGAAGGCGGCGCTTCGGACTCATGCAGTACGCCATCGATGCGATAACGTACCTTGAGCCGATTTTCAAAAGGCTCAATGTGGATATCCGAGGCGCGGTTTTCTACAGCGCGCTGGATAATCAGGTTCACCAGGCGAATCACAGGCGCTTCTGAGGCCAGATCCTTCAAGTGCTCGATGTCGTCTTCCGAGTTAGCCTGGGCGTCGAGGTTTTCCACGATGGTACCCATGGCCGAGCGGCCCTGACCGTAATAACGCTCGATCAGGTTTTCGATGTCGCTGCGAAGCCCTATGGACAGCCGAGCCGCGCGGCCACAGGCGTACTCAAGCGCCTCGATGGCATAACGCTCGGCGGGATTGGCCACCAACAGATGGATCTGACCGTTACTGTCCTGCCCCAGCGGCACGATCTGATGCTGTTTTAGAAAGCGTGTGGAGACGTCGAGCGGGTCTTCCAGGATTTCTGGCGCATCGCTTTCCAGAACCAGCGGAACGTCCAGTAGTGATGCCCACGCATGCGCCATGTCTCGCTCGGATACCATGCCCAGGCGCAGCAGCAGATGGCTGAAGCTTTCTCCAGAGGGGGTTTCGTGAAGACGGCGGGCCCGCTCCAGATCGCCAGGCTTGAGCTTTCCCTGGGTGACCAGCCATTCGCATACAGCATCGTCACCCGGCTTGTGGGAATCCACAGACGTGAGCGGTGGCTCGTTCATAGGCACCGAGGGCAGCGAAGCGCTCTGGGAAGGGCTGCGTTCAGCCGTGGTCGACGAGGCGGGTTGGAGTAGGTTCATGGTTATAGGCGGTAGCGTAGAAAGCAGTGGGCGTTGGCTAAACGAGAAAACAAAGCCTAACGGATGATAATCGCACCGTTAAATGAACACTTAGTGTACAGATGGACGCTTAATAATACGTGTTTGCTGCTGTAACCCACCGAAATTGGCTGTGAGCCAAATCGCTTTTTAGCTGCAAAGTTACTTCTATTACCTGTTTTTAGCTGAACAAAGGCTGACAAAAGGGCAAGAGGCGCTTCGTCGGTTTTGTCTCAGAAGGACATGTCAACGGAAGGGGGTATTAGCGAGCATCCAAGCCGCTCTGAATAGAACCTGAGCGCTTAGTCAGCCAATGTCGTTGTATTCGCAAGTCTCGAAGCTGGAGCTGGAGCTGGCCGAAAGCGCCTGCCTCATTTAACGGCAGGCGCTTGAACGCTGAGCAGTGCTTATTTGGTGCTCAGGGCATTCGGGTTGGACACGCCGTCAGGACGACCACCTTTGGTGTCCTGCTCCTGTTTGGCTTTCTGGGCGGCCTTGCTGTTGTGCTCCTGTTGCATCAGGCCGTTGGAGGTGCCGGACGCTTGAGTGGCAGTGGCTGAGTCTTCAGCCGCCAGGGCGCATCCTGTTACAGCAAAACCTGCTACCAGGCATAGGCTGGAGATAAACTTTTTCATTACGCTCTCACTCTTCAAATAAATATCTGCCTGAGTTAGGTAGATATATTTAGCTAATTTCTTCTGAAAGAAAAAATCAACTCTAAATTTTCGATTCTTGACTAAGTTCTAATCGATAGATTAAAGCCGAGAGTTTGGCTGGACATCTTTTAATGGTAAAAGTTCAAGTTAAATTAGAGAAATGGTTTGCTACTTGCTAAACCGTTTCATTTGACAATTTTTCGTCTTTTTTGCCTTAATCTTTTCGGGTTTTTCGCGCGTTTACGCGATTTTCTGTTGCCATCATTTTGCTACCTTTTGTTCTCGTTTGCTCCCATAACAAAAAAATCTCAACTTGTACAAATAACTTTAATTGATTGTATTGAGGTTATTTGTCGCAGGACGCGGGACGCTGTTAAGTCAGTAAAACTTGATATTCGGCAATATCGAAGTGACTCGTTTTTATTAACTTAAAAGCAGGACTTAATTAATAATGGGAAATATGAAGCTACAGGGAGCTGTGCTTACGGCTTTGGCTCTGGCAGTTGGTCAAGCATATGCGGTAACCCAGGCAAACCCTGCCCAGGTTGAAAAGAAGGTCGAGAGCACGCTGGGACAGATGTCCCTTTCCGAGAAGCTTTCACTGATTGGCGGAACGGGCCCCTGGGATGTCAAGGGGCTGGATAAATTTGGTCTGCCCCAGATTCATGGTGCGGACGGTGGTGTGGGTATCCGCTACACCAGTCAGGACAACAACCAGGGTATCGTTTACCCGGCGGGTCCCAACCTTGCGGCTACCTGGAACGTCGACCGAGCCAAGTCCTTTGGTGAAGCACTGGGCTACGACACACGTGCCGGTGGCTATCAGTTCGTAACAGGTCCGGGTGCCAACCTGTACCGCTCGCCCTATAGCGGCCGTGCATTCGAATACCTTTCTGGCGAAGATCCCTACCTGGGCGCTGTGATGGCGCCTGCGGTCATCAACGGTATCCAGTCCCAGGGCGTCTGGGCCAATGCCAAGCACTTTGTAGCGAACGATCAGGAAACCAACCGCTTTACACTGGACGAGCGGATCGGCGAGCGTACCCTGCGCGAAATGTACCTGCCTGCCTTCGAGTCGGCTGCCAAGAACGGCAACGTTGCGATGATGATGTGCGCGTTCCAGTTGATCAATGGCGTTTACAGCTGTGAGCACCAGCATTTGATCACCGGCGTGCTCAAAAAGGAATGGGGCTGGAAAGGTCTCATGCAGAGCGACTACAACGCTGTCGTTCATGGCTATCTAGCAGCTGATGCCGGTACCGATCTGGACATGATGGGCTATCAGATGAATAGCACCATCCTGACGCCCTATATCCAGGCAGGAAAGCTCTCGACCGAGACCATCAATGACAAGGTTCGCCGGATCCTGCGTCAGATATATGCGTACCGCTTCGACCAGGCCATTCCTGCCGCGTCCAAGGACATGGACAGTGCCAGCAGCCAGCAGGCAGCCCTGGAAGGTGCTCGTGAAGGTATCGTTCTGCTGAAGAACAAGGATCACTTGTTGCCGCTGTCCAGCGACAAGGTCAAGTCCATTGCGGTCATTGGCAACTTGGCCAAGTACGCGCCGCCTACCGGTTTCGGTAGTGCCAATGTCGATGCACGCAATTTCGTCAGTGAGTTGAGTGGCCTGAAGCAAGTGGCTGGTAACGCCAAGGTCGACTTCATCGACTCGCTGTCCCTGGACCCAAATGCGGCCGAATGGACGACCACCGATGCCTCCGGTAATACCGAAAAAGGTTTGAAGGCTGAGTTCTTCAATAATGCCAACTGGTCCGGTACTCCTTCTGACATCCGTATCGATCAGCATGTGAACCTGGACTGGGCCAATGGCAACAAGACCACAACAGTGGACTATGTTTCCAATACCACCAACGGCGCGAACTATCCCGTTACCGGCGACGATCAGAATACGTCCGTTCGCTGGAGCGGATCGGTAACGCCGACCATTTCCGGTGAGCAAGTCTTCAAGGTTCGTGCGGATGGCGCCGTGCGTCTGTATGTGAATGGTCAGAAGATCATCGACAATGGCGATGGCAATCCGCTGCCCAACAACAGCATTCCGCCGACCATTCCGGTATACGGCAAGGTCAATCTGGAAGCGGGCAAGTCCTACGACATCAAGCTCGAGTACTCCCGCCGCAAGGGTTATATCTCAACCATGGGCGGCATGGTGGGCGTGCAGATGAGCTGGGCCTCGCTGGCTGCTCCGCAGGACCTCTCCAAGTACGATGCGGTTGTCATGGCTGTGGGTAACAGCAATGAGTATGAAGGCGAAGGTTTCGACCACGGCTTTGATCTGCCTGAGTACCAGAGCCAGTTGATCCAGAACGTTGCCAAGGTCAACCCGAAAACTGTGGTTGTTATGCATGGCGGCACCGGTCTGAACATGACCGACTGGGTGGATCAGGTCGATGGCGCACTGCATGCCTTCTATCCTGGCCAGTACGGTGGCCAGGCACTGGCGGAAATCCTGTACGGGGTAGTCAACCCGTCCGCGAAAATGCCGTTCAGCATTGAGAAGAAACTGCAGGATAACCCTGTCTATGCAGGTTTCCCCGAGTTCGACAACACCGGCAAGATTACCCGTATGGCCTACAGCGAAGGTCTGTACGTAGGCTACCGTGGCTACGAGATGAGCGGTATCAAGCCGCTGTATCCGTTCGGTTATGGCCTGTCCTACACCAGCTTCAAGTATTCCAACATCAAGGTAACGCCCAAGGTGGTAGTGGGTAACGCGCCTATCAAGGTGTCCTTCGATGTGACCAACACAGGGCAGCGCGCGGGTGCTGAAGTCGCTCAGCTCTATATTGGTCAGAACAAGCCGCAGGTGGCGCGTCCGGTCAAGGAGCTCAAGGGCTTTGGCAAGGTGTTCTTGAATCCGGGTGAGACCAAGCGTGTCACGTTGCAGCTCAACGACCGTTCGTTGGCCTACTTCAATGAAGCCACCAACAACTGGGTTGTGGATGCTGATACGTTCAAGATCTCGGTGGGTGCGGCATCCAACGATATCCGCCTGACGTCCAGCCTGACCAACCCGTATCGCCAGGAATTGTCCAATTCGACCAGCAACCCGCTGTCGAAGGCCGACATCAAGGCGGTAACGGTCAAGGCCGCCAAGCAGTAAACCTGTCCGGGCGCGGATTTTGATCCGTGCCTGTGTACGGTTCCTCCCGATGCGCCAGGATTATTCCTGGCGCATTTCTTTTTGCAGCGCTTCGATCCGCCGATCTTTCTCGGCCCATAACGCGCCGACCCATTGCTGGACCTGCTCACGAAAAACGGGATCATTCTGGTAGTCCCCCTCACACAGTGAAGGCTCTAGGGGAAGAGTGCGGATATCTACAATGACGCGCTTGACCTGGCCACTGAGCAAAGCCCAGAAGCCGGGCGGTTTCCCTTCGGGATAGAGAATCGTGACATCCAGAATGGCATCGAGCTGCTTGCCTAGTGAAGCCAGTACAAAGGCGATTCCACCTGCCTTGGGTTTGAGTAGATGATGGTAGGGTGATTGCTGCTGGGCATGTTTGGCTGGCGTGAACCGTGTGCCCTCCAGGTAATTCACGACCGTAACGGGCTGATCGCGAAATTTCTCGCAGGCCCTACGCGTGATTTCCAGGTCGATCCCTTTGAGTTCCGGGCGCTTTTCCAGCGTGGCCTTCGAATAGCGCTTCATGAACGGGTAGTCGAGTGCCCAGAATGCCAGTCCGAGGAAGGGAACCCAGATCAGCTCCTTCTTCAGGAAAAATTTGAAGTAGGGCGACCGACGATTGAAGGTTTGCACGAGGGCTGGAATATCGACCCAGGATTGGTGGTTGGAGATGATCAGGTAAGAGCGATCCTTACGCAGATTCTCGTCACCGCGTATGTCCCAGACCGTAGGAGTGCAGAGTGCGAAGATGACCTTGTCGATTTCTGCCCAGGTCTCGGCGATGGTCATGACCCCGCGCGAGCAGGCGTCGCACCACGGCTTGTAGGGGCAGAGCAGCTTGAGCAGCGCAACCAGCATCAAAGGGCCAATCAAAATGAGGGTATTGATCAAGAGCAAAATGCCGCTAGTCAGTCCGACGATCAGATGACGCATGAAGTCTCCCTGAGTACTATTCTTTTCGTTAGCGCCATAAACATTCTGAGCCTCTACCGGGCCGCTTAGGCAGCAATGGCGTCTATGGATTATCTAGGACACTGACAACGGCTGTAATTGTTCATTATGCTTAAGCGTATTCCCGTTTCGCAGGCCCGTCTGGGCATGTATGTGAGCGAATTTTGCGCACCATGGGTGGATCATCCCTTCTGAAAAGGGCACTTTGTCATTCGTTCACCGAATGAGCTGCAGCGCATTCTGGACAGTGACATCGACGGGTTGTGGATCGATGTTAGCAAGGGGACTGATATCGATTCAGCCCAGGTAAGTAACATCGCTGAGGCGCCTGTGTCTGGAGTTGCCGCTCGAGTTGAGATGGCTGAAGAGATAGAGCGGGCCAGAGTGCTCTGCGACAGCGCCAAGACAGCCGTCAAAGGCATGCTGGAAGATGCGCGAATTGGACAGGTCCGATGCTGCCAGCCTGGTCGAGGAAATCTCCAACTCGGTACTGCGCCATCCCAATGCCTTAATCAGCTTGGCGCGACTCAAGACCTCGGACGAATATACTTATCTGCATTCGGTGGCCGTGTCGGCGCTGATAATTGCCGTTACTCGAACGCTTGGCCTGGGTGAGGCAGCAGCGCGACAGGCAGGTCTGGCTGGTTTGCTTCATGATGTCGGCAAGATGACGATGCCGCTGGAAGTGTTCAACAAGCCGGGCAAGCTGACGGATGAAGAGTTCATCATCATGCAGGGTCACCCGAAGGCCGGGGAGCGCATTCTCACAGCGTGGCAAGCTGATGAGACAGTCATCGATGTCTGCCTGCATCATTATGAGAAATACGATGGCAGTGGTTATCCGGATAAGCTGTCCGGTGAGCAGATCAGCCTGATGTCCCGCATCGCCACAGTATGTGATGTGTATGACGCGGTAACGTCGGATCGCCCTTACAAAAGAGGCTGAGACCCGGCCGAGTCCGTCAAACGGATGGCTGAATGGAAAGGGCACTTCGATCCGCATGTCTTTCAGGCATTTGTCAAAGCGGTCGGCATTTACCCGGTCGGCTCGCTGGTAAAGCTGGAAAGCGAGCGCCTTGCGGTGGTGGTGGAGCAGAACCCCAAGTCACTGCTGACACCGACCGTAAAGGTCTTTTATGACGCAAGGCACAAGAAGCCGATCGGGCATGAAGTGATCGATTTGCCACGTCTGAAAGGCTACGACCGCATCATTGGACGTGAGTCGCCCGAGGCTTGGGGATTCGATAATCTCAGTACGTTGTGGACATAGCGGCCTTGGCGCGGGAGACTTCTATCCGTGATCCTGCCGGAGTGATTGAGTGAAACGTTTTTTATCCCTGCTGGGCCTTTTGAGCCTGCCTGTGCTAGCGACGGCCGAGCCGACGCTCTACGGCCGCTACGAGACATTCCGTCTACCTGAGCTGGGTGTATCCTTGCCGGCCAAGATGGATACCGGGGCCTGGACCGCCTCGCTGTCGGCCAAAGACATCAAGACGTTCGAGCGTGACGGAGACCAGTGGGTCAGCTTCCGTCTGGCGACGGAGAAGGCGGACGATACGGTATTCGAACACCGTCTGGCGCGAATCAGCAAGATCAAAAGCCGCTCGGATGAGGGCGATGAAGACGGTGAGGATGATACGCCGTCCAGTGCACAACGCCCGGTCATCGAGATGGAAGTCTGTGTAGGCGATGTGTCCCGTACCATCGAGGTCAATCTGACGGACCGCAGTCACTTCCGCTATCCGCTGCTGATTGGAGCCAAGGCCTTGCGCAAGCTGGATGCCGCGGTTGATCCCAGGGAAAAATACGTGTCCGGGTCGCCTCGCTGCTAAGGCTAGGAGGCGCCAGCCAGGGCTGGCGCCTGGAAACGATTAGCGTGCCTCGGGGCGGGTGGCCTGCATCGAGGGACGCTGATCCGCCTCGGTGTACCAGGCCGCCAGCTTGGGATACTCTCCGCGCCAGTGCCAGTTGGATACACGCAGGTCCAGATAGCCCAGCAGGCAGGCCAGTCCAATGCAGGCCATATCGAAGTGGCCTTCAAGCTCGGGCAATGCCGTCTGCTCAAAATAATCCAGCGAACGGGCAATCTTCTCATGCTGGTTATCCAGCCAGAGCTTCCACTGCATGCCCGGTGGCCGCATGAACGTCTCGTAGCGGATCTGTACGGCCGATTCGGTCATGGCATCGGCCAGGGAGGCCAGTGTCATTCGCCGCCAGCGCTCGGGGCCCTGCCGAGGAATCATGGGGGTGTGCTGATGCAGCGTATCCAGGTAATCCAGAATGACGCGGCTGTCATGCAGGGTAGTGCCATCTTCCAGGCGCAGCGCCGGAATCTTGCCTGACGGGTTGGCATCGATGACATCACGATTGGGATTGAGGGGCGTCTGCTGGACGATCTCCAGCTCAACCTGCTCGATCAGGTCGGTCTCGTGCAGCATCACGACGACCTTGCGGCCGAACGGGGATGCGGGGGTGTGATAGAGGATCATCGACATCACGCACTCTCTTCATCAAAGCTTAACAAAAGCTGAACTGTGATCGTCCGCGATGCATGGGTTGTTATGCAAGCCTTATGCATGCTCAATGCTACTAGTGTCGAATCATCAGGTTCCTTTCTGATGGACAAAAGCCGGCCTGGCACCGGCTTTGTCACAACATTATGCAATTACCACTTGTAGGTAACGTTGGCGATCACGCTACGCTGGTCACCGTAATAGCAGTAATAACCATCACAGGTAGAAATATAGTCCTTGTTGAACAGGTTGGTGGCATTTACGCCTACGGAAGCGCCCTTCAGACGCTTGTCGAGGCGGCCTAGATCGTAGTGTGCGGCAGCGTCATATAGGGTGTAGGAGCCAGCATGGCCCAGCCAGGTATTGGCTTGGTCGCCATAGGTATCACCTACGTAGCGGACACCTGCACCAATACCGAAGCCGTCTAGTACGCCTGTATGCCATGTGTAGTCGGCCCAGAGCGAGGCTTGGTGTTCAGGGATGAGCTGCAGGCGGTTGCCTTTGTACTGTCCATCCTGAACCTCCGTATCAGTGTAGGAATAAGAGGCGATCATCTTGATGTTTTGGGTAAGGTCTGAGGTTGCCTCAAGCTCTACGCCTCGGACTTTGACTTCGCCTGTCTGACTTGTAATGGGATTACCGTCTTCGTTGTAGTTAGTAACCTGAACGTTCTTTTGCGTAAGGTCATATATCGCAGCAGTTAGCAGTGTGTTGGTACCTGCTGGTTGGTATTTCACACCAACTTCATATTGTTTGCCCTCGGTAGGCTTGAATGATTGCGTAGCACTGACGTCGGCACCGCTGCTTGGTTGGAAGGACTCTGAGTAAGAGATGTAAGGAGCCAAGCCAGAGTCGAAGACATAACTGAGGGATACGTTCCCAGTAAAAGCTGAATCACGATCTTTAGGGTGTGCACCGTTTGCTAAGGCATTGTAAAACTCGGTGTCAGTAGTAACCCAGTCTTTACGTCCGCCCAAGGTGAGGCGCCAGCGATCAAGAGCAATCTGATCCTGAGCATAAAGGCCTGTCTGGTGGATTTTCTGATTGTAGTCATACCAGGCGTTTGACCGCGCGGGGCGCTCTATAGGCAAGCCATAAATCGGGTTATGGATGTTGCTCGCAGGCGCTGAGCCAAAAATCGACGTGTAGTTTGTATTCGAACGCTGATAATCCAGACCTAGCAATAAGGTGTGCTGCAAGTCGCCAGTATTGAAGTCTGCCTGGAAATTATTGTCGATAGCGAATTGGCTGATGTCTTCATCAGTTGAGGTTGTGCTGCGTTGTACGGTGCCGTCAGGGCTGACTGCAGTAGCGGAGCCGCCAGCTGTAATTGTCTGAAACTCTAAGTCGCTCTTGGTATACCGTGCGTTTTGACGGAACTGCCACACATCATTGATACGATGATCGAACGCGTAGCCTAGCGAGTAATAGGTGCGGTCATAGTATTCCCAATCCGGATCGCCCAGATTCTTGTGGTGAGAAACCTTGCCCCACGGGCCATCAATCTTGGTGCCTTGAAGAGGTAGGAACTGGCTAGTCGCGCCTGTATCGTCGCGCGTGTACTGCGACAGGAATGTCAGGTGCGTGTCGTCATCGATATTCCAGGTCAGGCTGGGTGCGATGTTGTAGCGCTTGTTTTCGATGTGATCGATCTGCGTGTCGCTGTCACGTACCACGCCGCTCACGCGATAAAGCACGGTGGCGTTTTCATCGAACGCACCGGTGGTGTCGAAATTGATCTGGCGATGGTTGTCACTGCCAACTTCGGCACGCACTTCATGACTGGTTTCAGCCTGGGGACGCAAACTGACCATGTCTATTAGGCCTCCGGGCGGTGTCTGCCCGTAGATGGAGGATGCGGGGCCGCGCAGGAGGGTCAGGCGTTCAAGGTTCCAGGTTTCAGGCTTGGGGTCGACATAGACGCCGTCCGGCAGGCGCAGCCCGTCCAGGAATCGGGTCGGCTCAAAGCCCCGTACCCGCAGCCAGTCGGCCCGGGTATCACTGCCGTAGCTGCTGGCTACGATGCCAGGCATATAACGTACGGCATCATCAATGTTATGCACGGCGCGGTCGCGCATCTGCTCGCGGGTGGCAACCGACATGGAGCGAGCCGTTTCCAGGATTGGCGTATCGGTCTTGGTGCCGGAAGCAGAGCGGGTTGCCACATAGCCTTCAGCAGGGCCCCAGGCATTTTCCAACTCACCGGCGGTAATGGTGGTTGATGCCATGCTCAAGGTGTCGCCCGGTGCTGGCAATACGCGTACGGTGTAGACGCCGGGTTCGCGTTCGGTCAGCTCAAGCCCGGTTCCCTGCAGGGCCTCGCGCAGGGCCTCGGTCGCTACGTAGCGGCCGTTGACCGGATTCGACGTACGCCCGGAGGCCACCGAAGGGTCAAGGCTCAGGGTCAGACCCGCTTCGCTGGCGATACGGTTCAGCGTGCTGGCCAGAGGCGCAGCGGGGAGTTGGTAGGTGCGCTCAGCGGTGGCCGTCTGGGCGTGGACTAACGTGACATGGCCTAAAACAAGTGCAGCGGCAAGCAAGGAAGGACGGAACAGCGACGACATGGCTCTCTCCAAGAGGCGAATGCGAATTCGTTTCATTGCCGAATGAGAATGGCAAAGTGATAGAGCCGTCTTGGAATATTTTTGAATAACGAAGATAGAAAAACGCAGAAAACAAGCGTGTCGTGCTGAAACCCCGTTGGTTAACGGGGTTTGACGGCTAGCCACCAGCGCGTGTGTTGCTCGATTCGTATCGGTGTATTGAGGGCGAGGGCACGCAGAGCCTGGTCAGCATCGTGCAGAGGAAAGGTGCCCGTTACCCGTAACGTGGCAATGGCCGGATCAAGGGTGATGAGTCCTGTGCGCTCGTGACTTAATGCCGCCACGACATCGCTCAGGGGTTGGTTATCGACCGCCAGCATGCCGTGAGTCCAGGCGTCGGCATTGGCTGGTGCATCTTTGAGCTCATCCAGCCGGTCCGCCATCATGAGAACCTGCTCGCCCTGGGGAATGACCGCCTCGCCAAGGCCAAAGCGCGGCTGTGCCGCTACAGCCGATTGCAGGACCGTCAAACGCGAGCCGCGTGATTCCTCTTCCACGAGAAAGCGCGTACCCAGTGCCCGCATTCGTCCGGCCTGGGTTTCTACGATGAACGGACGACTGGCGGTGTCGTGCCCGGTTTCGATAAAGGCTTCTCCTGCCAGGAGAATTACCCGACGCTCCTGCTCATCGAAGCGAACATTCAAGGCACTACGACCCGCCAGCACAATGCGGGTTTGATCAGGCAGCATCAGCGTGCGCTGTTCCCCCGTGGCGGTTACGTTATCAGCCAGGGCGTAACGCACCGGGACATGACGGTTTACCGCAATAAGGCTCAGAAGGCCCGCAAGGGCGATGACTAACGTGCTACGACCCAGGCGCCGCCCCCCGTTGGCAGAGGGCTGCAACAGGGCATTTCGCGCAGCGGGTTGTTCTGCAATGCGCAGACGCTGATTGATGCCGTTCAGCTGCTCCCAGGCACGGCGGTGTTCAGCATGCTCGGCAAGCCAAGTCTGTAGGGCGTTTAGCTGTTCCTGGCTGGTTTCTCCCATTTCCAAGCGTACTTGCCAGTCTATCGCCTGATCCAGAACCTGACGGCTCACAGGTCTTACATTCACACTGGTTCCCCGTAGAGGGCCACATAGCATTGCCGTAGCCCTTGAGCAATATATTGGCGAACCCGTGGAACCGATACGCCCAGGCGCTCGGCAATTTCAGAGTGGGTCAAGCCGTCGAGGCGATTATATAGAAAGGCCGCTCGAGCCTTGCTGGAAAGTTTGCCGAGCAGGCGATCAAGCTCCGCCAAAGCCTCGATAATCGAAGCCAGGGCTTCAGCGGAGGGGTAATGCTCGTCTGCCAGTGTGGACAGGGCCTCAAGATAGCTGCGCTCAAGGCTGGCGCGGCGGTAATGATCAATCAGGAGGCCTTTGGCAATCTGGGTCAGAAAAGCCCGCGGTTCGCGCATGGCAGGCAGTTCAGGCCTGGTCAGCAGCCGTACGAAGGTGTCCTGCCGCAGGTCTTCAGCCCGCTGGCTACACCCTGTCTGCCTGCGCAGCCAGCCTGTCAGCCAGTCGCCGTGGTCACGGTACAGCACGTTCAACCCAGGAGCTGCCTTTATTTCGCCCGTCGTCATGAACATTTCCGCAAATGGAAAAATGAGAACCATTCTCACGTATTCTAAAGATCAGGCGAGCCGCGGTAAAGACCAGCGAAAAGCACGGATCTTGCCTTGAACAGGATAATTTAAGTGAGCAATCCATATACAAGGTGCCCGTGACGGCCAATTTGGGAGCGGGTAGGGACCTTGACCGGTTTTTCATGGTCGTTGTTTTGAGCGCTTTGGCGATTCCGAGGGACAAAGTGCTGCACACCCCACCAATACAATAAGGATCTGGTGTGATTGCTTTGAATTTTCCTCCTGTTAATAGCCCCTTTCTGTGCATCGTTCAGCGAGCAGCATCTGCCGGGGAACGCCCATGAAGGTAGAGCGCGAGCTGAGCCTGCGCGCTGTCTTGACCGGCCTGGTGTTAGGCATCGTGCTAACTCCCTCCAATGTCTATGCCGGGCTCAAGATCGGCTGGTCATTCAACATGTCGATCATCGCGCTGCTGGTGGGCTTTGGCTTCTGGCAGGGGCTGCTGGTCCGTAACCGGCACTGGCCTGCCTGGACATTGCATGAGAGCAATATCAACCAGACCGTCGCCTCGGCGGCGGCGTCCATTATTTCAGGTGGACTGGTAGCGCCGATTCCAGCCTACACACTGCTGACCGGCGAGCAGCTGGATGCCGTTCCGATGATGGCCTGGGTCTTTTCGGTCAGCTTTCTGGGCATATGGATCGCCTGGTATTTAAGGCCATCACTGATTACCGATGGCAATCTCAAGTTTCCTGAAGGCATGGCCACGCTGGAAACCATGACCCATATCTATACCCACGGACAGGAAGCCATGCGGCGCCTGTGGGTGCTGTTTGGAACGGCCGTGTTCTCCGGGCTGGTCAAGGCTGTCGATACGTTTTACTGGACCTTTCCTCGCTGGTCGCCCACGGCGCATCTGGAGCGACTGACCTTTACCTTCGATCCGTCGCTGCTACTGGTCGGGTTTGGCGGCATCATCGGGCTGCGCGTCGGGTTGACGCTCCTTCTGGGCGCGGCCCTGGCCTGGGGTGGCATAGCGCCGTGGCTGCTGGCGCACGGGTTGGTAGAGCTTGCGCCTGGCAGCGAGGGGCCGCAGTTCGCAACGCTGGTGGAATGGCTGGTGTGGCCTGGGGTGACGATCATGGTGACTTCGACCTTGTCGTCTCTGGCCTTGCGTGTACTGCAGGTAAGAACGTTGGGGAAATCCCGCTCGGCAGAGACCTCCACTGTCTGGCAGCGGCCAAAACCCGGCCCGCTGGCAGGTCTGGCGTTAGCCATCGGATTGATCATCATGCTACAGGCGGCCCTGTTTGGCATTGATTGGTTCATGGCCTTGTTGACCATTCCGCTGGCGCTGTGCCTGGCAGCTGTGGCTGCACGTGTCGTGGGAGCAACCGGCATTCCTCCAATCGGTGCCATCGGGCAGCTGTCGCAGCTGAGCTTTGGCATCGTGGCGCCGGGGCAGGTTCCCATCAACCTGATGAGTGCCAACACGGCCGGTGGCGCAGCCGGACAATGCACGGACTTGATGAATGACTTCAAGGTAGGCCATACCATCGGGGCGACTCCCTCCAAGCAGGTGATCGCTCAATGCCTAGGGATTGCGATAGGTAGTGTGGTCGGGGTGCTGGTCTACCAGACGCTTATTCCAGATCCGCAAACCATGTTGCTCACGCAGGAATGGCCTGCTCCGGCCGTGGCGACCTGGAAGGCCGTAGCGCAGACGCTGACCTCGGGCCTGGACTCACTTTCTGCCAGCATTCAGTGGGCCATGCTGATAGCTGCTGTTGCAGGCGTGGCCCTGGGCGTATTGGATGCCTGTGCCAAGGATCGGCTGGCGCGTTACCTGCCCAGTGCCGCGGCGCTGGGGTTGGCGTTTATTCTGCCGGCTTCGATCTCCTTGATGATGGCCCTGGGCGCAATCCTGACCTGGACTGCCGGACTGCGCTGGCGCGGACTGACCGAACGGTTTGCCATTGCAGCGGCAGCAGGCCTGATTGCAGGGGAAAGCATTACGGGCATTGGCGTCTCGCTCTGGCAGCTGCTGCACAACCTGTAATACCTGTCAGGCACTGGAGGAGGGTCAGTATCTGGCAGTTTGGACTGCATCGCATTTTTAGTCCGATGGCCCGCACGTTTTGAACTAACGTAACGGTTATCGGTATGTATACAGCGATTGCACGGAACGCTCAGGGAAACGGAGCAGAGAAAGGACGCCAGGGCCAGGCGTGGTGCGATACGGACTTCAAAGTCAACGCTCATGAACAAGAATGCGTGGCTCGTTCTCTGCCTTTCGGGCCTTTTGGCGGCATGGCCTGCCCACGGCGCGCCCAGGCCGGTAGGTTATGTCATGACCGTACAGGGCAGCGTGACCACCACTCTCAAGGGAAAGCCTGTCGCGATCAAGGTGGGCACGCCGGTGAACGTGGGTAGCACCTTCGAGGCCGGAGACGACGGCTCCT
This sequence comes from Pseudomonas sp. WAC2, assembly GCF_030403525.1. NCBI lineage: Bacteria > Pseudomonadati > Pseudomonadota > Gammaproteobacteria > Pseudomonadales > Pseudomonadaceae > Pseudomonas > Pseudomonas sp. WAC2. The sequence goes on from NZ_JAUEPD010000008.1 coordinate 183,475, forward strand.
TCGGGATTACACTTGAGGACGGGTCTGTCATGTCGTTCGGGCCGCAATCGACGTTCACGCTCGAGGCCTTTGCGTTTGCTCCAGCCAAGGGGGCCTTGAAGCTGGCTGCAAGACTCAAGCAAGGCACATTGAATTACGTGGCGGGGAGCATTGCTAGGCTCAAGCCCGAGGCAGTCGAGATTCTCACGCCTCACGGAACCATTGCCTCGCGCAGCGCCCAGTTCATGGCCAAGGTCGACCATGAGTAAAGCGTTTCGCCAAGGTGTGTGGTTGTTGTTGGCCGTGTGGCTGGCGGGGTGTAGTTCCAAGTCCTATGTAGTGCTGGTGGATAGCCCTTATGGCCAGACGCGAGATGTCACGGTCACGACGCCCACAGGCACGACCCAGATCGACAGAACCCAGCAGGCTGTCAGCCTCGACAAGGAGGCGCCGGGGCGGACCTTTACCCTGCCGCCCAAGCAGATCCTGATGGACTTTACCCCCGCGCTGGCAGCCCAGCCGACGCTTCCGGTGTATTACATGTTGTATTTTGAGGGTGCCAGCAACCGGCTCACTGATGAGTCACAGGACACGCTGCAGCGCATTGTCGATACGCTGCGTAAACGCACGCCTGCGGCCGTCTCCATTATCGGGCATACCGATACCCTGGGCAGTGCCTCGATCAATGAAAAGGTGGGTTTGCAGCGTGCCCAGCTGATTGCCCGCCAGTTGCAGGCCCGGCATCTCGACTTGCTGGATCTGACAGTCGCCTCCCATGGCGAGGAGAACCTGCTGATCCAAACGCCGCCCAATACGGCAGAGCTGCGCAATCGCCGGGTAGAGGTCATCATCCGATGACCGTCTTCCCGTCCTGAACCGCTTGAGGGTTCGCCAGTCTTAGCTATACGAGTACGGCCGGCCTGACGGGTAATGCTTCCCGGTAGACTATCCTGCCTCCACCCCTGACTTATCAGACCGCACGCCACGCCACCGAAAAGGAGCCGCAGTGAGCATTTACGGCGAGTATAAGATCGACTGCCATACCCACCTGCTAGAACCCGCCCGTTTTCCCATTGCCGATAATGCTGTGTATACCCCCGTCGCTCAGGAAGTAGGGACCTCGACGCAACTCCAGCATGTCTTCAATGCTTATGGCGTACGTCACGCCGTTGTAGTCACGCCACCGGCCATTTATGGCGAGAACAACCGCTGCCTGCTCGATGGGCTTGCCCTGGGGTTTGGTCGTTGGAAGGGCATTGCCGTGGTTGGGCCTCGCACGAGTACCCGAGAGCTCAAGCGGCTCAAGGAGGCCGGTGTAGCAGGCGTCCTGCTCGATGTGGTCACGAATGGTGTATCGGCCTGCCTGAAAGCGGAAGAGCTATTCAATCAGTTGGCTGAGCTGGAGATGCTGGCCCAGCTGCACGTCGAAAAGGCGCAGCTAAGCGAACTGATGCCATTGATCGAGCGCACCCGCACCCGGCTCATCATTGATCATTGTGGCAGACCTGATGTGGCGGCAGGCATCGCGCAACCCGGATTCCAGAGCCTGCTGTCGCTGGCAGGAACTGGACGTGTGTACGTCAAGCTATCAGGGCTTTCGCAGTTTTCCGCCGAGGCCTATCCCTATGTTGATACCCATCCCTACGTTCAGGCGCTTCTCGAAACCTTCGGCCCTGAGGCCTGCCTGTGGGGGTCGGACTGGCCTTTTCTGAATTCACCGGAGCGGATTGATTACGGACTGCTCCTCAAGCTGATCGAGAATCTGATCCCAAGTCCGGGTGCAAGGCGGCAAGTGCTCTGGGACACACCTCGCAGATTGTTTGGTTTCAAGTGGTAGTTGATTGTCCGACTAATGGCTAGCCGGGTAATTAAAGTTGCCCGTAAATGCAGCGATAAGCCCAATAGTAACAATCTATTTCAGGTGCTTTATGGGCTTTCGTTCATTGAATATCGCGCCGCGCTCCGCGATCTGTTTTGCGCTCTTTGCCTTGCTTATCCTCTTTCAAGGCGTCTATTCACTCAAGCAATCCGCTTCGATGAATGAAGCGGAAAAAATGGTCGAACTCAATGTCCTGCCAACGCTCAAGGTGCTCGGCCAGATCGATACGACCCTGATGCGCATTCGTCTGGATAACTCCCGGCTGCGTGTGGAAAGCGATCCTGCATCCAAGAAGGCTGATGCCCTGAAGGATATCCAGATCGCCCGTACGGAGCTGCTGGGTTACGTCGACCAACTCGGCAAGGTGATCGTGACCAAGGCAGGCCATGACACGTTCAATGCGCTCTCCAAAGGCCTGAGCGATTACCTCAGTATCCATCAGCGCTATCTGGATCTGTTGACCAACGGCAAGCTGACGGAGGCCGTGGCGCTTTCCAGCGGGGAGATGTTTGCCGCCGCTGAGGCGGTCAAGAACGCTATCACCACGCTCAAACAGGAAGCTGATGTAAAGGCCAGCAATGCAGGGCTGCATGCCGATGAGGTATATGGCAGCACCCGGATGATGACAGGCATCATCGTAGTGGCCGCGTTGCTGGCTACCGTACTGCTCGCCTGGCGACTCACGCACAGCTTGGTCGCACCGATTTATCAGTCCCTGCAGGTTGCCCAGCGCATTGCCAACCGGGATTTCAGTGTCGCGATTGAGAGCCATGGTAACGATGAACCGGCCCGTCTGCTCAAGGCATTGGCTGTGATGCAGTCGAACCTGCGTGAAACACTGGGTCATATCAGTGATTCGTCGGCTCAGCTGGCGTCGACTTCCGAGGAGATGTCCGCGGTCACTGAGGAAGCGACCCGTGGCGTGATGCGCCAGAATGATGAAATCGAGCAGGCGGCTACGGCGGTCAACCAGATGAGCGCCGCGGTAGATGAGGTCGCTCGCAACGCGGCGTCAGCGTCCGAGGCGGCGTTGAATTCCAGCCAGGCGGCCACGACCGGGCAACTGAAGGTGTCCCAAACGCTTGAGGCTATCAACGAGCTATACGACAGCGTGGAAGCGACGGCCGAAGAGGTTCAGGGTCTGGCCGTCATGACACAGGATATCAGCAAGGTGCTGGACGTGATCCGCGGAGTGGCAGAGCAGACCAACCTGCTGGCACTCAATGCTGCCATCGAGGCGGCGCGTGCGGGGGATGCCGGGCGTGGGTTTGCGGTGGTGGCCGATGAGGTGCGTGGTTTGGCCCATCGGACGCAGGAGTCTACCCGTGAAATCGAGAGCATGATCGGCTCGATTCAGGCGGGTACGGACAAAGCCGTGCAGTCCATGGCCCAGAGCAGCAGCCGCGCTCACGGAACCCTGGACATTGCCCGCGCGGCAGGCGAGGCGCTGACCACGATCAACAGCTCCATTGCCGAGATCAACGAGCGCAACCTCTTGATCGCCACGGCTTCTGAAGAGCAGGCACAGGTGGCGCGGGAAGTGGACCGCAGCCTGGTCAGCATTCGCGATCTATCCATGCAGACAGGCTCTGGCGCCCATCAAACGGCAGCTGCTTCGAATGACTTGTCGCAACTGGCGGTATCGCTTAATGGATTGGCGCAGCAGTTCCGGCTGTAAAGGCCAACCGGTGTACAAAGCCCTTCCTGCCTGACCGGGGAAGGGCTTTTCTCTGCTTAATTCAGGTGCTGTTGGAGTGCTGCCAGCTGCGCGTGAACCTCGCTCAGGCTTGGACGGGACATCACTTCTGTGCTCAGGCAGCGCGCGAGCAGGTCAGACAGCGCCGCATGGGTCGCTTCTTCGCCCGCGGCAGGCTCACAGCGCTCCAGCAGCTCTTCCAACAGGCAGCCAAACGCCCGGGTTTCAAGGCGCTCCAAAGCCTTCTGTTGCGTCGGGTTATCGGTGGGCAGGAAGGACGCGCCGCCAAAGTCACCCAGCAGCACATCGCCCTGTTCAGTCCACAGGATATTGTGGGCGTACAGGTCGCCATGCACGATACCGCGCTCATGCAGGTGCTCGGTGGCCGAGGCAATGCCTTGGGCCATACGCAGTGCTACCCGCAGTGAGAGGCGTGTCTCGGCAGGGTAAACGTCACGGGTGCAGGTAGCAAAGCTGGGCGGGCCGGCCAGGTTCTGGAAGTGTGGATCAATCAATTGCATAACGAGGCCATCCGTACCATCAGGATGGTTGACTAGCTTGCCCTCTACGTCGATCACGTTCGGGTGAGCGCCTACAGCAATCGAGGCAGCCATTTCGCTTTGCGGTGTACCGTCGCTGGTCATGCTGCCCTTGAACAGCTTGACCGCCACGGTCTTTGAGGGGCCGGAAGGCTGTTTCCAATCCGCCTGGTAGATGAGGCCCGAGGCGCCTTCGCCCAGCTTGTGCTGGAGTGCAAGGTCCTTCCAGTCGATCCGGTTGATGGGTGCGCTGGGAGAAACGTTGGCCGCTTCGCGTGCCTCGCTCAGAGGATTGTCGGCGTAGGCAAGCCAGGTCAGCCGCGGCAGCGACAACAGCCAGTCCGGCAGGGCGGCAAAGCGGTTGGAGGAGATACGGAGCAGTTCCAGCTTATGACAGTCGATCATGGTCTCTGGAAGTGCCTGCAGGCGATTGCCTGCCAGCATGAGCTTCTGCATGCGGCTGCACTGACCCAGCGAGTCGGGCAGGGTTTCGATCTGGTTGTTCGTCAGGATCAGCCAGCGTAGCGAAGGTGAGAGCGCCGCTGCCGGTACATGGCGGATCTGATTGGCCTTGAAGCCCACCATGCTCAGCTGAGGGCATTCACTCAGCACTTCGGGCAGATGCGTGAACGGGTTGTCGGAGCAGAACAGGATACGCAGTTTCTTGAATTGTCCCAGGTCATCCGGCAAGTGGCTGAGCTGGTTGCCGGAGAGGTTGAGAATCTCCAGGGAGTCGGCCAGTTCGAAGATCTCGCGGGGAAATTCCGTGAGTCCGCACGACAGGTCCAGTCGTGTCGCGCCGGCCAGCTTGCCAGCTCGCAAATCCGAAAGTGTATCCATGACGGTCTTCCAATCCTGAACTATGAGCTATTTTGACACAGTGCACGGAGCGTCACTGTGCGTCCCAGCGCCTTCGGGCTGGGCCGGTTAAGTAAGTGGCTCAAACAGAGGCGCCAAATGTCATTTGGTTCAGGGTGAGCCGCGAAAATGTGATGGTGATTCGCTGCGCGGTTGTATCAAGCGCCTACAGACAGTTGAGCATGCCTGTAGGACAGTTCAGGCGTCTGTATTAAACCGAAGCAGGCCCTGGCGCTTGAGTTTCTGGGCAATCTTGATAAAGGCCTGAGTGGCGGGCGACGCCTGACGCTCATCGAGCAGGGCCAATCCGACACTGCGCTTGACCCGTGGTCGCAGGGGCTTTTTCACGTAGCCCTCGTGGCCGCGTTCCGCCGGCAGCGCCAGCTCCGCCAGAATGGTAACGCCATCGCCCCGTTCGACCATGGACAAGGTGCTGAGCAGCTGGGTGCTGTGGTAGCGGGTATTGGGCACCAGCTTGGCGGCATTGAACATGTGCGCTACCAGGTGTGCCGACCCGGCCTCGGTCATGATGAACGGATCGGGACAAAGCTCCTTGAGCGTGACGTCAGCTTTGCTGGCCAGTGCGTGGTGAGTAGGCACCAGGGCGACCATCTGATCTTCGGCGATGGGGAAGGTATCGAAGCGCTCATCGGGCAGGACGACAAAGCCGATGTCGATACGACGATCCTGCAGCCACTGGACCACTTCCCGGTCCCGACCTTCGTCGATATGCACCTCAATGCCCGGATAGGCCTGGCGATAGGCATCCAGAATGACAGGCAGCAGTTTGACCGAAGAGGTCGGGCCGAAGGAGCCGATGCGCAGCGTGCCTCGCTTCATGCCGCGCGCATCGCCAGCCTCCTGCCGCATCGTTTCGGCCAGCCCGAGAATGCCACGGGCACGTAGTACGAGGCGCTCACCTACTGCAGTCAGCTCCAGGGCCGACTGGTGCCGGTTGATCAGCTCGACACCCAGCTCGGCCTCCAGAGCCTTGATCGCATGGGACACCGCCGACTGAGTGATGGACAGCCGCGAAGCTGCCGAAGTGAAGCCTTTCAGCTCTGCCACAAGCACAAAGATTTCAAGTTGGGTAAAGGTCATGGCGCCTCGCTGACCTCATGAGTAAATACTCATTTTTCTATGAGTAAGGATTAGTGGAATTATACGCATCGTTCAGGACTTACCCACAACGACAACACGTCCTGCGCACTGCCTGATGGGGTTATAGGCGCTTTGGATAGAACGACGGCTTGCCCTGTAACGCACCGGCAGCCGACACCACGCACGATAAGAGCGACAACAGCAGGTGCTATCCGGTTAACGCTATCCAGAGCTTTTTCTTACTCGGCATAGGGATATAGAGGGGCGGGTATGAGTGCTAATGTCAGGTGTTTCAATGGCTGTCTGCTAACCGACGGCTGTTCGTCCATATGGCCCGAAATCAACGTGCCGTTCCTGTCGCTCAAAGGCGTGCCCGAGGCGGTCATTGCCCAAGAGCCTACCCAGGCCATCTTTCGTTCGCTGCTCAAAGGCTTTGATGCCATTACCGGTTGCGAACTCAAGGACATCTACAAGTTTGCCCGTTACCTCAATGCGATCTCGGAGGATATGCCTGCCGAGCTGGTCAATGTGGTGCGCGCCTTCCGCAAATGGGTCGAATTCGACTACGTTGGGGCACGCTCGCTCTTTCAGGCGCACCTTCACGCGTATCCCACGGATGTGCAGGCGCTCTTTTTTATTCACATGCTGGACTTCTGCACCGGCCGAACCGCCGAGCTGAAGCCGCTGTTTGCCTTGTGTGACGAGTACATGGAGGAATCGCATCCGCTGTACTCGTTCTACCTGTCGATCAAGTCATTCGTGCTGTGCGAGTGCGGGCTATTCGATGAGTCTCTGGCGACGGGGCTGGAGTCCGTGCGGTACTGCTCCGCGAATATCTACGGCATCCACGCCGTTGCCCATGCCTTGCACGAAAAGGGTATGTGGGTGGAGCTGCGGGACTTCCTGGAAGACTCCAAGGAAGAGTGGATTCGCAACCCGGGTATGCGTATGCACGTGTACTGGCATCTTGCGATTACCTACAAGCAGCTGGGCAATCACGCGGCGGCAAAGATGGCGTTCCTGGAGTTCTATGCGCTCAAGAACGACCGCTTTTCCAAGCAGGATCTAGATGCGGTGGGCTTTCTCTGGCGCTTCAAGCTTGAGGATGTCAACAGTCATGAATTTGATGAGGTCTGGAAGGAGCTGGCCATTCTCTGGTCTGGCAGCATCGCCACCTCGACCTCTCATTTTCACAATATGCACGCGGCCTTTGCCTTTGCGGGCGCCAACCAGCCTCTGCTTATCGAGAAAATGATGGCCGAGAGTGACGGCTTTGGTATCGAGCCTGATGCGCATCTCGCCGGACTGGACATCATTCGAGCTATTGCTCTGTTCGCCCGAGGCCACTACGAAGAGTGTTACTACCTTCTTGCCGCCAGTCGGCATCAATGGACGAGCCTGGGCGGCAGTCGTGCGCAACGGGAGCTGCTCGACCTGACCCTGAACTTCTGCAAGGCCCACGTACAGTCTCAAGCCGAGCTTGAGCGACTGATGTTGATGTAGGCAAAGGTGATTTGAATGTCGGACGCAACAGCCCTGGCGCAGCCAGATGACAAGCTCCTGGTGTACATGAAACTGACGGCGGTCTCGGTGATCTGGGGTGGAACCTTCGTGGCCGGGCGTTACCTGTCGGCCGGGGTGCCGCCGCTGGCATCTGCCGGCCTGCGCTTTCTGCTGGCCAGCCTCACCCTGGTGCTTGTGCTGGCAGTCACCCGACGCCTGTTTGTCAGGCTCAGCGTGAAACAGGTGATTCATCTTTTCTGGCTCGGGTTCTTTGGCATCTTCACGTACAACCTGTGCTTTTTTTACGGGTTGCACCTGATCAGCGCCTCACAGGCCTCACTGATTGTGGCACTGAATCCAGCCATGATTGCGTTGACGACCTTCTTTGTTGATCGCGAGCGGCTGGGGCTGGTCAAGACCGGTGGCATTGCGGCCTGCATCCTGGGCGCCGCAACGGTCATCGTCAGCAAGGACGCCTCGGTGCTTGAAGCCGCAGGCGGTAGCTGGTTGGGTAATCTTGTGATCTTTGGCTGTGTGGTCAGCTGGGTGATCTACAGCGTGTTTTCGCGGCCTCTGGTTCGCGAGATCGGCCCGCTGCATACCGTGACCTTCTCGGTGTTGTGCGGGACGGTACTGCTGCTATGTGTGTCGATCGGCACGGGTGATCTGAACTGGGGCGTTGTTGCCAGCCTGACCAAGGCTCAGTGCTTCAGCCTGGCTTATTTAGGCGTGATTGGCTCGGCATTGGCGTATATCTGGTACTACGACGGCATCAAGCGGATCGGGGCTACCCAGTCGGGTGTCTTCATCGCCCTGAATCCGGTGTCTGCTGTCCTGATGGGCGTGGTGATTCTGGGCGAGCAGCTCACCCCTTTGATAATTGTGGGCGGGGGGCTGGTTCTGCTGGGTATCTACTACTGCAACAAGCCTTCCAAGGCGATTTCTCTCGGCGTAAGCCGTACCGCGTGATCCGGCGCGTTTAACGAGCGCAGGTAGAGAGCTCCACCTCTTACCTGCGCTCAGTCCGGACGTTGGGTAGCCAAGGAAGGCTGCCATTTTTTAAATGCATAGCTGCATGTATCTGATGCGGTGTTGCCTACCCCTGGCGCATGTCTGCATCCCCTCCTTTACGGTATTTTTCACCTTTCTGGCACCAGCCTTGCTCGTGCCCCTGCGTGGTAAGTCGACTAGGACGTGCCTGAGGTCATGGGCATCCCGGTCATTGTTGCCAAGAGCTAAGAGGATGACTAAGCCGTTTGCACCCGAAGCCGTTTTAATCATTGGCGGTCCCTGTGGGGACTGAGCTGGTTGTCTTGCCGGTGCTCTGGCGGTAGCGCGGCGCTGGTAGCGGCGGCTCGCATAATGATGTGGTTCTACCTGGCACCGACCTGGGCATCTGGGTGATCGTCTATTGCTGGGCGAGCCGCTGACAACCATTCGGTGGCCGGGTCGCGAAGAGGCATAGAGTACAAGACCCGAATTAAGCGGAGCCGGGCATTGACGCTGGCTGCAGAGCCTCCTAGGCTCCGCTTTTCCGAACCCTGGCGCGTGTTCTTCATGTATCCGAAAGTCGATGCTACCGATTGGCAACTGATCCGTCTGCTTCAGGCCAACGCCCGCGAGTCTACGGCCACGCTGGCCCGCAAGCTCAATCTGGCGAGGACGACAGTGGTTTCACGGCTGGCCCGGCTAGAGCGCGAGGGTGTAATCGCAGGCTATGGCGTGCGCTTGGGGGCCTCGGTGGAGGCGGGCGCAGTCAGGGCTTATTGCAGCATTAGCGTGTTGCCAAGAAGCGCGGCGCAGGTGATCAAGGCACTGGCGTCGATGCCGGAAGTAGAGGAGGTGTCGGCCGTGAGCGGCGCGTTCGATTACCTGGCCTTTATCTGCTGTGAACGGCATGAGCAGCTCGATGAGCTGCTCGATCGGATCGGCGCCATTGATGGAGTCAAGCAGACTCAGACCTCCATCATTCTGACCCGCAAGATCGACCGCCGCAGTGAGCCGTCCCGGTAGCCGACGGCCCATGGCGGCAGAGGCTTAGGCCGGTTCGCCGTAAACGCGGCCGAAGCGGTTGCTTAAAAAGACGTTCAGGTCGATTTCTTCCTGGCGGATAAAGCCTGACTGCGGCAGTTTCTTCTCGCGGAACAGATCCAGTGCGGTACAGATACCGGCCGCTGTGGTGATCTGAATGGCACTGGTCAGCTTGCCGCGTTGCTCGGCAGCGAAAATCTTGCGGCTGAATACCTCCTGCACCAGTTTGCCGTCGCGCATGCCATTTACCGTTACGAACACCAGCACCACGTCTTGCATGGTAGTGGGCACTGAGTCGCGCATGATGCGCTTGAGCGTTTCCTGATCACCGGCCAGGCGCAGCTCTTCAAGCAGGAACTTCATCAGGTCCCGATGCCCTGGATAGCGAACAGTCTTGTAATCCAGGGTTTCAACGCGGCCGCTCCAGGTTTCACAAAGCGTGCCCAGGCCACCCGAGGTGTTGAAGGCCTCGTATTCCACGCCGTCCAGCGAGAAATGCTCCAAGCCTTCCAGTGGCTGCACAAGGTTCAGCGTACCGTGACGAACCGCCTCACAGGGGTGGCAGTATTCGTTGATCAGCCCGTCCACGCTCCAGGTCAGGTTGTACTTGAGTGAGTTGGTGGGAAACTCGGGCAATGCACCTACGCGCATCTTCACCTCGCGCACGCTGTCGAAGCGCGACGCCAGGGTATGCGCTGCAATGCCGATAAAGCCAGGAGCCAGGCCACACTGCGGCATGAAGGCCGTGGATGAGTCCTCTGCCAGATCACGGATCGTCTTGGTAGCATGGACGTCTTCGGTCAGGTCAAAATAATGGGTGCCTGTGGCCTTGGCGGCACGGGCTACCGGAATGGCCATGTGGTAGGGCAGGGCGTTGAGTACCGCGTCGCTGCCTTCAAGTACCTGCTCCAGGTCATTGCCGTCCGGGCTCACTTCCCGTGTCTCGATGCCCAGCGCGGCCAGTCGCGCCAGGGCGTTGGGATCACGGTCAGCCACAATCACCCGGTAATCCCCGGAGTCCTGCAGCAGTTGACTGATGGTGTAGCCAATATGGCCAGCCCCGAGAAGTGTGATGTTCATGACCATTCCTTGTTGTTGTGTGGAGATGGCATCAGCTTAGGGAGGCGTGCTGTTGGTCATAAGGCGCAAAACGTCTTTTATGAAGGGGCTTTTTCGTCGTTTCGACGAAATGGATAACGAAGCGTCTGTTTTCAAGCATAAAAGGTGGTCAGGGTAGCCACTGGGGCACTATCTCATCACTTATTACTCAGTATGAAGTAGTGATCGCTGAGGCTTGAATTCAGGCATGATGGCTACTTGTCTCTTTTGAAGGTGATACAAGCGATGGATTATCATTTGTCGTCTAAGCTCACCGCACTGAAATCAACCGTTGAAGAGGTTGTTGATCAGGCTATTGCTCCGCTTGCGAGTCAGGTGGACCAGAATTGCTTATGGCCTGCTCATTCGATAGAGGCCTTGTCCGAAGCTGGCCTCATGGGCCTCCAGGTTCCTGTGGCCCAGGGTGGCCACGGTCAGGGGCTCCTGGCTTTAAGCGTGATTACCGAAACCATTGGTAAGGCGTGTCCTTCTTCTGCGCTTTGTTTTGGTATGCACTGTGTCGGGACCGCTGTCATTGCGGCCAAAGCCACTTCATATCAGAAAGAGCATTATCTGGAGGCGATTGCTGCCGGTCGTCACCTCACAACCTTAGCGCTTTCTGAAAGTGGCTCAGGCGCTCATTTTTATCTGCCTGCAACTCAGATCGCCACGGTTGGCGATGAGTTTGTTGTGAATGGCATTAAGCAGTTTGTCACCAATGGTGGTCATGCTGATTCGTACGTAGTTTCTACAGTGGCAAGCGAGGAAGATAACGAGGAAGGCGATTTTAGCTGTTTGATTGTGGACAGCACTGCGCAAGGCCTGGAGTGGCAGGAGCCCTGGAACGGTTTTGGGATGCGTGGCAATTCTTCTCGAGCGTTAGGGTTGAACAACGTGCGTGTGCCTGCCAAAAATCTTCTGGGTGAGCCGGGTGATCAGGTGTGGTACGTCTTCGAAGTGGTTGCCCCGTTTTTTCTGATGGCCATGGCGGGTACCTATCTGGGTATCGCTCAATCCGCGTTGGATGCGGCCGGTGAGCACTTGCGTACGCGCAGTTATGCGCATTCAGGTGAAACGCTGCGTGATATCGAAACCTTGCAGAGTCGCTATGGCAGCATGTGGATTGCTTTGGAAAAGACCCGATCACTGGTTCGCGAGGCGGCCCGATTAGGCGATCTGGGAGACCCGAATGCCCTGCCTTTCATCCTGGCCTGCAAGGCGGATGCAGGTGATACCGCTGTTATGCTGGCTAACGAAGCGATGACCATCTGCGGCGGCGCGGCTTATCGGGAGAACAGCCGAGTGTCTCAGATGCTCCGTGATGCCCGCGCCAGCCATGTCATGTCACCCACGACGGATCTTTTGAAATTATGGACGGGCAGAAGTCTGCTCGGTCTTCCCTTGCTTTGAGTACCTGTTGTGATATTTCAGACCGCTGTCATCATTGCGCCAGACGAACCCCGTGCTGGTAATGAGTTGTCCATGCTTGGCGCGGCGCTCCAATCGCAGGCATTAGACGTTCGTTACTGCCTGGATACAGACGTTTCAAACGGGCTTATCGCAAGCGATGAGCCCGCTGTTGTCATTCTTATGCCGTCGCTCATTAAACCGGCTGCAGTGGCCAAGGCAGTGAGAGCTGTCTGGTCTCAGTGCGAGCTGATTTTTGTTCGTGCACCTGAACAAGGTGATGCGTTTAGGAAAAACCTGGGGCTGGCACCCATGCTGGGATCACACTGGTCCATTGCCGAGCTGGTTCCAGGGACGCTTGCCCTTCAAGCCGCCCAGGCCGCCAGTCGAGCGCGGCGTCGAATCAAGCTGCGCACTACTCTGGATCAGGCCAATGTCAGCTTAAGTGCTACGCGATCCGTAGACGATCATGAGTATCGTCGCCTGCGAGCTGCTGATTATTACCTGGCTAATTTCATCAATGCGGCGCAGGAAGCCATCATCGGTGTCGATGTGCGGCTGGATGTACTGTATTGGAGCGCAGGTGCTGAAGAGCTGTTTGGTCTGAGTGCCGACGAGACGGTAGGCCGTAATATCCGAGCTCTGCCATTTTGGGCGCCCGTATTGGACGAGTCAGTTGAGCAGGTGATGGCAGGCAAAAAGATGCATGTGATCGAGTATCACTGCATGGTATGTGATGCCGAAGCCGTTCTTGAAGTGATGCTGTCGGGTGTTCGCGATGAGTCAGGTACGCTGATTGGTATATCAGTAACCATTCGCGATGTTTCGGCACTGGTCGCTGAGCGGCTGGCCCATGAGGAATTTGGACGCGTCATCCGGCAGGAGCGGCAGCATTTACAACAGCTGTTCGAACAGGCGCCGGGGTTTGTAATAGTCACCCAAGGCCCGCAGCATCTGGTTGAACTGGCTAACCGGGCTTTTTATCAACTGGTTGGTCATCGCGATATCATCGGCAAACCCGCTTCGGAGGCATTTCCTCGACTCAAGGATCAAGCCCTCTTGGAGTGGCTGGATCGGGTGTATTCCACCAAGCGGCCCCACACGGGGCGTAGCATGGCGGTCTATGTGCAACGTGTGCCGGATGCACCGGCAGAAACACGTTACATCGATTTTGTTTTCCAGCCGGTCATTGCTGAGAACGGGCTGGTAAGCGGCATCTTCTTCCAAGGACATGACGTTACGGCTCAAAAGCTCGCCCAGGAGGAATTGCAACGTTCCCGGGAAAACCTGCAGATGCTGGTAGAGGAGCGTACCCGGGAACTGGAGCGGAGCCAGCTGGCGCTGCATCAATCCCAGAAGCTTGAGGCGATCGGCAAGCTGACCGGCGGCGTTGCCCATGACTTCAATAACGTCCTGCAGATTATCGAAGGCAATCTTGAGCTATTAAGACCTGCATTAGGAAACAGTAGCAGCGGCATGGTCAAGCTGGATGCAGCCGTAGCGGCCGTTAGCCGTGGCGCAAAACTATCCTCGCAGCTATTGGCCTTCGCACGTCGACAGCCACTAAAGCCTGTTCCGACCAATCTGAGTCGCTTGCTGCGCAGCATGGACGACCTGCTTCGCCGCGCCCTGGGAGAGAGCGTTCAGATCGAGACAATCATTGCGGGCGGTTTGTGGACGACCATGGTCGACCCTAATCAGCTGGAAAATGTCATTCTCAATCTAGCCATTAATGCCCGTGACGCCATGCAAGGCAATGGCAGGCTTACTCTCGAACTCAGTAATGCCATGCTGGATGACCATTACGCCCAGTCACAGGCTGACGTTGCGCCAGGGCAGTACGTCATGCTGGCGGTATCCGATACGGGATCAGGCATGTCGCCTGATGTGATGGAGCATGCCTTCGAGCCTTTCTTCACGACCAAACCTGAGGGCCAGGGAACCGGACTGGGCTTGAGTATGGCGTATGGCTTTGCCAAGCAGAGTGGTGGTCATATCCGCATTTACAGCGAGCTGGGCAGTGGCACGACAATCAAGCTATACCTGCCCCGGACTCATGAGATCGAGATTGCTTCGCCTGCAGCGGTTGGCGGCACGGTTATCGGCGGCGATGAAACGATTCTGGTGGTTGAGGACGATCTGGCTGTTCAAGCCACGGTCATCGACCTGCTAAGCGGGCTTGGCTACAAGGTATTACGCGCCAATGATGCACAAAGTGCACTCAGCATCTTGCAGAGCGGGCTACATATCGATCTGCTGTTTACCGATGTTGTAATGCCAGGTCCTCTGCGCAGCCCTGAGCTTGCACGTCAGGCCAAGCAGTTGTTGCCTGACATTGCCGTACTGTTTACGTCAGGCTACACCCAGAACGCCATCGTTCACGGAGGGCGGCTTGATCCGGGTGTCGAGCTGTTGAGCAAACCCTATCGGCTGCATGATCTGGCACGCAAGATTAGACAGCTACTGGCCAGCCATAAGCCGGTACGGATAGATGAAAACGTTCTGGTGCCTGCGCCTATCGAAAAAGCTGTCGGCACACAGCAGGTTTTGATACTGGACGACCAGACCGACCTGCTTTCCATGACCTGTGAGATGGTCGAAATGCTGGGGTACACCGCCAAAGGTTGTGAAACTGCTGAAAAAGCACTTGAGGTCTTGGGGCGATTGAGGTTTGACATCCTGCTGGCAGACGTCAACTTGCCGGGTATGTCTGGAATCGATCTTGCGTACGAAGCTGTACGCCAGCAACCTGGGCTGCGAGTCATTTTCATGTCAGGGGAAGGGACTGTATCCGCAAACATACAATCAATGTCACTGCCTAAACCCTTCAACCTGCAGCAATTAGAGGAGGCATTAGGGGCTTCCTGATAAGTACAAGCCGCTCTTGGGGTTCATGCAAGGCTGCTTTCGCCTGTAGCGCTTTATGCAAAAGGGCAGCAGTGAGCACTAATCCTGCGAGGCCCTGGCAGGCAGCATATAGGACGAGGCGCTCCAATATTTATTCCCATGGCGCGTCTCGCTCTTCCAGCCGTGAGCGAGTAATTGCCTGGCAGTAAGGCGGTTCATGATGCCATGACCCAGCAACAGTACCATCCCTTCTTCAGCCAGCGAGATGAGTCGCTGAGCAGCTCGCTGGGCCCGCTCGCGTGCTTTTGAAAACGACTCGACGCCACGTGAATAACCGCAGAGCCAAAGCATTCGAAAAACAAACGCTCACGTAAGCGGAGAAAGCCTGGGGCCAGGCCAGTGCAGGAAAGGAAGCTCCGCTTCGCTAAATAGCGTATCGGTTTGAAAGGGTTTCAGCCCTAGCCTGTCGAGTGAAGTCAGTGCCCTGGGCATTGTGCTGCTGATGATATATTTCGCCTGAGCTGTCAGCTCACGCGTTGTTGGCGGAGCAGGATCATCCATGACCTCGGACAGGTTGTAATCACTGATCCAACGGTGCATATCAGAGGGCGAGACTTTGCCTGGACATGGTTTTAATGTTGGCTGTCCATGTCGCATAAGTATGATCTTCATCCCTGTCTTCCTGAAACTGTAGCCAGACTCTATTGATGAGCAAGCGATTAGCGCTTGAGTGACAACGCAGAGGATAGTGGGCGCCTTTGGAGTGCGCTCCGTTTCATGTTTCAGCTACGTGACGGTAAAGCCTGTTCAGACGTGCCGACCATAGCACAAGGGACAGGTTTGGAAGACGTTATGCTGGCCCGTGAAATCGACGCCTAGCATAAGGAATTGCCCATGAAATGCCCGCACTGCTCCGCCTCCATTAGTTTCTTCTCACCTGCAATCTTGGGGCCTGCCAAGCCCGGCGGTGCTCGGTATTGCAAGGCATGCCGTAACGCCTTCAAGATCACCAAAGGTTTCGGCCCGGGGCTTCTGATTGCCCTGGCGGTTGCTGTAGCAGGTTTCTTCCTGTTGCGTCCTGTTCCAACCATAGGACCTGCCCTATGGGGTGTGGTGACAGCCGCTGCGGTTTTTATAGCCATTGCCCGTTTAGAAAAGCATTAAGGCAAGTGCCTGGGCTGCTTAAAGCAGCCCAGGCACTTTGGCCTGCTTACTTCGCCGCGGTTACTCGCCAGATGACGTTACCCACATCATCCGCAACCAGCAGATCACCCTGCTTGTCATTGATGACTCCAACTGGGCGGCCCTGGGCTTCTTCCTTCTGATTCAAAAAGCCGGTCAGTACATCCTGGGGTGCGCCGTTGGGCTTGCCGTCCTGGAAGGGGATGAAGACCACCTTGTAGCCGCTCTTGGGTTTGCGGTTCCAGGAGCCGTGCTGGCCGATGAACATCCCATAACGGTACTGTTCCGGCAAGGCATCACCCTTGGAGAAGGTCAGGCCCAGCGAGGCAGTGTGGGTGCCAAGGGCATAGTCAGGCACGATGGCTTTGGCGACCAGGTCCGGGCGCTGCGGTTTGACGCGCTCGTCTACATGCTGGCCGTAATAGCTGTAGGGCCAGCCATAGAAACCGCCGTCCTGAACCGAGGTGGCATAGTCAGGTACGAGGTCACTGCCAATCTCGTCACGCTCGTTTACTGTTGTCCAGAGCTTGCCGGTTTGCGGCTCCCAATCCATGCCATTGGGATTACGCAGACCTGTGCCGTACAGCCGCATTTTGCTGGTGGCGCGGTCCAGCTCCCAGATGGCCGCACGGCCTTCCTCGATGTCCATACCGTTCTCACCGACGTTGCTGTTGGAGCCAACCGTGATGTACAGCTTGCTGCCATCCTGGCTTGCAATCACGTTCTTGGTCCAGTGGTGGTTGATGCCGGCAGGCAGGTCGACCACCTTGGTGCCCTGGTCCTGGATAGTCGTATCGCCTTCCTTGTAAGGGAAGCGCACCAGCGCATCGGCATTGGCCACGTAGAAGTCATTGCCGACCAGGGTCATGCCAAAGGGCGAGTGCAGGCCCTCCAGAAAGGTCGTTCGGGTTTCGGCCACGCCATCGTGGTCAGCATCGCGCAGCAGGGTGATGCGGTTAGCGCTGGGCACGCCGGCTCCGGCCTTGCTCATCATCATGCCCTGGACCTGCTTGCGGATATTGAAGCCCGCCGGCTCTTGTGTGGGCTTGTTCGATTCGGCGACCAGAACGTCACCGTTGGGCAATACATAGATCCAGCGGGGATGATCAAGGCCGGTGGCAAAGGCGTTGACTTGAAGGCCTTGGGCAGCAGTGGGTTTACCGCCTTCCGGCCAGCCGGTGGCGGGCGCTACGTTGACCAGAGGGATAAGGCTGGTCTTGGGCTCGGGAAGTTGCGGCTTGGGGCCATAGGCGGCATCTGGGCCAAGCTTGGACGGCTCGCCACATCCGGCCAGGGCAATAGCAAGCGCTGAAGCGTACAGGGGACGAAGATTGGTCATGGGTAACGCCTTTTATATAGTTGGTGATGCGTTCCATAGGTCCCGTCAGCCGCTACTGCAAAGGCGTATCAGCGAGACCTGTTCATTGCCTCCGCGCCTTGGCCTCACGACGTCTACGATGGAGGATCGGCTCGGTATAGCCGCTGGGCTGCTTCGCTCCCTCCAGAACGAGGTCCAGGGCAGCCCGAAAAGCGATATTGCTATCGAAATCAGGCTCCATGGCGCGGTAATGGGGATCGCCTGCATTTTGCTGATCCACCACTAGAGCCATGCGACGGAAAGCTTCGATCGTTTGTTCCCTATTAATCACACCATGATGTAACCAATTCGCAAGCAATTGGCTCGAAATACGCAGTGTGGCACGGTCTTCCATGAGTCCCACATCATCGAGGTCCGGCACCTTGGAGCAGCCGATCCCCTGATCAATCCACCGCACCACATAGCCCAGGATGCTCTGGACATTACTGTCCAGCTCTTCCTGGATCTCTTCAGCGTTGAGTTCGGTGACATCAACCAGCGGAATGCTCAATAGATCCTCTCGTGCGGCCGGCGTACGCTTGGCTAACTCGACCTGCCGTACAGCCACATCGACCTGATGGTAGTGGATAGCGTGGAGCGTAGCGGCCGTAGGCGAGGGTACCCAGGCCGTACTGGCTCCGCTCTGGGGGTGGGCGATTTTTTGTTCGAGCATGGCGGCCATCATGTCCGGCATGGCCCACATGCCCTTGCCAATCTGCGCACGGCCACGCAGACCGCAGGCCAGCCCGACGTCCACGTTGTTGTCCTCATAAGCTCTGAACCAGGTGGCACGCTTCATGAGAGCCTTGCGGATGAGAGGGCCGGCCTCCATCGAGGTATGGATCTCATCGCCGGTGCGATCAAGAAAGCCGGTGTTGATAAACACGATCCGTTCCTTCACCGCAGCAATACAGGCCTTGAGGTTGACGCTGGTCCGCCGCTCCTCGTCCATGATACCGATCTTGAGCGTATGGCGCGGTAGGCCAAGGAGGTCCTCGACCTGCCCGAACAGCGTGCCGGTAAAGGCTACCTCTTCCGGCCCGTGCAGCTTGGGCTTGACGATATACACTGAGCCCGTGCGCGAGTTGGGGCGCGACGTGTTGCCGTTCAGGTTGTGCAGGGCGCACAGGCTGGTAAAGACGGCGTCCAGTATGCCTTCGGGAACCTCGTTGCCGTCGCGGTCCAGGATGGCGTCTGTCGTCATCAAAAGGCCGACATTGCGGACAAACAGCAGTGAACGGCCGGGCAGGACCAACTCGTTGCCATCAGCAGCGATGTAGGGCCGATCCGGGTTCATGATCCGGGTAAAGGCCTTGTCGTTCTTGGTGATGTCTTGGGAGAGGTCACCTTTCATCAAGCCCAGCCAGTTGCGGTAGACCTGTACCTTGTCTTCGGCGTCTACCGCTGCGACGGAGTCTTCGCAATCCATGATGGTCGTCAGGGCCGATTCGAGCAGAATATCGCTCACGCCTGCCGCATCGGCGTGGCCGATCGGGTTGTTGCGGTCAATCTGGATTTCGATATGCAGCCCATGGTGCCTGAGCAGAATGGCCTCCGGCTGCGAAGCCTGCCCGCGATAGCCGACAAAGGCGTCCGGCTCGGCCAGGCAAACGTAGCGACTGTCGCCAATCTCGGCCATGAGTTCGCCACGCTGGACACTGTAGCCTCTGACATTGCCATGGGAGTATTCAGCAAGCGGCACGGCTTCGTCGAGAAAGCCCCGGGCATAGGCCACAACCTTTTCGCCCCGGAGCGGGTTATAGCTATCGCAGATTTCAACCGTGCTGTCTTCAGGGATCGCGTCACTGCCATAGAGCGCATCGTATAGCGAACCCCAGCGTGCGTTGGCGGCATTGAGCGCAAAGCGGGCATTCGTGACCGGCACGACCAGTTGCGGCCCGGCGAGCTGGGCAATTTCCGGGTCGACATTAGCTGTCGTGACGCTGACCTCGTCCGGCTCGGGGAGCAGGTAGCCGATATCTTCAAGAAAGGTGCGGTAGGCGTGTGCATCGTGTGGCTGTCCGGCACGCGCCAGATGCCATTGATCGATACGGACCTGGAGCTGGTTACGGGTCTCCAGAAGGGCCCTGTTCCGGGGTGCAAACTCATCCAGCAGCCCTTCAAGTCCACGCCAGAAATGGTCGATATCGATGTTTGTGCCTGGAATCGCCTGAGTCTTTACGAACTCATGAAGGGCGGTGGCTATCTGCAGGCCGCCGATGGTTTTTCTTTTACTCATTGTTCGCCTCGCTTGGCTGCACGACGCGCCGACATTCGGTGGCTATCTGGCCATGTGACTAGGCCTCGCTGGAAAAGTGTCTGCCACAGGCAAAACGATGGCAGGTCCGTTCATGAAAAGTGGGTCGGCAAGGTTGGCTGGCTGTTCTACGCTGGAAAGATGATCAACCAAAAGGAGCGCTATCGTGGATGTTCTGGTCCTTACCATCATTGCCCCGGATCAGCCGGGTCTGGTCGAGCAGCTGGCCGACTGTGTTGCCGAGCGGGGCGGCAATTGGCTGGAAAGCCGCATGTCACGCATGGCAGGTCAGTTCGCCGGAATCCTGAGCGTCAGTGTCGCGCCGGAACAGCGCGACGCCCTGGTTGCCCAGCTGAAAGGGTTGGATGTGAGGGGCATGCGTGTGCTGGTAGCGGAAAGCCAGATAGAGCAGGCACCCAAGCCTCAGCTCATCCAGCTGGATCTGCTGGGCAATGACCGTCCCGGGATCGTTCGGGACATTACCCGTCAACTCACCCGGTTAGGCGTCAATGTCGAGCGGCTCAGTACCGATGTGCGGGCGGCGCCGATGAGCAGCGAACAGTTGTTCCACACCACGGCTTTGCTGGCCCTGCCGCCTGCCCTAGAGCTGGATACGCTCCGCCAGAGTCTGGAGACCCTGGCGGACGATCTGATGGTCGAACTGGTTGTCTACCGCGACAACCACGACGGTCAGGTGCGGGCAGCAGGCGCTGCGTAACGGCGCAGGGAGCGCCAGGCATCAAAGCTGAACATGGCAAGGCCTGCCCAGATGCAGAGGAAAGCGGCCATCCGCTCCATAGGGAAGGGCTCGTGGAACAGGAAGACTGCCTGTATCAGCACCAGCGTAGGGGCCAGGTACTGCAGAAAGCCCAGTGTCGAATAGGGCAGTTTACGCGCCGCTGCGTTGAAGCAGAGCAGGGGAACCAGCGTAACGGGACCGGACAGGATCAGTACGATGGCCATCGGTGATTGCCAGAGTGCCGGCTCCAGGCTGACCTGCTGGGTCAACAGGGGTAGTGCAATTGCAGCCAGCGGGACCAGTAGCCAGGTTTCGACCACCATGCCTGGTAGGGCAGCCACCTGGGTGCCCTTGCGCACCAGTCCGTAGAAAGCAAAGCTGAAGGCCAGCACCAGGGATACCCAGGGCAGCTGGCCAAGCGTCCAGATCTGCTGGGCAACGCCTAGGGCAGCCATTCCCACGGCCAGCCACTGCAGGGGCCTTAACCGCTCGCCCAGCACCACCATGCCCAACAGCACGTTGATGAGCGGGTTGATGTAATACCCAAGGCTGGCTTCGATTACATGGTTACTGTTGACCGCCCAGATGTAGGTCAGCCAGTTGCCTCCCACCAGCAGGCCACTCAGCCATAACCGGGCAATCCGGGAGGGATTGGCACGCAAATCGCGCCACCAGCCCTGATGTTTCCAGATCAGAAGCAGCAAGACCCCGATCAGGGCTGACCAGAAGATACGCTGGATCAGGATTTCGACGGGAGGAATGCTGGCAAGCAGTTTGAAGTACAACGGAAATAGTCCCCAGAGCGCATAGGCAGTAAGGCCTAGTACGTAACCCTGGCGTGGGGATGTGGACATAACACATATCTACTTTTTATGGAGAAACCTTGAATCATAACCGGTGTTCAGGAAAAAGCTTGCAACACTCCATAGGCCTTATACGTAATTGCTATGACAAATGGCCTTCAGTTACTCCAGGGCAGGTCGAAATCCTGTTCAGTTTCTAAACACTTATTGCTGCAGGGATGGCAAGCCAAACACTGATGGCTGTTTCCCTCAGCGCTAGGTTTGGGCTTGTCCGTCTGGCCAACCACTGTTGTATCAGGTAGCCCTTACGATGAATCTATTCTCCCGTTTTAAACCCGCTAGCGCCCAGTCTGGAGGTGTTCTCAGCGTGCTCAGCTCTTCTGGGAATATCCAGCAGGATCTGAGAGCACTTCGCTTTGAGCCGACCTACATCGCTGGGTTCGTATCTCCCCATGTTGATCTGGACCGTATAGCACGTGCGGTGGCGGAGCGTTTCCCGCAGGCTGCCATCACCTTGTGTACAACGTCCGGCGAGCTGTGCAGCCAGAATAGTCAGCTTTATTGCGCCACAGGTAACCAGTGGGATCGGATTGTGCTGCAGATGTTTGATGCCAGCATCATCGCCTCGGCCGAAACCGTTTATGTGCCGTTGGAAAGCCAGGACATCCGCGCCCGAGGGCCACGTATGTCCATGCAGCAGCGAATCGCCAAGCTGATCGAGTCGATTAAGCGGCTGCGTGTCAACACGACTATCGACCATCGCGATACCTTGGCCTACGTCACGTTTGACGGCCTGTCGGCATCCGAATCGTTCTTCATGGAAGCCCTTTACGAGTCGGGCCGTTTTCCCTGCCTGTTCGTGGGCGGCTCTGCTGGTGGCAAGACCGACTTCGTTAAAACCTTGATCCATGACGGCAAGCGCAGCTACGAAAACCACGTACAGATCGTATTTCTGAAATGCGCCCGTAATGCCCGCTTCGGTGTGTTCAAAAGCCAGAACTTCGAGCCGACATCAGTTAGCCTGAGCGTGCTCACCGCGTCGCTGGAAGAGCGCTACATCAGTCAGGTGATCGACTCCAAGGGCAATATCCGCTCGATGGTGGCCGCCCTGTGCGAATCGCTGAACTGCGAGCCCAAGGACCTGGAAAAGCGTCTGGCCAATTACTCGTTTGCTATTCGTGTGGGTGAGGAGCTGTTTGTTCGCTCCATTGCCCAGATCGATTATGACAAGGAGCGTATCCACCTTTTCTGTGACGTGGCGCCGGGTGAAGAGCTGGTGATGGTCAAGCGTACGCCTATTCTTGAGGCCACCCGTAAAGACCTTCAGCGCTTTCTGCAAGGCAAGTCCGGCAAACCGGTAGGCGGGCTACTCAACGACTGCATTCTGCGTCGCCTGAACAATGGCAACGATCTGAGCCGCATGAACGAAGCATTCGATGATATTCCTGTGGTGGGCTTTTCTACCTTTGGCGAGATCCTGGGCCTCAACCTGAACCAGACGCTGACCGCGGTATTTTTCTTCCGTACCCCGGAAGGCGCGCCGTTCCGCGATGAGTACATCGACAACTTCACCGCGCATTACGGCGAATTCAAGGCGTTCTTCCTGCGTCGGCAGATCAAGAAGCTGGCGGGCTTGAGCCAGGTTGTGGTCAAGCAGATCGATGAATTCAAGCGCAAGAACTTTGCCAGCTACATCGACAGCAACGGCCTGGATGACCACATCAAACCGGTTTTCCGTGGTCTTGAAGATTTGGGTGCAGTGTTGCATCAGGCGGATCAGAACCAGGAGCAAATTGCTCAGCAGTTAAATCACTATGCCGGTGAATTGCACGTATCGATGGATGATCTTAGCTCAACCATCAATCAGCAGGGCAGCGTGATCGATCAGGCGGGTGGCACCGTCAAGAGTCTGTCCAATCAGGCGGAAAGTGTAGTACGCAGTGCTAATGACTTGGCGCAATCGAGCCTGAGGATCCAGTCCATTGTGCAGATGATTCAGCAGATCGCCGGGCAGACCAACCTGCTGGCACTCAACGCTGCCATCGAGGCTGCTCGTGCGGGTGAGCAGGGGCGTGGGTTTGCTGTAGTAGCAGACGAGGTACGCAAGCTGGCGGAAAAGACTCAGCAGAACGCTGGCGAAATCGGCACGGATATCGACAAGCTGGCTGAGGAAATCCGTCAGGTTGCACAGCAGATCGAAGTACAGTCTCAGGATGTAAATGCCCTGACTGAACTGTTGGGTGCGCTGGAAGGCTCCAGCAGCGCAACAGCAAGCACTTCACGGCGGACCAAGGATGTCGCCGATACGCTGATCGGCTTGACCCGTAACGGTCATTAAGGCTGAACACCAGGGCCGCCCGGTTTGTGGCGGCCCTGGTGTCTTTAGGGATCAAAACAGCCGCAGCGGTTCTTCATCAAGCGCTGACAGTTGCTCGCGCAACATCAGAACCTGGTCGCCCCAATAGCGCTCGGTCCCGAAAAAGGAAAAGCTCTTCGGGAAGGCCGGATCATCCCAGCGGCGGGCCAGCCAGGCGCTGTATTGCAACAGACGCAGGGAGCGCAGCCCCTCGATCAACGCCAGTTCACGGGGTGCAAAGTCATGGAACTCCTGATACCCGTCCATCAACTCGGAAAGCTGCGACAGGCGCTCCTGCCGATCCCCGGCCAGCATCATCCACAGGTCCTGCACCGCCGGTGCCATGCGGCAGTCATCGAGATCTACCATGTGGAAGGTCTCGTCACGGTAGAGCAGGTTGCCCGGATGGCAATCTCCATGGACGCGGATGGTGGTGTAGTTGACCGAGTTGAAGAGCGTATCCAGTTTCTTGATCAGGTCACGTGCCACGGATTCATACGCAGGCAGCAAACTTTTGGGAATGAAGCCGCCGCTCAGCAGCGTATCCAGCGAGGCATGACCAAAGCTCTGTACATCAAGCGTCTCGCGGTGCTCGAACGGGCGACTGGCGCCGATGGCATGCAGGCGACCCAGGAGCTGACCCAGGCGGTACAGCTGCTCAAGGTTACCAGGCTCGGGCGCCCGGCCGCCGCGGCGGGGAAACAGGGCAAAGCGAAAGCCGGCGTGCTCGAACAGGGTTTCACCATCACGCGACAAGGGCGCCACGACAGGTACTTCATGCTCCACCAGCTCAAAAGAGAAGGTGTGCTCCTCGCGAATCGCGGCATCCGTCCAACGCTGTGGGCGGTAGAACTTGGCAATCAAGGGCTGTTCGTCTTCGATGCCCACCTGATAAACCCGGTTTTCATAACTGTTAAGCGCCAAGATACGCGCATCGCTGAGATAGCCGAGGCTTTCCACGGCGTCGATCACCACGTCAGGGCTGAGTGTATCGAACGGGTGTGACATGGATATCCTCCTACAACGCATCTGGAAGCGGCCATATGCCGGTTCTGAATCGGAATGCTAGCAGGTTGGATGCCTGGGCGTGACGAAGGTGCGATGCCACGCGCGCTGGAACGCCTGACGGTGCAGAGAAAAAAGACCCTGGTACAGCGAGCGTCGTGCTACGCGGATACTGCCTCAAGGGCCGTATCCGCGTATTAGAGCCTTGTCATCAGGCGCCGATCACGCCACCGTCATCGCGAGTGATGACCATGACGGAGGAACGTGGCCGACCGTCGGGCAGGTGTTCCGGAAAGGTCGAGCCGCCTTCTTCGCCAGGGTGCTGAATATTGACGAACAGGCTGCGCTGATCCGGTGAGAAGGTAATGCCGGTGACCTCGCAACCGATCGGACCCACCATGAAACGGCGGATTTCGCCGGTATTCGGGTCGGCGCACAGCATCTGGTTATTGCCCATGCCAGCGAAATCACCCTTGTTGCTGTAATCCCCGTCGGTCAGGATCCACAGGCGACCGGCATCATCAAACCCGAGGCCGTCGGGACTGTTGAACATGTTGTGGGCGTTGATGTTGTGCGAGCCGCCGTTGGCAGTCTCCTTGTGCACCTCAGGATTGCCGGCAATGACAAACAGGTCCCACTCAAAGGCCATGGCAGCGGCATCATTGCCGTGCTCGCTCCAGCGCAGGATCTGACCATAGATGTTGTTGGCGCGAGGGTTTGGCCCGCCTACGGGCTGGCCTTCGCTGCCGCGCTTGCTGTTGTTGGTCAACGTGCAATACACCTGACCATCCTTGGGACTGACGGCAATCCACTCGGGGCGGTCCATGCGCGTCGCACCTACCTGGGTTCCGGCCAGGCGGGCATGGATGAGCACTTCGGCCTGATTATTGAAGCCGTTCTCGGTGGTCAGACCGTTCTTGCCATGGGTCAGCTCGATCCACTGGCCACGTCCCTTGGGATGATCGGGATTGCCGTCACCGTCATCAAATTTCGCCACGTACAGTGTGCCGTGGTCCAGCAGCTCGCGGTTGGCCTTGGGGTTGGCGGCATCATAGCGATCGCGGCTGATGAACTTGTAGATGAATTCGCCACGTTCGTCGTCGCCCATGTACACCACGACATGGTTGTCCGCAGTGAGGGCAAGCGCAGCGTTCTCATGTTTGAAACGACCCAGCGCGGTGCGCTTGACGGGTTCTGACTTGGGATCGAACGGATCGATCTCGACTACCCAGCCGTGCCGGTTCAGCTCGTTAGGGTTCTTGGCCATGTCAAAGCGCGGATTGTATTTGTGCCAGTCGTTGCCCTTGCTTTCGACCGTCACGCCATAACGTTTCTGGGCAGCGTCGAATTTGATTGTTGCATCAGTACTGCCAAAGCAATCCGTAAAATTCTCTTCGCAGGTCAGGTAGGTGCCCCAGGGCGTCTTGCCGTTCGCACAGTTCTGGAAGGTGCCCAGTACATGCGTGCCGCTTGAATCGGCTTCGGTCTTAAGCAGGTCATGTCCAGCCGCTGGGCCGCTGAATCGGATCGGCGCATTGCCGTGGATACGACGGTTGAACTCGGAATCACGTGCAAAATGCCATTGTCCGTCAATACGGCGCACCTCGATAACCGAGACCCCCTCAGCTGCCAAGGCCTTGTGCACGTCCTTGGCCGATTGAGGCACCTTGCCTTGGGCCAGCAGGTAGCGGTAGTTGGTGTATTCGTTATTGATGGCCATGAGCGCCCGGTTCGGATCGTTCGGGAACGGAAAAAAGCTCATGCCGTCGTTGTTGTCGCCAAACTGGCGCTCCTGGGCTTCTGCTGTGCCGGTGCCGTCATGCTTGAAAGCCGGTACATCGGAAAACAGTGGTTCACCCCAGCTGATAAGTACCGACGCCCTATAACCCGGCGGGACGATCACGGTATCGGCTGTGGAAATCGGAATGCTTTCAAAGCCCAGCAGGGCACTGCCGGTGGCTTGCGACACGCTTTGTGCCAGTACGCTCCGCGGAATGAGCTGGCCGCCAAGAAATAGGGCAGCACCGCACAGAGCACCAGCTCCAATGAAGCGGCGACGGGTCAGGCCGGCCAGACGTTCCAGATCGGTAGGGGTATCGGGATGCATAACAGACTCCTTGTATGCGATGGCGCGACGCTAGCGCGCTTGTATGACGAAATCATGTCAATGCATGTGCCAGTGATCATCAATCAACAGGCATAAAAAAACCGGCAGGGTTAGCTGCCGGTTTTATGCGGGGAGATGTTATTCCCCAATGATCCCGCCGTCCTTACGAGTAATGGCAATGACGGTGGAGCGAGGACGCCCGTTAGGCAGATAGTCCGGGAAGCCGCCGGTGGGATGTTGGAAGCCGACAAACATCGTCCGATAGTCCGGCGCAAAGGACAGGCCTGTGACCTCACACCCAGTCGGCCCTACCAGGAAACGGCGGATCTCACCGGTGTTCGGGTCGGCGCACAGCATCTGGTTGTTACCCATGCCGGCATAATCACCTTCGTTGCTGTCTTCACCATCGGTCTGAATCCACAAACGACCGGCTTCGTCAAAGCCCAGGCCGTCGGGGCTGTTGAACATATTGTCGGCGTTGATGTTTTCCGAACCATCGTATGGATCTTCCGGATGCACAACCGGGTTGCCCGCCACGATGAACAGATCCCAGTCAAAGGTCAGTGCGGCCGGGTTTGGCTCTTCCCAACGCAGGATCTGGCCGTAGATGTTATTGGCGCGCGGGTTCGGCCCGTTGACCGGCATATCGGCGCTGCCACGCTTGCTGTTGTTGGTCAGGGTGCAGAAGACCTGTCCATTGATGGGACTCACCGCGATCCACTCTGGACGGTCCATGCGGGTAGCGCCGACTTGCGAGCCTGCCAGACGAGCATGGATCAGGACTTCGGCCTGGCTGTTGAAGCCGTTGGCCTTGGTCAGGCCGTTCTTGCCATAGGTCAGCTCGATCCACTGGCCGCGGCCTTTGGGATGATTCACATCACCATCGCCATCATCGAACTTGGCGACGTACAGCGTACCGTGGTCGAGGATGTCACGGTTCGCCAGAGGCGTGTTTGGGTTGTAACGACGGTCGCTGACAAACTTGTAGATGAACTCGCCACGCTCGTCATCGCCCATGTACACCACGACACGGCCATCCTGGGTCGTGGTTACGGCAGCGTTTTCATGCTTGAAGCGGCCCAGCGCGGTACGCTTGACCGGTGTGGAGTCCGGGTTGAACGGGTCGATCTCCACGATCCAGCCAAAGTGGTTGGCTTCATTCGGATGCTTGGCGAGATCGAAGCGCTCGTTATAGGGGTACCAGTTGTTATCACTATTGGCCGACAAGCCGTAACGCTTCTGAGCGGCGTTGAGCTTGATGCTCTTGTCGGTGCTGCCAAAGCAGCCATTGAAGTTTTCTTCACACGTCAGGTAAGTGCCCCATGGCGTCTGCCCGCTGGAGCAGTTCTGGAAGGTGCCACGGGCACGTTTGCCACTCAGCTCGATGGAGGTGCGCAGCAGGTCATGGCCGGCAGCCGGACCCTTGATGTCCATCATCACGTTGCCATGCACGCGACGGTTGTAACGGGAGTCGCGCTTGAAGACCCAACGGCCCGCGCGACGGCGAACTTCGATCACCGAGACGCCTTCTGCAGCCAGCGCCTTGCGTACATCGTCCGGGGAGGACGGTTGACGGCCATCGGAGAACAGATACTCGTAGTTGGTGTATTCGTTGTTAATGGCGATCAGGGCGCGATCAGGGTCAATCCGGCCGAACTTGTTGTAGAACGGGAAGAAGCACATGCCATCGTTGTTATCCCCGAACTGCAGCTCCTGGTCTTCGGAGGTGTTCGTACCGTCATGCTTGAAGTCCGGTACGTTGGAAAACAGCGGCTCGCCCCAGCTGATCAGCGTACGGAACTCATAGCCGGGCGGCAGAATGACCTGGTCAGCCGTTGAAGCTGGCACGTTCTTGAAGCCCAACAGCGGACGTGAAGGACGTCCAGCGCTGCCCCAGCGAGCCGCTTCTGATACCTGACCCGCCAGTGCGTTGTTAGACAGCAGGTTGCCGCCCAGGAAGAAGGCCGCGCCACATAGCGCACCGGCACCAATAAAGCTGCGGCGCTTCAGATTGACGATGCGTTCCAGATCAGTAGGGGTATCGTCATCAAGCAGATCACTATTCAGGTGTTGTTCGTTTTGCAGGCTCATCAAGGCGCTCCTCACAGGATGTGGCAGGCGCAAAACCCCAGGCGAGAGCGAGTACAACGAACCCCGCAGACCTTGTTTTGAAATAATCAGGCTGCCGGCTCACGTCGCGTCGTCGAAACAGGTTTCGTGGCTGGTTTGGACAGTCGTGGCGAAGGTAGTGAGGCATTGTGACGGCGGTGTTGCAGGTTACATTTGGTAACAAATGCTGCCCTGTCGGTTCGGGAACGTTTCGTGTCAGAAGCGATTCGGCCGCCAGCCGCGATTAGCGGCGGCTGGTGACGCGCAGGGCCGAATAAGACCGTGTATCGCCATTGCCGTAGACGAACAGCAGGATCAGGAACGACAGCACCAGAAGAAAGCCGGCCAGCCGGTGGGCCTCGGCATAATGAAGGGCTTCCACGTGCTGGAAGATGGCGATGGAAACCACCTGGGTCTGCCCCGGAATACTACCGCCCAGCATGAGCACCACGCCAAATTCGCCCAGGGTATGGGCGAATGCAAGGCTTGCAGCCACCAGCAGGCCGCGCTTGAGCAAGGGCAGGGTAACGCGAAAGAAGCGCTCGATACGGCCGCATCCCAACGTTGCTGCGGCCTCGAACAGGCGTGGATTCAGCTCGCGGAAGGCAACCGTAAGAGGCTGCACCACGAAGGGGATCGAGTAAATCATGGACCCCATGACCAGGCCCGCAAAGCTGAAGGGCAGCGGGTGACCGAACACTGTTTCCCAGGCGCTGCCCAGCATCGAGTCTGGCGCAAACACCACCAGCAGGTAAAAGCCCAGCACGGTGGGTGGGAGCACCAGGGGGAGTGCGATCACGGCATCCAGGATCTGGCGCAGGCGGGTCTGCTTACGGACTCGCCAGGCTGCCAACGGCAGACCGATCAGCAGAAGCAGGGCCGTGGATAGCACAGCCAGCTTGAGCGTCAGCGCCAGGGCCTGCCAGTCTCCTTCACTGAGCAGCACAGCCCGTCTCGCCTGGAAGAGAATAACCTGCCTGGTGCAACGTCTCTTTCTGGTTATCGAAGAACGCCACGAAGCGCTTGGCGGCGTCGAGTTGCTCGCCTTTCGCCAGGATGACGCGCTTTTGCGTCAGAGGATCGTACAGCGTGGCATCGACAATCGTGTATTGCGCGGGCGGCACATTCCCCGCTTTGACCTGACTGAGAGCTACAAAGCCAGCGGGTGAATTGCCGGTTTTGACGAAGTTGTAGGTTTGTCCAATGTCCTGTCCATACGCCAGGCGCGGCTTGACGGTTTCCAGTACACCGCTGCGGTCCAGCGCCTGCAGGGCTGCGGCGCCATAAGGTGCCGTATCGGGATTCGCCAGCACTACACGCTTGAACGGCAGATTGTGAATATCGGGCTTGCCGCTGGTTTGCCAGAGCGCCAGCTGACCGCACGCATAAGTCCGGCTTTCGGTGCCCTTACCGGCATCTGCCAGTTTGTCCGGGCGGATCGTGTCCGCCGAGTAGAACAGGTCGAACGGTGCGCCACGCTGGATCTGCTCGAAAAATGCACCACTGGAGCCGCCAGCCAGTTCCACCTTGGCGCCGGTCTGCTTTTCGTAATCGTTGGCGATGGTCTGCATAACAGGCAGCAGATTGGCCGCCACAGCAATGCGCAGGTGATCAGCTGCTTGAGCAGTGGCGCCGGTAAAGAGCGTGGCAAGCGCCGCGGCAGCCAAAAGCCGTTTGTTCATCAAGGATTCCTTCTTCACAGGGGCGCCCCCAGCAAGACCTGGTCGGGTTCAAAGCAGGCGAACACGGTCTGACCGGGAGCAGGAGACAACTCGGCTTCTGCTGGCAGCAGCACGCAGAGCGTTTGCCCATTGGGCAGGCTCAGGCGAATGTCGGCAGGTCCGGAGGGGGCGGGGGTAACGGTGTCGACCCGGCCTTCAAGTGCGTTGGCCGCATCCACAGGAGCGTGTTCATGGAGGCTTAGCCACGATGCTTTGATCAGCACGATAACGCTGCGACCCGGTGCAAGGCCCAATCGCTCGGTGCTTTCACGGGTGATTTGTGCCAGCACCTGAAGGCCACCGGGCAGCCGGATCGTGATCAGATCGCTGTGCCCTTTGGGTTCTACAGCAACAACCTCCCCATGCAGCTGATTCCGCGCGCTGGTTTGCAGCATCAACCGCTCCAGTCGCTCCAGGTCCTCGACGTGTTCAGCGCTTTCGATCACCTTTTCGCGAAGTGCTTCAAGGCGGTGATACAAGGCCAGCAACCGTGCGCCTTCCTGGGTCAGGCGCGCGCCGCCTCCGCCCTTGCCGCCGACACTACGCTCGACGAGGGGTTGGCCGGCAAGGTTGTTGAGTTCATCGATGGCATCCCAGGCGGCCTTGTAGCTCAGCCCTGCAGCCTTGGCAGCCTTTGTAATGGAGCCCTGGGCGGCGACCTGCTCCAGCAGCGCAAACCGCTGGGGACGGCGGGTCATGTGATGAGTCAGGTGACTGAGCATAGGTCGGAGTATAAAAAAGTATATAACGATAGATCAGTGTACGAGCCGGCCCGTTCCCATGGCAAGGTGAAAAGAGCGTTTAGTCGCCAGGCCTGGGCGTGCGAGCCAAGCAGTACACATCGACACGCAGGGCGCCTGCACGCTTGAGCAGGCTGGCAAGGGCCTCGGCAGTTGCACCGGTGGTCAGGACGTCATCGATGAGCGCTAACGAGCGACCGCGTACGGCCTTGGCAGTGGTGAGGGCAAAGGCGTTGCGCAGGTTCTTGTGACGCTGGGCGGCATCCAGGCCTTGTTGCGCCGGGGTTTCCAGCACTCGTTGAATGACATCGTCTGCTACAGACAGCGTGAGCGACTTTCCTAGCCAGCGCGCCAGCATGGCAGCCTGATTGTAGCCACGCTCGCGTTGGCGCTTCTGCGCCATCGGGACAGGAAGCAGAAGGTCAGGCCGAGGCAATCCCTCGTCAAAGGCATGCATCAAATGGCGAGCCTGCAGATCCGCCATCAGTCGCCCCAGCGGCCACTGCTTTTGATGCTTGAACCGATTGATGGCGCTACCAATGGGGAATCCGTAACGCCAGAGCGCTACGACATGATCAAAAGACGGAGGCCTTTTCAGGCACGCCCCGCAGATTAGCCCCTCGTCAGGCAGCGGAATCGCACAATGAAGGCAATGCCCCATGAGCCAGGGCAGGTCAGTCTCGCAGCCAAGGCATAGCGGCAGGCTGGACTCTACACCTGAGCCGCAGAACCCGCAGTTCGTGTGAGGTTTAAGCCAGACAGGACGGTAAGCAAGCAGGGTAGTCAGGCGATTCATAGGCATCCTTGCCAGTGTCGATCAATTGGGATCAGGCACGCCGCTCCTTGGCGTGCAAGAGGCTCAGCGAATCAGCCAGCTCATGACCATCAGGCCCAATACCAGCCAGATGATGCCGCCAATGATGGAGCGGCGCATGAAAGCACGAACCGCGGCATAGAGCAGGATCAGTCCGACGATCAGCACCACGAAGCTGATGTAGGAGTCATCCATGCCGATGGCGCGAGCCATGCCTTGTAGGAAGTCATGGACGGCATCGCCAATCCCGTTGAGTACGGTGCTGAACAGATCGATGATGAAGCGGATGACCTGACCCAGGGCTTGGCCAAGCCAGTCGAAGAACCCTTCTGTACGCATGTTTCTTTCCTTGTCCTCATGTTGTCGCTTGGAACCTGTAAATGCCGTTGGGTTCGTTGCCAGCGATGGGTTCAATCAAGCGAGCGATCCTGCTCACAGTTTCATACTCTGCCGTAGTCTCTCTCTTATTGAAGGGGCCAGTCATCAAAAAACCTTAAATAAACAGGGCCATTGATTGTTTTTTGATCAGATGTAAACCTTCGTATCGAATAAAGTTGACGGCAATTATTCGTGTGCTGCCTGAGCAGCCGTCTTTTATACCGAAGGATTGAGCCATGAGCGCTACCGCTACGCGTCACGACTGGACCCTTGCCGATGTCCGCGCCCTGTTTGAACTGCCGTTCAATGACCTGCTGTTCCAGGCACAGACGGTTCACCGTCAGCATTTCGACCCCAACCGCGTTCAGGTCTCGACGTTGCTTTCCATCAAGACCGGTGCCTGCCCTGAGGACTGTAAATATTGCCCTCAGTCCGGCCACTACAACACGGGTCTTGAAAAAGAAAAGCTGATGGAAGTGGAGAAGGTGCTCAAGGCGGCTGCCGAGGCCAAGGCTATCGGGTCGACCCGCTTCTGCATGGGCGCGGCGTGGAAGCATCCGTCCGCCAAGGACATGCCCTACGTGCTGCAGATGGTCAAGGGTGTAAAGGCCCTGGGCCTGGAAACCTGCATGACATTGGGCAAGCTCGACCGTGACCAGACCCAGGCCCTGGCTGAAGCCGGACTGGACTACTACAACCACAACCTGGACACCTCGCCGGAATACTACGGCAACATCATTACGACGCGTACCTATGCAGACCGTCTGGAAACGCTGTCCTATGTGCGTGATGCGGGCATGAAGATCTGCTCCGGTGGCATTCTGGGCATGGGTGAGTCCGTGGATGACCGTGCCGGCCTGCTAATCCAACTGGCCAACCTGCCAGAGCATCCAGAGTCCGTCCCGATCAATATGTTGGTCAAGGTGAAGGGCACCCCGCTGGAGCAGGAGAAGGACGTCGATCCGTTCGACTTCATCCGTACCCTTGCTGTTGCCCGGATCA
This sequence comes from Pseudomonas sp. WAC2, assembly GCF_030403525.1. NCBI lineage: Bacteria > Pseudomonadati > Pseudomonadota > Gammaproteobacteria > Pseudomonadales > Pseudomonadaceae > Pseudomonas > Pseudomonas sp. WAC2. Next base: position 216,983 of record NZ_JAUEPD010000008.1, read on the forward strand.
TGATGCCCAAGTCCCATGTGCGCCTGTCTGCTGGTCGTGAGCAGATGAACGAGCAGATGCAATCCCTGGCCTTCTTTGCCGGTGCGAACTCCATCTTCTACGGCGAGAAGCTGCTGACGACCACCAACCCGCAGGCCGAGAAGGACATGCTCCTGTTCAAGCGTCTGGGCATCAAGCCGGAAGAGCGCGAAGAGCACGATGATGAAGTGCATCAGGCCGCGATTGAGCAGGCCCTGATCGAGCAGAAGAATTCTGCACTGTTCTACGACGCTGCTTCTGCCTGATCATGCCGTTCGACCTGGCCAGACGCCTCGCCGAGCGCCGCGAGCAAGCGCTGTACCGTCACCGACCGCTGCTGGAAGGCCCGCAAGGACCTGAAGTAGTGGTCGACGGACAGCCGCTCCTGGCGTTCTGCAACAACGACTACCTTGGCCTCGCCAATCATCCGGACGTCATCGCGGCACTGCAAAAGGGTGCCGAGCGTTGGGGCGTAGGCGGGGGCGCTTCGCATCTGGTGATCGGCCATAGCGGCCCCCATCATGCCTTGGAAGAGGCGCTGGCTGAGTTTACCGGGCGCCCTCGGGCACTGCTGTTCTCCACGGGCTACATGGCCAACCTTGCGGCCGTGACAGCCCTGGTTGGCCGAGGTGATACGGTCCTTGAGGACCGGCTCAACCATGCCTCTCTGCTGGATGCAGGACTGCTGTCCGGCGCGCGCTTCTCCCGCTATCTGCATAACGATGCGGCAAGCTTGGCCAGCCGGCTCGACAAGGCTGAAGGTAATACGCTGGTCTTAACGGACGGTGTATTCAGCATGGACGGTAATGTGGCCGACCTGCCGGCCCTGGTTGAAGTGACACGTAACCGGGGCGCCTGGCTGATGGTCGATGACGCCCACGGCTTTGGCCCGTTGGGCAGGCAGGGAGGCGGCGTAGCTGAGTATTTCGGACTGGGCATGGATGAGGTTCCGGTACTGGTCGGTACGCTGGGCAAGGCTTTTGGTACTGCAGGCGCCTTTGTAGCAGGCAGCGATGAGCTGATCGAAACCTTGATCCAGTTCGCACGTCCTTACATTTATACCACCAGCCAGCCGCCAGCAGTGGCCTGCGCCACCTTGAAGGCACTAGAGCTGCTCCAGGCAGAGTCCTGGCGGCGCGAGCATTTGAATGCACTGATCCAGCGATTCCGCTCTGGTGCGCAGGTTATCGGCCTTTCGCTGATGGACAGCTTTACCCCGATCCAACCGATCCTGGTCGGCAGTAGCGAGCAGGCATTGGCTTTTTCGGCTGCCCTGAAACGCCATGGAATTCTCGTCACGGCGATCCGTCCCCCTACGGTTCCGAACAATAGTGCCCGGTTGCGGGTTACTCTGTCGGCCGCACACAGCGAGCAGCACGTCGATCGTCTGCTCGCCGCACTTGCCGAAGCTTGGTCGGAATTGAAAGGAACGGAACATGCGTGACACTTTAGTGCTGCTGCCCGGGTGGGGTCTGGGCACGGCCCCCTTGGAGCCGCTGCGTGATGAGCTCCTCGAAATAGCACCATATCTGGATGTACTGATCGAACCCTTGCCGGACATGGCCGATGCCAGTGGCTGGTTCGATGATATTGACGCCCGGCTGCCGGATAACGTCTGGCTGGGTGGCTGGTCATTGGGTGGCATGATCGCCAGTGAGCTTACCCGGCGGCGGGGCGACCGTACCCTGGGGTTGATCACTATGGCCAGCAATCCCTGCTTTGTTGCCCGTCATGGTTGGCAAAGCGCAATGTCACGCAGTGTCTTCACCGATTTTTACGAGGCCTGCACGCTCGATGCGGAGCTGACGCTCAAACGCTTTACCCATCTGGTCAGCCAGGGGGCTCGGGACCGCAAGACGCTTGCGCGCCTGCTGCAGGTGGCCTTGCCGGAGACGTCTGGTGAAGTCGCAGTGGCCGGGCTTGAGCTGCTGGCGCAACTGGACACACGCGAGGCGCTTCAGGCGTATAGCGGTCCGCAACTTCACCTGTTTGCGTCAAACGATGCACTGGTACCGGTATCGGCTGCGCAAGCCTTGATGGATGAGATACCCGACATCGAAGTTCATGTCTTCGAGCCGGCCAGCCATGGCCTGCCGCTGGAGCGTCCGGACGAGATTGCCGCAGCGATTGAACGTTTCATTTATGAGGGCCGTGATGGCTGATGCTTTACCTGTAACCATGCAGGAGGGCGCCTCCTTGCCGGATAAAAGGCAAGTGGCGGCTTCGTTCTCCCGGGCGGCGGCCAGCTATGACGGCGTTGCCAGCCTGCAACGTGATGTCGGCGAAGCGCTTCTGGCGCGTATGCCCGAGCAGGCTGTAGAGCGCTGGGTCGACTTGGGCTGCGGTACAGGCTACTTCACCCGGGCGCTAGCGGCCCGTTATCCCGACGCGCAAGGTATCGCCGTTGACCTGGCGGAAGGCATGCTGCGCCATGCACGTCCACTCGGCGGGGCCGAGCACTTTGTGGCGGGTGATGCCGAACGGCTGCCGCTCAAGGACCAGGCGTGCGATCTGCTGTTTACCAGCCTTGCCATTCAATGGTGTGGCGACCTTTCGGCGGTATTATCCGAGGCCCAGCGTATCCTGCGGCCCGGTGGGCTGTTTGCATTCACCAGCCTGTGTACCGGTACACTGCAGGAGTTGCGGGACAGCTGGCAGGCAGTGGATGGTTTCGTTCACGTTAACCGTTTCCGCCAGTTTGAAGACTATCAGCGGGTCTGTGCGGCCAGTGGACTCAAGCAGAAGGTGCTGGACGTCGAAACACGCGTTCTGCATTTTCCGGATGTCCGCAGCCTGACCCATGAACTCAAGGCGCTCGGCGCCCATAACGTAAACCCTGGCCGCGCTACTGGCTTGACCGGACGCGCCCGCCTGAATGCCCTGGCGCAAGCGTATGAGCGCTTCCGCCAGCCCCAAGGTCTCCCGGCCTGCTATCGCGTGGTTTACGGCATTTTCCAGAAAGAACCCTGATCTTATGTCTGCTTACTTCATTACCGGCACCGATACCGAAATCGGCAAGACCACCATTGCTTCCGGCCTGCTGCATGTAGCCCGCCTTGCGGGGCTTTCCACGGCAGCGGTCAAACCTGTGGCTTCTGGTTGCGAGATGACGCCCGAGGGGCTGCGTAACAGCGACGCGTTGTCGCTCTGGGGCGAGTGTTCGTTGCCGTTGAGTTACGCCGAGGTCAATCCGCTGGCCTTTGCGCCTGCTATTGCTCCACATCTGGCGGCCCGTGAGGTAGGGACATCCTTGACAGTCGACGCCCTGGTCGTGCCCATTCAGGCCATGCGGGCCAAACAGGCCGACTTCATGCTGGTCGAAGGCGCGGGTGGCTGGCGCGTACCGCTGGAAGGGGAGGCGAACCTGTCAGATGTAGCCAGGGCCGTTGGTTTTCCCGTCATCCTGGTGGTGGGTGTACGGTTGGGCTGCATCAACCACGCGGTGCTGACTGCTGAAGCCATTGCACAGGATGGGCTCAACCTGGCCGGCTGGGTTGCCAATATTGTCGATCCGCAGACATCACGCCTGGAGGATAACCTCGCCACGCTTCATGAGCGCCTGCCTGCACCTTGCCTGGGCACTGTTCCTTATCTGGCTGAAGCCACGCCAGCGACCGTTGCGGATTATCTGGATTTAAGCCAATTGGCGCGTTAATGCGCCTTTGGTATCTGACTGCTCGTGATAAGGCACTTTAATATCAGAATAGACGTTATTTATTACAAAGTTTTTCAGCGATTACTTTAATTTTGCGCAGCTTTTTCCGGCTTCGCATATAGTCCATTTGCCTCGATTGATCTCTTTCCCGCCTCACTAAAAGAGATGTTCTCGTCGCGGTTATGAGTGCTTTCCGTTTATTCGCTATGCCTGTCAATCACTTCTTAATGATTGATTGCGGCATGGCGCGTGACTGTATGCCTTTAATATTTATTGCTACACAACTTACCGGTAGTTGCTCATGGTGTTCAGACGTTGGTGGTAGTTCCAGTTTTATAACAATATCAAGAATGGAAAAGGATTTTGTATGCCTGTCTTCAAGCGTATTGATGCTCAAGACGTTTCTCGGCTGGTGCTCGACATCGAGAGGCAAGGCTATGCCGTTATTGAACACTTTCTTTCAGCGGAACAACTTGAAAGTGCACGTGACTATGTTCTGCGGGAAACTCACAAACATAACTCCGAATATTTTGCGCTACATGGCATAAAGTCGGTAACCGGCAGTCTTTTCGAGGCGCTGAGCACCTCGGTGAGGTTCAGGAAAATGCTGGCGGATATTCAGGAAGCCGGTCTGGGCAGGCGGGTACCGGAAGAGGAAGAGATCTTTCCGGCCGTGCGTTGCCTGCAAGGTAAAACCGGTCTTAAAGAGTCCAACTATTTTCATTATGACGCCACGGCATTAACGGCGCTTGTGCCTGTTTTCATTCCAAATGATACTGACCAGTGTGGCGATTTTATTATGTTTCCCAATACTCGCCGTATTAGGAGCAGTGTGGCCATCAATATTATCGAGAAAGCACTTATTCAAAATCCATTAAGTCAGAAGTTCATGGCATTATTGATCAAGTACAACCTGCTAAAGCCCATCAAAATAAAACTTGTTCCTGGCAATCTTTATATCTTCTGGGGATATAGAAGCATACATGCCAATGAGCCTTGTGATCCTAATACACTGCGCGCAACGGTCCTGCTGCATTATGGTGACCCACACAGTCACCAGTGGATGTCCAGGCTTTTCCTCGGCGCCAACCAGAGGCGGGCGCGCAAGATTAATAAGAAGGCGTTGCCCGGCTGATACCGCTCCCCTGGTTATTCGAACTGACGCTAAGCGAAGCGGCAAGCATGACGTTTTAATCATAGGGTTCGATGCCGGAATCTGCTTCAATGGCCAAACGCCTCAAGCAGTTAAAGGGAGCGGCTTATGAATATTTCCGGAAACAGTTTCACTTACGGGGCGGCGGCCTATCAGGCTGGCCAGTTCCGTGTCGATCAGGCCGGTGCAGCCATTGCGGCCAGCAGCCTGCCGAATGATGCGCAGACACGTGTCGACCAGGTTCGCAGCGTCGATGGAGCTTCTCAGAATCAGGCAGATAAGGCCGCACAGCTGGTCGAGTTGCAAGCGGGTAAGCGCGAGGCCCTGGCGGGCTCTCGAGTTATCCAGGCAGCCAGTGCAACATTGGGAAGCCTTATCGATACCTACGCCTGACCTCTGTTCCCTCCAGGGGGAGAAGGTGTAATACAAGCGCCGCGGGTGGATAACCACTCGCGGCGTTTTTGTATCCAGGTGTCGCCTGTGGTCAGACACGCTTGACAGGCCTCAGAGGAAAACATAAGTTTCAAACAACTGTTTAACGCCGGTCAGGAGATCCCTGCGGCGCCTTCCCATAAAAATGCATTCCAGAGGTAACAGTCATGCCTGACTACAAGGCTCCCTTGCGTGATATCCGCTTTGTCCGTGACGAACTGCTGGGTTATGACGCGCATTACCAGAGCTTGCCCGGCTGCCAGGATGCTACCCCGGATATGGTTGCCGCCATTCTTGAGGAAGGCGCCAAGTTCTGCGAGCAGGTCCTGTCGCCGCTGAACCGTGTCGGTGACAAGGAAGGCTGTGTATGGAGCGAGTCGGGCGTGAAGACGCCGACAGGCTTCAAGCAGGCCTATCAGCAATTTGTAGAAGGTGGCTGGCCAAGTCTGCCGCATGATCCTGCTCATGGCGGCCAGGGTCTGCCTGAGTCGCTGGGTATTGCCTTGTCGGAAATGATCGGCCAAGCCAACTGGTCCTGGGGCATGTATCCAGGCCTTTCCCATGGCGCGATGAACACTATTGAAAGCCATGGTACCGACGAGCAGAAGCACACCTACCTGACCAAACTGGTTTCCGGCGAATGGACGGGCACCATGTGTCTGACCGAGCCTCATTGCGGCTCCGATCTGGGTATGCTGCGTACCCGTGCCGAGCCGCAGGCTGACGGTAGCTACGCGATCAGCGGAACCAAGATATTTATCTCTGCCGGTGAACATGACCTGACCGACAACATCGTGCATATCGTGTTGGCCCGCCTACCTGACGCACCGGCGGGTACCAAGGGTATCTCACTGTTCATCGTACCCAAGTTCCTGCCCAATGCCGAAGGGGGCATAGGCGAGCGCAACGGTGTGACCTGCGGCTCCATCGAGCACAAGATGGGTATCCACGGTAACGCCACTTGTGTCATGAACTTCGATAGTGCCAAAGGCTTCCTGATCGGCCCGCCAAACAAAGGCCTGAACTGCATGTTCACCTTTATGAACACGGCGCGGGTGGGGACGGCCTTGCAAGGTCTGGCCCATGCGGAGATCGCCTTCCAGGGCGGTATCCGGTATGCCCGTGAACGCCTCCAAATGCGCTCCCTGACCGGGCCAAAAGCGCCTGACAAGGCCGCTGACCCGATCATTGTCCACCCGGACGTCCGCCGCATGTTGCTGACCATGAAGGCGTTCGCTGAAGGCAACCGTGCCATGATTTACTTTGCTGCCAAGCTGGTAGATGTGACCCGTTACAGTCAGGATGAGGAAGAGCGAAAGAAAGCCGATGCGCTGCTGGCCTTCATCACGCCGATTGCCAAGGCCTTCATGACTGAAGTGGGCTTCGAAGCGGCTAGCCATGGCATGCAGATCTATGGCGGTCATGGTTACATTTCTGAATGGGGCATGGAGCAGAACCTGCGAGACAGCCGTATCGCCATGATGTACGAGGGTACTACTGGTATTCAGGCCATCGACCTGTTGGGTCGTAAAGTACTGATGACCCAGGGTGAGTCGCTCAAAGGCTTTACCAAGATCATTCACAAGTTCTGCCAAGCGCAGGAAGGCAATGCTGAGCTCAAGGAGTTTATCGAGCCACTGGCCAAGCTGAACAAGGAATGGGGCGAAATCACACTGAAGGTCGGCATGGCCGCCATGAAGGACCGTGAGGAAGTAGGCGCTGCGGCGGTGGATTACCTGATGTACTCCGGCTATGTCTGCCTGGCGTACTTCTGGGCCGATATGGCGCGTGTAGCCAGCGAGAAGCTTGCTGCCGGAACCGATGAGGCTGCGTTCTACAAGGCCAAGCTGCAGACTGCGCGTTTCTATTATCAGCGCCTGCTGCCACGTACCCGCATGCATGTCGAAGCGATGCTGGCAGGGGCTGGCAGCCTGATGGATGTGGCGGAAGAGGATTTCGCTCTGGGTTATTGATTCGCCAGGGCTGAAAACCAAAAGGGCTGCGCCTCTCGGTGCAGCCTTTTTATTGGTCGATTGTTAAGGCAGCTCGGTATCAGTCGGCAAAGCCCAGCCAATTGTGGTGGTCATGACCTGTACCGTCGTCGAGCACGACCGTACAGGTGGTACCAGCAGACAGCTCCATGCCTTCAGGCACTTCATCGATGGCAATGCGCACCGGAATTCGTTGCGCCAGGCGCACCCAGTTGAACACCGGGTTCACATCGGCGATCAGCTCGCGGCTCTGCGGGTTGTCCCGATCATAGATACCCCGGGCAATGCTCTCTACATGGCCCTTAAGCACCATGCCGCTCATCATTCGCATTTCGGCGGGTGCGCCGATCTTCACGTGGGGCAGTTTGGTTTCTTCAAAGTAGCCATAAACCCAGTAGGAGTTCTTGTCGATGATCGCAAGCTTGGGTGCACCGGCCGAAGCATAATCGCCACGGTAGACCAGGAGGTTGGTGACATAACCATCCACCGGCGCCACCACGCGGGTGCGGGACAGGTTCAGGCGGGCCGCCTCAAGCTGAGCCAGGGCCTGCTTGTAATCTGCCTCGGCCGACGCGGCAATGCTGCTGGCATCTTCACGGCTCTCCTTGGAAACGACCAGGCTGTCTATATCGGCGCGGCGCTTGGCGTTTTGCAGGCGCATGTCCAGCGTTGCCTTGCGCGAAGCGACCAGGGCTTCGGCCTGATGCACGGCAATCTCGTAATGAGACGGATCGATCTGCAGGAGCAGGTCGCCTTTTTTGACCAGCTGGTTGTCATGCACCGGCACGTTGACCACAAGGCCCGACACATCCGGTGCGATGTTGATGACATCGGCGCGCACGCGTCCGTCCCGCGTCCACGGATCGTTCATGTAATGCACCCAGAGCAGCCGGCCTATCACCAGTGCGGCTACCACGACGATCAGGGTCGCCAATACGCTAAAAAGGTTCTTCAAGGTCATGGAACAAGGCTCTCAACGATAGACGGTCAGCGCCATGACGCCATAGATGCAGGCGAACAGGCTCAGGCGGAACAGGGAGGGGTGCCAGGTAAAGCGATACAGCCCAATGCTGGCGAACAGGCGATCAACGACCCACATCACCAGCAGGCCGACAATGAACAGCACGGTAACGGTGGGCAGGTACACACCGTGGAAAGCAATCTCACGAGGCATGGGCGATTCCTGTGACGGGCTCGCTCGGCGCAGCGTACTGCGCCAGGGGCGCGTGCGGGTCGAGCAGGGAGGTTCGAATGAAATGCAGGAAGCTCTGGATGCGACGCAGCGGCGACTCATCGAAATGCTGGCTATAGGGCTCACGCTGCGCTTCAACGCAGGCAATGGCCTGGTCCACAGCGGTGAGCGCACGTTGCAGATTGGTCTGGCTTGGCTTCAGGAACAGGCGGGCCAGGGCACGTCCCATGGCGCGGATCGACTGACGCCAAGGGGACGCTTCGGCAAATCGAGGCTCGGCCGGTAGGCGCTCCTGCTCCTGACGCAGCTCAATGATGGCCTGACCGACTTCCTGGACCGTAAAGGTCCAGCCCAACAGCGCCTTCTGTACCTGCGGACGGCCATTGGCCAAACCGTAGGCCTGATTGAGCAGGTCGCGCGTGGCGCTTTCAAACCGGCTCGAAAGGCCTGGCAGCGGGTCACTCGTTACGCGAACCACCTGACGGCGCAGGTCACGCTCCAGGCGCCTCCAGAGCCAAGCGCTGTTGGGTGGGAGCAGGATCGAGGAAATCGCGGCTGTGGTCGCCATGGACAGCAGTACGGCGATACCGTTGTTGATGAAGTTTGACGGGTCATACACCGGTGGGTTGTCGGGAATCGAGGTAAAGCAGAAAAACACCATGCTACCCAGCCCGTAACCCATGTAACCCGGACGCAGGGCCACAAAGCTGCCCAGCATGAAGACGGATGCCAGGGCGAACATGAGCATCCAGTATCCATCCAGTTGGGTAAAGACGAAGAAGTTCATGAAAAAGCCTACGGTAACGCCGAAAAATGCACCGATGGCCATCTGTTGGGCGGTCTTGTGGGGCATCGGACTGGACGAGGCGAGGGCGGCCACGGCAGCCGCGTTGGAGGCGAACATGCCGCCATAGGGCCAGGCCGTCATGATCCAGAACAGGCTGAGCAGCAGCACCATGAGGGCAGTTCGTACGCCTGCCACGGTTGATGCCATGGCATTGGCCTTGGCCACGAAGCGCGCCTTCCATTGCTCGCGTACATGGTGCGGAGCGGCCAGGGACGCGTGGGTCTGGACGTAATTGTGCAGATCGTCCACCAAACGGAAGAGCAGCTCGGCAGCCGTCTCGAAGTCCAGCCGATCTTCTTCGGAGGGCGCGTTGGCAAGTAGCGAAGCACGGGCTTCCCGAATGCGTACGCGGGTGTGGTCGCTTAAGGCCGAGAGACGTTCAGCGACCGCTGCCGCGTCCGGTGGTGTCAGCGGCTGACCACGCACGCTGTCCAGGAGCTCCAGAAATGCAGCCTGCGCCATGTCGAATGCCGACAGTACAACGTCAGCCTGACGCTGGCGCAACCGTAGAAGCAGTCGACTCAAGGCATGCAGGCGGGTCGTCATGGTCATGAATTCACTGTTCAGCCGCGAGAGACGACCGCTGCGCATGCGCATGTGCGGATCTTCAAAGGCTGTAGCGCTGCGCATGTTTTCAAGCCCGACGGCCTCGGCGGCATAGCGCACTCCACCGCTCTCCACGACATGCCGCTCCAGCTTGCCACGCAGCACATCGGCTACGTAGCCTGCAAAGGTGCCAAAGCGGTTGTACAAGGCGTTGCGCATGGCTGCGCCTGTGGTCTGCGGAAAAAGGGCTGCCGAGACGATACCGCTGCAGATAATGGCCAATGAAATCGCCAGCACCCGCATAACCGCTGACATAAAAGCACCCTCAGGGCTCATGACAGCGGGAATACCGATCAGCGCTGCGGTATAGCCTGCCAGCACACAGCCGTAGCTGCGCATGTCGCGATAGCGCATGGCGCCGGCCGTGCACAGGCCAATCCAAACTGACATGCAGATCAGAAACGGCACCCGCTCTTGGGCAAACAGGGCAACCAGCGCCAGCATGGCGATCAGGCCTGCTACCGTACCTAGCAACCGATAGACGCTTTTGGCAAATACCTGGCCGCTCTGCGGCTGCATCACGATGAAGACGGTGATGACCGCTGAAGATGGGTGCGGCAACTGGAAGCGCATGGCAAGCCAGAGGGTCAGGCCAGCTGCGATCAGTACCTTGAACAGGTAGATCCACATGACACCGTCGCTTCTCGCCCAGGCGTTAAGCGCCTGGCGAAACGCGCTGGTGGAGGGGGTGGAAGTCGTTTCTGCTTTCATGAGGGCCTTAGGGCTTTTTGGCAATATCGACACGTGCCGGTTTCAGGTCCTTTTCGTCCGGGCCGTCTTCAGGCACGATGGCACCGCCACCCAGAGCGGTAATCAGGCCGGCCTGGGCGCTCAGACGCATGGCCTGGACCTGTTGCTCCACCCGCTGCTGGGCAAACAGACGGGTCTGGGCGTCCAGTACATGCAGGTAATCGGTCAGGCCGCGCTCGAAGGCCTTGCGGGCAATGTCGTAGGTGCGCTGTGCCGCTTCCACGGACTCACGGGCCATGTCGGCCTGCTTGTTGGCCGAGTCGAGACGAATCAGGTTATCGGAGATGTCCTTTAGCGCCTCGATGATGGTCTGGTTGTAATGTGCAACCGCAGCGTCATAGCCTGCCGATGCGATACCAAGCTGCGAGCGGCGCTCACCGCCATCGAAGATGGGCAGCGAGATAGCCGGACCGAAGGAGTAACCTGTCTTTTTGGCCGTGAACAACTCCTTGAAGGTGCCCATGGTCATCGATTGTCCAATGCTCGCCATCAGATCAATGTTGGGATAGAAATCGGCACGTGCGACATCGACACCCTTGGCGTTCATGGCAACCTGCCAACGGCTGGCCACCACGTCGGGACGATGACCTACCAGCTCCAGCGGTAAGCGGGAGGGCAGGGTTGGCATGGCGCCCAGTTGCAGCTGCGGGCGTGTCAGCGAGGCGGCGTCGCCAGGGCCTTTGCCGGCCAATGCGGCCAACTGATTACGCGAAAGGGCAATGGCTTCGTCCAGAGCTTCGATCTGTCGATGCGTTTCCGGCAACAATGCTTCAGCCTGGCTGACCTCGAACTGAGTGCCGATGCCGCCCTCCAGCTGACGCTTCGCCAGTTTGGCGATCTGCTCCTGCTGATCCAGTGTTGCCTGGGCTACATCACGTTGCGCATATTGCAACGATAACTGGATGTAGGCTCGCACGATGTTGGTCGTTAGCTCGAGCACCGCAACACGTTCTTCGGCAGCTGCCTGATGGGCGCGATCCAGGGCGCGCTCGCTGTCATCATGCTCGCGTCCCCAGAGGTCGAGCTTGTAGCTGAGCCCCAGGGAGGCGGTGTTGTTCCAGGTGGTACGGTCGGCCAACTCGCCCGGGCCATAGAAGTTATCCGTAGGCCAGGTGTAACGGCGCAGGTCAACGCTGCCATTTATGTGGGGCGCCTCGGCGGATTCCACCAGTCCGGCCATTGCCTTGGCCGAGCGTACCCGTGCCGCTGCGGCTGCCAGCGTCGGATTGTCGGTCAGGGCTTCAGCGATCCACCGATCCAGCTGAGGGTCACGGTAGGCGCGCCACCACTGGCTGGCCGGCCATTGGGCGTCCAGCTTGGCCGCACGGATAGCATCGTCCGTAGCCAGGGTGTCGGCATCGATACGTTGAGCCTCCGGCGCGATACCGTGGGTGCTGATACAGCCCGAGATTGTTGAAGTCAGAACAAAAAAGCTTATGCCAAGCAGCGAATTCTTACAGGGGAATGACACAGAAGGCGTCCAGATATTCGAGGGGGAGAGTCGCTCAAACCTACGTGAATTCTAGGAAACCCCTTGTCTGGAGATAAGCCGGCTGGTTTGTGAATGTTTATCTCACATTTTGTAATAATGGCCCTCTTGCGTTCATGGCAAAATTTATTTGCTAACTAATGAGGGGCATCATGGACACATTGCACAATATGCGCGTTTTCGCCTGTGTTGCCGAAAGCGGCAGCTTTACCAGCGCGGCGCAAGTGCTGAGCACCACCACCGCGCATGTTTCCCGGGCCGTTGCGAGCCTGGAAGCGCATCTGCGTACCCGACTGCTCCATCGAACCACCCGCCGGATCGCCCTGACCGAGGCGGGGCAGCGTTACCTGCTGCGTTGCGAGCAGATCCTGGCTTATGTCGAAGAGGCCGAAGCCGAAGCCAGCGACGCCCATGCGCGGCCAGCTGGCAAGCTGCGTATCCACTCCATGACCGGGATCGGCCAGCACTACATGATCAAGGCAATTGCGGGCTATCGTCAGCAGTTTCCCGAGGTCAACTTCGACCTCACCATGGCTAACCGGATGCCGGACCTGCTCGACGAGGGCTACGATGTGGCGATTGTGGTCGCGACGGAGTTGCCGGATTCCGGCTTTGTTTCCCAGAACATCGGCCATACCTACAGCATCCTGTGTGCGTCGCCTGCCTATGTCGAAGCGCGTGGCCTGCCTCGCAGCCCATCGGATTTGCCAAGTCATGACTGCATGAGACTGGTGAGTCCGGTCGTGCCGCTGGAAAAGTGGGTTTTCGACGGACCCAACGGGCAGGAGATGGTCACCATCGGCACAACCTCGTTCCAGGTCAACGTGGGCGATGCCATGACTGAAGCGATCCAGGCGGGCCTGGGCATTGGAATCCTGCCGATTTACTCCGCCATCGAAGGGTTGCGTGACGGCTCGCTGGTTCGTGTCCTGCCGCAGTATCAACTGCAACAATTGAACGTGTACGCCTTGTATCCGTCCCGTCAGTACCTGGATGCTAAGATCAAGACGTTCGTGGCGTTCCTGCGTGAGCGACTGCCCGGCGTTCTGGAAGCCGAAGAGCACGAGCTGCGCGAGTTCAGCCTGCGCCATGCCTGTGGCGGCGTCCGTCAGGTGCAGCCAGCCTGATTCCCTTCGGCCCTAGTCATGCTTGTCCGGGGCCGTTTCTGCTTTTCTTTCCCGGCTCATCTGTTCAATACTGGGCTTACCCATGCGGGCCAGGCCTTTATGCGATCAAGTGCTTAGCCTGCTAATCAGTAGTGCTCGATCAGGACAATAAATGAGCCTTCAGTCATCTTCCGGCCTTGCCGAGCAACCGCTCAAGGGCATTGGGCTGATTTGTCTTGCGATACTCTTGTTTGCCAGCCACGACACGATGTCCAAATACCTGTCGGGTTTCTACCCGATCGTGATGGTCGTCTGGGCCCGTTACGTTTCCCATACGGTGTTGATGCTGGGCGTCTTCGGGCCTCGCATGGGGATGGGAGTGATCCGCACACGGCGGCCCGGACTGCAGATCGCCAGGGCGTTGTGCCTGATCGGGACCAGCCTGTTCTTTACGGCCGGGCTGCGTTATCTACCACTGGCAGAAGCCACGGCGGTCAACTTCCTCGCTCCGCTGATCGTAACGGCTCTGTCGGTGCCCCTATTGAAAGAGCGGGTGACCCGGCCGCAGTGGATCGCTGTGGTGACCGGCTTTGTTGGTGTTCTGATCATCATTCGCCCCGGTAGCTCGCTGTTTACGCCAGCTGTTCTGCTACCGCTGGGGTCCGCAGTGATGTTTGGTATCTACCAGATCCTGACCCGCATTCTTTCCTCGACTGACAGCCCCACCACCAGCAATTTCATCGCCGGACTGGTGAACAGCTTGATCATGACATCACTGTTGCCCTTCTTCTGGGAGCCGCCGAGCTGGGCGCATGCCATTTTGATGATAGGGTTAGGCGCATGTGGAATGGGCGGACACTTGCTGCTGACCCAGGCATTCCGCTATGCGCCGCCAGCGTTGCTCGCACCCTTCAGCTACGGACAGATTATCTGTGCAGGGTTGATGGGATTCATTTTCTTTGGTCATGTACCTGACGAAGGTGCCCTTGTCGGCATGACGATCATCAGCCTCAGCGGGCTGGCTGTCGCCTGGCAACAGCGGCGTTCACGCAAACCCACCACCGTATCAAGGAGACCGACTATGGCATCGTCTGAGTCCCGTATCGCCACGGCCAATCCAGGCCGCTACATCACACGGTTATGCAAGCACTGGGGACATAAATTTCAGGTAGAGTTCGACGAGGGAAAGGGCTTTATTCAGTTTCCGGCGGGAACCTGCCACTTGGAAGCGCAAGGCGACGTGCTGCTGGCAAAGATCGAGTTTCCTGTTGAAGAATTGGAGCGGATGGAAGGGGTAGTCGCTGATCATTTGCAGCGGATGGGTAGCGGTGAAACACTGCAGATTGATTGGGTCAGGGTCTCATCAAGCCCGACTGAGTGATCGCCTGTGCCAGGGAGGCGGTAAGCGAGTCATTCGTGAAAGCCACCGTAAAGTCACCAGAACCGCTTGTTCCGGTATCCAATAGGCGCTGCGCCCTGGCTTCACGTTCTCTGTAAGTGTGCAGAGAACGTGAAGCGCCGAAGGCATGGGGAAAAGCTGAAGCCGCCTGATCAGCGCACCAAATAATCCACCACAATCCCTATCCAGATTGCCAGGCCTGCCCAGTGATTATGCAAAAAAGCCTTGAAGCATTTCATGGGGTCCCGGTCCCGTGTACTTAGGAATTCCCAGACAAAACACCCTAGCGCCACCACAAGGCCCAGATAGAACCACGCGCCCATGTGAAAGCGCGCACCGGCAAGGAGCAGGCAGAGCAGGGTAAGGCCCTGCAGCGTCGCGATGATGATGCGGTCTGCGTCGCCAAACAGGATGGCAGTGGATTTCACGCCGATCTTCAGATCGTCTTCCCGATCCGCCATGGCGTAATAGGTGTCGTATCCCACCGTCCAGATCACGTTGGCGATGAATAATAGCCAGGCCTCAGGCGGAAGCGAGCCGGTTTCGGCGGTAAAGGCCATCGGCATTCCCCAGGAGAAGGCTGCGCCCAGTACCACCTGTGGATAATAGGTGTAGCGCTTCATGAAGGGATACAGCGCAGCGATACCCAGGGCGCCAAAGGACATCCAGATGGTGATGGCGTTGGTAAACAGCACCAGCACGAAGCTGAGCCCAACCAGCACGGCAAAGGCAATCAGGGCTTCCTTGGTTGTTATCCTGCCGGTCGCCAGCGGACGCGCCTTGGTACGACTGACGTGACCGTCGAAGTTTCGATCAGCAAAGTCGTTGATTACACACCCCGCCGAGCGCATCAGGGCGACACCCAGCACGAAAATGGTGACGTTCTTCACGCTCGGGCGGCCTTCGCCCGCAATCCACAAGGCCCAGAGTGTTGGCCAGAGCAAAAGGTAGATGCCGATAGGCTTGTCCAGTCGCGTCAGTTGGACGAAGTCTTTAATGCGGCTGCTAGGCCGGGTGGTCCCGATGATTTTCTGCGGGGCGGCGGTAGCAAGCGAGGCAGCGGGCTGTGGTTTTTTACGGGAGCGGTTCTTTTTCATTGCGGCGCCGTATCGGAATGAACGAAAGCCCGAGCCGTTTCACGGTGGGCTGGCCGATTATAGCCTTTGATCTTTCAGGAACTGCCAGAACGCCGGCAGAAACACCTCGGCAACCAGTACGCCAAGGCCGTCCCGGCGAAAGACCGAACGCCGAGCCCAGAGCGGCTCCTGATCCTGCACTTCTTCCTGTGGAAGCCAGCCAGCAGGGTAACGCGTGGCCTCCAGCGGGCCGCGGTTAAACGCGTTATCGCTGAACAGCAGAGCGCCTAGTGGGCGTTGGCCCAGTTGAGCCAGCTCAAACCCTGAGGCCTCGAGCGCCTCGCGCGTTGCCACGCTGCGGGCAAACACCCAGCGGGTCTGCGTACCTAACAGGAAAACCTCGCGTACCCAGCCGAACGTCTCCGACGGCGCGTCCAGGGCCTTGCATTCATCTGCCCTTAGCGGCTGACATCCTTCAGTAATGACGTCCACCGCAAAGCGGTTACCGCTGAGCTGCGTCAGGCGCTGGGTCAAGGAACCCTCATCTTCAAACAGCCACTTGCGGGGAGCGTCGCCGTCGAGCTGCGCAGCGTTTTGCCAGAAGGGTATGCGTGGGGTCATGTCAGGTGATCTATCCGTTAGAGGCCCATAGCTTAACAGTCAGGCTTATGGCCTGAGTCCGAGATCATTGGCGCGTCGGCGCAAGAGTTGCAGAAAGGTTTCCAGCTCTTGGCTCAGGGGTTCGTTCTTGCGCAGCAGCACGCCATAGGGCGCCATCTCTTCCTCGATTTCGAGTGGAAGCGGCACGACGAGCCCGGTCCGCAGATAATCCGAGACTACCGTTTCGGACAGCACCAGAATGGCCTCGGTCATCTGCACCAGCTGCAGCATGGCAAAGACCGAACTGCATTCGATCACGTCTCGCGGCGAGGGTAGCGAAAGCCGCTCGAAGGCTCGCTCCAGTGCCATGCGGGCCGGACTGGAGGACGGCTGAAGGATCCAGGGCCATTGGCTGACCAGCTCGCTCAGGTCGATTTGGTCGCGTCCCGCCAGAGGATGATCGGCCCGTACGGCTACGACCAGATGCTCGTTACCCAGCGGCTCGAACTGATAGCGGCTCCGGTCACTCTCCGCATTTTGACGTGCTACAGCGAGGTCAATGGTGCCCTGGTCCAGTAGTTCGATGAGCTGATCGCTGGTGTCTCCCATGATCCGCAGCTTGAGGCGAGGGTACTGACGCTTCATGTCAGCGATGGACTGAACGACCAGATCGGGCGCTGCGCCCATGATGGTGCCGATGGAGAGATACCCATAGCCGCCTTGCTGGCGATCGGTGATGTCTTCGGCGCAGCGGTCGAGCTGCGTTAGGGCGGTGCGGGCAAAGCGCAGGACTTCTTCGCCCAGCGCATTAGGCTTCATACCTCGTGTCTGGCGCTCAAACAGCTCGCAGCCAAAGGCATCTTCGATTTCCTGCAGCATGCGAGTGGTCGCCGGTTGCGACATGTTCAGGGTCTGCGCGGCGCGATGCAGGTTCTGGCTATTGCCCAACGTGACCAGCATGAGCAGGTGCTTGTAACGCAGCCGATTGAACAGGGCGCGCGCGGATGCGGATACGTTCATTGTTGTTCTTCCTTAGCGAACGATGCCGCCTGGGTATCGGTGTTGACCTAATTATTATTGGTAATCACGCGCCATCACAGCTAAAGAGTGGACTCCAACAATAAAAAAGGAATTCACCATGCACACCTCCTTTCTCTCACCTGCCGGCTACGTCATCTATCCGTTGTAGCTACGACGCACACTAACGCTTCGTTATGCGAAGACGACCCTTTCTGATTGGAGGCTTGGCAGCCATGGCGGCACCTGCTCTACAGGCATTCGCACAGGCTCGCGAAACCCTTGCGGTTTACCAGGGACCACGACTTGATGCCCACATTCATCTGTTCGATCCGCACCGCCCGGAGGGTATTCCGTGGCCTGAACCAGGCGATACTATCTATCGCCGCACATTGCCGGACGAATATTTCGCCCAGGCAGCGCCCTTGGGCGTCGTGGGTGCGATTGCCGTAGAGGCCAGCCCCTGGCGAAAGGATAACGACTGGCTGCTTGAGGCCGTACGGCACCATACTGGCATGGTGGGCTTTGTTGGCAATCTGGTGCCAAACGATCAACGCTTTGCGGCTGACCTCGACCGGCTGGCAGCCGAGCCCCTCTTTCTGGGGATGCGCTACGGCAACCTATGGGATCGTGATCTAACAGAAGACCTTCGAAAGCCTGGCTTTATCGAGGGGTTGCGCCTTCTGGCTCAGAGCGTCAGAGCACTGGACAGTGCCAACCCGACGCCACCCCTGATCGCTGCGCTGCTCAAGGTAAGTGATGCTGTCCCAGACCTTCGTATCGTGGCGGATCACTTGCCTAATGCCCAGGTCCCTCCTGCTGAAGAGCGCGCGTACTGGCGAGACCTGGAGACGTTCGCTGCCCGACCCACTGCCTTCATGAAACTCTCCGAAGTGCCGCAGCGCATACAGGGAACAGTGGAGCTGGACGTTGCGTATTACCAGGAGCACCTGGACCGCTTGTGGTCGCTATTCGGCGAAGATCGCATCCTGTTTGGCAGTGACTGGCCCAACAGCGATCACTTCGTCTCGCTGGATAAAACCATTGGCCTGACGCAGGCCTACCTGGCTACAAAAACATCGGTAGCTCAAGAGAAAGTGTTTTATCTCAACTCCAGGCAGGCCTATCGCTGGAAATCGCGACAGGCACAGCAATCATGAGTGATGCATAAAGGGTATCGGATGTAAGTTTATTTCGATTAGTCAGGCATCGCTTCTGCGCTTAGATTCAAGGCGCCTACAACAAAAACAAGGTGACCGTCATGCTCCGCTTGCCTCATGCCGCCCCTACATTCAGATGCCCTCACGCCTGTTTCGACCTTTCTTCCTCTGGCGCTAAACGTCATCGAGAGAGACTGCCCACACGCTAGTGCTTGCCGTCTCGTACGTCGCTCCACGCCCCATAACAATTCCAAGAGGAAACTGGCGTGAACACATTGTCTCCGCACATCATCAAGAAGGTCTCCTGGCGGCTTTTGCCGTTTCTCCTGCTCATGTATGTCCTGGCATTTCTGGACCGCGCCAACGTAGGGTTCGCCAAGGCTGCCTTTCAGGCAGACACTGGCCTTTCGGATGCAGCCTTTGCCTTTGGCGCCGGGATCTTCTTTCTCGGTTATGCCTTTCTAGAGGTGCCCAGTAACCTGATCATGCACAAGGTCGGTGCCCGGCTTTGGATGTGCCGAATCATGGTGACATGGGGCCTGATCTCGGCGGCAATGATGTTTGCCCACAACGAGATGACCTTTTATGTGCTGCGCTTCTTGTTGGGTGTCGCTGAGGCCGGTTTTTTCCCGGGTGTGATTCTCTACCTGACGTACTGGTTTCCCCATCAGGCCCGTGCCAGGGCTATGGGGTTCTTTTATTTTGGCGCACCGCTGGCATTTATCTTCGGAAGCCCACTCTCCGGCCTGCTGCTCGAGTTCGACGGGCTGGGCGGGCTGCATGGTTGGCAATGGCTGTTCATGGTGGAAGGACTCCTGGCGACCGTTGTAGGCGTCTGGGCCTACTGGTATCTGGATAATCGTCCGGGTGATGCCAAATGGCTGACCGTTGAGGAACGCCGGGCGTTGCAAGAGACGCTTGACCGTGAGGACCGCGAAAAGCTCGCCCACGGCAAGAGCCTGCTCAAAGTGCTGACACATCCCGGCGTTCTCTATCTGTGCCTGATCTATTTCCTGATCCAGACCAGCGTCTATGGCGTGGTGTTTTACCTGCCCACGCAGGTGGCGGGGCTACTGGGGCAGAAGGTCGGCTTTATGGTTGGCTTGGTCACGTCCATTCCCTGGGTGTGTGCGCTTGCAGCCGCCTACCTGATTCCGGCCTACTCAGATCGCACCGGTAATCGCCGTGCAACCGCGGCGCTTACCGTCGCTATGGGCGGATTAGGTATTGCCGCCTCGGTAGCGTTCGGCTCGCCGCTGCTGGCGCTGGTCGCTCTGTGTTTTGCCGCCTCTGGGTTCATTGCCGTCCAGCCGATCTTCTGGACGTTTCCCTCAGCTTACCTTGCCGGTAGCGCGGCGGCGGGCAGCATCGCCCTGATCAACTCTATCGGCGCGCTGGGCGGCTTTATGGCACCCAACCTCAAGCGCTGGGCCGAGACGGCCTTTGACTCGACCGCTGCCGGCCTCTACTTCCTTGCCGGCGCCAGCCTTCTGGCCGGTTTGCTGATTCTTGCTGTTCACCGCTTCAGTCCTTCGACGCCCATCAAGCGCGCCGCTACGCCTCTTAATACGCTGCCAGGAGACGCCCATGAGCATGCCCACCATTAAACACGTCCGCGCCTTCACTCTACGGGGCGGCGGTGCGGATTATCACGACCAAGGCGATGGTCATTGGATCGACGATCATATCTCTACGCCCATGGCAAAGTATCCCGAGTACCGGCAGAGCCGCCGCAGCTTTGGTATCAACGTATTGGGGACGCTGGTGGTAGAAGTGGAGGCCAGCGATGGGACGGTAGGCTTTGCTGTTACCACGGGTGGTGAGTTGGGCGCCTTTATCGTCGAAAAGCACTTGGCGCGTTTTATTGAAGGCGCCAAGGTAACGGACATCGAAAAGATCTGGGACCAGATGTTCAACGCCACGCTCTACTACGGGCGCAAGGGCATTGTCCTCAATACCATTTCCGGTGTGGACCTTGCCCTGTGGGACCTACTCGGCAAGATTCGTCAGGAGCCGGTTCATCAGCTCCTGGGCGGTCCCGTACGGGATGAGCTGCAATTCTACGCGACCGGTGCCCGGCCCGACCTTGCCAAGGAAATGGGCTTTATCGGTGGCAAGCTGGCGCTTCAGCACGGCCCCGCTGAAGGTGAAGAAGGGCTGCGCAAGAACATCGAAACACTAGCTACCATGCGTGAGCGGGTGGGAGACGACTTCTGGCTGATGTTCGACTGCTGGATGAGCCTTGACCTCAACTACGCTACCCGTCTGGCCAATGCGGCAAGCGAGTTTGGCCTCAAGTGGATCGAAGAGGCACTGCCGCCGGATGATTACTGGGGCTACGCCGCCCTCCGTCAGCAAGTGCCGAGCGGGATGCTGGTCACTACGGGAGAACACGAGGCGACCCGCTGGGGCTTCCGTATGCTCTTGGAGATGGGCTGTTGCGACATTATCCAGCCGGACGTGGGCTGGTGCGGTGGTATCACCGAGTTGATCAAGATCTCGGCGCTGGCTGATGCACACAACGCGCTGGTCGTGCCCCATGGATCCTCCGTCTACAGCTACCACTTCGTCATTACCCGCACCAACAGTCCCTTCTCGGAATTCCTGATGATGGCGCCCAAGGCGGACAAGGTCGTGCCGATGTTCAACCCACAGCTCTTGGACGAGCCGATCCCGGTCAATGGCCGCATGAAGGCCTCCGTGCTGGACAAGCCCGGCTTTGGGGTACGCCTAAACCCCGAGTGCCAGCTGCATCGACCCTACGATCACTGATAAAGGAGCGCGGCGTGGAGGCACCGCGCCGCCAGACAAGGAACCGCCATAATGCCAACAAAAGCGTTCCGTATGACCTTGCATCCCGGGCAGGCTGAGGAGTACCAGCGCCGGCACGATGAGATCTGGCCTGAGCTGGTCGACGCGCTGCTAGCCGCCGGTGTCGAGGATTACCGAATCTTTCTGGACCCTGAGACGCATGCACTCTACGCCGTACTGACGCACCGCAGTGAGCATGCTTTAGATGACTTGCCCAACTTGCCAGTGATGAAGCGCTGGTGGCATTACATGGCAGACATCATGGCAACGAACCCGGACGAGTCACCGGTAAGCGTGCCGCTCTTGCCCGTCTTTACACTGACGGCAGGAGACGCGTGATGGAGGTCATCCTGCTGGGTGTCATCCTGCATTTTATCGGCGGCTTTGCTTCCGGCAGCTTTTACATCCCTTACAAGAAAGTGCAGGGCTGGGCCTGGGAGAGTTACTGGATCATTGGCGGCCTGTTTTCCTGGCTATTTGTTCCACTGATTGCCGCTGTACTCACCGTCCCCGACTTCACTCGCATTCTTGCAGAGGCAGAGGCCTCCACACTGCTCTGGACCTATATTTTCGGCGTGTTATGGGGCATTGGTGGTCTGACGTTTGGCTTGACCATGCGCTACCTGGGCCTTTCGCTGGGCATGTCCATCATCATGGGCCTGACTTCCGCCCTTGGGGCGCTGATGCCTGCAATCTACAAGGACCTGTTTACCGACGAAACCCGAGGCTCCTTTACTGAGCTGGTCGCCAGTGCAGGCGGGCATTGGGTGCTGGCGGGCGTTGCCATTTCGCTTGTGGGCATTGCCATCTGTGGGCGGGCGGGTGTCATCAAGGAGCGCGAGGTCTCCGAGGCGACCAAGCAGGCGAGTGTGGCGGAGTTTTCCCTGGCCAAGGGGTGGACGGTCGCCATTATTTCCGGCGTGCTCAGTGCCTGTTTCAGCTACGGAATCTCGGCCGGTCGACCTCTCGCCGAGGCGGCTGTGGCGCAGGGCACCAACAGCCTGTTCCAGAACAACGTCACCTTCATGCTGATCATGTGGGGCGGGCTGACCACCAATGCCATCTGGTGCTTGCTGCTCAATCGGCGAAACCGCTCGTTTCACAATTACACCGACTCGCGGACGCCGCTGCTGCGTAATTACCTCTTGGCAGCCAGCGCTGGCACGATCTGGTTTCTGCAATTTTTCTTCTATGGCATGGGTGAGAGTCGGCTCAACAACGACGCCAGCTCTTGGGTGCTGCACATGTCTTTCATCATTGTCGTGTCGAACCTGTGGGGGCTGTATTTCCGTGAATGGCACGGCACCTCGGCACGTAACAAACGCATCCTGCTGACAGGCATCGTGGTCATCCTGGCTTCGATTGCTATGGTGGGGTATGGCAACTATTTGAAGTAGAGACGACTCGGCCCTGACTTTATCGAACCCAAGGAGACAACCATGCTGCTCGCAGACAAGACCGTCATCATCACCGGCGCCTCCCGTGGCATAGGCCGGGCTATTGCCCTGGAGTGCGCCCGACAGGGCGGCAAGGTCGTCATCGGGCACAGCGGTAGCGATTCCAGCAAACCGCAGGTGACCTCGTTGATTCAGGAAATCGAGCAGGCCGGTAGCCGTGCGGTCGACGTAGGGGCCGATGCTGCCGATCCGGACACCGGCAGCAAGCTCGTCAAGGCGGCAGTGGAGGCGTTTGGCAGTGTGGATGTATTCGTCAACAACGCGGGCGTCTGTCCCTTTCACGCTTTTCTCGATATGCCACGCGAGGTCTATTACAAGACCGTAGACACCAATCTTAATGGTGCCTATTTCGCCGTACAGGCAGCGGCCAATCAAATGAAGGAGCAAGGAAGGGGAGGCTCGATCATTGCCGTCAGCTCGATCAGCGCATTGGTGGGCGGCGCGATGCAGACGCACTACACACCCACCAAGGCCGGGCTGCTGTCACTCATGCAGTCCTGTGCCATTGCCCTTGGCCCGTACGGCATACGCTGCAATGCCGTACTGCCGGGCACTATCGAGACCGATATCAACAAGGACGACCTGGCCGATCAGGAAAAACGCGACTACATGATTAAACGGACACCCCTGGGACGCCTGGGAGAGCCGGATGACCTGGCCGGCCCGGTCGTATTCCTCGCATCGGACATGGCCAGGTACGTCACTGGTGCATCCCTACTGGTAGACGGGGGAATGTTCGTGAACTTGCAATAGCGTTTCCGGTTCCGGGTTTATTCGGAACACCGCTCCATTTCGATTCCTGGAGAGCCTTGATGAATAACAACAATATGCAGGCAACAGCGAGTGCAACAACGGGTGTAACAGCGAGTGCAACAACGGGGACTGCGTCTACCTCGCGGGAAACCGTGATCCCGGTCAAGAGTGCCCGGCTCAAGCGTATTCAATGGGTAGCGCTGACGCTGCTGGTGCTGGCGGGGTTCGTCAATTACCTGGATCGCAGCACCCTGGCCATCGCCAACCAGACCATCAGCCAGGAGCTGTCTTTCACGCCGACCGAAATGGGGCTTTTGCTCTCCGTCTTTTCCTGGGCGTACGCCGTGGCGCAGTTGCCGATCGGCGGCATTCTCGACCGCTTTGGTGCCCGTCTGACCCTGGGCCTGGGGATCTGCCTCTGGTCGATTGCCCAGGGCATGCTGGGATTACTCAGTAGCCTGAACCATATGATCCTGGCGCGTATCGGTCTGGGCATCGGCGAGGCCCCTCAATTTCCGGCCGGCGCCAAGGTTGTCAGCGAGTGGTTCAACATTAAGGAGCGAGGGCTGCCGTCTGGTATCTTCAACATGGCGTCCTCCCTCGGGCCGGCAATTGCCCAGCCGATTCTCGCCGCGCTGCTTCTGGGCCTGGGCTGGCGGGCAATGTTCATAGCCATGGGAGTAATGGGTGTAGGCGTGGCGATTGTCTGGTACGCCGTCTACCGCAACCGTGATGAGGTCAGCCTTACCGCGCAGGAACAACACTATCTCGACGAAGGCATGGCCAAGGGTGACAGCACGGGCCGTATGACCTTTGCCGAATGGCGCGGGCTTTTCAAGCTGCGCGTGACCTGGGGCATCGTGTTTGGCTACGTCGGCATCATCTACATGCTGTCGTTGTACCTGACCTGGCTGCCTGCGTATCTGGAGCGGACCCATCATCTGTCCCTTGCCAGCGCGGGTTGGGTCGCCAGTATTCCGTTCCTCGCCGGAGCGGCGGGTGTGATCAGCGGAGGGCTCCTGGTTGACCGCGTGATCCGTGGCGGCGCCAGCGTCAGCCGCAGCCGTAAATGGCCGATCTGCGGCGGCCTGATCGGCGCAGGCTTCTTCACGGTCCTTGGCGCCTATGCCCAGGGCGTCGTCCCGGTCATGGCGTTATTCAGTGCGGCACTGTTCTGCCTGAATGTAGCAGTAGCCGGCACATGGTCCCTCGTCAGCGTGGCTGTACCGTCACGCATGGTGGCCTCCCTCGCCAGCATCCAGAACTTTGGCGGCTATTTCGGCGGTGCCTTTGCTCCAGTCGTGACCGGTATGGTCGTACAGCAGACCGGCTCGTTCACACTCGCCCTGGTCATCGCAGCCCTGATCGCACTGCTCGGCGCTGCGAGCTACTTCTTCGTCGTCAAGCTTCCTGAAAAAGGAGGCCATCTTGCTTCTCACTGATCCCTTAACGTTCAACACAACAGGACTTCTTATGCAGATGCCACACAACGCCTTCAAGGCAGCGCTCAAGCAGGACCAGACCACCTACGGCATCTGGGCCGGCTTTGCTACAGGCTACGCGGCGGAAATCATTGCCAGCCTTGGCTACGACTGGATGCTCATTGACGGTGAGCACGCACCTAATACCGTGCCCACGATTCTGGCGCAGCTCCAGTCCGTCGCACCCTATGCCACTCAGCCCGTGGTACGGGCCGTAACCGGTGACAGCGTGCTGATCAAGCAGCTACTCGATATCGGCGTCCAGACCCTGATGGTGCCTATGGTGGAAACAGCCGAGCAGGCGCGTGAGCTGGTCCGGGCCATGCGCTATCCACCCCATGGTATTCGCGGGGTTGGCGGTGGGTTGGCCCGTGCAACCCGTTGGGATGGTGTGCCGGATTACCTGGCTACTGCCCATGAGGAGCTCTGCCTGATCGTACAGGTTGAGTCGGCCAAAGGGGTCGAGAACGTCGAAGCGATTGCTGCGGTAGAGGGCGTCGACGCGGTCTTCGTCGGTCCAGCGGACCTGTCCTCTGGGTTGGGCTATCCCGGCAATCCAGGTCATCCCGACGTACAAGCCAAGATCCGGCACGCCATCGATGCCACCCGCGCCGCGGGCAAAGTCAGCGGTATTCTTGCCCCTCAAGAGGATGACGCTCGCCGCTACCAGAGCTGGGGCTGCCAGTTCATTGCCGTGGGCATTGATATCAGCCTGATGCGTCAGGCAGCCCTGGATAATCTGCGTCGCTATAAGGAAGGCCCGGCCGTTAGCGCGCCTTCGCGAACCTACTAAAACAAGAGGAATCGGCCATGACCCAACCGTATCAGAACTTCATCAATGGCGCATTTCAGCCCAGCAGCGAGCACCTTGATGTTTTCAACCCGGCCACTGGTGCGCGATTGACCGACGTGCCTGCTTCCAACAGTGATGACGTAAACTGCGCCATCGAGGCCGCACGTGCCGCCCAGAAAGCCTGGGCAAAAAAGCCCGCTATAGAGCGCGCTGGGTACTTGCGCAAAATCTCCGCCAAGATCCGTGAACATGCGCCCCGGCTGGCGCGCATCATTACCGAAGAGCAAGGCAAGGTCAGTGGTCTGGCTGAAGTCGAAGTCAACTTCACGGCTGATTACATCGACTACATGGCAGAGTGGGCGCGCCGCATCGAAGGCGAAATCATCACCAGCGACCGGCCTAACGAAAACATCTTTCTGTTCCGCAAGCCCCTGGGGGTAGTCGCAGGCATCCTGCCCTGGAATTTCCCGTTCTTCCTCATTGCCCGCAAGATGGCTCCAGCTTTGGTAACGGGCAACACCATCGTTATCAAACCCAGCGAAGAGACGCCGATCAACTGCTTCGAATTTGCCAAACTGGTCGCCGAAACTGACTTGCCTCCTGGCGTGTTCAACGTTGTCAGTGGAGCGGGGGAGGTAGGCGGGACGCTCAGCACCCATGCCGGTGTCGACATGATCAGCTTTACCGGCAGCGTCGCTACCGGTGCCCGCATCATGGCGTCGGCTGCACCCAACCTCACCAAGCTCAACCTTGAGCTCGGCGGCAAGGCACCGGCCATCGTGCTGGCCGACGCTGATTTAGATCTCGCCGTCCGCGCCATCCGCGGCTCACGTATCATCAATACCGGACAGGTTTGTAACTGTGCCGAGCGCGTATACGTCGAGCGTGGCGTAGCCGATGAATTCATCTCACGTGTCAGTGCTGCCATGAGTGAAACGCGCTACGGAGATCCGCTTGCCGATCCCTCGGTAGAAATGGGCCCGCTAATCAACCAGGCCGGACTCAATAAAGTTGCCGAGCGTGTGCGTACGGCAGTCAGTCAGGGCGCTACAGTCATCTCTGGTGGCAAGGTCGCAGACCGCCGCCAAGGGTTTCATTACGAACCCACCGTGCTGGCTGGCTGCCGCGAAGACATGACCATCATGCGTGAGGAGATCTTTGGTCCCGTCCTACCAATCCAGATCGTCGACAGCCTGGACGAAGCCATTGCCCTGGCAAACAACTCCGAATACGGCCTCACCTCATCCGTCTATACCCGCAGCCTGAGCAAAGCCATGCAAGCCTGCCGCGAAATTGATTTTGGCGAAACCTACATCAACCGAGAAAACTTCGAAGCCATGCAAGGCTTCCATGCGGGTGTACGCAAGTCAGGGGTTGGAGGGGCGGATGGAAAGCATGGGTTGTATGAATATACCCATACGCAGGTGGTTTATATGGAGTGCTAATAAGATCGCCCACCTAAATGAGTGGGCATCTTTAATTTGAAAAACTTAATTTATTTGCGTATTTAGAAAACTCTTAACCAAGAGCCATAAGGTGCACTGTATTTGTCTACATAATTCTTGGTTATTTCAAATGGGGACCGTATTTAATGCCAGGTGTATCCTTATACGGTCCTGCTTTAGCTACAGCGCTTTTTCTTAGAATAATTTATCAGATCGTTGCCTCTGTTTGATACTTTAATAATTAGGCGGAAACCTTGTAATGAGTTTGCCTAGTATTAAATATTAAGAGTCTGGTCAGAAGAAAGTTTCTCCTGCATAAGCCTTGAATTATGGTTCATTGAGCTATTTTTTGGTTGCGAGCATAAGTGACCAGGTCTTTGGGATACACCATATGACTGATTTGGCTGTCATCTATGCCATAAAGATAGGCCACAGCGCCGGCTTCGAAAGCCCAGTAACCAAAATATGCGCCTTCGGTTGAGGTCATACTAAGATGGGTATCATGCCACGTTGTATGTTTGAATGACGGATACCATTCTTTACAATACTGATTTAGAAGTTTTGAGGCCTCATCTTTAGTTTCGGCATACATTGCATGTATCAAGGTAGTGTAAGGCTTATCATGGTACCATTCATCAATTTCTGCACGATTGGGTAGTACACTTCCTACAAGCTCTTCATAAAGCGTATCTTCAGCTACATATCCTGGATCAACAATTTTAGTAATACGCTCTAGGAGATCCTTGCGATTAAGTAATACAGCTATTCCGATCAGTTGGAGGCAGTCTTCATAATCTTCAAGTTGGTCAAGACCTAGAGGCGACATCCTGGGTTCATTTTCATAACGCCCGAGAGCTAGTTGATAGTTCTCGTAGGCAGAAATTACTTTTTCGAAAGAGTCTTCGATCTGCTGTATTGGCTGTCCAGCTGTATAATCAAGAATCCAGGCCATAAACTCATTTCGAGCTATTAGCATAGTTGCAACTGACTCGGCTTCTTCAGGCGTATCCGCTTGCGGTTTGGTGATTTTTAAGAGTTCGATATCTTCTAATAAATAATTTCTCATGTTTTCGTAATATGGTGAGATCAAGAAAATTTGTCGAGCTTGCATTTGCTACGGCTCCGCACAGATTAGTTGGGTTTCCATATCTTTTCGCTAATGCTATTTAGTAAAGTCCTGACTCCATTTCATCTATAATTAGATGCGGCATTCATGTGACTTTTAGGAGCGTATTTTTAGTAGCAGGCCTCACATGGCGTATTGGTAGGCTGCTCGAATGATCGAGAGGAGCATAAGGATTATGAATCTATCAAATTTTTATTTAAGCTATGGGAGAAGTAAATTTTGATGTAGATGGGTGGTTGTAATTTCGCCTATAGTTAATTTCATGTAAGTATTTAGATGCAAATTATTTTATCGTTTGTCGGTTAGAAATATTTAAATTGCCTGATTTTTGATCTTTAAGTTTTACATTAAGTTGGTGTTTTGATGTTTTTGATGTTTTTGATGTTAGAGATATGTCTTCTAAGAAATTGGCCGCTAACCGCACTTATGAAGCGGTTAGCTTAAGCCTTTTGTAGGTCAACTAGACGTAACTGGGTTTATATGTTCTAGGTATAGAGGCTAGTTGAGGTGTTTTGGACGGTAGGTTTTCATCGTGTTGTTGCCATCGGCTTATTAGGCTTAAAAGCATAGGATTGTTTATTTGAGATCCGTATACATTTTCAAGCGAAATAGGCTTTTGAGCTAGCTCCCTGATACGGCCTAAGGTACGGGGTAAGCGTCTCCTTTCGGCAGCGGCGAAGCTAATAGCTTGTTCGAATTGCTGCCTGCGTAGACTTAAGGAAACTTCTTGGTGTCGGTGTAGGGCGTCATATTTTTGCCAGGCTTGCTTTTCCCATAACTCTAAGTTTTTTTGATAACTATAGATTTCCTTTTCTAACCATTCTTGCTCGCGTTTGGTCAAGCTTTGACCTCCCTGCGCAGCGCTAGCTTTCCAGCGTAACAGCGTTGCATGACAAGCCGGAACATATCCAGCCACTGTAAAGTGTTGCGACATGGAAGCTAGCTGTGCAACGAATAGCGCTCTGTCAGGCATGTCATTTTTAATGTTGGCTGCATAATAAGTACACCCGGCTTCTTCAATTCCTGAACATTCCGGTTGCCAAAGCACTGAGGTAGTTTCCCCTTTGTCAATAGGGAGCGGTAGAAAGTGATGGAGTGTCCCGTGGTGCTGATAGCTGTCACCTTTTAGATTGACAACACCCGCCAAAAATGCCGCGCCGCCTATCCCTGTCGCCCCTGTAATAAGTGCCGCTATTCCAGGGATAAATATTCGCTGGTCTGTGTCCATCCATGTTGCCGGGAGACTTGGAATAGGGTCGTTATGGTTAACAAGCCGATGATGGATTAGTTCGGATGCTCCTTCGACGAACTTTTTATCGCCAGCGCGAGGTGCACCGTAGGTGTACAGTAATACATCATAATTACGCTCCTCTCGGCGTAGCCATTCAGCTAATAGAAGCGCAATGGCCCCCCCTAAACTATGGCCGTTTACGACAATCTTTTGACCAGAGTAAAAGTTGAATAGGTAAGGCTTTACAAACTCTTTAACTGCGAGGAAGGCCTTATAAAATCCGCGGTGCGCCTGTCCTATGCCTTCTTCATAAGGGACTTGTTTAGCATCTATATCGCGCGCGAAGTCTGGTCCCTCCTGAGTGCCCCTGATACCAATTAAAATCATTCGATCATCATGGCTAATATATGCTTGGGTATTAGTATTTGTGTCGTTTAGACTGTGCAATTGCCAAGGTTTTTTTTGTTCACTTTTTTTTGTGTAGTAGAGTGGGTCGAAGGGAATGATTTCTAACCTTTTGGAGTAAGGAACTTCTTCTAAAATAAGATGGTAAGGAGTAACGTCTTTAAAGCGCGCAGGCTCTTCATTTAATGCACCAGTTTCGATGTGTGCCAGTCTGCTGTTTAAGATATAGCCAATGCTGCCAGGGAAAGGATAAGTTGGAGGCATATCTTGGCCTTCAGCATATTTCTCTCCAAAATCTGAATAAGCTAGAGTAGTAAGCAGTGAGAGTTGATAGGCATCAAGTGCTGAAAACTCTGATGTTAGGGAAAGCAGTGGTCTCCAAGCTGTTAAAGCTTTGATTTCTAATAGGTGATGTTTATTAGGTGCAAGGCCAATGCCGAAAGATTTACCGTCATGCTGATTTGAATTGGATGAAAGTTTGCTTGAAGGGCGTGGCGCTAATATATTCGAGGCAGGGGGGAGATGACTAGTAATCTCCACTAAGTCACGTACTTCTACTCGATAAAAGTCAGCATTCTCCTTGACTGCCAACTTAGGGTTTGTACTTAATTGATTGCTGTTTCGCCTTTGGGTTTGCTCTGCTGCAGCTTGTAGTTGTGTAATAGGAAGAGAGAAATTTTCACGGGTTGTTATTTTGTCGTACCAGCTATCAATGTCTCCTTTGTATTTTTCAGGGAATCTGAGGATAGAAGGTCCACAGTAAATATTACTAATCTTAGCATATCCTTTCTCATCAAGAGTCCCAGTGTATTCCTGGCCCTGGCTATCTATTAGAGAATAGGATAGGTTTGCGTAAGGGTCGCTTTGTCCAAATTCATCAACCAAACGGAAGCTAACCCAATTATTTTTTCGGGGGCAGCTTTGTCTTTGGCTATTAAAAGCTTTATTGAATGTCTCATCCATGAGTTTTATTCCGTGCAGTTCGGATAGACCGTACACACGCGGCCGTCCATAATGAATTCCCTAAAAGTGGGAGGGGTTTGGCATCTTATATATTTCTTTGTTTCAATACAGGGCTTCCAACCAGATTCTGTTTTTAACCAAGATCCTCTGAAAAATGGACGCTCTTCTTTAGAGTTTTGGATTTCAACATTAATGGTTTTTCCGTCAAGCTCATCGCGTCTTACCGAAGTGCCTACGCCGTCACGTTTGTCATAGTCGTCAGGTACTTGCCAGTTTTCGTCAGCGCCATGACATACAAGGCCTTTAGTGAATACGTCGTTTTTACCCATTAGCCGAAATAGCCACATGCACTTTCCCTTTAAACTCAGCCTTCCGCTGGCAGGAAAATGCTTAGCTGTTTCCGGCAAATTTGTATAAACACCTATTCGTCCACCATCGCGACCAAAATCCCCATCTTTGGGACTGTATTTAGCGAACACGGTTAGATCTACATTCACCAACTTCATTTCGCATCCGGCCTCGTGATACGACAGTGGTATCCGATAGCTAAAGTCCTGTGGCTTGTCTTTGTATTCTGCTCGATGTTGCTCAATGTGAGTGCGAGGAACATAGCCGCCCATTCCCACACTATAAAAAGTGCAGGTGGCTGGTTCGCTCTGTTGGTAGTAGGCAGTAGTTTGAA
The DNA here is from genome assembly GCF_030403525.1 of Pseudomonas sp. WAC2. Taxonomy (NCBI): domain Bacteria; kingdom Pseudomonadati; phylum Pseudomonadota; class Gammaproteobacteria; order Pseudomonadales; family Pseudomonadaceae; genus Pseudomonas; species Pseudomonas sp. WAC2. The sequence continues at coordinate 248,621 of NZ_JAUEPD010000008.1, forward strand.
AAGAGTAGTTTTCAGGGATTTTGCCTGTTAGATCAAAGTGCTTGCTACTAGAATAACTGACACTACTAATAGCGCCTTCCTTTATGAAAGTGCCAACCCAAGAACAAGATGTAAGGGCTGATAGAATTAAAAGTAGAATAAAATTTTTCATTTTTCTTGAGGCCTGAAGAAGCTCTGGCAGCGATTAAAGTGTGCTAAGGGAAGCTCGTCTGGTAGGGGCTCCCAGGCTGGGTGATTGAGCTGGTTTAATCTGTTGTGCATAAGCAGGAAAAATAGCTGATATGCATCTTTCCATTGGTAGATTTCAACTTTAGTTAAACAATCTTTCAGCCATGTGCGAATATTTAGTTTCTTGGCCAGCTCTGTTGTTTCGGCTGGTTGGTTTTCCCATAGCCACTGTTCCAAGTTTAGGATATTAATTTCTTGCTTTATCTCGTCTGGTTCGGAATAGAGCCAAGGGAAAGGCGCTTCTGGTAACTGAGAGAGGCTAGGGTTTGGATTGTTATATTCTTTCCATTTTTCCGAGTGCCAATATAAAACACTTTCAAAGGGTCCTAGAAGATAAGGAGCTTGTTCATGTTTCAAATAGGCGAGGCTTCTAGCTATTACGCGGGGGTCTTGAAAACGGTAAAGGGATATTTGTTCATCTTCATGTATTTCTATCCTGGCCTGTAAGTGTTTTTTTATAGCAGAAAATTCATGGAATTCTGTACAGGCTAACCAACCCCAGTCCCTTTCTGGATGTTGAATTAGACGTTGAATAGCTACGTTGCCCATGTCTTCAATTCTGATTAGCCAAGGTGCGATGGCAGAAAGCTCTTCATAAGACGTGCCCTGGTAAAGATTGGCGTATTCCTTGATGGCCCCTGATCCGAATAGCTCCGGTATAGGGTTAGGTTCGGCTAATGAGTCAATAATTAAATAAAGCGATCGCTGCTTATTTATTTGGGTTTGGATCCACGAATAGACGGGGCTCATCTTGCTGAATGTCCTATATCACACACACCTTCACGACATGCCTCGCATATTGGGCAACGGCTTGCACCTAGCTGCCGGGCCCTTATAGCCATTTGCAGTTGTACATTGGCTAGTGCTAGCTTGGGTAGTTTCCCCGCCTTATCACTATCCGCTGCCCATGGAGCAAGCGGCCCCAGGATCTGAATGCCGGAACCGATACCAGGGCTTCCACCTGAGTTGATGTTTACCGCTGCTCCCATCAACGTAACGCCACTGGGATCGAGTTTTATGAAGGCGCCGCCTGCCTTGGCGGTCAGTTCAAGGCCTGCTTCGATAACGACCTTGCTTCCGGCATACAGGTGGATCTCATTACCGGTCTCGATGTATTGCCCGTTACCCAGCTTAATGTGCTGATTCTGGCCCACCGTGAGGTGGTCATTAGCCTTGATCTCGGTTTTACGGTCCAGGTCTGTCGTGTGGTGCTCTTCAGCCTTGAACTCCGTGTAGCTATTCGCCTCGATACGGTCGTGGCGCTCATGGCCGACGCGAATTTTCTGGTCGTGCTCAATGTTCTCGTCCCAGTCTCGCTGGGCGTGGATATAAATCTGTTCCTGACCTTTCTTGTCTTCGATGCGCAGCTCGTTGTAGCCGCCACCGCCTGGAGTGCTCAAGGTCTTGAAGACGGTGCGCGTCTTGTTGGCGGGCAGGTCGTACGGGACGACGTTTTCCTTGTGATACAGGCAGCCGGTGATCAAGGGCTGATCAGGGTCAGCCTCAAGAAACGTCACCAGCACTTCCATCCCAATACGGGGAATGGCGATGCCGCCGTAGCGGTCACCGGCCCAATTACTGGCTACACGGAGCCAGCAACTGGTCTGTTCATTGGCCTGGCCTTCACGATCCCAGTGAAACTGGACCTTTACGCGACCGTATTCATCGCAATGGATTTCTTCGCCCTGGGGGCCGGTCACGATGGCCGTTTGACTACCCAAAACAGAGGGCTTGGGATGCTCAAGAGCCGGGCGGTAGGGGACGTCCCATGGGGTAGCGGTAAAGCGGTTGCGGTAGCCTTGGGTGAAACCATCCTCTTTAGAGACGTCACTGGTGACAGACTCTTCCAACACCTGAGGCTGTCTTCCTTCATGGAGGACTTCCTGGATAAGCCAGAGCGCATTCCAGGACGTGCGGGGGTGGCTGGTCAACGGTAGAAAGTGCCCGCTGACCAGACCCGCGTCGCTTTGTCCTTCTGCGAGTTGTGAATCAGACTGATGGCGTTCCAATGCGCGTTGGGCAAGGTGTTTGCCCCGAGTACGATCGGTAAAGCGGCCCGGATAGTCATAGTCCTCCAGATCAGGGGAGGACGGACCCTGGTAGGCTGCCTCCATCAACAGGCGTGGCTTCTCGAAGTTGTAATCGCGGCGTGTAACCCGACTGGTTCGCGTCGCCAACCGTACACCGAAACGGCGAACGACTTCATGCTGAGCCGCTAAGCCAGAGTCTTGCTGATAAGGCACAGATGAGAGCTTGGGGAAGACAGTCTGATCATCTCCAAATACAAGTACATGCCCACTGCTGCTGTGCTGAAAGTGGTAGCTCAGGCCTTCTTCTTCACAGAGACGCTGGATGAAATGTAGGTCGCTCTCATCGTATTGAACACAGTAGTCCCTCGGTGGATAGACCGTCTTGCCGAGCTGGAAGCGGTAAGCTCCTTCGAACAGGCCATGCTCTTTGAGGATCGCTTCGATGATCTTGGGGACGGTAAGCTGCTGAAAGATACGCTGATTGACGCGGTGCGCCAGGTAGGCCAGTTGAGGCACAAGGCTGACACGGTAGCGCGTCAGGCGCTTGCCCGAGTCGCCTTGAGCGGCGCGGTAGACCAGCCCGTGAACACCGCAGCCGCTAGGGCCAAAAGCAAGGTAGGCCGGCTTGTGCAGCAGGCTTTCCAGATCGAGATCAGGCTGTTCGCTGACAAGTTCGATATCGAAACGATACGTCTGATTGAGGGCTTCGTGGCCTTCGAAGCTCAGGACCTGCAGGTCTGTCGACAGGCCGTCGAGCGAAAGGGTGATGTGGCTTTCATTTGCGTCCAGCATCCTGCTGAGCCTTCTTTCCGTGAAGAACAGGGCGCGGAGAGTGCCGAACTAGACCGCATATTACCGTGAGCTGTGTCGCAATAATGGCTATAGGGCAATAAACCTGCCCGAATGGTTAGACCCATCCCTCCAGTCGCATTGTTGCGCGAACCAGACGTTGCTCTTCCTGTTCGATCTCCCGCAGATTGTCACGAATACTGTGGATATGGTCGAGCGCCGCGCGACGGGCCTGATCGGGCAAACGCTGGGTAACAGTCTGATAGAGGCGGGTGTGCTGGCGGTCGATCTGCCTGCGTTGCGGCGGGCGGTGATAGAGGTTGGCGATACAGGCAAACACCGATCCGAGCAGCAGATCATTCAACGACTGGAGGGTATGCACCAGGACGGGATTGTGTGATGCCTCGCTGATGGCAAGATGAAACGCATGGTCCAATCGGGCATGGGTATCTGCGTCCAACGCTTCCGGGTTTTCACAAGCCTCGCACAGCGCCTGATAACGTCGGCCAATCAACACAAAGTCCGCCTCTGTACCGCGCAAGGCTGCCAACCGGGCGGCTTCTCCTTCGAGCAGGGCGCGCACTTCGAGCAGGTCGAAGAGCGTACGGGGTTGACTGCCAAACAGGTGCAGCAGTGGGCTGGTGTCATTCGAGGCGCTGAGGCGAGCTACAAAGGAGCCGCGGCCCTGGCTGGTTTCAATGATGCCCCTTGCTCTCAGCACACCGAGTCCTTCACGCAGGGCCGCCCGCGAAACCCCCAGCTTGTCGCACAGGCGACGCTCGGAGGGCAGGGCTTGCCCGACCTTTAATACGCCATCGACGATCAGTCGTTCGATCTGCTCGCTTACAGCGTCGGCAACCTGTCTTCGCTTAGTGACTTCAAGAGTGCTCATGGCTCTGGTCTGACCAGTTGATAAAGGCTTAGTGGGCATGAGTGCCTGGTCTTTCGTCAAGGTGCATGGCGCCTGTGGGGTTAAGACTTTCGGCTAAGGCTGAGTATTAAAAAACTGGTCTGACCAGCTTTTAGTGGCATAGACGTCTTGGCAAACGGGGAGTAAAAGAAAAGCACGTAGCCTTGAAAGGCCCAGGCCCTCCGGCACAAAAACAACAAGATCGGTACTCTGGCAATGAATATCCTGTATGACGAACGCGTCGATGGCGTACTGCCCAAGATCGATAAGGCCAGTCTGATTAAGGCACTGGAGGCCGCGTTGCCCGGCGTTCAGCTCCTCCACGCACGCGAAGACCTGAAACCCTACGAGTGTGATGGCTTGTCGGCATACCGCACGACGCCCATGGCCGTCGTGCTCCCGAATACCATTGAGCAGGTGCAGACCTTAATGCGGCTCTGCCATGAGCGTAACGTCCCGGTCGTTGCGCGGGGAGCAGGGACAGGGCTTTCCGGTGGTGCTCTGCCGCTGGAGCAGGGCGTGCTGCTGGTCATGGCGAAATTCAATCGGATCCTTGAGGTTGACCCGGATGCGCGCCGTGCACGGGTTCAGCCCGGCGTGCGCAACCTGGCGATTTCCCAGGCAGCCAACCCGTATGGGCTGTATTACGCACCTGACCCATCCTCCCAAATCGCCTGTTCTATTGGCGGCAATGTGGCTGAGAACGCAGGGGGGGTGCACTGCCTGAAGTATGGACTTACGGTGCATAACATCCTGAAGGTCGACATTGTGACCATCGAGGGAGAACGTCTGACGTTGGGTAGTGAGGCGCTGGACACGCCCGGGTTTGATCTGCTGGCCTTGTTCACGGGTTCGGAAGGACTTCTGGGTGTGGTGGTGGAAGTGACCGTCAAGCTCCTGCCCAAGCCGCAAACGGCCAAGGTGCTGATGGCCAGCTTCGACAATATTGAAAAAGCCGGTCGAGCAGTCGGCGATATCATCGCTGCAGGCATCATTCCTGGTGGTCTGGAAATGATGGATAACCTCTCCATTCGAGCGGCGGAAGATTTCATCCATGCAGGCTATCCGGTGGACGCCGAGGCTATCCTCCTGTGTGAGCTGGATGGGGTGGAGTCTGACGTTCATGCCGACTGCGATTGCGTTCGTGATGTCCTGGCGCGGGCCGGGGCCACCGAGATTCGGCTGGCCCGGGACGAGGCCGAGCGGCAGAAATTCTGGGCAGGCCGCAAAAACGCATTCCCGGCAGTAGGCCGGATTTCTCCCGATTACTACTGCATGGACGGCACCATTCCCCGCCGTGCATTGCCGGGCGTTCTCAAAGGAATTGCGGATCTGTCCGAGCACTACGGCCTGCGGGTTGCCAATGTCTTCCATGCCGGGGACGGCAACATGCATCCGCTGATCCTGTTTGATGCCAATCAGCCGGGCGAACTTGAGCGCGCAGAAGAGCTGGGCGGCAAGATCCTCGACCTGTGTGTGGAGGTAGGTGGCAGCATCACCGGTGAGCATGGCGTAGGGCGAGAAAAGATCAACTCCATGTGTACGCAGTTCAAGCCTGATGAATTGACGTTATTTCACGCCGTCAAGAAAGCCTTTGATGAGAAGGGATTGCTCAACCCGGGCAAGAACGTGCCGACGCTGCACCGCTGCGCTGAGTTTGGCGGCATGCATGTACATCACGGCAAGCTGCCTTTTCCTGAACTGGAGCGCTTTTGATGGACGCCATGACTGCTTCCCATGATGCTTCTCAGACGCTTCAGGACGAAGTGCTGCAGGCTATTGAACAACGTCAGCCGCTGCGCATCCGGGGCGGCGACAGCAAGCGTCACCTGGGCCGACCGGTAGACGGTATGGAAATCGATGTGCGCGCCCACCGAGGCATCGTTACCTATGATCCCACTGAGCTTGTAGTAACGGTGCGGGCGGGCACTCCACTGGCTGAGTTGGAGGCTGCGCTGGAAGCCAACGACCAGATGCTGCCCTGCGAGCCGCCGCATTTCGGCCCGGGCGCGACGGTAGGCGGCATGATTGCGACGGGCTTTTCCGGCCCGCGTCGGCCTTGGGTAGGCTCGGTACGGGATTTCGTTCTGGGGACCCGGGTCATCACAGGCGAGGGCAAGCACCTGCGCTTTGGCGGTGAAGTCATGAAGAACGTGGCGGGCTATGACCTGTCTCGCCTGCTAGCTGGGAGCTTTGGTTGTCTGGGACTGATCACCGAGGTGTCTCTCAAGGTTCTGCCCAGGCCGCGGACGTGTACCCGTCTAAGGTTGGAGCTGGATGCCCCGCGCGCGCTGAGCAAGCTGGCCGAGTGGGAGCGCCAGGCCATTCCGCTGGCAGGGGCCTGCCATGATGGCCGCGCATTACATATTCGTCTGGAGGGCGGTGAGGGTTCTGTCGCGGCCGCTCGGGATCGCATTGGAGGTGAAGACCTGTCCGTTGCGTACTGGACTGATCTGCGCGAGCACCGACTGGAATTTTTCGCTGATCCACGTCCACTGTGGCGCCTGTCGCTACCCAATCACATCCCTGTATTGGAGCTGCCCGGCTCGGTCCTGATGGATTGGGGCGGTGCCCAGCGGTGGCTGAAAAGCGATATGGATGCCGCCACGCTCAGGCCTCTTGTCGAGCAGGTCGGGGGGCATGCCACCTGTTTCACGCCTGATATCACGCGCGAGCCATTCCACCCACTGGCACCTGCGCTTCTCAAATATCAGCGTCAGCTCAAGCAGCAAATGGACCCGCATGGGCTGTTCAATCCTGGTCGACTGTATGCGGAGCTGTAATGCAAACAATACTAAGTGAAGAAGCACGTCGCCTACCGCAGGCAGCGGAGGCCGAACGCGTACTGCGTAGCTGCGTACACTGCGGCTTCTGCAACGCGACCTGCCCGACCTATCAACTGTTGGGCGATGAGCTGGATGGCCCTCGCGGGCGTATCTACCTGATCAAGCAGATGCTGGAAGGCGGACCCGTAACAACGAAAACACAACTGCACCTGGACCGCTGCCTGACCTGTCGCAACTGTGAGACGACCTGTCCGTCCGGCGTGACTTACCACAATCTGCTGGATATCGGTCGTGCCGAGCTGGAGCGCCGCGTGCCTCGCCCCATGAGTGAGCGCCTCCTGCGGGCCGGCTTGCGCGCCGTGCTACCGCGTCCTGCGTTATTCAAGACGCTGGCGGGTGCAGGGCAAACATTGCGCCCACTCTTACCGGATGCGCTAAAGAGCAAGCTTCCTGCCGATCCGCTTCCCGCGGGAGAGCGTCCGGCGGTACGTCATGAGCGACACGTGTTGATGCTGGAGGGCTGTGTTCAACCAGGACTATCGCCCAACACCAACGCTGCAACGGCGCGGGTGCTGGATCGCTTGGGGATTAGCGTAGTCGATGCGCCGCGAGCAGGATGCTGCGGCGCCGTTGAGTTTCACCTTAATGCCCAGCATGACGGACTTGACCGTGCCCGCCGCAATATCGATGCCTGGTGGTCTGCCGTGGAAGCAGGCGCGGAGGCAATTGTGCAGACGGCCAGCGGTTGCGGCGCATTCGTCAAGGATTACGGTCATCTGCTGAAGGATGATCCCGCCTATGCCGCCAAGGCCCGCCGGGTATCCGAGCTGGCAAAGGATATCGTCGAGGTGGTTCGTGCCGAGCCGTTGGAGCGGCTGGTGGTGAGTGCGGATCATCGGTTGGCCTTTCATTGCCCCTGTACCCTACAACATGCCCAGAAGCTGGGCGGCGCTGTAGAGGAGGTCTTGCAGCGTCTGGGCTATACGCTGGCGACGGTGCCAGACGCCCATCTGTGCTGCGGCTCTGCCGGCACCTATTCGCTCACTCAGCCGGAGCTGTCTCGTCAGTTGCGAGACAACAAGCTCGCCGCGCTCGAGAGTGGGCAGCCCGATCTGATCGTTACCGCCAATATCGGTTGCCAGACCCATCTGGGCGGTGTTAGTCGTACACCAGTCCGACATTGGATCGAGATTGTCGATGCCGCTCTGAATTCCGAACCCTACCATCCTCACGTGGAGAATCTGCATGCAAAGCAAAGCCGTCCTGACCGTCACTGAAGTGAATCGCATCCTGGAGGCCGCACGCGCCGAGGCCGAGCGCAACCAGTGGGCCGTCTCCATTGCGGTAGTGGACGATGGCGGACATCCGCTGGCGCTGCTCAGGCTTGACAATGCCGCGCCAACCAGCGGCTACATCTCTACGGAAAAAGCCCGGACCGCAGCCCTGGGGCGCCGTGAGTCTAAAGGGTTTGAAGACATGATCAATGGCGGACGCACCGCTTTTCTGTCCGCGCCGGTGTTGACTGGCATGCTGGAGGGTGGTGTACCGGTCATGGTCGAGGGACAGGTCGTCGGCGCGGTAGGCGTTTCAGGCGTCAAGGCCGATCAGGATGCACAGGTGGCCAAAGCGGGTGCTGCGGCTGTTTTGGGTTGAACCGATAAGAAGAACACAGGGATTACGACATGACTCAACGCACTTCTTGCCATCGCTTACAGGTAGCCACCTCCTTGCATCGCTTTGTCGAGGAGCAAGTGTTGCCCGGTACTGGCATCGACAGCGCAGTCTTCTGGCAAGGCTTCGATGCTCTGGTGCATGACTTGGCACCGCGTAACCAGGCACTGCTGGCCGAGCGTGATCAGATCCAGGCAAAGCTGGATGACTGGCATCGTGCCAATCCTGGCCCGATCAAGGACATGGCAACCTACCGCCGCTTCCTAGAGTCCATTGGCTACCTGCTGCCGCAGCCGGAGAAGGTCCAGGCGACCACAGCCAATGTCGATACTGAAATCGCGCAGCAGGCTGGTCCGCAGCTGGTTGTACCGGTGCTCAATGCGCGTTATGCCCTAAACGCTGCGAATGCGCGCTGGGGCTCGCTTTACGATGCACTCTACGGCACCGACGCCATTCCAGAAGACGAAGGCGCCGAGAAAGCCAAGGGCTACAACCCCGCTCGCGGAGCCAAGGTTATCGCTTACGCCCGCGACTTCCTGGACCGGACCGTTCCGCTGGCCAAAGGCTCCCATAAAGAGGCGACGTGCTACCGGGTCGACGGTGGTCGTCTCGTGGTAGATATGAAAAATGGGGCCTGCGAGCTGGCCGACCCGTCCGCCTTTGTCGGCTATCAGGGCGATGCGTCCGAACCATCGGCCATTCTGCTCAAGCACAACGGCCTGCATTTTGAAATTCAGGTCGATCGTCACTCCCAGATCGGCCAGACCGACTGTGCTGGTGTGAAGGACATCCTGATGGAGTCGGCCGTCAGCACCATCATGGATCTGGAGGACTCGATTACTGCTGTGGATGCACAGGACAAGGTCCTGGCTTACCGTAACTGGCTGGGCCTGATGAAAGGTGATCTGGCCGAAGAAATGACCAAGGGTGACAAGCGCTTCACGCGTACGCTCAACCCGGACCGTGAGTATAAGGCGGCCAACGGTGAGAGCCTGTCGCTGCACGGCCGCTCGCTTCTGTTCGTACGTAATGTCGGTCACCTGATGACCAACCCGGCCATTCTGTATGCCGATGGTCAGGAGATTCCTGAAGGCATCATGGATGCCGTGATGACTGTGACCATCGCCCTGCATGATCTGGCGCGCCGTGGCAATTCCCGTACCGGCTCCATTTATATCGTGAAGCCAAAGATGCACGGACCGAAGGAAGTGGCTTTTGCGGCTGAATTGTTTGGACGGGTCGAGTCCATGCTGGGACTGCCTGCCGACACGATCAAAATGGGTATCATGGATGAGGAACGCCGTACCAGCGTCAACCTCAAGGCCTGTATTGCCGAGGCGGCTTCCCGCGTGGCCTTTATCAATACCGGTTTCCTGGATCGCACCGGTGACGAGATGCACACCAGCATGGAAGCGGGTGCGATGCTGCGCAAGGGCGACATGAAAGGAAGCAAGTGGATCGCTGCCTACGAGCGCAACAACGTCCTGGTTGGTTTGTCCTGCGGGCTGCGTGGCCGCGCCCAGATTGGTAAGGGCATGTGGGCCATGCCTGACCTCATGGCCGCCATGCTGGAGCAAAAGATTGGTCATCCCAAAGCTGGCGCCAATACCGCCTGGGTGCCATCGCCTACGGCTGCGACCCTGCATGCGCTGCACTACCATCAGGTCGATGTGCAGGCGATCCAGCAAGAACTGGAGCAGGTCGATGTCAACGCCGCCCGTGACAGCATTCTGAACGATTTGCTGACCATTCCAGTTGTCGAGTCTGCCAACTGGTCTGCCGAGGAGATTCAGCAGGAGCTGGACAACAACGCCCAAGGCATTCTGGGTTATGTCGTGCGCTGGGTAGACCAGGGTGTCGGCTGCTCCAAGGTGCCGGATATCCATAACGTCGGCCTGATGGAAGACCGCGCCACACTGCGTATCTCTAGCCAGCATATTGCCAACTGGTTGCGCCACGGCGTAACCAATCAGGCACAGGTGATCGAAACGTTGCAGCGGATGGCCCGTATCGTGGATGAGCAAAACGCAGGTGACTCCCTGTATCGCCCCATGGCGCCCAACTTCGAAACGTCCTATGCCTTCCGGGCCGCCCGGGACTTGGTTCTAAAGGGACGCGAACAGCCTAACGGTTACACCGAGCCGCTGCTTCACGAGTGGCGATTGAAAGCCAAGGCAGGCTTGTAAAAGCCTTGAAAAGGGACGCTAACAGCGTCCCTTTTTCGTTGGCTCAAGCAAGGATCAGGTGGGTGACCGAAGCTGACTGTCTGGTCGCATCATGAACCTATGGCCCTTTTGGCGTGTTCGCTACACTCAGGGAATACTCATAAAAAAGCGCCGGATACCCTGCGCCTCTGCTGGAGGATTGCCCCATGGCTGACTACCAAGCTCCCCTACGTGATATCCGTTTCCTGCTCAACGATGTGTTCAGGGTGCAGGAGGCGTGGCAGCAGTTACCTGAGCTGGCGGAACGGGTCGATACCGAGACGGCCGACGCTATTCTGGAAGAGGCGGCCAAGGTGGCTGCCCGCACTCTGTCTCCACTCAACCGCAATGGGGATGAAGAGGGCTGCCGTTGGGATGGGGGCAAGGTGATTACGCCAAAAGGCTTCCGGGAGGCGTATACCGTCTATGCCGAAGGCGGTTGGGTAGGCGTAGGTGGTGATCCTGAGTACGGCGGTATGGGCATGCCCAAGGTGATTTCTGCTCAGGTCGAGGAAATGGTCCATGCGGCCAATCTATCCTTTGGCCTGTACCCCATGCTCACGGCAGGCGGTTGCCTGGCCATCCATGCCCATGCTAGCGAAGAGCTGAAAACGCGGTATCTGCCCAACCTCTATTCCGGTGTATGGGCAGGCTCCATGTGCCTGACCGAGCCCCATGCTGGCACAGACCTGGGTATCATCCGCACCCGTGCCGAACCGCAGGCGGATGGCAGTTATGCCATTACCGGTACAAAGATCTTTATTACCGCCGGTGAGCATGACCTGACGGAAAACATCATCCACCTGGTGCTCGCGAAGCTCCCGGACGCACCCGCCGGCTCCAGAGGCATTTCACTTTTTCTCGTCCCAAAGGTCTTGGTCAATGAGGACGGCAGTCTTGGCGAGCGCAATACCCTGGCGTGCGGCTCCATCGAGCACAAGATGGGTATTCATGGCTCCAGTACCTGCGTAATGAACTTTGATGGCGCCAAAGGTTATCTGGTCGGTGAACTCAATAAAGGGCTGGCTGCCATGTTCACCATGATGAACTACGAACGTCTGGGCGTAGGCATTCAAGGACTGGGAGCAGGGGAGCGTTCCTATCAGAGTGCCGTTGAGTACGCCCGAGAGCGCCTGCAAAGCCGCGCGGCAACCAGCCCTTCTGCGCCCGACAAGGCGGCTGACCCTATCATCGTTCATCCTGACGTACGTCGCATGCTGTTGACCATGAAGGCCTTGAACGAGGGCGGTCGTGCATTTTCCACCTATGTTGCGATGCAGCTCGATATCGCCAAGTTCAGCAACGATGGTCAGGCGCGCTCACGTGCCGAAGGCATGGTGGCGCTATTGACTCCTGTAGCCAAGGCTTTCCTGACAGATCTGGGACTCGAGATTTGCGTGCATGGCCAGCAGATCTTTGGTGGACATGGGTACATTCGTGAATGGGGGCAGGAGCAGCTGGTACGAGACGTTCGTATTACCCAGATCTACGAAGGCACCAACGGTATCCAGGCGCTGGATCTGATGGGGCGCAAGGTCGTAGGATCGGCGGGAAGCCTGTATCGGCCTTTCTCGGAAGAGATCAGAGCCTATATCGAAATGCTGAATGGCAAGTCGTCCGAGTTTGCCGAACCGCTGCGAGCAGCGCTGGATAACCTGGATGCCCTGACCGAGTGGGTCATGAACGAGGCCAAAACCAATCCGAACGAGATAGGTGCAGCATCGGTAGAGTACCTGCATGTGTTGGGCTATACCGCCTATGCCTACCTGTGGGCGCGCATGGCTGAAGCCGCATTGCAAAGCGATCATGCCGAGCTGCGCAGTAGCAAGGTCGCAACGGCGCGGTTCTACTTTGCCCGACTGCTGCCTCGCATTCATTCGTTGACGGCTTCGGTAAGGGCAGGCAGCGGCGTGCTGTATGAGCTGGAGGCCGCACAGTTCTGATGTAAGCAAATACTTACAGGATGTTGCATGACTTGGCTCTATTAACCCTACATTTATAGGGAATATCATTCAGCTATCGAGTTCAGCGCAGGAAGCGCCCCAGTTAAAACAGGGAGTTAGAGGACTGCACCAGGACGGTGCCCGATACGGAAATCCTCCATAGTCTGCAAAGCCCCGCTACGGCGGGGTTTTTTCTGCCTGGCATTCGAGGAACCGACTCCCGTGCAATAGGTCTTATAGCTGTTTCGACGGCCTGTTACGAGGAGCTTGCAAATGGACCTGATCAGAATTATCTGCGCCATCATCCTTCCGCCCCTAGGCGTTTTCCTCCAGGTTGGTCTCGGAGGCGCTTTCTGGTTGAACATCCTGCTGACCCTTTTGGGCTATATTCCAGGCATTATTCATGCTGTCTGGATCATTGCTCGACGTTAGTCTAGTCAATGGATAATCCGGCTCGCGATTGAATTAATTGAACGCGGGCCGCTTCGCTTTCCGTTTTTTCGTGCATGCTTGCCGTACTGCGGCTGCCTTGCAGCAGGTGGCCGCTTTTTCATTCATGACTGATATTGAGTAACGCATGAATCGTGAGTCGCCTGTCGATCAGCAAAGCTTTCGTCGAATCCTGAGCCGTAACCTGACTCTGCCATTAGGGATCGGTTTTCTTACTTCGGCGTTCTTTGTTGCTGTCGTTTATTACCTTCTTTCCGTAAACCAGTGGATCGAGCATACCGATCGGGTTATCAGTAGCAGTAACAATGTATTCAGGCTCGCGGTAGATCTGGAAACAGGTATGCGGGGTTATCTGCTAAGTGATGATCAATCCTTTCTTGAGCCCTACCAGCGTGCACAGGCTACGTTTCAGCCTCAGTTGGATGAGCTGAAAAGTCTGGTGTCAGATAACGAAGTCCAGCTACGTCGGCTTGAGCGCATTGAAAGCTTGCATCGTTCCTGGCGCGAATATGCGACACGAATGATCGCGTTGAATCAGCAGAACGGCGACTTCATGAAGCACGTACGCGACGGCGAAGGCAAAGACTTGATTGATGCTATCCGTCGCGACTTCAATGATTTCATTGCATTGGAGCAGCAGCAACGAGCCGAGCGTAGTTCAACGGCCAGTCAGGCCACCATCATCATTGTTGCGTCATTTCTGTGTGTTAGCCTCTTGCTGAGCGGTCTGCTGGCCTTCCTGGGGCGCCGTGAACTGACGCGCTTGTCCAATACCTACACCACAGCGCTGGATCAGCAGCTCGATCATGCCGAGCAAATGCAACGGCAGGCTTGGTACCGTGCTGGACAGATGCAGCTCTCCGAACAGGTGATTGGCCAGCAGACACTGCCTCTGCTAGGGCAAAGCATCCTGCAATTCCTGGCCCGTTATCTGGGCGCTTCTGCGGGGGCGATCTATATCGTCCAGGACGATAACCGCAAGCTGGAGCGCGTAGCCGAATATGCATTGAGCGAAGAGAACCTTTCCACGAGACGCACGCTGGCCCTGGGTGAAAGCCTGGTGGGACAAGCGGCTCTGGAGTCGCGCATCATTGAGCTAAAGGATCTGCCGCGTGATTATCTGAAGGTCAGCTCGGCTGTTGGTGAGACTACTGCTGCAGCGGCCCTCATCGTACCAATTGAAAGTGATGGTATGGTCAATGGTGTGGTGGAGCTCGGCTTTACCCGCAGTCTGGAAGCGCGGGATACCGAGTTGCTCAAGCTTGTCTCCTCGGCGATTGGTTCCTCCATCGAGTCCGGTAAATACCGTCAGCGCCTGCAAAAGCTATTGGCTGAAACCCAGCAGCTCAACGAAGAATTGCAGGTACAGCAGGAAGAGCTCCGCACCGCCAACGAAGAACTCGAAGAGCAGTCCCGTGCGCTCAAGGAATCCCAGGCGCACCTCGAGCAGCAGCAGGCGGAGCTTGAACAGACCAACGAGCAGCTCTCCGAGCAGACCCATGAGCTGCAACAGCAGCGCGACATGCTGGACGAGCGCAACAGCCTGCTCAATGCAGCGCAGACTGAACTGGAAGAGCGGGCCCGCGAGCTTGAGCGTGCCAGCCAGTACAAGTCCGAATTCCTGGCCAACATGTCCCATGAACTACGGACACCGCTCAACAGCTCGCTTATCCTGGCCAAGCTGCTGGCCGATAACACGGATGCGAACCTTACTGCCGAGCAGGTCCGCTTTGCAGAGTCCATCTATTCTGCTGGCAATGACCTGCTCAACCTGATCAACGATATCCTCGACATTTCCAAGGTCGAGGCAGGCATGCTGGAAATCAGGCCTGAGCAGGTGTCTGTCAAGCGTGTTGTCGACACCCTGAAAAACTCGTTCAATCCCGTGGCCGATAGCCGTGAGCTGTCTTTCACGGTGGATCTTGCCGACGATCTGCCTGGCTTTGTGTACTCGGATCGGCAGCGTATCGAACAGATTCTCAAAAACCTGCTTTCCAATGCATTCAAGTTTACCGAGCGAGGCGGCGTCACGCTCAAGGTGACGCTCGACCAGAATCAGGTCGCGTTCGCGGTCACCGACTCGGGCATTGGGATTGCGCCAGATCAGCAGGAAGTCATCTTTGAAGCCTTCCGTCAGGCCGATGGCGCAACGACCCGTCGTTACGGCGGTACCGGTCTGGGACTTTCCATTTCCCGCGACTTGGCCAAGCTGCTGGGGGGCTCCATTGAAGTACAGAGCGTTCCGCAGCAGGGCAGTACCTTCACCTTGCGCCTACCACTGCAATATGAGCAGCCACTCATTGCCGACGCACCTGCTTCCCGTGTTCAGGCAGCTCCCGCACCGCGTCCTGCCAGCGAGGCGCCAGCTCCAGTCGCGGTTGCTGCATCCGTTGCTGCCGCGCCGTCATCGGCGCCAGTGACGGCTGACGAAATAAGTCCGGCCCGACCGAGACCATTCCCGGACGACCGCGAAAGCTTCCCCTTCCCGGATCGCAAGGTGCTGGTGATTGAAGACGAGCCGCAATTCGCGCGTATTCTTTACGATCTGGCCCATGAGCTGAAGTACAGCTGCCTAGTGGCGCACGGGGCTGATGAAGGCTTCGACATCGCAACCGAGTTCACGCCGGATGCCATCCTGCTGGACATGCGCCTGCCCGACCATTCAGGCCTTACCGTGCTTGAGCGGCTCAAGGAAAACCCCCGTACACGGCATATTCCGGTGCATGTGGTGTCGGTCGAGGATCGGGTCGAAGCAGCCATGCACATGGGGGCCGTTGGCTATGCCATGAAGCCTACCACCCGTGATGAGCTCAAGACCGTCTTCAGTCGACTCGAAGCCAAGTTTTCGCAGAAGATGAAGCGCATTCTCCTGGTCGAAGACGATGCGCTACAGCGCGACAGCATTACCAAGCTCATCGGTGATTCGGATGTGGAAATCACGGCAGTAGAGCTTGGCCAGGAAGCGCTTGAGCTGCTGCGCAACAATATCTACGACTGCATGGTAATCGACCTCAAGCTGCCCGATATGGAAGGCAACGAGCTGCTTGAGCGCATGGCCAATGAGGAAATCTGCTCCTTCCCGCCGGTCATTGTCTATACCGGGCGCAGTCTGACCCGTGACGAAGAAGCGAACCTGATGAAGTACTCGCGCTCGATCATCATCAAGGGAGCCCGTTCGCCCGAGCGTCTGCTGGATGAAGTCACACTCTTCCTGCACAAGATCGAAGCCGACATGCCGCCTGAGCGTCAGAAAATGCTCAAGACTGCCCGTAGCCGCGACAAGGCATTCGAAGGTCGCAAGCTCCTGTTGGTAGATGACGACGTACGCAATATCTTCGCCCTGACCAGTGCGCTCGAGCAGAAGGGAGCAATCGTCGAAATCGCTCGCAATGGTCTTGAGGCGGTGGAGAAGGTACAAACGATCGAAGGTATCGACCTTGTACTCATGGATATCATGATGCCAATGATGGACGGCTATCAGGCCATGCAGGAAATTCGCAAGATTCCTTACCTGCAAAAACTACCCATTATTGCCATTACTGCCAAGGCCATGAAGGACGACCAGGAGCGTTGTCTGCGTGCCGGTGCCAATGACTATCTGGCCAAGCCTGTCGATCTGAACCGGCTGTTTTCATTAATCAGGGTATGGATGCCGTCACTGGAGAAGCTGTAACCATGTGTCCCGACCGTACCCTGGATATTGAGCTGCGCTTGCTCATCGAGGGTATCTATTTCAAATACAGCTACGACTTTCGGGACTATTCCGGCGCTTCGCTCAAGCGCCGAGTGCTCCATGCGATGTCGAAGTTTGAATGCGAAACCATTTCAGAGCTGCAGGCTCGCGTGCTGCATGATCCGCAGCTGTTCAGCGAGCTGCTCCAGTTCTTGACGATTCCGGTCAGTGAGATGTTTCGTGACCCCACCTATTATCTGGCCATTCGAGAGCACGTGGTCCCCGTGCTCAAGACCTATCCATCGCTCAAGATCTGGATTGCTGGTTGCAGTACGGGGGAAGAAGTCTATTCCATGGCCATCCTCTTCAAGGAAGAGGGGCTGCTGGACCGTACGTTGATTTACGCCACCGATATCAATCCACAATCGCTGGATCGTGCCCGGCAGGGCGTCTTTCCGCTAGAGCGGGTGCGTAAATACACACAAAGCTATCAGCAAGCCGGCGGCAAGAGCTCCTTTTCCGACTATTACACAGCCGCCTATGATGGGGCGCTGTTTGATAAGTCACTGATGGCCAATGTCACCTTTGCCGACCATAGCCTGGCTACGGACATGGTGTTTTCCGAGACACACTTCATCTCTTGCCGAAATGTCCTGATCTATTTCAACAAGGGTTTGCAGAATCGCGCGTTCGGTTTGTTTCATGAGTCGCTGTGCCACCGGGGCTTTCTCGGACTCGGCAGCAAGGAGTCGCTCGATTTCTCTGCCTATGCGGGTCATTTCGAACCGGTCGTCAAAAAAGAACGACTTTTCAGGCGGTTATAATCGTCATGAAACAAGGGCCGGATACCCTCTTTTCGCTGCCGCAGCGGCAAATTGAAGCAATTGTTGTAGGCGCTTCCGCGGGTGGGCTACAAGCACTTAGTGTACTATTGGTCGGCTTGGTCGAAACTTTTCGCCTGCCTATCGTCGTGGTAGTACACATGCCCGAGGACAAGGACAGTAAACTAGCGGAAATTTTCCGGCTGCGTCTGGAGATAGACGTCAAGGAAGCAGATGAAAAGGAACCGCTGCACCCTGGCACGCTGTACTTTGCGCCGCCTGGGTACCATCTGCTGATCGAACAGGACAAAACGCTCTCCCTGAGCCGGGAAGAGCGTGTGCACTTTTCGCGGCCTTCAATCGACGTATTGTTCGAAAGTGCTGCAGACGTATTTGGCGAGCACCTTTGTGGTGTTCTACTGACCGGAGCCAATGAGGACGGCGCGGCAGGCTTGAGAGCGATCCACCGTGCCGGTGGGTTGACCGTTGTTCAGGATCCGGCTGAAGCCTTCGTGCCTACGATGCCGGAAGCTGCTCTCAAGTTGTTTACTCCTGATTTCGTTTTGCCTGTCAGAGACATTAATACATTGCTCGTCGAGCTGGAACAGAACAATGCTTAAAGAAGTGAATACAGCAAAGATTCTCATCGTTGACGATCTTCCAGAGAATCTTTTGGCACTTGAGGCGTTGTTGAAACACGAGGACCTCTCTGTATTCAAAGCAGGTTCTGCCGAGGCTGCGCTTGAGCTATTGCTCGTGCACGAATTTGCGCTTGCCATTCTGGACGTGCAGATGCCGGTCATGAACGGCTTCGAGCTTGCCGAAATGATGCGAAGCACTGAGAAGACCAAACATATTCCAATCGTCTTTGTCAGTGCTGCCGGTCATGACCGCAACTATGCCTTCAAAGGCTATGAGAGCGGAGCTGTAGACTTTCTTTACAAGCCGCTCGACATCCATGCGGTCAAGAGTAAGGTCAGCGTATTCGTGGACCTGTACCGGCACCGCAAGGGCATGCGGCGTCAGCTTGAGGCGCTTGAGCGTAGCCGTCAGGAGCAGGAGGTGCTGCTGGCCGAGCTGCGCCAGACGCAAGTTGAATTGCAGCATGCGGTGCGGATGCGCGACGACTTCATGTCTATCGTTTCTCATGAGCTGAAGACCCCGCTCAATACTCTGATTCTTGAAGCCCAGCTGCGCAAGATCTACCTGGGCAAGAACAACATGGCAGCTTTTACGCCTGAAAAGCTGATGGAGATGGTCGAGCGGGACGAGCGTCAGGTACAGAAGCTGGTACGTCTGATCGATGACATGCTCGACGTATCCCGTATCCGGACGGGCAAGTTGTCTATTCGACCTTCCCGTTTCGACCTGGTGAAACTGGTTTCCAGTATCGTCGAAAATTTCATGCCGCAACTCAACGCGACTGGCTGTGACGTCACGGTAGAGCTTCCCGAATACATCGAAGGGGAGTGGGACGAATTCCGAATCGAGCAGGTTGTTGCCAATCTGCTTACCAATGCCATGCGCTACGGTGCAGGCAAGCCCGTTCATGTGAAACTGGATGTCAAGGACGGCTGTGCTGTACTTAGCGTACGGGACTTTGGTATCGGTATCTCGCCTGAGAATCAGGAGCGTATTTTCCGCCAGTTTGAGCGCGCTAGTGGAAGCGAAGGCGTTGCAGGGCTGGGCTTGGGGCTTTATATCGCCGATCAGATCGTCAAGGCGCACCGTGGCACGATAGGCGTCAGCAGCATCGAAGGGCAGGGGGCTACGTTCAGCGTGACGCTTCCTCTCGGCGAGTCGACGGCGACTGAATCGGCTAAGCCGAGGCTGACCCTAGTAGAGACAGGCATGCATTCCGCGCAGGGCTCGGCCTCCGGATCGTCAGGTCTGAAGGCGTAAGGAGAGCAGAAACAAAAAAGGCTTACCGAGGTAAGCCTTTTTTATTGCGCGCTTGGCGCTGAGATATGGCAGGGGCGGCTGGATTCGAACCAACGCATGGCAGGATCAAAACCTGCTGCCTTACCGCTTGGCGACGCCCCTGTAATACTTTCGAATATCTGGTGGGCCCGGAGAGACTCGAACTCTCGACCAAAGGATTATGAGTCCTCTGCTCTAACCGACTGAGCTACAGGCCCTACGAGAGGGGCGCATTATACCCATATAGAAGCAAATGGCAAAATAAAGCGCATAAAAAAACCGGAGCGTTTGCTCCGGTTTTTCATTTACTCGTCGAGGAACGAGCGAAGATGCTCGCTACGGGACGGATGACGCAGCTTACGCAAGGCTTTGGCTTCGATCTGACGAATACGCTCGCGTGTCACATCGAACTGCTTACCGACCTCTTCAAGCGTATGGTCAGTATTCATATCGATGCCGAAACGCATGCGCAGTACCTTGGCTTCACGAGCTGTCAGTCCTGCCAGTACATCGCGAGTCGCCTCCTTCAGGCTTTCGCTGGTCGCTACCTCGATCGGAGACTGCATGGTGGAGTCTTCGATGAAATCACCCAGGTGCGAATCTTCATCATCACCAATCGGTGTTTCCATAGAGATTGGCTCTTTAGCGATCTTCAATACCTTGCGGATCTTGTCCTCAGGCATATCCATACGCTCACCCAACTCTTCCGGCGTCGGCTCGCGACCCATTTCCTGCAACATCTGGCGGGAAATACGATTGAGCTTGTTGATCGTCTCGATCATGTGAACCGGAATACGGATGGTCCGTGCCTGGTCCGCAATGGAACGGGTAATCGCCTGACGAATCCACCAGGTCGCATAGGTGGAGAACTTGTAGCCGCGGCGGTATTCGAACTTGTCTACAGCCTTCATCAGACCGATGTTGCCTTCCTGGATCAAATCAAGGAACTGCAAGCCGCGGTTTGTGTATTTCTTGGCGATCGAGATCACGAGACGCAGGTTGGCCTCAACCATCTCTTTTTTCGCCCGACGAGCCTTGGCTTCGCCGATGGACATGTTGCGGTTGATCTCCTTGATCTCGGCAACTGTCAGATCAAGCTCCTTTTGCAGGGCAATCAGCTTTTCCTGGTTGCGCTGGATATCAGGACGCAGGCGCTCAATCGCCTCGGCATACTTGGGCTTGTTCTTGAGAACCTTGTCTACCCACTCAAGGTTGGTTTCGTTGCTCGGGAACGAACGCAGGAAATCAGCGCGGGGCATACGTGCATCACGTACACACAGCTGCATGATGGCGCGTTCCTGGGCACGAACACGATCCAGCGACTCGCGAACGCGGCCTACCAGTATCTCGTACTGCTTGGGTACCAGCTTGATCGGCATGAACAGCGTGGCCAGGGCCACCAGCTCTTCAATGGCCTGATCGCTGCTACGGCCATGCTTCTGGAGCGCCTTTTGGGTTTTCTCCAGTTGTTCGGCTACGGCTGCGAAGCGCTGACGAGCTTCTTCCGGGTCCGGACCGCTTTCGGTCTCTTCCTCGGAGTCATCGCTCTCGCTTTCTTCTTCGTCGTCGCTCTGGGCTGCAGCGGCATCCTTGGCCTTGGGCACAGGAATGTCATCGCTTTCGCTCTCAGGCAGCGTGCCGTCATCGGGATCGATGTAGCCGCTGAGAACGTCAGACAGGCGACCGCCTTCGGACGTAACCCGATCATATTCGCTGAGAATGTATTCAACCGAGCCCGGGAAGTGAGCGATAGCGCTCATGACTTCACGGATACCTTCCTCGATACGCTTGGCGATTTCGATTTCGCCTTCACGGGTCAAGAGTTCAACGGTACCCATCTCACGCATGTACATGCGCACGGGGTCGGTGGTACGACCAACATCGCTTTCAACTGCTGCCAGTGCGGCGGCGGCTTCTTCAGCGGCGGCTTCATCGGTATCCGCTTCTGCGAGCAGTAGGGTATCCGCATCCGGAGCTGTTTCGAATACGTTGATCCCCATGTCGTTGATCATGCGGATGATGTCTTCCACCTGTTCTGGATCGGAGATATCCTCCGGCAGGTGATCGTTGACTTCCGAGTACGTCAGGTAACCCTGCTCGCGACCGCGGGCGATCAACTCTTTAAGACGAGATTGCTGTTGCGCTTTTCCGGACATAAACACCCTTCCACGAAGGCATAGGCGGGCAAAAATAAGCTGAGTATTATAGCCGATCAGGCGGCTTTCTTGCCAGAATCAGGTTGATGGCACAGCTGGGCGGCTAAGAAGCTCGCGCAGACGGTCCTTCTCTTCAATGCTGAGTTCGCTTTGGCGCGCCTTGCGGAGCAGCTGTTCAAGGCTGCGTTCACGCTGGCTTGCTGCAAGCCTAGTAATGGTGTCGAAAAACTGTTGTTCAAGGTTATCACCTGAAATCAACCACTCTTTTTCGGCTAAAACACGTAATAGTTTGCCTTGTTCAGTGCCGTGCCAGCGTGCCAGCAGCTGCAACGTGCTCTGTTCGGGCTTCTTCTGCAAGGCATCAACCAGGGCAACAAGAAGCTGTGCGTACTGGTCATTTTCTTCGGCAAGGTTCTTTGCATCCTGAACCTGCAAGGCCAGCGAAGGGCGGTGCACCAGGCTGCGTAATGCGGCAAGCGTAGGCGGTTCAACCTTTACCGGCTCGCGTGGGGCACGCATGGCAGGGTCACCTTTGAAGCCGAACGACTTCTTGCCGCGGAACCCATTTTTCCCGCCATACGAGGGCTTGCCTGTGCGAGTGCTCGGGTAGGGCGCAGCAGGCGCAGGTGAGTCATAGCCGCTGTCGTAGTAGGCATCCTGCTCGTAGTAAGGCTCGTCCGTAGGCCGTGGTGTCGCGGCTGGTGCGCTGGCAAACTGATTGAGCGACTCGTTGTTGAGCCCGGTCAGCTCGGTCAGGCGCAGGCGCATGAGCGCTTTCAGGTTATTTCCCGGGACCTTTTCAATCAGCGGTATGGCCAGTGTCGCCAGGTGCGCCTTTCCCTCCAGAGTAGACGGGTCAGCCTCGGCTGCCAGTTGCTGGAAGAAATACTCGGCCAGTGGCAGCGCCTGCTGGACGAAACGTGCCTGAAACGCGTCCGGGCCCTCTGATCTGACGAGAGAATCTGGATCTTCGCCTTCGGGAAGAAAGAGAAAGCGGATCTTGCGACCGTCCTGTAGGGTGGGGAGCGCTGATTCCAGCGCGCGCCATGCTGCGCTACGACCGGCCTTGTCGCCATCAAAGCAGAACAGAATTTGAGGCACCAGACGAAACAAGCGCTTGATGTGCTCCTCACTGGTAGACGTACCCAGGGTGGCAACAGCATTTCGTATGCCTTGCTGCGCCAGGGCAATCACGTCCATATAGCCTTCCACGACAATGATCTCGTCAAGATCGCGGTTGGCTCGGCGAGCCTCGAACAGCCCGTACAGCTCTTGACCCTTATGGAAAACAGGCGTTTCTGGAGAGTTCAGGTACTTGGGTTTCTCGTCGCCCAGTACCCGGCCGCCAAACGCGATAACGCGTCCACGGCTGTCCTTGATCGGAAAAATGACCCGATCACGGAAGCGATCGTAGCGTTTGCCGTTTTCAGTATTTTCGATCAGCAGGCCGGCCTCGATCATGGCTTTTTGCTGAAGCTCGTCACCTGCCAGATGCTTGAGCAGATTGTCCCAGCCAGGCGGTGCGAATCCCAGGCCATAATCACGCGCGATCTCGCCGGTCAGGCCGCGTTTCTTCAGGTAATCCACCGCGGCTTTACGCTGGGGGTGACTCTTGAGCGACTGACGATAGAACGTGGCTGCGTCGGCCAGCAGCGCATACAGCGGAGAGTCCACCATCTGCCGCGGCTTGCGTGGGCCGCCACTGGTGCTTTCTTCTCGGGGAACGTCAAGACCGGCTTTTCTGGCCAGCTCTTCAACAGCTTCGGGAAACTCCAGATTGTCATGGTCCATGACAAAGCCGAGGGCATTTCCGCCTGCGCCGCAGCCGAAGCAGTAATAGAACTGCTTGTCTGGACTTACGCTGAACGAAGGGCTCTTTTCGTTATGAAAAGGACAGAGCGCACTAAAATTCTTGCCGGTTTTTTTTAGCTTGATGCGTGACCCTACCACTTCGACAATGTCGGTGCGGTTGAGCAGGTCGTCGATAAAGCTCTGGGGGATCAATCCGGCCATGGTGCATTCGGCTCAGGGAGGGCCATTAGCATACGCGATGAAAAACGGTTGCTTCCATGCGCAGGTCGCTTGGTTGAATTATAAATTCGACTATCGAAACTTGAGCATACTAACGCACGTTGCGAAAGGATGTTCAACAGGAATGCGCCAGGCATGGGACATGCTTGACAGGTGGTGCGGATTAGCAGATCACATACGTTCAGCCCGACCAGTGGTCGGGCGGAGCCGTTAGCCTTGCAGGCGTCTGATCAGTACAGACGCTCGCGGCGGCGCTGTTCGCGCTGCACTTTCTTGGCATGACGCTTAACAGCAGCAGCTGCCTTGCGCTTACGCTCGGAAGTAGGCTTCTCGTAGAACTCGCGGCTGCGAACTTCAGCCAGAACACCGGCTTTTTCGCAAGAGCGCTTGAAACGACGCAGGGCTACGTCGAAGGGTTCGTTTTCTTTGACTTTGACGGCGGGCATCCAGGTCGTACCTTCAATGTTTTACCGGGGGTTGATTCAACGCTTGAGGCCTTGGCCATGTAAAGCGTCGGTTTTTAAGGGTTGCGGATAGTAACGCTTCGCCGGGGTAAATGCAAAGCTTCCGGACGAAAGCACTGGTCTGAGCAAATGGGTGGGATTATCATGCCTTCCTTCATTCATCGTCAGGCCGAAGGCCATCTGCCCATGCGTGTTCTGGGACTCGAAACGTCCTGCGACGAAACAGGTGTCGCACTCTTTGACAGCGAACGTGGACTTTTGTCCGATGCGCTATTCAGTCAAATCGATTTGCATCGTGTTTATGGTGGGGTAGTGCCTGAATTGGCCTCCCGTGACCATGTAAAACGAATGCTTCCTCTTATTAATCAGGTATTGGCTGAGGCAGGCAGCAAGCCGGCCGATGTCGATGCCATTGCCTATACGGCCGGTCCGGGCCTGGTCGGTGCGCTGCTGGTAGGCGCCTCCTTTGCCCAGGCGCTGAGTCTGGCATGGGGTGTTCCGGCGTTGGGGGTTCATCACATGGAAGGCCATTTGTTGGCGCCCATGCTGGAGGAGCAGCCGCCGGAATTTCCGTTCGTCGCCTTGTTGGTGTCTGGTGGCCATACGCAGCTTGTACGGGTGGACGGTATCGGCCGTTATCAGCTTCTGGGCGAGTCGGTAGACGATGCTGCGGGGGAAGCCTTTGACAAGACTGCCAAGCTCCTGGGGCTCGGTTATCCAGGCGGGCCGGAGATTGCTCGACTTGCGCTCAATGGCAATCCTGATCGCTTTGTCTTTCCGCGTCCGATGACAGACCGGCCTGGTCTGGATTTCAGCTTCAGCGGTTTAAAGACTTTTGCTCTCAACACTTGGCAGCAATGCGAGGCGGCAGGGGATAACAGTGAGCAGACGCGTTGCGATATCGCCTTGGCCTTTCAGCGTGCGGTCGTCGAGACGCTGACGATCAAGTGCAAGCGTGCCCTTAAGCAAACAGGCCTCAAGTCTCTGGTAATTGCTGGCGGTGTCAGCGCCAATACTGCGCTGAGAACTTCGTTGGAGACCATGCTCAAGGAGCTACGTGGGCATGTCTTTTATGCCCGCCCACGTTTCTGTACGGACAACGGCGCCATGATTGCGTATGCCGGTTGCCAGCGTCTGCTGGCCGGTCAGCAGGATGGTCCCGCCATTCAGGTGCAGGCGCGTTGGCCAATGGAGCAGTTGCCGGCGGTCTGAGTAACGTCAAGGGCGTGGTCTGGCAAATCTTTTGGGACAAAAGCTGTCACGCTCTCTAGAAGTGACGTTCTCGTCCTGCCAGCAAGGCTTTGAGATTGGCACGGTGGCGAAGCACGATAAGGATGGTCAGCGCGAGCAGAGGCAATAACGCGGCATGTTGTTGCCAGGCAATAAGCGGCAGGCACAGCAACGTGGCGGCCAGTGCAGCCAGGGAGCTGATACGGGTCATTGCGAAGACGATTCCCCAGATGCCAGCCGCCAGCAATGCAGCCCAGGGATACAGGCCTAGCAACATACCGGCCGCTGTGGCGACGCCTTTGCCGCCGCGAAACTGAAAGTAGAGCGGATAGACATGGCCCAGTACTGCTGCCAGACCGATCCAGGCCTGCTCGACCTCTGACAGGCCCAGGGTACGTGCCAGGAGAATAGGGACGAGGCTTTTGCTCAGGTCGCCTAGTAATGTCAGGATGGCAAGGCGCTTGCCACCAAGACGAAACATGTTGGTTGCACCGGGATTGCCTGATCCACTGGTTCTGGGATCGTTAAGGCCAAAGGCGCGGCTGAGCAGGACGGCAAACGATACGGAGCCGAGCAGGTAGGCAAAAGTGGCCAGCAACCAAACCATGATGATGTTCCCGGAGGGGCAGTCCCTTCAGATTCTAATGGGAATCTTCGTCTGACCGCGATACGGTGGCTGGGCTTTTCAAATAATGCGCATATGGGCGCTGGAGAGGGTCGTGGACAAGGTATTCATCGAGGGACTGGAAGTTGACACCGTTATTGGTGTGTATGACTGGGAGCGCGAAATTCGTCAATGCTTGCGTCTGGATGTCACCATGGCTTGGGACATTCGTCCTTCCGCCGAGAGCGATGAACTGGACAAGACGTTGAATTACGCCGCGGTGGCAGAACGTATTACAGCGTTCGCCCAGCAGTCGAGCTTCCAGTTGGTCGAGACGTTTGCCGAGCGTCTGGCCAGTCTCTTGATGCAGGAGTTTCAATTGCCCGGGTTGCGGCTGAAGCTTACCAAGCCGGGTGCCGTACCGACGGCGGCTGGGGTTGGTGTGGAGATCGAGCGCGGATGTCTCTGACCACGGTATACCTGGGCCTTGGCAGCAATACCGCGCGTGAGCAGCATCTGACGGCGGCACTGGAGGCCTTGTCCGCCTTATGCGGAGAGCTGGCATGCTCTCCCGTTTTTGAAAGCGAGGCCGTGGGTATCAAGAGCGAGCCGTTCTTCAACCTGGTCGTCAAGGCCCAGACAGAATTGTCCCTGGCTGACTTGAGTGTTCGCTTAAAGCACATCGAGGCTGATAATGGCCGATACGCGGCAGATCGTACCGGCTTGCCGCTTGATATCGACATTCTGACCTATGGCGATCTCGTAGGAAACCTGGATGGGCTGACTCTGCCGCGGGCAGAAATTCTTAAAAATGCTTTCGTACTTTGGCCGCTCTCGTTATTGGCCGCCACAGTCAGGCATCCTGTCGATGGCCGCGATTATGCGTCTCTTTGGGCTGCAATGCCCAAGGTCCAACGCTTATGGCCGGTACCATTTACGTGGCGTGGCCAGGCATTGACGCCAGCCACGTTGTGTCAGGCCTTTCCAGCTGAGTAGTCACGGCAATACGCCTCGATGGCCTCGAGGCGCGACTGCTTCAAAGCCTCTCCAAGTTCGGCGCCTTTAAATCCTCTCTCCAATAAAGGTTGTACTGTTACTGCGCGTGCAGCCTGCGCAACCGAGCGCATGTAATTTGCCTGCGCATAGGGGAGTGCTGCGTCATAGTGGTCCATTTCACAGGCTTGAAGGAATTCCTCGAAGCGAGCCGGCCGACGGAACAGGTCGAAGCACTGGAATAGCGCCAGAAGCGCTGTTGAGCTCAGCTCGGCTGCACGCTGGACGTGCGGGTGATACTGGCTGACCAATAACGCCAGCTCACTACAGTCACGCGGCAACTTGAAGCGGTTATTGATGGCTTCGATCGTGTCGGTAACCTGGTTTGGCTCGTGTTGATCGCCCTTCACCTGCATGAGTAGACATGACCAGCGTATGGGAAGGGGTTGCTTATGACTGGCGCATTGGCGCAGTACCCGCAAGGTATGGCTGGTAGACGGATCGGCATCGGCTTTGAGCAGGGAGTCGATCTCGGGTATCAGTACAGCCAGCGCACCACAGACATGCAGGGTCTGAATGAAAACATCCGGCCTTGACTCCATCAGCGCCCGGGAGATTTCTTTCCACATGCGCTCGGGTGTCAGGGCGTCCAGTTCACCGCTAACCGCCATGCGCTGCATCAGCTCAAGGGTCTCCGGAGCGACATTGAACCCAAGCGGAGCATAGCGGGCCGCAAAACGAGCTACGCGCAGCACCCGCAACGGGTCCTCCATGAACGCTGGGGACACATGGCGCAGCAGACGTGCATGTAGATCCTTCAGGCCGCCATAGGGATCAATCACGTGGCCCGCTTCGTCTTCTGCCATTGCGTTGATGGTCAGATCGCGGCGGATGAGATCGTCTTCCAAGGTGACGTCCGGGTCTGCAAAAAAGGTGAAGCCGCCATAGCCACGACCGCTTTTACGTTCAGTGCGTGCCAGGGCGTATTCCTCACCGGTCTTGGGATGAAGGAAGACGGGAAAGTCCGCACCGACGGGGCGAAAACCCTGAGCGGTAAGCTCTTCAGCGGTACCTCCGACAACAACCCAATCGACTTCCGTAACGGGCTGCCCTAGCAATCGATCCCGGACCGCGCCACCCACCTTGTATATCTGCATGCTTCACCTCCTGAAGGCAGCAGAATAACGATGAAGTAGGTAAACGCCAAAAAGGATGTAAAGAAACAAGGCCTCACAGGAGGCCTTGGATTTAGATGGGCGAGATAGCGATGTCGGTACGCCGAGGGTCAAGGTCCCGGTGGCCGTCCCGGGGCGGAACGTGCTGGGTGCTGACGATCTGATCGCCCTGAGCGGTTTCAAGGTGAATGTCAAAGCCCCATAAGCGATGCAAGTGCTTGAGTACCTCCTCGGTAGAATCGCCCAGGGGTTTGCGATCATGCTGGGTATGCCGCAACGTGAGCGAGCGATCACCGCGACGGTTGATATTCCAGATCTGGATATTAGGCTCACGATTGCCCAGGTTGTACTGGGCTGCCAGCTGCTCACGAATCAGGCGATAACCCCGATCATCATGAATTGCTGCGACTTCCAGCTCATCATGGTGATCATCGTCCAGAATGCTGAACAGCTTGAGATCCCGGATAACCTTGGGCGACAGGAATTGAAGGATAAAGCTTTCGTCCTTGAAGCTCTTCATCGCGAACGTAACGGTAGAGAGCCAGTCGCTGCCTGCGATATCCGGAAACCAGCGCTTGTCTTCTTCGGTAGGATTCTCACAGATCCGACGAATATCGCGGAACATGGAAAAGCCCAAGGTGTAAGGGTTGATGCCGCTGTAATAGGGGCTGTCGAAGCTTGGCTGGTAGATCACGCCTGAGTGAGACTGCAGGAACTCGAACATGAAGCCATCGGTTACGAGGCCTTCATCGTAGAGATCGTTGAGCAAGGTGTAATGCCAGAAGGTTGCCCAGCCTTCATTCATTACCTGCGTTTGCCGCTGCGGATAGAAGTACTGAGCGATCTTGCGCACGATCCGGATAACTTCACGCTGCCAGGGCTCTAGCAACGGGGCATGTTTCTCAAGGAAATAGAGAATATTTTCCTGAGGCTCGGAGGGGAAACGCGCATCCTCTTCGTGTTTATCCTTGTCGCCCATCTTGGGGATGGTGCGCCAGAGGTCATTTACTTGGCGCTGCAGGAGCTCCTCACGCTCTTTTTGCCGACGGCGCTCCTCTTCAGCGGAAATGGGATAGGGCCGCTTGTAGCGATCCACACCATAATTCATGAGCGCATGGCATGAATCGAGGAGGTCCTCTACCGCATCGATGCCATGGCGTTCTTCGCATTGCGTGATGTACTGCTTGGCGAACACTAGGTAATCGATGATGGAGCTGGCGTCTGTCCAGGTCCGGAACAGGTAATTGCCCTTGAAGAAGCTGTTATGCCCATAACAGGCGTGGGCAATCACAAGGGCTTGCATCGTGATGGTGTTTTCTTCCATCAGATAGGCAATGCAAGGATCCGAATTGATCACGATTTCATAGGCCAGGCCCATTTGCCCGCGCTTGTAATGTTTTTCGGTATGCAGGAAGTGCTTGCCGTAGGACCAGTGGTTATAGCCGATGGGCATCCCAACGGACGCGTAGGCGTCCATCATCTGCTCGGCTGTGATGATTTCAATTTGGTTGGGATAGGTATCCAGCGCATAGCGCTTGGCGATACGACCGATTTCCCGGTCGTAGGCCTGTACGAGCTCGAATGTCCATTCCGAGCCGGTGGAAATAGGCTGACGCTTCATGACACAAGCCTCCGCTGGAACAGTTCACGAAACACCGGGTAAATATCGGCAGCCGATACGATCTGCTGTTGCGAAAAGGACTCGGGAAACGCCCCGCGCACCTGTTCATATTCGTACCACAAGGCCTGATGTTCCCGTGGCGTGATCTCTACATAGGTGTAGTACTGCATGAACGGCAGTATCTGACGGACTAGGATATCCCTGCAGATAGGCGAGTCGTCATTCCAGTTATCACCGTCCGAGGCCTGCGCGGCATACAGGTTCCACTCGTTAATGGGATACCGCTCCGCCATGATTTCCTGCATGAGCTTCAATGCACTGGACACAATCGTGCCGCCCGTTTCACGGGAATAGAAAAACTCCTCTTCATCCACTTCACGTGCGCTAGTGTGGTGACGAATAAACACCACATCGATTCGCTCGTAATTACGTTTGAGAAACAGATAGAGCAGGATGAAAAAGCGCTTGGCGATGTCCTTGGTCGCCTGAGTCATCGAGCCGGAAACGTCCATCAGACAGAACATCACTGCCTTTGAGCTTGGCGTAGGCTGTTTGCTCAACAGGTTGTACTTGAGGTCAAAGGTATCCAGGAACGGGACCTTATCGATCCGGGCGCGCAGACGCACAATCTCGGCTTCGAGCGCCTGGATATCAGTGATGTTGTCCGGCTCCTCGACACGCAGTCGTGCAAGCTCCGCCTTGACTTCGCGCAGCTTGTTGCGGCTCCCGCCCGACAGAGCAATTCGCCGGGCATGAGCGGAGCGTAAAGTCCGGATGATATTGATGCGCGACGGATTCCCTTCGCTGCTGATACCAGCACGTACCGTCTTGAACGTGTCGCTGCCGGTCAGCTGTTTTTTCACCAGATTCGGCAGTTCAAGATCCTCGAACATGAAGTCGAGAAATTCGTCCTGGGTGATCTGGAACACGAAGTCATCCATACCTTCGCCACTGTTGCTGGCCTTGCCTTGGCCTGCGCCACCACCACCGCCTCCTTGGGGGCGCGGAATGCGGTCTCCTGAAGAAAACTCCTTGTTACCGGGATGAACGGTCGTTTGCTTGCCACCACGACCGTGATGCAGCACGGGCTCATCAATGTCGCGGCCAGGAATACTGATTTGCTCGCCATGCTCCATATCGGTAATGGAACGGCGGCTCACGGCCTCTTCGACCGCCTTCTTGATGTGCTCGCGGTAACGCCGCAGAAAACGTGTACGGTTTACCGTGCTCTTATTCTTGCCATTCAAACGCCGGTCGATGACATAACTCATAGACGCCCTCCGGGCTCGGAAATGGAGCAGTCCGCGGTCCTACGATAGGCTTGGCATATTGCGATTTGCCTACCGCCGGACAGGTCACGGCAGAGCACGGTCACGCCGCCTCTGCCTGTGACGATACGACTGCGTTCTTTACTGCGATTTCCGTACCCGCAGATACCACTCGGACAGCAACCGCACTTGCTTCTCGGTATAGCCACGCTCGACCATGCGAGTCACAAAGTCGTTGTGTTTTTGTTGGTCCTCCTTGCTTGCCTTGGCGTTGAAGCTGATAACCGGCAGGAGATCCTCGGTGTTCGAGAACATCTTCTTCTCGATGACCGTGCGCAGCTTCTCGTAAGAGAGCCAGCTGGGATTCTTGCCATTGTTATTGGCACGCGCGCGCAGCACAAAGTTGACGATCTCGTTGCGGAAGTCTTTTGGATTGCTGATGCCTGCCGGCTTCTCGATCTTCTCCAGCTCCTCGTTTAGCGCCGCGCGATTGAGAATTTCACCTGTTTCCGGGTCACGGTATTCCTGATCCTGAATCCAGAAATCGGCGTACAACACGTAGCGGTCAAAAATGTTCTGTCCGTATTCGCTGTACGATTCAAGGTAGGCGGTTTGAATCTCTTTGCCGATGAACTCGACATAACGAGGTGCCAGGTATTCCTTGATAAAGCGCATGTAGCGCTCGCGGACTTCTGCCGGAAACTGCTCCTGCTCGATCTGCTGCTCAAGCACATACAGCAAATGAACAGGGTTGGCTGCAATCTCGTTGGCATCGAAGTTGAAGACACGTGAAAGAATCTTGAAGGCAAAACGGGTCGACAAACCGTTCATGCCTTCATCGACACCTGCTGTGTCGCGATACTCCTGAATCGATTTGGCCTTGGGATCAGTGTCCTTCAGGTTTTCACCGTCGTATACCCGCATCTTGGAGTAAATATTCGAGTTCTCAGGCTCTTTCAGGCGTGAAAGTACAGAGAACTGCGCCAGCATTTTGAGCGTATCGGGCGCGCAATGAGCCTTGGATAGAGAGCTGTTGATGAGGAGCTTGTCATAGATCTTCATCTCATCCGAAACACGCAGGCAATACGGGACCTTGACGATGTAGATACGGTCGATGAAAGCCTCGTTATTCTTGTTGTTACGGAAGGTATGCCATTCTGATTCGTTGGAGTGCGCCAGGATGATCCCGCTATAGGGCAGGGCACCTAGGCCTTCGGTACTGTTGTAGTTGCCTTCCTGAGTCGCGGTCAGGAGTGGGTGCAGCACCTTGATAGGTGCCTTGAACATTTCCACAAATTCCATCAAGCCTTGGTTGGCTCGGCATAAAGCGCCTGAGTAGCTATAGGCGTCTGCATCGTTTTGCGGATATTCCTCAAGCTTGCGAATGTCGACCTTGCCGACAAGCGCGGAAATATCCTGGTTGTTCTCATCGCCTGGCTCGGTCTTGGCAATAGCGATCTGGTTAAGGATGGAAGGATGCAGCTTTACAACACGGAACTTGCTGATATCTCCGCCAAACTCCTGCAATCGCTTGGCTGCCCAAGGCGACATGATGCTGCGCAGATAGTGGCGAGGAATGCCATAGTCCTCCTCAAGAATCTGGCCATCTTCATCAGGATTGAATAGGCCCAGCGGAGATTCAAAGACCGGAGAGTCCTTGATGGCATAAAACGGAACACGCTCGATCAGCTGCTTGAGCTTTTCCGCCAATGACGATTTACCACCCCCTACAGGACCCAGGAGATAAAGGATTTGCTTTTTCTCTTCGAGGCCTTGGGCAGCATGCCGAAAATACGAAACGATCTGCTCGATGCAATCTTCCATCCCGTGGAAGTCTGCAAAAGCAGGGTAACGACGGATCACCTTGTTGGAAAAGATGCGCGAAAGGCGCGGATCGCTGGCGGTATCTACCAGCTCCGGTTCACCAATAGCCATGAGCATGCGCTCAGCGGCACTGGCATAGGCAGTACGGTCCTTCTTGCAGATCTCAAGATATTCCTGAAGGGAATATTCTTCCTGACGAGTCGCTTCGAAACGCCCCTGGAAGTGACTGAAAATGCTCATGACGTCTCCTCGCTGGATACCCTCGAGCCGGCTGGGATCGGTCGTACGCGTGCACGGAAAACAGCAACAGTCGACGGAGCAACCGTTTGGAATTCCCCCGAACACCTAATGGTCGTACCGATGGCCCGCCGGAAATCCGGCTCCCTGAATGGGAAGGCCTAATCCAAGAATAGTCCGATTATGGAGATGTGGAAGCCCCTCTTTAGACTTATGTGTAACGGGATCGTCAAAAGCATGTGCTAAGCACTTGAAGGATCAATCAAAACGAGCCGCTTTCCGTCTCGTCGGGATATACGCTTCGCCAGACTTCGAAGCCGCCATCGAGGCTGTAGACTTCGCTGAAACCCTGCTGGGAAAAAAAGGCGGCAGCGCTCTGGCTTGAATGACCGTGATAGCACACGACAACCAGCGGCTGATCCATATCGGCCTGGGCCATGAAGTCGGGCAGGGTTTGGTTATCGATCCGCTGAGAGCCCGCAATATGCAGAGTGGCGTAGCTATGAGGGTCGCGGATATCCACAACTGTTGCGCCACGCTGGCGCAGCTCCAGCGCCTGTTCAGGATCAATGCAGTGAAACTCGCTCATCTTCAGCCTCCTTCCTGGCAGGCGCAACTGTGGCGCTCGCCAGTATCGACATTCATTAAGGTCATTTTGTTGCCCCAGACACAGCCGGTATCCAGCGCAAACACGCCCGGCTCATCGCAGCGGCCTTCAAGTGCTGCCCAATGGCCAAAGATCAGCCGATGCTGACGCGTCAGACGACCAGGATGGCTGAACCAAGGGGCATAGCCGTCAGGCGCACTGCCGGAGGCTTCCTTGGTTTTCAACTCCAGCGTGCCGTCCGGTGCGCAGAAACGCATGCGCGTCAGGTAGTTGGTAATAACACGCCAGCGAGTGGCCCCTTCCAGGCTGTCTTCCCAGAGTGCCGGCTCATTGCCGTACATGCCGTCTATGAACTGTGGAAAGTGCTCATCATCCCGTAGGACAGCCTCTACTTCCTTGGCCAGGGACAGTGCCTTCTCTAGCGCCCACTGCGGCGGCAGACCAGCATGAACCAGAATCGTATCGCGCGGCTCATCGTAATGAAGAAGCGGCTGCTGGCGAAGCCAGGAGAGCAGCTCGTCGCAGTCTGGCGCCTTGAGGATCTTGCGCAACGTATCGCTTTTCTTCATCCGTTCGGGATGGAGCGAAACCGCCAGAAGATGAAGGTCATGGTTGCCCAGTACGGTGACGATGGATTCCCGCATGTCATACAGGAAACGCAGCGTTTCCAGTGATTGCGGGCCACGGTTGACCAAGTCACCAACCAGCCAGAGACGGTCCTGCGCAGGATCGAAGTCTACTTCTTCGAGCAGGCACTTGAGCGGGTCAAGGCAACCTTGCAAGTCGCCAACGGCATAAAGCGTCATCAGTGTAAGGAACCTGGAACAGCGAGGCGGAAGGGCGTAATAACGGCATCGAAGGTATGGCCGTCACTGGCCTCCATCTGATAACTGCCACGCATACTGCCTACGCGGGTTTCGAGCACCGTACCGCTGCTGTATTGGTGCGTTGCTCCTGGTGCGAGTACAGGCTGTTCGCCTACCACGCCAGCACCGCGCACCTCCTGGGTCCGACCATTGCCATCGGTAATGATCCAGTGGCGTGCATGCAGCTGTGCCGGCAGGCTGCCCTCATTGGTAATGGTGACGTCATAGGCGAAGGCGAAGCGATTCTGCGCCTCCTGAGACTGCTCCGGCAGGTAGCGTGTGGAAACAGCCACTTTAATGGAATAGCGTGGGTCGGACACTGAGGCTGACCTCTTAAATATTCAGGTTATTCAGATGACCTTAGTTGCTCTGTGGCTGATCTGCCAAGGCATTGGCCAAGCGGACAAAGGCTGCGATATCGAGTTGCTCGGGGCGTAGACCCGGCTCAACGCCGGCAGCCTCGATGGCATCACTGTTCATGAGACTCTTGAGTGTATTGCGCAAGGTCTTGCGGCGCTGATTGAACGCTTCACGTACGACTCGCTCAAGCATCTTTGGATCTTTAGCGGTATACGGACGTTCGGTATGCGGAACAAGGCGCACAATGGCCGAATCCACCTTGGGTGGAGGATTGAATGCACCAGGGCCTACATTGAACAAGTGCTCAACGCGGCAATGGTACTGAACCATAATTGACAGACGTCCCCAATCGCCGCCGCCCGGCTCTGCTGCCAGCCGCTCGACGACTTCCTTCTGCAGCATGAAGTGCATGTCGGAGATAACGTCTGCATGGTCCAAAAGATGGAAGATCAATGGAGTGGAAATGTTGTAGGGCAGGTTGCCAACGACACGCAGCTTCTCGCCACTAACCAGTTCGGCAAAGTTGAACTTAAGGGCATCACCCTGATGGAGGGTGAACTGAGGGTTCAGGCCAAACTTTAGCTTGAGCAGGGGGATAAGATCCTGGTCAAGCTCTATGACATCCAGCGTTGCGCCACTGGACAGTAGTCCTTCCGTGAGCGCTCCTTGGCCAGGGCCGATTTCCAGCAGATGTTCACCTGCCTTTCCATTGATGGCGCGCAGGATGCGGTGGATGACGCCGGCATCATGAAGAAAATTCTGTCCAAAACGCTTGCGCGCCTTGTGTTGATAAAGCTCAGTCATTGATATGTGTTTCGGCCATTTGATAGGCCGTCTCCAGGGCAACGCTCAGGCTGCCGGTATCGACTTGGCCCGTTCCGGCCAGATCTAGGGCGGTACCATGGTCGACCGATGTACGAATGATCGGTAGGCCTAAGGTAATATTGACCGCGGCACCAAAGCCTTTGTGCTTGAGCACAGGCAGGCCCTGGTCGTGATACATGGCGAGCACGGCGTCGCAGTGATCGAGGTATTTGGGTGTGAATAGTGTATCAGCTGGCAAAGGGCCTATCAGTTCAAGACCTTCTTCACGCAACTGCTCAAGTGCAGGCTCGATGATCTCGATCTCTTCCCGGCCCAGGTGTCCGCCTTCGCCGGCGTGGGGATTGAGGCCGCAGACCAGAATTCGCGGCTTCGGAATACCGAATTTCTCTTGCAGGTCAGCCTGAAGTATCCGCGCTACACGCTGGACACGCTCGCCAGTGATGGCGTCCGCCACTTCACGTAAGGGCAAGTGCGTAGTGACAAGAGCCACGCGCAGGCCCCTCGTTGCCAACATCATGACAACCTGCGGAGTATGGGTCAGGTCGGCAAGAAATTCGGTATGTCCGGAGAACGCAACGCCTGCTTCATTGATCACGCCCTTGTGAACCGGTGCGGTAATCATGCCGGCAAAGTGGCCATTGAGGCAGCCTTGCGCGGCCCGAGTCAGGGTTTCCAGAACATAGTGACCATTGGCAGGGCTCAATTGGCCAGCCACCACGGGTGCGCCTAGTGGTGTGTCCCATACATAAAGCGCCCCGGCGTTAGTGGGCTGCACAGGCCAGTCAGATGGCGTAACGCTGATAAGGGAAACTGAGAGGCCGAGCTGCTGGGCTCGCTCGGCCAGTAGAGACTGGCTGGCAATAGCAATAAGAGGGTAGGGCTGAGGATGCTGAGCAAGCAGCAGGCAAAGGTCCGGACCGATGCCTGCTGGCTCCCCGGGCGTCAAAGCAAAGCGCTTTGGCCCTATCACTTTTTGATTTCCACGTAAGCCTCGTCGCGGATCTGACGCAGCCACAGCTGCAGCTCCTGATCGTACTTGCGGTTACGCAGAAGGTTGAGGGCTTGCTGTTGACGAACCTGCTCGCTGTTGTCCGTAGCACGACGACCCAGGACTTCCAGAATGTGCCAGCCATATTGCGTACGGAAAGGCTGAGACAGCTGGCCAGCAGAGGTGCTGTTCATGACCTCGCGGAACTCAGGTACTAGAGACTCCGGGTTGATCCAGTTCAGGTCGCCACCGTTAAGTGCCGAACCGGGATCTTCCGAAAAGCTCTTGGCCAGTTCGGCAAAGTCTTCACCACCCTCGATGCGCTCACGCAGACGTTCCGCTAGACGACGTGTCTCCTCGTCGCTGCGAATTTCGTTTGGCTTTAGCAGAATATGGCGGACATGAACTTCGTCAACCACCGAGCTTTCGCCGCCACGCTTCTCCTCAACCTTGAGGATGATAATACCGCCCGGTACACGAGCAGGCTCAGTGACGTCACCTGGCTTCATCGAGCTGATCATCTGATCGAAGGGAGGTGGAAGCTGGGCGGCTTTCCGCCAGCCTATCTCACCGCCATCCAAGGCGTTATCGCCAGCCGAGTTGGCAATGGCAAGTTCGCCAAAGTCAGCACCCTGACGAGCCTTGTTATAGATCTGCATGGCCTTTTGGCCAGCAGCCTGGATTTCACTGGAAGAAGCGCTATCCGCCACAGGAATCAGAATATTGGCCAGGCGGTATTCTTCTGATAGCTGAATGCGGCCCAGATCGGAGTTCAGGAAATTCTGCACTTCCTGCTGACTGATTTGAATGCGCTGGGCTACCTGACGCTGCCGTACGCGACTGATAGTTAACTCACGACGTACCTGGTCGCGAACATCGTCATAGGTCAAGCCATCCTGAGCCAGCGCCTGACGAAACTGAGCCACGCTCAGTCCGTTGCGCTGAGCGATTGTGGCAACCGCCTGGTTTAGCTCGTCTTCCGAGATACGAATGCCGCTACGTTCAGCGATCTGCAGCTGTATGTCTTCCAGAATCAGCCGTTCCAGTACCTGATTTTCTACAGCACTGTCGGGCGGTACTTCGCCGCCCCGCTTGGCAATGTTCTGCTTCACCTCGGTCAGGCGCTGCCTGAGCTGACTCTCCATCACCACATCGTTGTCTACGATGGCAACCACTCGGTCCAGCGGTACCACGGCAGCATGGGCCATTGAGCTGATAGTCAGCGCCACACCTAAAGCAAGTGGGCGCATGGCGTTACATAGCTTGGTCTTCACGTTCACGATAGCCTTGAATGCCTTTATCCAGGAAGCCTTCGGTCTTACCACCAAAGACGTTGCCGAGCCCTTTCAGGACGATCTGCAGGAAGACGCCGCGGTCAGACTTGGATGTTTGTGAGTTGTAGTAGACGTCATCATCCGTATCGACCCAGTAGCGGTTGATCAGACGCAGCTTCCAGCAGCAACTGTCATATTCGAAGCCGCCAAAGGCCTCGAGTGTACGGCTCTTGTTGTAGTCGAATTGCCAACGGGCAATGGCGGACCACTGCGGAACGATCGGCCAGATGACAGAAAAATCATGCTGGTCGATTTTGTAGTCGCTGCTGTTATAAGCGAAACGGCCCAGGTTTGGATCATAGACGCGTGTATTGCTTCTGTAGCGATAGCCTGCGTTGACGATCTTCCGGGGATCGTTCTCCGGCTGGTAATGGAACATTACGCTGCCAGAGTCCGTGTGGTTAATGGTCGGATCCCAGTTGAACTCTCCATTGACGCGCCAGTCGCGGTTGAAGCGGTACATACCGGCCAACGCATAAGGCGAGCGCCAGGAGTCAGCTTGAGGATTGTCGACGTCCTGACCAAGGCTGCGGGCGTAGGCAATATCATCTTCCGTCAAACCTGGCAGCTGTACGCGGCGGTCGCGGAAGTAGAACAGCTGACCAAAGCTGACATTGGCTCGTTCAAAGCCACTCGGCTCGATGAAGCGGGAGGTTGCACCCAAGGCCAGCTGATTGGCATCGCCAATCCGGTCTCTGCCTGTAAAGCGGTTATCACGCCACAGGGAGTCATAGCTGAAGGTGTATTCGCTGGTATCGAATACCGGGATGTCATCCTGATCCTTGTATGGGACATACAAGTACTTGGCACGAGGCTCCAGAGTCTGCTTGCCGCCTTCGCCAAACAGGTTGGAATTACGATCGAAATACAGACCACTGTCGATGCTTACGATAGGCACAGAACGGCTTGGACTATCGTTGAAGCTTTGCAGGCTGGAGCCTACAGATTGACGGCGCCCGCTTGGGTCATTGAACGAAGAGCTAAGATCACTCTTGCCTTGACTATCCAGATCCAAGTCGTAACGAGTATAGGCGTACCGAACTGAGGGCGTCAGATAGCCCCAGCTAGCATTCATTGGCAATGAAATGCCAGGCTCAGCGTGGATACGATCACCCTCAGCGCGTGAGAGACCGAAAAGATTTACGTCAGGACGGTTGCGGATGTTGGTGCGGTTACCGTCATCATCCAGATCGAAATAAGTATCGTCATCCAGACTGCGCTGGAACCGAACAAATTCGGTGCCATAGGTAAACTGCAGGCCGCCTGGGCTGTAAGGCAGGTATCCATCCAGCGTCAGTTGCGGCAGGCGGTTATACGGTGTCACATCGGATACCGTAGCCATCTGGTAAGCCTGAGCGTTCAAGCGCGCCGTATAGGTATCACCACGGTACGTCAGTTGGCCCTGCTGGTTGACGTAGGTGGGTTTGCTGATGCCTAGATCGGTATCCAGATCCTGGAAGTAATACGGATCGCTGATCTTGGTGTAGTCGACTTCTGCCAGCCAGCGGGAGTCCAGGCCTGTGCGGTTTTTCCAACCGTACAGCCAGCGCCTGTCCGTTGCTTCCGGCATGCCTTCATGATCGTTTTCCTGATCGTTCAGGTACGCCGCGCTGATCTGACCTTCGCTGCTGCGTGTCAGATAACGGAACTCACCTTCCATCATCAGGCCGCGCTTGGTCATGTAGCGTGGGTACAGAGTTGCGTCGTAATTGGGCGCCAGGTTGAAGTAGTAGGGCGTTACGACGGTCAGACCATTATCGCTCGACGAGGCAATGGTCGGCGGCAGGAAGCCTGACTGACGACGATTGTCGATCGGGAAATAAATGAATGGTGTATAGAGGACTGGGAAGTCCTTGACACGCAGGGTCGCGTTGGTGGCATAGCCCAGGCCGGTCGCCGGGTTCAACGTAACGTTATTGCCCTTGACGGTCCATGAGTTGCTGCCCGGCTCGCATGTCGTATAGGTACCGTCTTTTAGACGGATAATGGCGTCTTCGCCGCGCTTGACATACAGCGCGCTGCCCCGAATGCGGCTCTGGTGCACAACGTATTCGGCGTTATCCACCTGAACGGCGCCGTTGTCGAGTTGCACTTGAGCATTGTCGCCCACCACGAGCATGCCATTGTCACGGAACTTGACGTTACCGTTCAGCTCGCCCCGGTTTTCAGTTCGATGCAGGTTGGCCTCATTCGCCTCGACCTGCATGTGACCTTGCCGCAGGATTACATCACCTGCGAGGGTGGCGGTCTGAGTCTCTTCTTGATAGCGAGACACCTTGGCAGTGACGTACGTCGGCGATTCGCTCATCGGCGTTTTGTCATTCATGCCGGGGCGCTGTGGCTCGACATAGGCGCCCGAGCAGTAGGGGCCTGTTTCCGCCAGCTGCGCAGGGGTCAGCTTTTCACGCGGCACCCAATCCAGATGGCTATAGTCCGCGCTTCGGGAAGCAAGGCCTCGGCCTTCGCTCTCGGTGACAAGCGTCTTCTCCGGCTCTCGGGCGGCTGCGGTCTGCGGGCCATCGCCTGCACTGACAGCCGACTCCGTATGAGCTGGGCGGGGAGGCACATTACTCGTGGCCTCGGTAGTATTACACGCCCAGCCGCCTGTGGCGGAAGGAGCGCAGTTGAACTGCTGGGCTGCCGGAGCAGCAAGAACGGAGGTCAGCGGCTGAAAAGCCAGCAGACTGCCAGTAACCAGCAAGGGAAACTTTCTGCGAAACGCGGGGGATTTCACGGCCATCCTTAAAGTTATCCTGCGCGCCATCGGCCCGGAAACGGACCGCAGGCCTCTCGATGGGCTCAAAAAGATATCGGATAATAAAGCATGACCTGCGCAACGGCTAGGGCCGAGGGAAACCGTTATAAATGTCTGAAGATGTTCGCTTTACCCAACTCTGTCAGTGGCTGGACGCGTGTCTGCCTGAATTGTTCAATAAAAAAGGCTGGGGAGCGCCTGGAGAAAGCGAGCTGACCCCCGCCAGTAGCGATGCAAGTTTTCGTCGTTATTTTCGCTGGGAATGTGACGGCCGTACCCTGATCGTTATGGATGCACCACCTCCACAGGAAGACTGCCGGCCGTTTGTGCATGTGGCCGCGCTACTGGCCAAGGCCGGTGTGCATGTGCCGGAAATCCTGGCTCAGGATATAGAACAGGGCTTTTTACTGCTGGATGATCTAGGGCGGCAAACATACCTTGACGTCCTGACATCCGATAATGCCGACGCGCTTTTTAATGACGCTTTGAATGCGTTATTGACCTATCAGGTTCTTCCGACGGAAGGTTGTCTGCCGGAGTACAACCACGCCCTGTTGGCACGTGAGCTACAGCTATTTCCTGACTGGTATGTCCGCTACGTTCTTAATCATCGCTTCGATGCGGCGCAACAGGACGCGTGGGAGTCGGTCTGTGAGCTGCTGATTGACAGCGCACTGACGCAGCCGCGCGTCTTGGTGCATCGCGATTACATGCCGCGCAACTTGATGGTCAGTACGCCAAATCCGGGTGTCCTGGATTTTCAAGATGCGGTATACGGCCCGATTACCTATGACGTGACCTGCCTTTTCAAGGATGCCTTCCTGAGCTGGCCGGAGGAGCGTGTCAGAGGGTGGCTCGAAACTTATTGGACCCGTGCCCGGCAGCAAGGCTTGCCGGTTGGCGAGGATTTTGAAGATTTTTACCGAGCCAGCGACCTGATGGGCGTACAACGACACCTCAAGGTCATCGGGATCTTTGCGCGCATTTGCCATCGAGACGGCAAGCCCAAGTATCTGGCTGACGTGCCGCGCTTCTTCGCCTATATCGAGGCGGTTATCGCGCGGCGCCCTGAACTCGCGCCTTTGAAGGCCTTGCTCGCCGAGCTTCGGGAGGCCTCTACTGTATGAAAGCCATGATTCTTGCAGCAGGGCGTGGAGAGCGGCTTCGCCCGCTTACCTTGCATACTCCAAAGCCTTTGGTTAAAGCATGCGGTGTGCCGTTGGTCGAATATCAGATTCGGGCTTTGAAAGCGGCTGGTTTCAACGATTTTGTTATCAATCATGCGTGGTTGGGGCAGCAGATAGAAGACTACCTGCAAGATGGCTCGCGGTTAGGCGTCAGCATCGTGTATTCGTCTGAAGGTGAGCCGCTGGAAACCGGCGGCGGCATCTTCAAGGCGCTTCCGCTGTTAGGCAAAGAGCCTTTCTTGGTGGCTAATGGCGATATCTGGACGGATTACGGCTATCGGCCGCTACAGCTGACCGCCGGCGATTTAGCGCATCTGATTTTGGTCGATAACCCTCTTCACCACCCTGAAGGGGATTTCTTTTTGAGTAATGGACGCGTGGTTGAAGCTGGCGAGGCTTGCGACAGGTTTACCTACAGCGGTATTGCAATACTGCATCCCGATCTATTTCGCACCTGCGAGGCAGGCGCCTTCAAGTTGGCGCCTGTACTGCGCGCAGCCATTGCAAAAGGGCGCGTCAGCGGGACGCTGCATACCGGTCGTTGGGTCGATGTAGGAACCCATGAGCGGCTGGCAGAAGTCGAGCAACTGATCGAGGCGAGCGCCTAGTGTTCTGGCCATGGCCTTTAACGCTGTCCGGGGCGCTTACCGGCTGGGCGGCAGCTGATCTTTCTGGAGCATTGCTGGGTGCAATGTTAGGGCATGCGGCCGAGCGTAAGCTGGGACTCACCTCCTGGTCTGCGCTGCGCCTGCGGCTGGGGCAGGTTGGTTTTGAGCATCAGCTCTTGTTTGAACTGCTCGGCCATCTGGCCAAGGCAGGGGGGCAAGTGTCGACGGCACATATTCGCCAGGCTGAAGGTGAAATTAAGCGATTGGGTTTGGACGTTGAGGGCCGCCGCCGTGCAATTGCTGCGTTCAATCAGGGTAAAACGGCAGTTCGCTCGGCTCGTACCCGGCTGGCTGCAGCGGAAAGTCAGGCTGAAATTATCATTCGTGCCTGTTGGCGAATGGTATGGGTGAACGGCAGCGTCCGGCCTGGTGAGCGGGACCTGATCCGGCAATGGGGATTGTGGGCCGGGCTCTCACAAACGCGAGTAGATGAACTGCAGCCCATGCGATCAGCGAAGAAGCCGCGGGCAAACAATGGCTATAAAGAGGCCTTGGCGCTGCTAGGGGTAAGCGAGAGCAGCGATAGCAAAAGTATCAAGCAAGCCTATCGGCGATTGCTCAGCAGGCATCATCCCGACAAGGTTCAAGGTGC
Source organism: Pseudomonas sp. WAC2 (assembly GCF_030403525.1). Taxonomy (NCBI): domain Bacteria; kingdom Pseudomonadati; phylum Pseudomonadota; class Gammaproteobacteria; order Pseudomonadales; family Pseudomonadaceae; genus Pseudomonas; species Pseudomonas sp. WAC2. Next base: position 291,831 of record NZ_JAUEPD010000008.1, read on the forward strand.
CGGCGCCAATAAATATGTGGTTCAGGAGGCAGCGGAAAAAACCGCTGCCTTGCACGCAGCCTATCGGCTCATCAAAGAACGGCATGGCTTTCGTTAGGGCGCAGGCTGCTCTCCACCGCCTGCCGCTATGTGTGTGCTAAGCCAGCCTCGCACACGACGATACAACTGCTCCTGCTCATCGGAGGGGTCGCCGGGAATCGTCTTTAGGGCAACCTGGGTGTAATCGCTGGCCTGCTCCCGCTTGGCAGCCTGGCGGCGCTGCTGGGCTGAGGCTTGAGCGATCGAAGACTGGTTATGATAGAAGTCGCCTGTTGCTACCTTGAGCTTGGGCACGATCGCATCCAGATTTGAGCCCGAATTAACCGGTGCCTTGCCATCAATGATAATCAAGTGATGAAGCTCGCTGGGCTCTCGTTCAGCGAGGTAGCGAGCTGCCCAATAGGCTCCGGTACCGTGACCGAGCAGAATCACCTGCTTGGAGCCTCGCTGTAGCGCAAAGTCGATTCCGGCCGCCAGTCTAGCCATGACGCCCTCCGCATAGGCATCCTGCAATGCTTTGGCATCCGAGGGTGCCTTGCCTGCCTGTGCGGGTTCGCCACTACCTATTTCAGCCTGGGTTTCAGGTGTTGGTGCGGTGCCGGTCACACCTTCTACGGGTGTGGGGGACGCACCCTCTGCAGTGGATGCATCAGCATCGGCAGGAGCAGAAGTCGCCCTATTGGCGTTACGCGGCAGTGGAGCCTGGTTTTGCGGGTCGGGCAGGGTCAGACTAAGTGTCTGCCAACCTTCGTCGGGCAATTTTTGCCTGAGTGGGCTGATGGTGTTGGGCCAGTCAGCGGACTCGCCATCACCCGGTATCAGGACGATCGTTCCCTGAGGCTGGGCAGTATTGGCAGGTTTCCATAACGCCAGGAATTGCTCGTTGCCCGCCGTCAGGGTCTGCTGCTCGCTTTTGGGGAGCGTGCGCTCCAGCGCCTGTGCAGCATCTTGACTACGTCCAATCGGAGCTGCTCGTTCGGCAGCAGGGGCTGGCGGGGTAGTAGCCTCTTCGGCAGAGGCATTGTTGGCCATGCCAAGAGCAATCAGCAGCAGGGTCTTGTTGAATACACCGGGTCGGCTAAACATGAAGTGCACTTCGTCCTGTCCAGAATGGGCGGAAGACTAATCACCTTTGGTCATGCTGTCATGGGCGATGTCTACCGCGGCACGCAAATAAGAGGCATCTACTTGCACTGACCGCCACAAGCGGCAAGTGTGCCCTGCAAGATGTGCTGTGCAAGACAGCAGCGGGGAGAAATGCCGGTTGTCAGCTCTCTAATGCATGAATGCCCAGCCGCTGCATTGGGTACAATGCCGCTTTCCGCTGACTTGCCTTGAGGCTTTTCCATGCAACCTTATGCTATCGCTCCGTCGATCCTCTCCGCTGACTTTGCCCGTCTGGGTGAAGATGTAGACAAGGTGCTCGCAGCGGGCGCCGATATCGTCCATTTCGATGTTATGGACAACCACTATGTGCCCAATCTTACCATTGGCCCCATGGTCTGTTCGGCGCTACGCAAGTATGGCGTGACGGCGCCTATCGATGTGCATCTGATGGTCAAGCCAGTGGATCGTATTATCGGTGATTTCATCGAGGCGGGCGCCTCGTTCATCACCTTTCACCCGGAGGCTTCAGAGCATATCGACCGCTCACTGCAGCTCATTAAGGCAGGTGGTTGCAAAGCAGGGCTGGTCTTTAACCCGGCGACGTCCCTGGACTGCCTGAAATATGTCATGGACAAGATCGACATGGTGTTGCTGATGAGTGTGAACCCGGGCTTTGGTGGCCAGAAGTTCATTCCGAAAACACTCGACAAGCTGCGCGAGGCACGTGAGCTGATCGATGCCTCCGGCCTGCCGATTCGTCTGGAAATCGATGGCGGCGTCAACGTTTCCAACATCGGTGAAATCGCACGTGCCGGTGCCGATACGTTTGTTGCGGGCTCCGCCATCTTTAATGCGCCGGATTATGCAGAGGTCATCAAGACCATGCGTAATGAGCTGGCCAAGGCACGTGCGGTATGAGTCAAGGCGTGCTGGAAACCTTGTTTGATGGAGAGCAGCCACGGCTGATCATGTTTGATCTGGACGGCACGCTTCTCGATTCAGCCCCAGATCTGGCCGCAGCGGTTGATGCCATGCTTGAAACGCTAGGTCGACCCCCTGCAGGGCTGGATAAGGTCAGGCTGTGGATTGGCAATGGAGCCCGTGTGCTGGTTCGTCGTGCCTTGGCGGATCAGATGGAGCACAGCCACATCACGGAGGCTGAGGCAGATGAGGCACTGAGCCTTTTCATGTCTCTTTATGGGGGCAGCCACGAGCTCACGGTCGTGTACCCCGGCGTTCAGGAAGCGCTGGCGACGCTCAAGGCTAAAGGGATTGCGATGGCCGTCATTACCAACAAGCCGGAGCGCTTTGTTGGCCCACTTCTGGATGACATGCAGTTAGGCGATTTTTTCTCCTGGATCGTAGGAGGGGATACGTTACCTCAACAAAAGCCTGATCCTGCCGGGCTTCTCTATGTCATGGGCAAGGCGGGTGCCAAGCCTGACGACGCCCTGTTCATTGGCGACTCACGTAACGATATCCGCGCCGCACGGGCTGCCGGAGTGCGCTGCGTCGCGATGACCTATGGCTACAATCATGGTCAGCCCATAGCCGATGAGTCACCTGACTGGCTACTGGACGACCTTAGGCAGTTACTGGCTTAGCGATAAAATGCCACACTCGCTATGGCAAAGAGGTTGATTCAGCGAGTTGCCTGAGCTAGTGTGGCCGTATTCCTATCTACCCGGCGAAGAGATCGAATCGTGGTGGTCACCTGCAAACTGTGGATGAAGGTCATCAAGGCCCTGGCGCGTTGGCGCTGGCGCGCCTGACTCATTCCTGGCCGGCATGCCCGGCGCGTTTTGCACCTGACCTTTACCCTCCACGAGGCTGATCATGACCCGCGAAGAATTCCTGCGTTTGGCCGCTGCCGGCTATAACCGTATTCCCCTGACATTCGAAACCCTGGCCGATTTCGACACGCCGCTGTCGCTTTATCTCAAGTTGGCCGATACCACCAATACGTACCTGCTTGAGTCTGTTCAAGGTGGTGAAAAATGGGGTCGCTACTCCATTATCGGGCTGCCCAGTCGCACCGTACTGCGAGTCTATGGCCACCAGGCCACGATTCATGAGGGCGATGAGGTCGTCGAAGCCGTTGAGGTCGAGGACCCGCTAGCGTTTGTCGAAGCATTCCAGCAGCGCTACCGCGTGCCCACACTGCCTAACCTTCCGCGCTTCAATGGGGGCCTGGTCGGCTATTTCGGTTATGACTGTGTCCGCTACGTTGAAAAGCGCCTGGGTGCCTGTCCCAATCCTGACCCGCTGGGCAATCCCGATATCCTGCTGATGGTATCTGATGCTGTCGTGGTGTTCGATAATCTATCTACCAAGATGCATGCCATCGTGCTGGTCGACCCGGCCGATGAAAATGCCTACGACCAAGGCAAGGCGCGCCTGGATGAATTACTGGAGCGCCTGCGTCAGCCTATTATGCCGCGCCGTGGACTCGACTTTAGTGCGCCTCAGGCGCAGGAACCCAAGTTTCGAGCCAGCTTTACTCAAGCGGATTACGAACAGGCGGTTGTCAAGATCAAGGACTATATCCTGGCCGGGGACTGCATGCAGGTCGTGCCTTCCCAGCGGATGTCCATCGATTTCAAGGCCGCCCCCATCGATCTCTATCGCGCGCTACGCTGCTTCAACCCAACCCCCTACATGTACTTCTTTAACTTTGGTGATTTCCATGTTGTGGGCAGTTCACCGGAAGTCCTTGTTCGAGTAGAGGAAGGGCTGGTAACGGTTAGACCTATCGCCGGAACGCGTCCACGAGGAGCGTCTGAAGAGCAGGATCTTGAGCTCGAAAAAGACCTGCTCAGTGATGAAAAGGAAATTGCCGAACATCTGATGCTGATCGATCTGGGTCGTAATGATGTTGGCCGCGTATCGTCGACCGGCTCGGTCAAGCTGACCGAAAAAATGGTGATCGAGCGTTATTCCAATGTCATGCACATCGTGTCCAACGTGACCGGCCAGCTCAAGGACGGTCTCAATGCCATGGATGCCCTGCGTGCCATCCTGCCGGCAGGTACGCTGTCCGGCGCGCCGAAGATCCGCGCCATGGAAATCATCGACGAGCTGGAGCCTGTCAAGCGAGGTGTCTACGGCGGTGCCGTAGGATATCTGGCCTGGAATGGCAATATGGATACTGCTATCGCGATTCGCACTGCCGTCATCAAAAACGGTGAGCTTCATGTTCAGGCCGGTGGGGGCATCGTTGCAGACTCTCAACCTGCTGCGGAATGGGAAGAAACGATCAATAAACGTCGTGCGATGTTCCGCGCGGTTGCACTGGCTGAACAAACTTCTACGACTTCGCGTACCTGAAGGAGCGCTACCATGTTACTGATGCTGGATAACTACGACTCCTTCACCTACAACCTCGTGCAATACCTGGGCGAGTTAGGGACAGACGTAAAAGTCGTACGCAACGATGAAACGACCGTAAACGAAATCGATGCGCTGGCGCCGGAGCGCATTGTCGTTTCCCCAGGCCCCTGCACACCGAATGAGGCAGGTGTCTCGCTCGAACTGCTGAAACATTTCGCAGGCAAAGTGCCTACTTTGGGTGTGTGCCTTGGTCATCAGAGCTTGGGGCAGGCATTTGGAGGTGAGGTGGTCAGAGCACGTGAGCCGATGCATGGCAAAACGAGCCTGGTTTATCACAAGGGCGAGGGTGTATTTGCCGGATTGCCCAACCCCTTTACGGTCACGCGCTACCATTCGCTTGTGGTGAAACGGGAAACGCTGCCGGACTGTCTGGAAATTACTGCCTGGACTCAACACGAAGATGGAACCATGGATGAAATCATGGGGCTCCGTCACCGCGAGTACATGCTGGAAGGTGTCCAGTTTCACCCCGAGTCGATTCTTACCGAATACGGTCATGACCTGCTGGCCAATTTCCTCAAGCAGACCGGAGGCGCACGCTAGTCATGGATATCAAGGAAGCGCTCGGCAAAATCGTCAGTCAACTCGACCTGACCACAAGCGAAATGCAGGACGTCATGCGCCAGATCATGACCGGGCAATGTGATGATGCCCAGATCGGCGCTTTTCTCATGGGCATGCGTATCAAGAGCGAAACCATCGATGAAATCTGTGGTGCCGTAAGCGTGATGCGCGAGCTGGCTACCAAGGTTGAATTGCCCAGCCTTGAGCACGTTGTGGATATCGTGGGAACAGGAGGGGATGGGGCCAATATCTTCAATGTATCATCGGCTTCTGTCTTTGTTGTCGCGGCTGCTGGGGGAAAGGTAGCCAAGCACGGCAACCGTGCTGTTTCAGGTAAAAGCGGCAGTGCCGACCTGCTTGAAGCGGCAGGGATTTATCTCAACCTGACGCCCGAACAAATAGCCCGCTGCGTTAACGAGATAGGCGTAGGCTTCATGTTTGCCCAATCTCATCACAGTGCGATGCGCCATGCTGCGGGCCCTCGCAAGTCTCTGGGGCTGCGTACGTTATTCAACATGCTAGGTCCGTTGACCAGCCCAGCCGGTGTCTTACATCAAGTGGTAGGGGTATTTACGCCTGCACTGTGCCGTCCCCTTGCCGAAGTGCTGCAGCGGCTAGGCAGTAAGCATGTGCTGGTTGTTCACTCCAGGGATGGGCTTGACGAGTTCAGCCTAGCGGCGCCTACACGTGTTGCTGAACTCAAGGATGGACAAATTCATGAATACGAAGTCCTTCCAGAGGATGTTGGTATCAAGAGCCAGAGCCTGATCGGGCTTACAGTCGACAGCCCGGAGGCTTCATTGAGCTTGATCCGAGATGCCTTGGGGCGTCGTAAAACCGAGGCCGGGCAAAAGGCGGCTGACATGATTGTGCTCAATGCGGGAGCCGCGTTGTATTCAGCCGATCTGGCTTCCACTTTGCACGAAGGTGTCAATCTGGCGCATGACGCGTTGTACAGCGGCCTTGCCCGGGAAAAAATGGATGAGTTGGCCAGCTTTACAGCGGTATACAAAGTGGAGAATCAAGCGTGAGCGTACCTACCGTTCTGCAAAAAATCCTGGCCCGCAAAGCTGAAGAAGTAGCACAGCGTAAGTCAGCGCTTCCACTGGCCGATCTGGAGGCCTTGGCGCAGGCCTCTGAATCACCAAGAGGATTTGCCCTGGCCCTGATGGATCGCGTGGCGCGAAGAGAACCAGCGGTCATTGCTGAGGTCAAGAAAGCCTCGCCCAGTAAGGGTGTCCTGCGGGAGGAGTTCGTGCCGGCAGATATTGCACGAAGCTATGAAGCAGGCGGCGCGACCTGTCTTTCGGTCCTGACGGATATCGATTTCTTTCAAGGCAGCGATGCCTATTTGAAGGAAGCCCGGGCAGCCTGCTCGTTACCTATCATTCGTAAAGACTTCATGATCGATCCATATCAGGTCGTTGAGGCCCGTGCGATTGGTGCTGATTGCATTCTTCTCATTGTGTCCGCCCTGGACGATACCTTGATGGCAGAGTTGGCCGCTACCGCAAAATCGGTTGGCCTCGATGTGCTTGTTGAGGTCCACGATGCAAATGAGTTAGAGCGCGCGCTGAAAACACTCGACACGCCGCTGATCGGTATCAATAACCGCAATCTGCATACATTTGAGGTGAGCCTGGAAACAACACTGGACCTGTTGCCATCTATTCCGCGAGAGCGTCTGGTGGTAACCGAGAGTGGCATTCTGAACAGGGCTGACGTTGAGCTGATGCAAGTCAGTGATGTGCATGCCTTTTTAGTAGGTGAAGCATTCATGCGTGCAGAGGATCCCGGACACGAGCTGCATCGGCTGTTCTTTCCTGAAAGACGCGCGGGGATCTCCTCCCCCGACGTAGAGTGATCAATAAAAAAGCCGGCGCGAGCCGGCTTTTTTGTCAGAGCATGGTGTGTTTAGCGAGTACCAAACACAACCATTGTCTTGCCTTTCACATGGACAAGGCCCTGCTCTTCCAGAGACTTGAGTACGCGACCGACCATTTCACGTGAGCATCCAACGATGCGACCAATTTCTTGGCGCGTGATTTTGATCTGCATACCGTCCGGATGCGTCATGGCGTCGGGCTGTTTGCACAAGTCAAGCAGCGTACGAGCGACACGACCAGTCACGTCCAGGAAGGCAAGATCACCTACCTTACGCGTAGTCTGGCGCAGACGCTCGGCCATCTGGCGGCCCAGCGAGAAGAGCATGTCGGGATCTTGCTGGCTCAGTTCTCTGAACTGGCTGTAGCTGATCTCGGCAACCTCGCACTCCGTGCGTGCACGAACCCAGGCGCTGCGTTCGGGTTCGCTTCCTTCCTTGGCAAATAGCCCCATCTCGCCGAAAAAGTCGCCCGCATTCAAATAGGCGATGATCATTTCGCGACCTTCGTCGTCCTCGATCAGAATCGTTACCGACCCTTTGAGGATGAAGAACAGGCTTTCACTGTTATCACCCGCATAAATGATCGTCGTCTTGGCGGTATAGCGGCGACGCGAGCAATGCGCGAGCAGTTTATCGAGATGTTGAAGTTTTGCAGGAGGAATAATAGCGGCCATGCTGGTTCCTGAAGTTGAGACAAGCCTTGTCTACAGGGATTTGAACATATCGGCAAGTTTGCCACTAAATTAAAGTGAATTTTTACTCTGCAGATCACGACTTGTGAAGTGTGCGACGTGACTAACAGTTTAATGGCAGTTTGATGGCATTCCATCACATTTATGGGGCTGTGGTACTCTATTTTTTTACTTGCTGTGGAGTCTCATGGTGAAAGCACGAATTCAATGGGCCGGTGAGGCCATGTTTCTGGGCGAGTCGGGCAGTGGCCATGTGGTTGTCATGGACGGCCCTCCTAATCATGGCGGTCGTAACCTAGGCGTCCGCCCAATGGAGGCTCTGCTAATCGGCTTGGGTGGCTGCACCAGCTTTGATGTGATGAGTATCTTAAAGAAATCTCGCCAGGCTGTAGAGAGCTGTGAGGCCTTTCTTGAGGCTGAGCGGGCTGAATCCGAACCCAAGGTATTTACCAAGATACACATCCGCTTTGTGGTCAAGGGCCGTGACTTGAAGGAAGCGCAGGTCAAGCGCGCCATTGAGCTGTCTGCAGAAAAGTATTGTTCAGCTTCCATCATGCTGGAGCGTGCAGGCGTCGAGATTTCGCACGGATACGAGATCATAGAGCTTAATTAAGCCCTGACTGTCATCAATTCATCGTCTTTCGGGCGCAACCTCTGGCGGATAGCCCTCAGGCTCTGCATAATGCGCCCCTTTTCAGGGCAAGGCCCGACAAGCACAGCCACAATCGCCAATGCGAAGAGGTATGAAACGGCCCTACGCACCTGCGCCTTATGCAGATGACGGGCATTCACGACCACGGTCAGAGACCGTACCTATGGGAGTTCCCTACGGTGAAAAGTAAACTCAGGCTCCATGGTTTCAACAACCTGACGAAGACCTTGAGCTTCAATATCTATGACATTTGCTATGCAGAGACGTCAGAAGATCAGCAAGCCTATGTACAATACATTGATGAAGAGTATGACGCCGAGCGTCTGACTCAGATCCTGACAGACGTCGTGGATATCATCGGTGCCAATATTCTGAATATCGCTCGCCAGGATTACGACCCTCAGGGCGCCAGTGTGACCATTCTCATTTCGGAGCAGCCTGTTGAGCCTACCGAAAGCCAGATCGAGGAATCACCCGGTCCGCTACGCGAAACAATTCTAGGGCATCTGGATAAAAGCCATATTACGGTTCATACCTATCCGGAAATTCATCCCGTTGATGGCATTGCCACATTCCGTGTCGATATCGATGTGTCTACCTGTGGCGTCATCTCACCGCTAAAGGCATTGAATTATCTGATTCATCAGTTTGATTCGGATATTGTGACTGTCGACTATCGCGTTCGTGGTTTTACCCGCGATGTGGAAGGACGCAAGCACTTTATCGATCATGAGATCAATTCCATCCAGAACTACCTGTCTGAAGACACGCGTTCGGCCTATCAGATGACGGATGTAAACGTCTATCAAGACAATCTGTTCCACACCAAGATGCTATTGAAAGAGTTCGAGCTAGAAAATTACCTGTTTGGTGATGCTACTCGGAACCTTTCGCGTGAGCAGCGTGAGCAGGTAACGCAACGCCTCAAGCATGAGATGCGTGAGATATTTTCTGGTCGTAACCTGCCTCGTTAAGCAGCAGGTTGAAATTAAAAGGGCGCTTTGAGCGCCCTTTTTGTTGTCTTAAATGCGGTATGTGCTTTTGGTCATGACCTTTGAAAGAAGCGTCATGCCAAGTTTGATAGGCGTAGCGAAGCGTAGCCCGCCTGCATCCAGGGCATGATCCGCATGTTGCTCCTCGTCAATGCGCATCTGCTCAAGAATCGCTCGGGAGCGCTTGTCTTCCGAAGGAAGTTGCATCAGGTGCTCATCAAGATGCTTACAGACTTGCTCTTCTGTCGCGGCGACAAAGCCAAGGCTGAGACGATCGCTGATCAGGCCAGCAGTCGCGCCGATGCTAAATGATAGGCCATAGAACAATGGATTAAGTACGCTGGTATGGCTTCCCAACTCTTTAATTCGCTGTTCGCACCAGGCGAGGTGATCAATTTCCTCGTCAGCGGCTTCTTCCATGGCGCTTCGAACTTCAGGCAGCTTGGCTGTCAAGGCCTGTCCCTGATAGAGCGCTTGTGCGCACACTTCTCCGGTGTGGTTGATGCGCATCAGTCCAGCCACGTGCCGGGTGCTGGACTCATCCAGCTCGGCTTCCGAATGACTCAGCGCAGGAGAGGCCCTATTAGGGTGTCCATTGAAGGGCAGTAGTGTTTTTAATGCAGCATCAACCTGCATGAACAGGTGATCTGCAGGGGAATAGTGACGATCGTTAGCCATTCCAGTCTCCAGGTTCAAATCAGGGGAGGGTAAAGGAACGCTTAACCCGGCGGCCACGTCATTTGCCGTTGGCCAAGTACATGCATATGGATGTGGTAAACCGTTTGTCCACCCATTGGATTACAGTTCATGACCACCCGGAAGCCTTCATCGCAACCTTGTTCCTGGGCCAGGCGTTGTGCCGTAAACAGGATATGACCTGCTAGCGTCTTGTCATCGGTTTCGCTCAGATCATGAAGCGTGGCGATATGCTTCTTGGGAATGACAAGAAAATGAACGGGCGCCTGGGGCGATATGTCATGGAAGGCAATGACATGATCGTCCTCATAAAGCTTGCGGGCTGGAATCTCTCCCGCCACGATTTTACAGAACAGGCAGTCCATGGATGTCTCCTGTGTATTTGAAGATCAAAGTGTAGCGAGGGTTATCTTTTGCGCACAGACGCAAGTCAAGGTGATGTCAGCATGCGGCCTATTCTGGCGGTAACTTTTCTTACAAGTGAGCGTGGCAAAAAACGAGGTACCATTGTCGTCAGGCGGTTTCGCCATCCGCAATGAATGATGGCCTTGCGCTTGGCGAGGCCATGCATGGCGATCAATGCAACCTCCTCGGCGCCCATCATGGTTTTGCCTTTCTCCATTGAGGCGGTCTGCATGCCGGCTTTTCGGAAAAAGCTTGTACGCGTTGGGCCAGGGCATAACACCGAGACGGAAATGCCTCGGCTTTTTAGTTCTTCACGCAGCCCTTCGGAAAAATGCAGGACATACGCCTTGCTGGCGGCATAGCTGCTCATAAGCGGAATGGGCTGGAAGGCGGCCGTCGAAGCCACGTTGAGAATCTGTCCGCCGCCCTGTTGAGCCATGTGCTCACCTAGGGCATGGCAGAGGCGAGTCAGGGCCAGCACATTTAACTCAATAAGGTGCTGCTCGCGTGACCAGTCGGAGGAAAGAAAGGGGCCGCTAGTCCCCATGCCTGCACAGTTCACAAGCAGGTCGATAACCTTCTCGCTCTGCTCAAGCTCGTGCAGAAGCCCTGTCACATGCAGCGGCTCCGACAGATCGCAAACGCGATAAAGTACTTCCACGCCAAATCGCTGGGCCAGCTCACTGGCAATGCTTTCAAGTGCCTCCCGCTTTCGGGCAAGTAAGATCAAGGGATGACCGCGGCGCGCCAGTGCTTCAGCAAGCGCAAGGCCTATTCCACTAGAGGCGCCAGTAATTAATGCATAGCGAGGCATGATGCTCCCTCAGAAGTACGGCATGGAGTTGGACCGCTCCGGCATGGCAGGGTGCCCTTAGCTAGGGCGCACAAGGGAGGCCAGAATCATAGCGATCACAATAAATAGCCAGACACCCGCTAAAAGCTTGACCGCTATGCTGTTAGGTGGAGGCGGTGCACCATAGCGATTGGCTGTACGTGATCCTGGTAAGACCATCAGCACGAAGGTAAACAGGCCTCCTATGAGCGGAACGATGCTCAAAAGCCAGAGCCAGCCTGACCAGCCTAAATCATGCAAGCGTTGAACACCTATGCTCAGGTTAATGAATAGCATTGCAAGACCAAGCAGGGCACTAAGCCCAAGCCCTGTAAGGATTGAGGGATGCGACGTCATGAGACTTGCGATCCCTAACGTTGTCAGTAGTGCAAAAAAGGAGGCAAAAAAAGCGGCAGATGCTACAAGCGACCAAGCTAAAAAGCGCAGGCGTCCTATTCGACCTTTGAGGCTGAAGACCTTCAAGGTACCGTATTCATGTTCGCCATGGGTATAAAGGTCTGCTTGAGGCGGAGCATAAGGAGACGCGGCCATGACTGGCGCAGCTGACGGTGCGGGCGGCTCTGACGCTAGCTCAGCCTGACGTGCCAGGTATTTTTCAACAATAATGCCGCACTGCTCGCATTCGTCGCGCTTGGTCTGTTCATGTCCACATTTTGGACAAGTCATTAACCGTGTGCTTTCTATTGCTGGTGTTTCTTTGTCCTCAACCAGCGTAAGCATGGAGGCCAAGTCCTGTTCTTTCCTGGCTTGAGCGCCAGCTTGTCTCAAGGCTGCCAGATAACGATCAGCTTCAGGTTCCGAAAGGTCCCTTTTTAATGTAACCGGACCGCGAAACAGCTGGGCTATTTTCTGCGTATCACTTTTGAAAAGTTTCGCAAGACTCTCCAGTACATCATCTCGATTGACGCCGGGGAGCAATTGCCCATCAAAGGTAATTTTGTAACGCGTATCGGACATGGCGAGCTTCCTTGTCGCACAATAGAGGAGGCACGCAGCATATTGTCAGGATATGCTGCGTCTGGAAATTTAGTAGGGTTTGATGACAACCAGAATCACGATCGCAATCAGGATCAGGACAGGAGCTTCATTAAACCAGCGATAGAATACATGAGTGTGTTTGTTTTCACCTCGCGCAAAGCGTTTCAGCATGGCACCGCACATGTGGTGATAGCCGACCAGCAAAAAGACAAGTGCAAGCTTGGTATGCATCCAGCCCTGACTCAGCCAGCCTGGATTCAGGACCAGTAATACAATGCCGAAAACAAGCGTAGCCAACATTGAAGGCAGCATGATTCCTCGATAGAGCTTTCGCTCCATCAGAATGAAGCGCTCACGGCTAACGGTGTCTTCACTTTGCGCGTGGTAGACAAATAGTCGGGGCAAATAGAACAGACCGGCAAACCAGCAGACTAAAGCTATGATGTGTAACGCTTTGATCCATAGATAGAGCATCAGGTATCTCCGGCAATATAAAACCAGAGATAGTAGATGCCCGTGTTGCAGGCGTCACCTTATAAGCGATTTAAGTTTTAATTATCGGTCGGTCGCAGAATAGTTGACCATTTTTCTGGGTTAAGCGGATAATGTTGCATATTGCAGTTGGTATCGGCGAAAGCCGGGAGATTCAAGCATGACCATCGAAACCTTCATTCCGACTCCCTTATTGTTCTCCCCCGGTGCAGCCAATAAGGTAAAGAACTTAATCGACGAGGAGGGCAACCCTCGTCTTAAGCTGCGCGTATTTGTGACGGGGGGAGGGTGTTCTGGCTTCCAGTACGGCTTTACATTTGATGAAGATACGGCCGAAGACGACACCATTGTAGAGCGTGACGGCGTAAGTCTGGTTGTCGATCCCATGAGCTTCCAGTATCTGGCTGGCGCTGAAGTTGATTATCAGGAGGGGCTGGAGGGTTCGCGTTTCGTCATTAAGAACCCTAATGCGGCAACTACATGTGGCTGCGGTCAGTCTTTCTCAATCTAAGAAGACTTTACTGAGGCGCCGCGTTTAAACGCGGCGCTTTCGCTTAGGCAGGATACAGCGCGCCTAAGATTCTAGGCCCCTTAGCCGCTGTTACGTCCGGGCAGTTACCCGGTATGCGCTCAACAAAACAATGTGCTAGCCAGGCAAATGCCATTGCTTCTACCCAGTCTGGCGAAACGCCAAGTGTGTCTGTGGTTGTAACGAGCGTTTCTGGTAAATGAGCAGAGAGTCGCTTAAGCAGAAACTCATTGTGAGCACCGCCGCCGCAGATAAATAGCTCGGCACATGTGGGTTGAGCCAGTCGCAGCGAATCACAGACAGAAATAGCGGTAAGCTCGACCAGGGTTGCCTGAACATCGGCTACCGGTATCGCAGGAAGTACTGAGAGCTTTTGTTCTAACCAGCTTAAGTTGAATAGCTCGCGCCCAGTACTTTTAGGCCCTTGTTTGGCAAAGAAAGGATCAGACAAAAAGGCATTAAGAAGCATGGATGAAATGGTGCCACTGGCAGCCCAGGTACCAAACTGGTCATAAGGCTCGCCTTTGTGCTCGTTTATCCATGCATCCATCAATACATTACCTGGGCCGCAGTCGAAGCCTTCTATAGGGTGGCCGGGTGATAGCAATGTAATGTTAGTAAAGCCGCCGATGTTAAGAATGGCTCGCTCTTTCGCCGGGTCTCCAAAGATGGCCGCGTGAAAAGCGGGGACGAGGGGAGCGCCTTGTCCACCAGCAGCAACATCCCGTCGACGAAAATCTGCAACAACATCAATTCCCGTCAGCTCTGCAAGAAGTGCCGGGTTACCGATCTGAATTGTGTAGCCATCAGATGGACTATGCCTGACTGTCTGCCCGTGACTACCAATCGCTCTTATATGCGAGGTCGATAGCTGCGCTTCGCTGAGGAGTTGCTCAATACCTTGAGCAGCCAAATGGACCCAATCCTGCTCAGCCAGTGCGGCACGTTCCAGTTCGTTGTCGCCAGCACTGCACAGCTCAAGAAGCTTATGTTTGAGGCTCGATGGCATCGGCACATAATGAGAGCCGATGAGCGTGCATCTGTTAGCCGTTTGATCAATAAGGGCAATGTCCAGTCCGTCCAAGCTGGTACCAGACATTAGCCCTATATAAAGCGCCATACCTGTCAACGCTTGTTCATGGCAAGAAGGGTGGACTTTTCCTGGTCCATGCGGGCCATTAAAGGCTGGCTTTGGCTCAAGAAACGTTTCACCTCATTTTTTGCGATAGGATCAGCCATAGGTAGCTTTACGCCGAGCGGATCGACATGCGTACCATTGATGCGGAATTCATAGTGCAAATGAGGTCCCGTTGCGAGTCCTGTCATGCCTACATATCCAATAACCTGTCCTTGCTTGACCTGTACGCCTGGTCGAATGCCTTGACCGAATTTGCTCATATGTCCATAAACAGTGCTGTAGCGCTGTCCGTGCTGGATTACTACAGCGTTTCCGTAACCACCCTTGCGCCCAGCTTCTACCACTTTGCCATCCCCTGTCGCATGGATAGGCGTACCGGTTGGCGCTGCGTAGTCCACACCCTTATGCGCACGAATCTTGCTCAGGACAGGATGGTAACGACCTAAGGAAAAGCGGGAGCTGATACGGGTAAACTCTACTGGAGTACGAATAAATGCCCTACGCATGCTGCTACCGTCAGCCGTGTAGTAATTCGTAGTGCCTTGCTTGCTGGTATAGCGGACTGCGGTAAAGGTTTTACCGCGGTTGGTGAAGCGCGCCGCTAGAATGTTGCCGTTGCCGACACGCTTTCCATCGACCACCTTCTTTTCGTAGATGACCTCGAATTCGTCGCCTTCTCGTATATCCAGTGCGAAGTCAATATCATAGGCGAATACGTTGGCCAGTGACATGATCATGTCATGGGATAGGCCGGCGCGTCGGCCAGCTGTAAATAGAGAGCTATCAATAACGCCGCGTGCATAAGCCTTTTCAACATCAGGCTGCGCTATTTCACGCTTAAAGTCATAACTACCTTCAGCTTTGGAGATCGTGATGGTTTCCAAGGCGTTTGGCTTGCTTCGGAAGCCGAGCAGGTCACCGGTCTGAGATACCTTGAATTCGAGCTTTTGGCCTATATGAATTCGGCTAAGGGCTTTGGCTTCTTTGTCACTATTTAAAACGTCTTGCAGAACGTTTGCTGACAAGCCGGCTGCCGAGAATAATGTGGAAAGCGTGTCGCCATTTTTAACAGTTTCGACTTTCCACTGAGGGTCAACTGAGGCAAGGCTTTCGGTAGAAGAGGGTTCAGCTGAGTTGGGTTCTTGAGCCGTTTCGGTTGACTCAGGAATACTGGCGAACGGACTTTCAGTTGTGGACGCTTCAGGCTCTGAGAGAGTGCTTAGCTGTCGAAGGTCATCCTTTTCTTGAATAATGCGCTCAGCACTATTCTGAATATCCATATTAACGAGCGTTTTCTTTGCCTCGACATCGCGAGAAGGAAACACCAGCAGAGCCAAACTCAGAAGCGCAGCGACCCCACTAGCAGCCAGGATATGGCTTTTAGGATACAACGGGCTTTTTGGAGTTGGTTGTGTCATGACGTAGCGGTGCTTTTGAGCATGAATAACTGCCTAAAATATAATCAAATAAAGTTCCGAACAACCCTTAATAATTTTCAATATGTGCCTGATAGGTAGAGGTTTCTGGAAATCTTGTTTTTATCAGGTGATCTTGTATGGTTGCGCCATTAATTTAAGCGGGATTGGCTAATGAAATCGGTAGAAGAACAGTTAGCGCTGATCAAGCGTGGAGCTGACGAGCTTTTGGTTGAATCTGAGCTCATTACAAAGCTTGAGAAAGGGACTCCGTTGCGTATCAAAGCAGGCTTTGATCCTACAGCTCCAGACCTTCATCTAGGCCATACCGTTCTGATCAATAAGCTACGTCAGTTCCAGGAGCTGGGTCATCAAGTCATTTTCCTGATTGGCGACTTCACAGGCATGATTGGCGATCCCAGTGGTAAAAGCACGACTCGTCCGCCGTTGACGCGTGACCAGGTTCTTGAAAACGCCGAAACCTATAAAGCACAGGTCTTCAAGATATTGGATCCTGCGAAGACTGAAGTGGCGTTTAACTCTACTTGGATGGACAAGCTTACACCGGCTGACTTTATCCGCCTGGCGTCTCAGTACACGGTCGCACGTATGCTTGAGCGTGACGATTTCAGTAAGCGGTACGCGACTAATCAACCCATTGCAATTCATGAGTTCTTGTACCCCTTGGTTCAGGGATATGACTCGGTTGCATTGAAAGCAGATGTCGAGCTTGGTGGAACTGATCAGAAATTCAATTTGTTAATGGGACGCGAGTTGCAGCGTGCCTATGGCCAAGAGGCGCAGTCCATTCTCACTATGCCTTTGCTTGAGGGGCTGGATGGCGTCAAGAAGATGTCCAAGTCGCTTGGCAACTATATAGGTATCCAGGAAGCGCCTGGCGTTATGTACAATAAGATCGTTTCAATGCCTGATTCGCTGATGTGGCGATATTTTGAGCTTTTAAGCTTTAGGGCGATGAGTGAGATTGAAGCGTTTCGCCATGATGTAAAGGCGGGTGCCAATCCGCGCGATATCAAGATCAAGTTGGCCGAGGAGATCGTTGCCCGGTTCCATGGTGAGGAGGCAGCTGCTACCGCTCACCGTTCTGCTGGCAATCGCATGAAGGACGGCGAGCTGCCAGAGGAAATTCCAGAGGTAACGTTAACGACTGCGGAGGATATGCCCGTAGCCGCAGTGCTCAATCGCGCAGGTCTGGTAAAGAACTCAGCTGCTGCACGTGATTTGCTGAACGCAGGTAGCGTAAAGGTTGATGGTGAAGTAGTAGATCGAAGCTTTGTCTTCAAGTTGGGTGCTACTCATGTTTGTCAGGCAGGCAAGAAGGCATTTGCCCGCATCGTTATTAAAGCTGAGTAGTTCAAAATAAAGCTTGACCTGTGAGCGGAGGGGCCTATAATGCGCCCCACTTCCGCTGCAACGGAACAGTAAAAAGCCTTGTAGATCAATGGGTTAGCTGTTTAGTCAGGGTCAGGCCTCCGGTCTGGCAGAAGCGGAAAGAGGGAAGCGGTAGTTGACAAGCCCCAGGGTTTGTGTAGAATACGCCTCCCGCTGCCAGAACAGGTTTCCTGATCCGGCAGGTCCGGCAAGCGGTTCAGCGGGTTAGACCGGTTGAACAAAATGCTTGACAGGACAAGAGGTTAGCGTAGAATGC
>NZ_JAUEPD010000009.1:0-256276 GCF_030403525.1 Pseudomonas sp. WAC2
CTCAGAAGTGAAACGATGCATCGCCGATGGTAGTGTGGGGTTTCCCCATGTGAGAGTAGGTCATCGTCAAGCACCTATACCCAAAACCCCCAGGCCTAACCGCCCGGGGGTTTTGCTTTTGCGGCAGAAAATAAAGAGACAGGCTGCTCTTTCCTGCGTGGCCTGCTGACTAATTTGATAAGACGGTATAGCAGCTGTATATACAGCTACTATACAAGGGCTTTCTATGGCTTTTCGGCTATGAATGTGGCGCGCAGTGGGGCTGGAAGACCTTCTATAGTGCGGCTCATATCAGTAGTATCAAGAAAGTCGGGCAAAGATTGAAATTTCATCCATTCAGTAGAGCGCTGCTCCTGAATAGAGGTTCTGCTGATATCCACCAGTCTTATATTTTTGAATCCCGCCCGACGCAGCCATAGTTCTAATGCTGCAGGCGAGGGCAGGAACCAGACATTTCTCATTTGAGCATAACGATCTTCTGGTACCAGTACAGTCTGCTCGTTTCCTTCTACAACTAATGTCTCGAGTACTAATTCACCTGATGAGCGCAGACATTCTTTAAGTGCTAGAAGATGATCAATAGGTGAGCGTCTATGGTAAAGCACGCCCATCGAGAAGACGGTATCGAACCCGTTGAGAGAAGAGGGAAGCTCTTCCAGCGTTAGTGGAAGACTCCAAACTGGCAGGTCAGGCAAATATTTTTTCATGGCCACAAACTGACATAAAAAGAGCCAGTTAGGATCAATCCCGATTACTGTATGAGCGCCGGCGCCTACCATGCGCCATGCGTAATAGCCGTTCCCGCAACCTACATCCAAGACAACCTTATTGTTTAGATCTAAGTATTTAGATACACGCTCCCACTTCCAGTCGGAACGCCATTCTGTGTCGATGTGAATACCGAAAACATCGAAAGGGCCTTTGCGCCATGGTGATAATTGAAGTAGCGCGTTTTTTAAGGTTTGTTGAGTCTCAACGTCTAAAGGCTTTTCTAGACAAAACTTATCCTTTAAAACAATCGAATCGGGCTTTAAGTCAGGCAGAGTCTTGAGAGCTGTTTGCCATCTCGCGAGGTCGCCATGACCTTTTTCAAGCTTTGCTGTGATCGCAGGTGGCAGACTGGCTAACCACTTTTCTAAGGGACCTTCACCCAAGCGATTGGCAAGGCCTTCAATATTTAGTGTATTGATCATGGAAGAGCTATAAACGAAGCGAAGTTTAAGCATTGAAACCAAGGGATAACCGAGCTAAAGCCAGCCTCTTTCAAGCGCGCACGATGTACTTCAATGGAGTCAATCATCATGACATTCTCCAAAGCGCTACGCTTTTGAGCGATTTCCATTTCGCTGTAGCCGTTAGCTCGCTTAAATGCGATGTGAAGGTCGTTAAGCAGTACTTGCTCTTCCTGAGATTCAAATCTGATCTTTTCCGATAGAAGCAAAGCGCCTTTTGGATGAAGGGTGCTGTGAATCTTACGCAATAGGCCTAGACGTTTTTCAGGGGCGATAAACTGCAAAGTGAAATTCAAAGCCACCACTGATGCGGGCTGAAAATCCAGCGAAAGGATATCCGTTTCAACAATATCAATAGGTAGCAGTTGCTCATACATTGAGCTTTGCGCAGTCATGTATTCACGGCAACGCTCAATCATGGCCGCTGAATTATCAACCGCAACAACCTTTGTCGATTCACTCTGAACGTGCCGTCTCAACGATTGGGACACCGCGCCTAGAGAGCAGCCTAGATCATAGAGAATCGTGTTAGGCTGAGCGAATTGTGCAGCAATAACGCCTATATTTTCGACGATAGTGGGATAGCCTGGTACTGAACGCTTGATCATGTCGGGGAAGACCCGAACGACATCTTCGTTAAACGCGAAGTCGGCAACAGTAGCCTGTGGCTTGGCAAATAAACGGTCTTGCTCACTCATTAAGAGGTACCACTAGAAAATGTAAATGGTGTAGCTGAGCGGTGAGTAGCTATTTTACTTCGATACGACAAGTAAAGGCCTTTTCGGGAGTGCTATCTGCGTCCCATGGCTGCTGATATTGCAGCTTAAGCTCAGTCGCTCCTAATTGAGTCGCTTGGAAGCGCCAGGAAGATAATCCTGCCGAGCCTATTCCATCTTCGCTTTCGTCAGAGGATGAAAATACCTCAGGCCCTAAGCTTTTCAACACGGAAGGAACCGTGTTTTCGAGCTTCCATCTATAGCCTGTTGTAGGGTCGCTGGGAAGTGAGAGGTGTAGCTCTTGACCTTGTGTTAGTAAAAGAGGTTTACAGCGCTTGCGCTCGTTGATAGCGACGGTATGCTCGGGGCTGCTTGCACAGCCGGTCATTAGCAGCGTTGTCAATAAAGCGCAAAGCGTAGCTGATTTTAACATTCGTATCTCCAACCAAACTCTTCAACCGGCTGCAAGGATAACGAAGTTAAGATAGGCAAGGGCAAGCTCGTACACAAACTGCCCTTGCTAATGGATTAAAAAAGGATTTTGGCTACATCTGCAAAACGCTTTGCAAAGTGGACAGTCAGCTCCTCCTTCAAGTACTCAGGAAGCTCTTCGAAGTCTCCTTTGTTAGCGTCTGGCAAAATAAGCTCAAATATTTTCTGCCGACGTGCTGCGATAACTTTTTCCCTGACGCCACCAATGGGCAAAACCTGGCCGGTTAAAGTCAGCTCGCCTGTCATGGCTACGTTTTTCTTGGGTGCCTGATTTCGTGCCAAAGATAACAAGGCGCTGGCCATGGTAATACCGGCACTTGGTCCGTCTTTAGGAGTAGCACCTTCTGGAACATGCAGATGTACAAAGGCTTGGTCGAAGAACGTAGGATCTCCCTTGAACTCCTTCAAGTGGGAGGTAACGTAGCTGTATGCAATTTCAGCAGACTCTTTCATGACCTCGCCCAATTGACCGGTCAGTTTGAATCCACGGTTTAAGGTGTGAATGCGCGTAGCTTCTACCGGTAAGGTAGCGCCTCCCATGCTGGTCCAGGCCAAGCCGGTGATAATGCCTACGCCGTTTAGAACCTGTTCTTTACGGAAAACAGGCTTCCCTAGATAACTTTCGATGTCACTCGCACCTACCTTGATCCGGAGCTCAGGTTCCTCAATGAGCCTTAGAACAGCCTTACGTACCAGCTTACCCAACTGTTTTTCAAGTTGGCGTACACCAGCCTCTCGAGCATAGCCTTCAACGATACTTTTCAATGCACTGTCGCTGATGATCAGGCGCTCTTTAGGCACACCGGCTTTTTCCAATTGCTTGGGCCACAAGTGGCGTTTGGCAATCGCTTGCTTTTCTTCCGAGATATAACCTGAGAGGCGAATGACTTCCATACGGTCCAGAAGAGGCCCAGGAATGGAGTCCATGGTATTTGCGGTACATACGAACAATACATTAGACAGATCTAGCCGCAGATCCAGATAGTGATCCAGGAAATCTACATTCTGTTCAGGGTCCAGCGTTTCCAGCAGGGCAGACGCAGGGTCACCTTGGTAGCTAGCTCCCATCTTGTCTATTTCATCTAGCATGATGACTGGATTCATCACTTTCACATCGCGCAAAGCCTGAACAAGCTTACCTGGCATGGCTCCGATATAGGTACGACGGTGCCCCTTGATCTCTGCCTCGTCTCGCATACCGCCCACGCTGAAGCGATAGAAGGGGCGGCCCAGTGATTCGGCAATCGACTTGCCGATACTGGTTTTACCTACGCCGGGAGGACCTACCAACAGCACGATGGAACCAGATACCTCTCCTTTGAACGCGCCAACAGCCAGAAATTCGAGAATGCGGCTTTTGATGTCATCAAGGCCGGCGTGGTGACGGTCTAATACCTTGCGCGCACGTTTCAGATCAAGGTTGTCCTTGCCCTGTATACCCCAGGGTAAATCGGTAGCCCAATCCAGATAATTGCGCGTGACACCATATTCAGGCGAACCGGTTTCAAGAATGGATAACTTATTGAGCTCGTCGTCGATGCGTTTACGTACCGGTTCCGGTAGGACTTTGCCCTCTAGGCGCTGCCTAAAGCTTTCGAGATCGCTGCTGCGGTCATCTTTCGTTATACCCAGCTCCTGCTGGATCAGTTTGAGCTGCTCTCGAAGGAAGAACTCTCGTTGCCGCTCATTGATTTTTCGGTTGACCTCAGCAGACAGTTCTTTTTGCAGGCGTCCGACCTCGACCTCTTTACGCAGCAATGGCAAAACCTTCTCCATGCGCTTAAGGATCGGGACGGTATCCAAAACCTGCTGCAGTTCCTGGCCTGGTGCGGTTGTCAGGGCGGCAGCGAAATCTGTTAAAGGCGAGGGGTCGTTGGGGCTGAAGCGGTTGAGATAGTTCTTTAGCTCTTCGCTATAGAGTGGATTGAGCGGAAGCAGCTCCTTGATGGCATTGATCAGCGCCATGCCATATGCCTTGACCTCATCGCTTGGGTCAGTCGGAGTCTTGGCATGCTCAACTTCAACAAGGTAAGGGTGCTTACGTCTCAGCCAACCGCTGATCCTGACGCGTGAAAGCCCCTGCGCTACGAATTGCAGCTTGCCGTTTTCCCGACTGGCATGATGGATACGAACCAGTGTGCCGTGCTCTGGCAGGTTATCAGGGTCGAAGCTGTTTCCATCCTCGGGAGGATTGTCCATATAGAACAATGCCAGACAGTGATGATCGGTTTTGGCCACCAGCTCCAACGTTTCGGCCCAAGGCTCTTCATTCACAATAACAGGCAATACCTGCGCTGGGAAAAAAGGCCGGTTATGGATGGGAATGATGTAAAGCTTGTCGGGAAGATTTTGTCCAGGCAGTGCAAGGCCGGTCTTTGAACCGTCGCCACTGATGATTTCGGGAGTATGTTCCTGATCGCTCATTGACTTACCTTAGAATGACTATTTGCGACCAACATGGGGAGGGCTTTGAAGCTTTTCAATGTGGTCGATGGCTACTCTAGACTTGACCGCAGATAAATAGGCAAGTGCGCTTCATTTGAGTAAGTGCACATAAACAAACTGGCTCCGTCCTATGTTGTTTGCTTGGCTATTATCTCTGGAAGGGCGAGGTAGAGAGCGTGCCGCCTGCAAGCCTGCACTGCTCTTGGCGAACGTGTTTATGCTTTTGCAAGGTTAGGCGATAACCAGACGTTGATTGTCTATCTTGATGAAGATGACATGACGGAAAACGTTTCTGATGTCATGGAAAGGTTGCGTGTTTTAGCGCGTTATCCTGCGCCGGACCCAGTTTTCAACACTTGGCAAGTCCCGCCAAGCCCTAGTTATTTCCATATCCAGTTTAGGACGTTACAGGCATGACGCCGTATTGATAGCTGTTGAAGGCTCGCCTGGGTTAGACGCTCCATCTGCTGCGCGAGACGGAGATACCCTTCAGGCGAGTAGCGGCCAGATGCGGCGTTTCCTGCCAGAGTACGTAAGGCTATTGGGCTTCGCCTTGGCTAGAGAGCGCTAGATTCCTTTACAAACATCATAGCGTCTCAACTATCCCGACACTGTGCCGATAAGGACGAGTAGGTAATTGCCAAGCCGTGTTCGAAGGATAACCTCATGTCTTCATCTATGATGCGTATAGCGCGGCGGCTAACCGGTGGGCTTATGGCGCTCTCTGTTCCGGTATGGGCCACTCAAGTGCATATCGCAGTTATCGAGGGACAGGATAATCCTTTAGCGGATGCGGTTGTTACGTTAAGCGGAGGCACTAATCTTGCTGTGCTCCAGCCTGCGGTCATGGATCAACGGGAACGTCGTTATGTGCCGCATGTACTGGCGGCTCATACCGGAACGCAGGTCAGTTTCCCTAATAGTGATAATGTTCATCATCAGGTGTATTCCTTTTCACCTGCCAAGCGATTCGACTTGCCTCTTTATCACGGCATTCCAGCTGATCCAGTAACATTCGACAGACCAGGCTTTGTCGTATTGGACTGCAATATTTATGACTGGATGGAGGGTTATATCGTTGTTACCGATGACCCATGGTTTGCTGTCAGTAACGAAAAAGGTGAAATAACGTTCGATTTGCCACCCGGCAAGTACCATGTCTCTTTATGGCATCCCTTTGCAAAGGCCAGACAGCTGACTCATGGAGGGGATCTGAGTGTATCGGTAGCTCGATACACTATTGAGATAACGCCTGGTAATGAATCTTCAGAGCCGGCGCCGAATGCGTTGGAGCAAGCCTTTCGGAGCGCTGCCGATGACGCTGCGAAATAGCTTTCAGGCGCGCATCGCTAGCGCCATGTTTATCCTGGCGTTGCTAACCATTGGAACGGTTTATTTTGCCGTAAAGGCTGCTACCCAATCATCTGTACGGGCCGAGTCGCTTTCACAGCTCAATACCGGCGCTCGGGTATTCGAGCGTCTTGTGGAGATGCGCGGACGGCAACTGCATGACACGGTACAGGTTCTGACATCCGATTTTGCTTTCAAAGGAGCTGTCGCTTCTGGAGATGGGTTAACGATAACTTCAGCGCTAGCTAATTATGGCGCTCGGATCGAGGCGGATGAGGTGTTGCTGCTTGACCTGACGGGAAGGGTAATCAGTAGTACCGTTTCGCTCTATACAGTTGGGTCGATATTTCACGAGGGTAACAAGGTCCAGGTAGACGGTGCGGCTGATCAAACGATGCGTATCGTTTCCCTGCAACGTGTTCCACATCTGATGGTAGAGGCTCCTGTACTTGCTCCTCTACCAGTTGCGCGCGTGGTAATGGGCTTTGCCATGGATCAGAGCCTGGCGAGCGAATTGCGCTCGCTAAGCGGCCTGGATGTGTCTTTTATTGCGCAAGAGGGGGGCGTTCCAGGTGAGCCGATCAGTACCCTTTCGGATCAAGCCGCTGACGAGCTGCTAAGCCATCCGGCCAGTGAAATCAGGCTAGGCAAACCTTTGCCGCTCAGATTGGATGGTCGTAACTATCTGACGGAGCGGCTGACGTTAACTGATGCAGATACCTTCAAGGTATCCGCTTTTCTGCATCGTCCGCTTGACGAAGCCATGAAAGCGTTTTCTCCTCTCATGCATCAGTTGTTCTGGATAGCCGTACTGACGCTTGTCCTGGCGCTGGGTCTGGCTTTACTTATTGCAAGAGGGGTTGCTGAGCCTGTTCGACGATTGGCGGCTGCTACCCAGCGGATCGGTAACGGCGATTACACCACGCCAATTGCCCTGGCGCGAAGTGATGAGTTTGGCCGGTTAGCCAGCACACTTGACACCATGCGGATCGGAATCGCCGAACGAGAACGGCAATTGAGTCATAACGCACTCCATGATGCGCTTACAGGGCTTCCCAATCGGGTGTTGGCCATGGAGCGACTGTCTCACGCCATTGCGGGAGAACAGTCTGTTGCGGTCATGTATCTGGGGCTTGAGCGTTTTCGGGAGGTCAATCAGAGCAGTGGTACTGCGGGTGGAGATGTGGTTCTGCAAACCATTGCAGATCGACTTAAACGTCTTGTAGGAAATGGAGATTGTGTTTCTCGTCTGGTTGGCGATGAGTTCCTGCTCCTGCTCAATCCAGGTACTCCTGATACTGCTCTGGCAGCCGCTGAAGAAATTCAGCAGGCAATTGCTTTGCCTATTGCTGTAGGGCTGAACGAATTCAAGATGAGCTGCCGCGTAGGAGTGGCTTGCTACCCTCAGGATGGTCATGAGGCCCATGAGTTGCTCCTGCGGGCCAGTATTGCAATGCGGGACGCAGGCAGCCAGGCCGGGCGTCTGCAGCTTTACGAGAATGGTCGGGATGATGCTTATTATCGTCAGATCAGTCTTATCAGAGATCTTCAGCATGCAGACTCAAGGGGTGAACTGCTCTTGCATTATCAGCCCAAGCTGAGTCTGGATGGACGGGGGCCTTTCATGGCTGAGGCGCTTCTACGTTGGCAGCATACTCAGTTCGGTATGGTATCGCCTGGGGAATTTATCCCGTTGGCTGAGCGTACCGGCAGCATCACCCTATTGACGATTTGGGTAGTCGAGGAGGTGTTTCGGCAGTTGGAAGAGTGGAACGAGCAAGGCCTTACTGCACGAGTGTCTCTCAATATATCCGCTGCCGACTTGGTTGATGGCGATCTCCCCAATCGTTTGGAGCGACTACTTAAAGGTTCGACTGTACGAGCAGACCAGCTTGTTCTGGAGGTAACGGAAAGTGCCATTATGCAGGATCCTGAGCGGGCAGTAAGCATTCTGCAACGTCTCCGGGATCAGGGTATCAGTCTGTCCGTAGATGACTATGGCACCGGCTATGCCTCATTGGCTCACTTGAAACGTCTGCCGGTAAGCGAGTTGAAGATCGATCAGTCGTTTATTCGCGACCTGAGTGATAACAGCGAGGACGCTGTGATTGTTCGCTCCACTATCGATATGGGGCATAACCTTGATATGAAGGTTGTTGCCGAAGGTGTGGAATATGCTCAGGCGCTGGAGTTGTTGACGCTATGGGGCTGCGACATGGTGCAGGGCTACCTGATCAGTCGTCCGCTGCCGGCGCAGGCGTTTGAACATTGGATGAATGACCGCCGTGTTCAGAACCCTGTTGAGGCGCTAGCACTGTGACGCGCTCATGGATCGCCGTGGTCGCGATACTACTTGTCATGAGCTTCCGACCCGCTTGGACGAATGATGGGTGTCTGCTGGCTACCCTGTTCCGACGTAAAACAGATTACTTGCGCGTCTTTCGCCTATGCGCAAAGACATTATTCATCAATGATAAGCGTGTGAGGCGCAACCAATCGGTTGCACCTGTCTCTTTCGTTGCTCAATCAATCCTGCTGACATAGAAGGTTAAGACCTTGTTTCAGGAAGCGTTTTTGATTGTCAGTGGCTATCCCAACTTGTTTGCCAATTCCGTAGAATGTTCATCCGGCTACGGTTGCACTTCGTCTGATGACGCTTTTGTCGTCTGGTAGCCCAAGGTAATACCTAGTTTGATCCAAACACGCCAGGAAACTGGTAGTTCCAGAAGACAGAATGGAACTCTGTCTGGTGCATACCTGATGGGTTGCCCAACGGTGACGGCATGTGCGTCGCCCTCTGCCAACGTGGGAGCGATGAGTAATTGATCCCACAACAACAAATAATGAGGGAATAATGAGCGTCAATACTCCAACGTTGATCACTTTCCTGATCTATATCGCTGCCATGGTCCTGATCGGCTTTCTGGCATGGCGATCTACAAAAAACTTCGACGATTACATCTTGGGGGGAAGAAGCCTCGGTAGTGTAGTGACAGCGTTGTCCGCCGGTGCTTCGGACATGAGCGGCTGGCTGTTGATGGGCCTGCCAGGCGCTATTTTTCTCGCCGGTATTTCTGAAAGCTGGATTGCCATTGGCCTGATAGCAGGTGCCTGGCTGAATTGGCTTCTGGTTGCAGGTCGGCTACGTGTCCATACCGAGCACAACAATAATGCTCTGACACTGCCAGACTATTTTACGCATCGCTTTGAGGATCACAGTCGTGTCCTGCGTATTTTCTCGGCAATCATCATCCTGGTTTTTTTCACCATCTACTGTGCTTCCGGTATTGTGGCTGGGGCTCGTCTGTTTGAAAGCACCTTTGGCCTCTCGTATGGGACAGCCTTGTGGGCGGGTGCACTGGCGACCATTCTCTATACCTTTGTAGGTGGCTTTCTGGCAGTAAGCTGGACGGATACTGTGCAGGCTACGCTCATGATCTTCGCCTTGATTCTGGCGCCAGTCATGATACTCAATGCCACAGGTGGTCTTGAGCCAGCATTTGCTGCCATCGAAAGCGTAAACCCCGCCCATTTCGACCTTTTCAAAGGGGCTACCTTCGTTGGCGTTATTTCATTACTGGCCTGGGGACTGGGTTATTTTGGCCAGCCTCATATCCTGGCACGCTTCATGGCTGCAGATTCGGTCAAGTCAATGCGCTCAGCACGTCGAATCGGTATGACCTGGATGATTCTGTGTCTGGTGGGTGCGGTGGGTGTAGGCTTCTTTGGAATTGCTTATTTTGCCGCGCATCCTGAGCAGGCTGGCGCAGTGACAGAAAACCCTGAGCGGGTTTTCATCGAGCTGGCGAAGCTGCTGTTCAATCCATGGGTGGCCGGTGTTCTGCTGTCAGCCATTCTGGCAGCTGTCATGAGTACACTAAGCTGTCAGCTGCTGGTCTGCTCAAGTGCGCTGACTGAAGACTTCTATAAGGCCTTCCTTCGCAAGCACGCATCCCAGAAAGAGTTGGTGTGGGTGGGACGTCTTATGGTTCTTCTCATTGCAGTCATTGCGATCGCAATCGCTTCCAATCCTGAAAACCGCGTATTGGGTCTGGTCTCCTACGCCTGGGCAGGTTTTGGTGCAGCCTTTGGTCCGGTTGTTCTCTTCTCGCTCCTATGGAAGGGGATGACACGTAACGGTGCATTGGCCGGCATGATCGTTGGTGCTGTGACTGTGGTGGTCTGGAAGCAGCTGGGATGGCTTGGCCTGTATGAAATTGTGCCTGGCTTTATTCTTGCGAGCCTAGCTATTGTTGTATTCAGCCGACTGGGTAGCGCTCCGAGCGCATCAATGAAGCAGTGCTTCGAGGTCGCGGAGCAGGAATACCGCAATAGCTGAGAGGAATGTCAGCTAAGCGTAAAGAATGGTGAGCTGGGGTAAAGTCGTTCGAGAAAGAACAATGTGCCGGGTAGTGTTGGCTTTACAGGCTCCTTTGAGGAGGAGCTTTTAAATAAGCTGATCGACCCACGAGGTAAACCATGCGTCATCGTGTTTTGCTAGCGACTACTTTAGCGGTCAGTTTGCTACTGAGCGGCTGCTGTGGATGGTGGGGGCCTCATGGAGGTCACCATGGAGGTCCCGGTGGGCCAGGGCCAGGATTTGAACAAGGGCATGGCCGCCCCTAAAAAAGCCGGAGCAATTGCTCCGGCTTTTTTATCGCTGCTTTGTAGCGTCAAACCTGGTACGTCATTTGCTAAACCGATGGTTATCGGTCAAGTATTTATCCAATAGTGTTCGGAGGATAATCATGCTATGGCTTTTTCGACATAGCCGCTGGACAACAGGCTTGTTGCTGATTGTGAGCCTAAGCGTAGCCGCAGCGCCTGCACCTTTCTTCAAATGGCGTAGCAAGTTCAACGGGCAGGTAGTATGTCAGAGGACATCGCCCGGCGATGGATGGGAACGACTGGCAGGGCCGTTTCGAGATATCGGCTGTCAGCAGTCTGGAGAGAAGCCGTTACAGCGATGGGACAGGGTAACTGCTTCCCCACGGTCCTGAGGAAGCAGTATTTATCAGGTCAAGGCGTCTCGTTGGTGTACAGGGCGGCCTTGATCAAGTCCTGCCCGATCTGTTTCTCGAAGTGCTGCCATACAGGTTGCATGGCTGCTCTCCAGCGCTGACGCTGATCATTGGTTAACGTGATGACTTCATTGTTACCAGCACTCACGATCTTGGCCTTGTCTTTCTGATTGAGTGCGTCTGCCTGTCGATTCACCTCATAGGTCACTTCGCCAAGAATAGTTTCCAGCTTGATGCGAACGTTAAAAGGAATCTGGCGCCAGAAGCTGGCGTTGGTAATGAGCATGTAATCCAGAGAGCCATGGTTGCTCTCGGTGATATAGCGCTGCTGCTCGTAAAGATGCTTGCTATAAAGGTTGGTCCAAGGGTTTTCTGCCGCGTTGATGGTCCCGTCAGCAAGTGCCTGGTTTACCTTGCTGAACGACAGCTTGACGGGCGTAGCACCCAACGACTGGAATTGAGACTCAAGGACGTCCGAATCCTGAATGCGAACCTTTAGGCCTCGCATGTCTTCCGGCTCACGCAGCGGCTTCTGAGCGGAAAGCTGCTTCATTCCGTTATGCCAGTAAGCCAGCCCTGCGATGTTCTGCTTTTCCATGGACAGGAGCAGCTGTTGTCCGGTTGGCTTGCTTTGGAACCGATCCAGTGCGGCCTGGCTGTCAAACAGGAAGGGTAGGTCAAACAGCTTCAGTTTGGGTGAATAAGTACCCAGTTTGGCCAACGCCACTGCCAGCATTTCTACCTTGCCATCTTGAAGCGCCTGAATTTCTTCCTTATCGCCATACAAGGATGAGTTAGGGTATACCTCTACCTTGACGGCCCCTCCCAGCTGTTCCTCTACCTTCCTCTGAAACAGTAGCGCACCCTGGCCTTTAGGCGTATCTGGCGCGGCAACATGCGAGAAACGGATAACGATAGGGTCGGCTGCCATGCTTATTACAGGAGAAAGCATGGTGAGCGTGCATACCAGGAGTTTGGAAAGAGAGCGGTACATGTAGAAGTCCTTGAGGCGCATCAAGTAATTGCCAGTTCCAGGTTTGGCGGGGGCGCCACTTTATCAGTGGGATTCGTCTCAATCGAGTGCCGACAGGCAGGCGACGTATGGTCATTCCGACCTTTTGACAGAACGCAAGACAAACACGGCGTCTAAGTTCAATAGACTTCAGGAGGATCGTTCATGACTTCTACCCCTTCGGCGGCACATGGTTTTGCCATTCCCTACCTTCGCTACCACGACGCACCCGCTGCCATTGACTGGTTGCGCCTGACGTTTGGGTTCGAGGTAAAAAGCTTGATCTCGAATGAAGACGGCAGTATCGAATATGCACAGCTTGTTTATGGACAGGGAATGCTCATCGTAACGTCCGTGCTGCATAACGATGTGGATGCTTATATGGTCCAGCCGGAACAGGCCAGAGGGGTGACTCAGGGAGTGTATCTGGTAACCGATGAACCTGATGTCTTATGCGAGCGTGCCAAGGCATCGGGTGCCGATGTGATCATTGATATCCGTGAGGCGCCTTATGGAGGCCGTTCCTTTACTTGCCGGGACCGTGAAGGGCATCTCTGGAGCTTTGGCAGTTTTAATCCGTGGAAGGATGAGCCTGCCAAAACATCGGGTAACGGGTATGCCACCGAAGGGTACACGTCATGAAAACAGTTCGTTTACCTGACGGCACAACTGTCCCTGCGCTTGGCCAAGGTACTTGGCATATGGGTGAGCAGGCATCAGCACGTGAAAGAGAAATACACGCTCTACGCCGTGGGATCGAGCTGGGTATGACCTTGATCGACACGGCTGAAATGTATGCCGAAGGAGGTGCTGAACATGTCGTTGGCGAAGCCATTCAAGGTCAGCGTGACAGTATTTTCCTAGTCAGCAAAGTCTATCCTCACAATGCGAATCGCGAGGGTGTTTTGCAGGCATGCGATCGCAGCCTCAGTCGTCTGCGTACAGATCGTATCGACTTGTATCTTTTGCATTGGCGGGGAAGAACACCGCTGAGCGAAACGGTAGAGGCATTCGAGACGCTGCGAGGACAAGGCAAGATTCTGCATTGGGGCGTGTCGAATTTTGACGTGGACGATATGCTTGACCTTGCGGACGATCGCTGTGCCGCGAATCAGGTCCTGTATAACCTGGAGGAGCGAGGCATTGAGTTTGACCTCCTGCCTTGGTGCCAGCGGCAGCAAATGCCTCTTATCGCTTATTGTCCGGTAGGGCAGGGTGGCGGCATGCTCCAGCATCCAGCTCTTCTGGCCGTCGCGGAGCGACTTGAGGTTACACCGGCTCAGGTAGCGTTGGCTTGGGTGCTTCGACAGCCTGGGGTGATCGCCATACCCAAGGCCGTCGGGCTTGATCATATCGAGCAAAATGCCAAATCTGCGACGCTTGAACTGTCGGAGCACGATCTGGCATTACTTGACGCGGCGTTTCCTCCGCCCCAGCGAAAGCAGCGGTTAGCGATGGTATGAGTATGTCATCAGGTTTGGCCCCTGATAACAGCTCTCAGAGGAAACCGGTTAGGGTGACAGGCCTCTGCTACGGCACGAGGTAATGGCAGTGGCTCATTGTTCAACCAAGCCGCCAACAGCTCGCCGGAAAGTGGCGCGGTGATCAGGCCGCGAGAACCGTGGCCTGCGTTGACAAACAGATTATTCAGCCAAGGTACCGGACTCTCCGGTACTTGCCGAGCATCTTTGCCGAGAATGGAATAAGTATGCGCAAAGGCGGCAGCATCAGCTATCGGGCCCACGACTGGAAGATAGTCAGGGGTCGTACAGCGAAACGCAGCCCGTCCTTCCAGTGTTGCTGGATCCAGTTGTTCGGCACCAAGTGCCTTGGCCAGCACGGGTGAGAGGGCATTAAGTAATGCAAGATTACCTTTATGTTCTTCAGTGCACAGCTCAAGATCGTCACGCTTGAAGTCGAAGCTGGCTCCCAATGTATGGAGATGATTCCGTGAAGGAGCAATGTACCCTTCACCGCAAACTACGCATTGCAGCGCCTGGCTTGCGCGTGTCGCTGGCAAATGAGTTATCTGGCCAC
Organism: Pseudomonas sp. WAC2; assembly: GCF_030403525.1. Classification (NCBI taxonomy): domain Bacteria; kingdom Pseudomonadati; phylum Pseudomonadota; class Gammaproteobacteria; order Pseudomonadales; family Pseudomonadaceae; genus Pseudomonas; species Pseudomonas sp. WAC2. The sequence continues at coordinate 14,306 of NZ_JAUEPD010000009.1, forward strand.
GAATACGTTTGAGTGGTAGTTGGGCGTTCTCTATCAGTGTTGCCGTCTCAGTCGCGCTGGCCACCACAACAACAGACGCTTGAGCTAAAAGTGCTTCGTTGCCGTACACCTTCCATTGGGCGTGGTGACGCTCGAGCCGAATAGCCTCCTGATGGGTCATCAGCGTGATATTGGGATGCTGCAGTAAAAATCGACAGAGCGCAGGTGGATGAACCCAGCCCGACTCCGGAAAGTGAACTCCCCCTTGGGAAAGCTCAACCCCAGAAAGCTTTGAGGCTTCATCAGCATTGACTCGGCGCAGTAAAGCTGATGGCAACCGTTCTGCCAGTTGCTGCTGACGTTTGTCCTCGGCAGGGTCAGTAGCCAGTTGTATCGTACCGCACCCATCCCAGTTCAATGTTTTGTCCAGACCCTCCAGCAGACGACGGGTATAGCCAAAACCGCTTAAGGCTAAGCGGGTAAGCGGGGTGAAGTGAGGGGAGAGTTTAAGGTATAGAACGCCTTGCAGATTGCCGGATGCCTCTGCTGCAAAAGTTGCATGGCGCTCCAGAACCGTTACCTGCCAACCACGCGTTGCGAGACTGGCCGCTGTCGAAGCGCCTGCTAGCCCTGCACCTATTACTATGGCTGTTCTAGGGCCAATATGGAGCGGCGGCCGCTCAAACCATGGTTTGACAGAGCCAGGTACCGGCGCCACAAGACTGCCTTTGAGCATTTCCCGCTTATGTCCAAAGCCTTGTACTTTCTTCATTGCAAAGCCGGCCTCTGTCAGGCCGCGACGAACAAATCCGGCACAAGTAAACGTAGCGAGTGTTGCATCATCAGCCGACAGCCGGGATAGTTGTTTAAATAAAGCGCTTGTCCACATATCCGGGTTCTTGGCTGGAGCGAATCCGTCAAGAAACCAAGCATTACACCGAGCATCCAGCTCCGGCAGACAATTGAGTACATCCCCTATCAAAAGCGTTAGCGTAACTCGGCCATCATCTAGGGAGAAACGCTGAAAGCCAGCATGTACGGCAATGTATTGAGCCAACAGCGCGTCGGCGTAATCCACTAATTCAGGCCAAAGGGCCAGAGCTTTTTTCAGGTCCGAAGCACTCAGCGGGAATTTTTCAACACTAACGAAGTGCAGCCGGGCCTCAGCGGGTGCTGTCTGTATAAAGAGCTGCCAGGCACAAAGAAAATTGAGTCCCGTTCCAAACCCTGTCTCACCAATCGTAAAGACCTCACCTGCATGAAGCGCGGCGAAACGACGTGGAAGTTCATTTTGAGCCAGAAAAACGTAACGGGTTTCTTCAAGGCCACTCGCCTTGGAAAAATAGACATCGCCAAAGGAGCGGGAGATCGGTTGACCCTGATCGTCCCAGTCCAACTCGGCGTGAAAGGTATCTGACATCGACTGCACTGCTTATTTGGGCCAAGCAAAACGCAAGTCTAGCCGATCCGAACGCGGGATTTTAGAGGAATTAGCCAGCTCGCTTTTGAATTTCAGCGGCCTGGGTCATTCTAGAGATATACCGTCCGATCTGGTGCTCGGCCTCTTCACGGGTAAAAAAAGGTCCTTCGAGCGTACCTTCTCGCGTTGTGAAGAAATAATTGCCATTAACCCAGCTAATGCGCTCGCTGCGAAAGTGAGTGGCTGAATTACTATCTTCAGTGCGCTTACCAAACATGACTGATCTCCGAACCGATTTACTTTCTGACCACGCAAAACAGCGTTGGTTTGCTTTGCCGTCAACTATTTTGGCTATGGATATATTGCCAAGCGTTTCCAGAATGGCAGGGTTACAGCGCGAGTCGTATCACTAAAGGTGTAGGTGATAATTCGCTACCTGAAAAGCTTGAGGTATAACCGCTGAACATTAGAGTTCAGTTTTTAGGTATCTGTTGCATCCATTCATCCAGACACGGTTGATTGGTAGTCGCCTCGCTGTTATCTGTATATACATCCACCCTGTGTTCGAAAGACCTCCTTCATTCAACTACACAAAAACGGGTTTCTTTTGTTAAGGCCCGTAGCGGTACTGTGACTCTCCATGCACGCTACTCGAATTCTGGAAGATCCGTTTTATTACCTGAATAATTTCCACACGGTACTGGCCTGGACCGGCGAGCGTTACAATGATCTTCTGAATGAGACGGAGAGGGTGTTTCTCCAGGTTTTTCCTTCGCTTCCTAAAGCCTCGCAGGCCCTGTTGGTTAGAATGGTCATGCGCAAAGGGGCGCTGTTCCGAGGCAGCAAGCTGTGCTACCAGGAGATTGGCTGCCCCCATCAAGCAGTGTTGCCACTGGTTGAGCTGGGCTGGGTATCGGATAGGCCGGTACTTTCTCTAGAGCAACTGTTCGGTTTGCTGAAAAAGGCAGAATTGGCTCAGGTCTTTCCTGAGCAGTTATCTCGCTCATCTTTAAAGAAGTCAGAGCAGCTTGAAGTGCTCAAGGCTGACTTTAATGATCCGAGGCTGCTGACGGAATGGTGCAGCTCGCTGGATGACCACGTCTATGAAATTACCGTCACAAACATATGTGACCGATTAAGGCTTATGTTTTTCGGTAATTTACATCAGGACTGGAGCGAGTTCGTCTTATCGGATCTCGGAATTTTCCGTTATGAAAAGGTGGAATTTTCTGATTCATCACGGGGCTTCCGTGTCCGCAAAGACATCGATGATTACGTAGCACTGTATGACTGTCGTGAGCGCTTTCGTGACGGAACTGCATTGGACGACATTCTAGATGTGCTCCCCAGATTACCGTTAGATAATGATTGGCTGGAGGCACGCAGAGGTAAACTGACTTATGAGGTTGCCTACTGCTGTGAACAGCAGGGCAACTTTACTGCCGCCCTGGAGCTTTACCAAAGTTGCCGGCATCCTGGCGCAAGAATTCGCGCTATCCGTGTACTCGAAAAAACCGAGCAGTATAAAGCCGCTTTTGAACTGGCCTGCCAGGCAGAGCGAGCTCCAGAAAGTGACAGTGAAGCCCAGCTATTGGCCCGTATGTTACCCCGGCTGCGGCGTAAGCTGAGTATGCCCAAGTTGCCCAAGCGCATCGAACGCTGCGTTGAGCGTATCGACCTGACGTTACATCGTCTGGATGCTTGTCGTCCTGTTGAGTTATGTGTTCAAGAGCATCTGTCGGAACCTGATGCGCCGGTCTTTTATGTTGAAAATATCCTGATCAATGCGCTACTTGGTCTTTTATGCTGGGACGCAATTTTTGTTCCTTTGCCTGGAGCCTTCTTTCATCCTTTTCATCGCGCTCCTGCCGACATTCATATGCCGCAATTCGCAACCAGGCGTGCACAGCAATTTGAAGCATGCCTGTCTCAGCTCGAAAGTGGCTGTTATAAGGAAACCATCAAACGCAACTTCCTGGAAAAGCAGGGTATCCAGGCCCCTTTTATTGCATGGGGAGCCGTAACGGCAGAAGTATTGGAGCTAGCATTGCAGTGCTTGCCTCCCCAGCATTTACGCGTGTGGTTCGAGCGAATACTTCAAGATGTAAAGGTCAACCGGACAGGATTTCCAGACTTGATCCAGTTCTGGCCCCACGAGCGACGGTACCGCATGATCGAAGTGAAGGGACCGGGCGATCGTCTCCAAGATAATCAGGTTCGCTGGTTGGATTACTGTATGGCTCATGAAATGCCGGTATGTGTGTGTTATGTGCAATGGAAGGAGTCTGTTGCGTGCAGTACAGCGTTGCTGTAAGGGCTCTGTGTGAGTTTGTTGCTAAGCAGGGAGACCTTGATCTGCGTTTCACGCCATCACCGACAGCCCTTGAGGGCATTCAAGGACATGGCATCGTTACCGCGCGTCGAAAGCAGTCTTACCAGCGGGAGGTAGCGCTGGAGGGTGAGTACAGGCATCTTCGCGTCAAAGGGCGGGCCGATGGATACGACCCGGAGCTGAACCGGCTCGAGGAAATAAAAACTTACCGGGGCGACCTGACTCACATGCCGCCCAATCATCGTCACCTGCATTGGGCACAAGCGAAAATATATGGATGGCTGTTCTGCCAAAAATTGTCGCTTCATGAGCTCGAGCTGGCGTTGGTGTATTTTGACGTAGGCAGTCAGAAGGAAACTACTCTGCTTGAGCGGTTTACATCTGGAGTGCTTAAAGAGTACTTCGAACGGCAGTGCAGCCTGTTTCTGGACTGGGCTGAGCAGGAACTGACTCATCGCGAGCACCGCCAGCGTTGCCTGGAGGCGTTACCCTTTCCACATGCCTCCTTTCGTACGGGGCAGCGTGATCTTGCCGAGGCTGTCTATAAAGCGGCCCATGTAGGCTGTAGCCTCATGATCCAGGCGCCCACGGGGATAGGCAAAACCATTGGCACCTTGTTTCCATTGCTCAAGGCTATGTCCCGGCAAAATCTGGACAGAGTCTTTTTTCTTACCGCAAAGAATTCTGGTCGTCAGTTGGCTTTCAATGCGATGGGCGCTATCACCCAGGCCGCACCAGAGCTTTCGCTGCGTATTCTGGAACTGAGGGCACGCGACAAGGCATGTGAGCACACGGATAAAGCATGCCATGGTGAATCCTGTCCTCTGGCCAAGGGGTTCTATGACCGTTTGCCCCAAGCCCGGCAAGCCGCCTTGAGGGAAAAGGTACTGGATTATGACTCGCTACGCACCATAGCGCTTGGATGGCAGGTTTGTCCTTATTACCTGAGTCAGGAGATGGCGCGCTGGTGCGATGTCATTGTAGGGGATTACAACTACTACTTTGACAGCAGCGCTATGCTTTTTGCCTTAAAGGAGCAGAGCCAATGGCGGATCGGAATCCTCGTTGATGAAGCTCATAATCTATTGGAGCGTGCGCGGGGAATGTATACCGCCTCTCTGGATCATGCTGTGGTAGCGTCACTTCGCAAAGAGAGACCTCCAGTGCTGAAGCAACCACTGGATCGGATCAATCGTTGCTGGAATGCCTTAATCAAGGAACAACCTTCAACCTATCAGGCATACAACGAAATTCCCGCGAAGTTGTTATCCGCGCTGCAAAAAGCGATTTCAGCTATAAACGATCTGCTTAGCGAGACGCTGGCTCCACTGGATGCCACGCTTCAGCGTTTCTATTTTGATGCAATTCAATTCGTTCGGATGGCTGAAAGTTTTGGTGAGCACTCACTGTTCGAATTACTGAAAAAAAATGAGCTGGCACGTAAACCAGCCGTGCAACAGTCCGTTGTAACCATACGGAATGTAGTCCCGGCACCTTTTATCGGCCCGCGATTCAACGCAACCCATGCCGCTATTCTTTTTTCCGCGACCTTAAGTCCGCCTCACTTCTTGCGGGATACGCTTGGGCTTGCAGCGGGTACACCTTGGGTTAACGTAAAGTCCCCGTTTGCGGCTGAACAGTTATCGGTTCGCCTCGTAGACAACATTTCGACGCGTTATCAACACCGAGAGCAATCCCTGCGGCCCATTGCAGAGTTAATGGCTTGGCAGTACAGACAGGAGCCAGGAAATTATCTGGCTTTCTTTAGTAGCTTCGACTATCTCGAAAAGACTGCATCGTTATTTTCCAATCTTTTCCCGGATATTCCGCTTTGGCTCCAGGCACGGCAGATGAATGAGGCAGACAAGGCCCAGTTTCTGCAACGGTTTACAAACACCAGCAGCGGTGTTGGTTTCGTAGTGCTAGGGGGGAGTTTTGGCGAGGGTGTCGACCTGCCAGGGCAGCGGCTGATAGGAGCTTTTATCGCAACACTTGGCCTTCCTCAGATCAATCCTGCCAATGAACAGATCAGGACGAAGCTCGACCGACAATTTGGTACTGGTTATGACTATGCCTACTTTTATCCAGGTATGCATAAGGTCATTCAGGCAGCAGGCCGGGTCATAAGGACAACCTCTGATCGTGGTGTGCTGTACCTGATTGATGACCGTTTTGCTCAGTCCAAGGTCAGACGGCTATTGCCTGAGTGGTGGAAGGCGCAGACCTTTCGATGGCCTCACAGCGTTAACCGAAAATAAGTCTGAAGGAAAAAGCGTCGGCTGGAGAGGCGGTAGTAGGGGGAGGGGACTCAGGACCTGAACGAGTTGTCCAGGCCCTGAGGTGAGGCACTGTTAGCGAGCCATCGCTACCAGTACTTCAGAGGCAGGAACATTGAAGTCTACCGACATCATCACGCTCAGCGCAGTGATCGTAACGATGGAGAAGACGAACAATTTTCTTGCCCAGGCATTGTCATCGTTGGTCTTGTAGCCCATTAGAGCCATGCGCAACCAATAAACGCCCATGGCTGCTGCAACCACCAAGTACTTATAACCGGCGTAGCCCCCAATCGTGAGCGCTAGCGTAGCGGCCAGAAAGGCCAGGATATAGACCGTAATATGGCGCTTGGTTACAGGGATACCCTTCATGACTGGCAATACCGGAATTGAAGCTGCCCGATAGTCGTTCAGTCTGAATATTGCAATGGCGTAGGAGTGCGGCATTTGCCAGAGGCAGAAAATCAGCAGAAGGATAGCGGCACCCATATCGAACTCATTGCTAACGGCGCAATAGCCGATTACAGGAGGAGCCGCACCCGACAGGCTACCCACTAAGGTGCCATACACAGATTTACGCTTCAGGCACAGGCTGTATAGACCCACATACACAACGAATCCCATGAGCCCAAAGGCTGCGGATAGCGCATTTACTTTGAAGTAAAGAAGCGCGATACCTGCAATGCCCAAGAGCGTGGCATAGGACAATGTGACACTTGGAGAGATAAGTCCTTGGACGAGGACACGATTTTTCGTCCGTTCCATGACCTTATCAATGTCACGGTCAATATAGTTATTGAAGACGCAGCCGGAAGCGATGACCAGAGACACCCCTACTGCGGTAGCTAAGAAAAGTGCTAAGTCGATGCTTCCTTTCGAAGCAAGGAAAAAACCTCCGGCAACCGAGATCAGGTTGCCGAAGATAATGCCTGGCTTCGTTATAAGTAGGTATTTCTTGATCATCGAAGCGACTCTTAGTGGGCCAGCATGTTGCTATGCATGCCGTGAATGATCCACAGCGAGCCCGCGACCACGATAACAGTAATCAGAATAGTGAAAGCAAAAGCGATCACATTCCAACGCTGCTCGGACGACGTGTTCATGTGCAGGAAGAACACTAAGTGTACAAAGATCTGCACAAGTGCCATCACCCAGATCACTATCAGCGTAGCCGACTGTGATAACACAGGGTTCATGACAATGCCGAATGGGATCACGGTCAGGATGACAGACAGAACGAAGCCGATAATGTAAGACTTCACAGTGCCGTGGCTAGAGCCCGCATGGACGATATGTCCGTGTTCGTGAGCCATTACATAACCCCCATCAGATATACAACGGTAAACACGCAGATCCAGACGATGTCCAGGAAGTGCCAGAAGAGGCTCAGGCACATCAGGCGGGTCTGGTTGGTCGCAGTCAGACCTTTCTGGCTAACCTGAATCATCAGGATTGCCATCCAGATCAGACCGGATGTGACGTGCAGACCGTGAGTACCGACCAGGGTAAAGAACGCAGATAGAAACGCGCTACGCTGAGGGCCAAAGCCTTCAGCAATCAGATGATGGAATTCGTTGATTTCCATCACGATGAAGCCAAGGCCGAGCAGGAAGGTAACAGCCAGCCAGCCCAGCGCCTTGCTCTTTTGCTCCTTGTGTGCAGCGATCATGGCAAAGCCATACGTGATACTACTGAACAGCAGCAGGAAGGTTTCTACCAGAACATAAGGCAGTTCAAAAATTTCTTTACCGGTAGGACCGCCGGCAAAGCTACCGCTTAGGACAGCATAGGATGCGAAGATAGTCGCAAACAGAATGCAGTCCGTCATCAGGTACAGCCAGAAACCGAATACAGTCATGGATCCGGCATCGTGGTGCCCATGCTCCTCAGCATGGGCAACTTGGTTGTGAAGAACTTGACTAGACATAAGTTTAAGCCTGACTCGCTGCTAGTTTCTGGAGATGTTCATTCTCGATACGTGCCACTTCAGCGGCAGGTACGTAGTAGTCGATGTCATCGTCGAAGCTGCGAACGATAAAGGTAGCGATCATGCCGACGAATCCAACAGCAGCTAGCCACCAGATGTGCCAGATAAGAGCAAAGCCGAGGGCTAAGCTGAACATACCCATGATGAATCCAACGCCTGTGTTGCGCGGCATGTGAATGTCTTTGTAGTCAGCAGCTTTACGCTCAGCCAGACCTTTTTCCTTAGCTCCCCAGTACGCGTCGATATCATCAACAACCGGCTGTTCTGCGAAGTTATAGAAAGGTGGCGGAGAAGAAGTAGACCATTCCAGTGTACGGCCACCCCATGGATCACCGGTTACGTCCTGGTTCAGTTTACGGTCACGGATGCTGACATAGTACTGAAGCAACTGGCATAGGACGCCGCACAGGATGATAGCTGTACCAATAGCCGCCACGATTAGCCAAGGATGCCAGTCCGGGTTGTCATAGTGGTTCAGACGACGAGTCATACCCATGAAGCCCAGTACATACAGCGGCATGAAAGCTACATAGAAGCCCACCAACCAGCACCAGAAGGCGTATTTACCCAGTCTTTCATTAAGCGTGAAACCGAAGGCTTTCGGGAACCAGTAGGCAACACCTGCAAAGTAACCGAATACAGCGCCACCAATGATCACGTTGTGGAAGTGAGCGATCAGGAACAGGCTGTTGTGCAGAACGAAGTCGGCACCTGGAACAGCCAGCAGAACGCCGGTCATACCACCGATACTGAAAGTGACAATAAAGCCAATCGTCCACAACATGGGAGTAGTGAAGCGGATACGGCCTTTATACATGGTGAAGAGCCAGGTAAAGATCTTCACACCGGTTGGGATGGCAATAATTGTCGTAGCGATACCGAAGAACGCATTGACGTTAGCGCCGGAGCCCATGGTAAAGAAGTGGTGCAGCCATACAATGAAGGACAGTACAGTAATGGCCAGCGTTGCCCATACCATGGACACGTAGCCGAACATGCGCTTGCCACTGAATGTAGACGCTACCTCAGAGAACACGCCAAAGGCGGGCAGAATGAGGATATATACTTCCGGGTGACCCCACGCCCAAATCAGGTTGACGTACATCATGGGGTTGCCACCAAGCTCATTGGTGAAGAAGTGCATGCCCAGATAACGGTCAAGCGAGAGCATAGCCAATGTGGCGGTCAGAATCGGGAAGGCTGCAACGATCAGAATACTGGTGCACAGGGCGTTCCAGGTGAAGATCGGCATTCTCATTAGAGTCATGCCAGTGGTACGCATTTTTAAAATGGTTACCACAAAGTTCACACCTGTTAACAACGTACCCAGGCCCGAAAGCTGCAATGCCCAGATGTAGTAATCTACCCCTACGCCCGGGCTATATTGAATACCCGATAGTGGTGGATAGGCTACCCAGCCGGTTGCTGCGAATTCACCTATGGCTAGAGACAGGTTGATGAGGATCGCACCTACCGCGAACACCCAGAAGCTGAAGGAGTTCAGGAAGGGGAAGGCAACGTCCCGCGCGCCGATTTGTAGCGGCACGACAAGGTTCATCAGGCCAGTCACCATCGGCATGGCCACGAAGAAGATCATGATCGTGCCGTGTGCGGTAAAGATCTGGTCGTAGTGATGTGGAGGCAGATAGCCTTCTGCACCGCCGGCTGCGATAGCCTGCTGTGCACGCATCATAATGGCGTCGGAGAAGCCGCGGAGCAGCATGATGAGCGCCACCAGGATGTACATCACCCCGATTTTCTTGTGGTCAACTGTCGTGATCCATTCGGACCACAGGTAACCCCATTTCTTGAAATAGGTGAGGCCGATAAATACGGCTATCACACCCAGAATCATGGCACCGACCGCACCTACGATGATCGGTTCATGATAAGGAATGTCTGCGAGACTTAATTTTCCGAACATGATTTACTCCGCCGCACCTTCGTGCGCACTCTTATTCATTGCCTGATCCATTACCTGATCTACACGCTTGCTGTAATCGCCTTTCAAGTATTTATCGATGATGTCCTGGAAAAGGTGAGGAGCCACGGATGAGTAATACTCGATCGGGTGCTTCTCGCTGGGCATGGCCAAGTCTGCATAGACCTCAGAGCTCAGTGTCTTAGGAGAAGCCTTGACCTTGTCAACCCACGCGTTGAACTCTTCAGGTGTCGTAGCGTGTGCGATGAACTTCATATCCGAGAAGCCAGCGCCGCTGTAGTTGGCCGAGCCACCGCCATACTGGCCAGTTTCATGAGCCATCAAATGCAGTTGGGTCTGCATGCCACCCATGGCGTAGACCATGCTGCCCAAGGCCGGAATAAACAGAGTGTTCATGACGGTATCGGAGGTGATGCGAAAGTTAACCGGCGTGTTGGCCGGGAATGCAATCTCGTTGACCGTAGCGATGCCCTGTTCCGGATAAACGAAAACCCACTTCCAATCGGTAGCAATAGCTTCGATGGTAATCGGCTTGACGTCAGAGTCGAGTGGCCTGAAAGGGTCAAGAGAGTGGCTGGTCTTCCAGATGAGCACGGCCAGAATAGCCACGATCACTAGCGGAACACCCCACACCACCACTTCAATCTTGGTCGAGTGCGCCCAATTGGGTGCGTAATCGGCATCCTTATTGGAGGCGCGATATTTGATTGAGAAAAGGATCGCCATGACGATGACTGGGATAACGACAATCAACATCAGGCCAGTGGCAGTCAATATAAGGTGTTTTGATTCTAAACCTACTGGGCCTTTAGGGTCTAAAAGCGTCATGTTACAACCACTGAGTAAACCAGTGGCACCTAAAGCCAATAGGCTAGAAAAAATACTATGTTTCTTTTTTCTCATCTCACGACCTCGGTTGAGGGGCACTCTTCGTTTCAGGGGGATAGCCAGTAATCGGTACCATCACTTATTTAAGTGCGGCGCAGAAATAGGTCAGGCTGATGAAGCTTTGGGTGTCGCGGTCATTACAAACGTGTCGATGACGTCGTGCGTCATTGAGTCACATGTAAGGATATGTTACGACCGAAATCCATTTGAGCCAAGCTGAGCCAGTCTTGGGCCTACGTCTGGATTGCACGTTTCACCAGTCCTCCTTACCTAGCCTGCGTAGAGTGCGGGCTTGTTCGGGCCTTAATGTTGAAATCGATCGCAACTGGAAAACAGGACTCTCCCAGACAGGCTACGCGCTCGTGGTATTACCAAGCATAGCAGGGGATACATTTAAGGCTTGGCCGTGCCATGAATCTTATTCACGTCAGTGCCGTGTACCAAAAAATAACGCTGCAACTTGGGTAGCGTAAGCTGTACCAATAAGCACGAGGCCTATGCGGACGCGCTAATGGGCAGCATCCGGACCAATCTCGCTTGCTTACCAACCCGGTGGACTTGAAGCCATCTGCTTGCGAGCGAGCATATTGTTGCAAGTTGAAAATTCACCCTGCCTTATGTAGGCATATTGCTATCAATCAGGTGTTTTTTCTCTCTCTCAAGAGCGCTTCAAGGCACGCCTTATTGGGCCGTGCGCAGTTTAAGTTCATCTAGGGTTCACGTCTATCATTGAGTCGCTTTTAGGCGATACAAGGAGCTAGCTAAGTCCTTGATTTTTCAATACCTGCTTCAATATGTCGCACCTTGGTTGAGAGATTGTTGATTGTAGGGAATTGACAGCAGGCAAGTACTACAAAAAGAAGCGGAAAAGGAGTCGAAGCGAGAGTGCTAAAAATAAAGATTGTTACATATTATGAAATTATGTTTTGTCATGAAAGTGCGCTTACAAGCATACGCCAGCGCAACTCAAATAAGGTTTGGTTTCTACGAAGTCAGTTTTGTTATGCATATTGGGGCTTTCTTATTTAAAAGACTATTTATTAAGTTCAGGTAATTAATTTAGCAGCATACCTTTCAATAAAGGTTTCTAGTTCAAGTTTGACCCCATTCTTTGCACATCTTGAAGCCATCTCAATCGTTGTTCCTCGCTACTTGCTCTTATTGGTGCGAATTCCAGATGTTCACGAATCTGTATGCCACACACATCCAAGGCCTCTCGCATCATGAGACGATGCGGAGAAAGTCCTCTCAGGCGCTTCCAGGGAGTAGGCAGGCTGTCAGCAGTGACGATAAGGTCAGCGCTTCGGCCTGATAGAAGTTGTTCACCTCCCCAGATCTGATCGCGATAAGCGAATGCAAAGCCTGGCAAGAAAACACGCTCGATAAATCCGCTTAAAAGGGCAGGTAGACCACCCCACCAGATGGGGTAAACAAATAGAAGATGTTCTGCCCAATGAATCAGTCGTTGAGCTTCCAGCAAATCTTCTTCAAGAATCTGGCTCTTATCGTAGCCTTCTCGAAGTACCGGGTCGAAACTAAGCTCTCCCAGTCGTAATTCACGTACTACATGATTATGTTGGCGAGCCCCTTGTATATAGGCTGCGCTCAGCGCATGACAGAAGCTTTCGCTCTTGGGCGAGCCCTGGATAACCAGGACTCGCTTGCCATCGCCCTCTAGAGGTGTTGCGCCCGTTCTTGGCTCAGCCATGGCTGCCTGCTTCCAGCATGGTTTCAGGCCTTACCCACTCATCGAACTGCGCCTCGTTCAGATGACCAAGCTCAAGGGCTGCTGTTCTGAGGGTCTTATTTTCGGCATAAGCCTTCTTCGCAATTTCAGCGGCCTTGTCATAACCAATGTGGGGGTTCAAGGCTGTTACAAGCATCAGACCTTGCTCAAGGTGAGCTGCCATTTTCTCGGCGTCAGGTTCCATGCCGGCTACGCAATGTTTGTTGAAATTGCGGCAGCCGTCGGCCAGTAAACGAATGGATCCAAGAATGTTATAGGCAATGACGGGCTTGAAAACGTTCAGCTGCAGATGCCCCTGGCTGGCAGCGAAAGTGATGGTGGTATCGTTCCCCATTACCTGGCAGGCCAGCATGGTTAAGGCTTCCGCCTGGGTTGGATTGACCTTGCCGGGCATAATGGAGCTGCCAGGTTCATTGGCTGGTAGCTTGACCTCGGCAAAGCCTGCCCTGGGGCCAGAGCCTAGCAAGCGCAGGTCGTTACCAATCTTCATGAGGGCTACGGCCAGCGTTTTCAGTGCGCCTGACAGTGCGGTAAGTGGTTCGTGACCTGCCAGGGCAGCAAACTTGTTGGGTGCAGTGACAAAGGGTAGGCCGGTAAGTGATGCAATTTCTTTTGCAATCGCCTCGTCGAAGCCTTTGGGAGAGTTGAGGCCAGTTCCTACTGCCGTTCCGCCCTGAGCAAGTTCATAAATGGCTGGAAGGGCTGCACGAATGGCGCTCTGAGCGATGTCGAGCTGAGCGACGTAGGCCGACACTTCCTGACCGAAAGTAATAGGTGTTGCGTCCATCATATGGGTACGGCCAGTTTTGACCAGACTCATATGACGTGCGGCCTGCTGGGCCAGACCTCCGGAAAGCTCATCGATAGCAGGCAGCAGATCTCCCAGTACGGCTTGTGCAGTTGCGATGTGCATGGCAGTCGGGAAGCAGTCGTTGGAGCTTTGGCCGCGGTTGACATGGTCGTTAGGGTGCACAGGCTTCTTGCCGCCCTTGCCCTGGCCTGCAAGTTCATTGGCGCGCCCCGCAATCACTTCATTGACGTTCATATTGCTTTGGGTGCCGCTGCCGGTTTGCCAGACAACCAAGGGAAACTGATCATCATGACGCCCTTCAAGCACCTCATTGCTTGATTGCTCAATAAGGTCCGCTATCTCTTGCGGCAATTCGCCTAGCCCTGCATTCACCCGAGCCGCTGCTTTCTTGATCAGCGTAAGTGCATGCACGATCGCCAGCGGCATTTTCTGGCCACCAATGGCGAAGTTTTCCATGGAGCGCTGTGTCTGAGCTCCCCAATAGGCATTTTCGTCGACTTCTACAGGACCTAGGCTGTCGGTTTCGGTACGGCTCATGATGCTCTCCTGCATGCAGATTTGGGTGGTCGGCGCGCTGGCCAATGAAAGGCTTTAAAGCAGTGATGGGAAACCAATAGAGCCAAGGCTAGCGCTTATCGGTGATTAGTCTATTCAGATGTAGGGTGGGTTCCGAAAACATCAGGCGGGTCAGATTTCAGCTAGATTTACCATTGAAGATGCTGAAGCTTGCCTGAACGGAGCCGGAATACGACTTGAGTCATCGGGAAACACGTGGGCAGAATACGGATCTTTTAGCTATCGCTATTCATGTTTAAAGGATGTCCGATGAAGACTTTTCGTGCTGTCTGCACCGCTGTGATGCTCTCTGGTGTCAGTGGCCTGGCCCTGGCTGATGCGGCTAGCCATGCTGCCCAAGCCGAGCGGTTTCTAAAGCTGGCCAACGCCGACAAGCTCACTACACCGGTTTATGCCCAAGTGCATGAATTGTTTGATCAGCATTTCGCCCAAGCCAAGGCTCCGAGCAAGAAGGCTGTTCTTGAAAGCTACGTTGCGCGTGCTAATGCAACACTGGACAAGTCGATTGGCTGGGACAAGGTTAAGCCTGATCTGGTCAAGCTCTATACTCAGAACTTCAGTGAAGCCGAGCTGAAAGACCTGATCGACTTCTACCAGTCTCCACTGGGTAAGAAAATGATGAACACGCTACCGCAGATCTCCATGCAGTCTGCCCAGCTGACCCAGGGCAAGCTCGAGCAGGCCGTTCCTCAGGTCAACAAGCTGCTGAGTGATATGGATAAAGAGCTGGGTGTTAAGCCACAAGCTGCTCCTGACGGTAGCGGTTCTAAGAAATAAGCGAGACCTATCCATGAGTATGCGCGACCGTATTCTTTCAACGTTAAGCATGCTGCAGCCGCAGCATCTTGATGTTGTTGACGAAAGCCACATGCACAGCCGTGGTCAGGAAACCCATTACAAGGCTGTAGTGGTCAGTGAACAATTTGAAGGGTTGAATGCCGTTAAGCGGCATCAGAAGGTCTACGGGGCGCTGGGTGGGCTGATGGGTGAGTTTCATGCCCTGGCGCTTCATACTTACACACCCGAAGAGTGGGCCAGACAAGGAATGGCACCTGAGTCGCCGACATGTCGCGGTGGCAGCAAGCATGACGGACTGCACGACTAGAAATGGCTGTGATCCGCTTGAGGGCTCTGTTCAAGCCCGTCGCGCTTCCTTAGACTTGTCGCTCCAGCGCCGGCCTTTGCCGGCGTTGTGCATTAACCGGTCCGTCCCTTACGAGGACGACCACTGGAGAAGTCGACATGTCTGGTTCTATTGTTGTAGCTGCACTGTATAAATTTGTCACCCTTGAAGATTACGTCGAGCGCCGTGAGCCCTTGCTTACTGTCATGTTGGACAATGAGGTAAAGGGCACCCTGCTACTGGCGGAAGAGGGTATCAATGGCACCATTGCCGGCTCTCGGGCCGGAATTGATGCGGTTCTGGCTTTTTTGAAGGCAGACTCGCGTCTGGTTGATCTTGAGCACAAGGAATCCTATTGCGATGAGCAGCCGTTCTATCGGACTAAGGTCAAGCTCAAGAAGGAAATTGTTACCTTGGGCGTGCCGGGTGTCGATCCCAACAAGAAGGTTGGAACCTACGTAGATCCGAAAGACTGGAATGCGCTTATTTCAGACCCTGATGTTGTATTGATTGATACGCGCAATGATTACGAGGTCGGTATCGGGACCTTTACCAATGCGGTGGATCCCAAGACCAAATCCTTCCGCGAGTTTCCTCAGTATGTCAGGCAGAATTTTGATCCTTCCCGTCATAAAAAAGTGGCCATGTTCTGCACTGGTGGTATCCGCTGCGAGAAAGCATCGAGCTTCATGCTCAATGAGGGCTTTGAAGAGGTCTATCATCTTAAGGGTGGTATTCTGAAATATCTGGAAGAGGTGCCGCAGGAAGACAGTCTTTGGCAGGGCGACTGTTTTGTGTTCGATAACCGTGTAACGGTCAGGCACGATCTGAGTAAAGGGGAGTATGATCAGTGTCATGCTTGCCGGACGCCCATATCAGCTGCAGATCGGGAATCTGAGCACTACGTGCCTGGCATTAGCTGTCCTCATTGCTGGGACTCATTGCCAGAAAAAACACGTATCAGCGCACGTGAGCGTCAGAAGCAAATTGAACTGGCCAGGCAGCGGAATCAGCCGCATCCCATTGGTCGGGATCCCCGACAGGTTTCCAAGCTATCGCAGGAGGCTTGACCTATGAAGGCGCGATTGCTCTATGTGATGGATCCTATGTGTTCCTGGTGCTGGGGGTTCGCGCCTGTCATGGAGGCACTGGCTGAGCAGGCACGTCTCTATGGCGTGCCTATGCATCTTGTTGTAGGTGGGCTGCGTAGAGAGCGAGTCGCCATGGACGCCGCCGCTCGTGTACGTACCCTGTCCTATTGGCAGGCAGTCGAAGAAGCTACAGGTCAACCCTTCACAATTGACAATGCACTGCCTGAAGGCTTTGTCTACGATACAGAGCCAGCCTGTCGTGCGCTGGTTGTAGCCAGAGGATTGGATGAGCAGGCGGTATGGCCGCTGGCAAAGCTTATCCAGCGTGCTTTTTATGTGGAAAACAGCGATGTTACCCAGCCGGCTGTTCTTGTTGAGCTGGCAGAGAAGGCAGGACTGCCTCGCATTGAGTTTGCTCCGGCTTTCGATGCCCCAGAAACAAGAGCCGCAACCCAGGCGGACTTTGACTGGGCTCTCAATTTAGGCATTGCAGGCTTCCCAACCTTGCTGGCGGAGCGTGAGGGTCAGCTAGCGCTTGTCACCAATGGTTATCAGCCCCTCGATAACCTCTCCGAGCTTTTGGGCATGTGGTTGGTGCGCGGTACTGAGTTCTAGTCCGTCTATTGTCTTTAAACCCTCATGATTCCTTGAGGTCTATCAAGGTACGTCCTTGCCTATGGCTGCATATCAATGATTAGTATATCTAATACTGTTTCCCTGCCAGATACTGAAGTGGAATTGACGGCGGTGCGTGCTCAGGGGGCGGGCGGCCAAAATGTAAACAAGGTATCCAGCGCCATTCATTTGCGTTTCGATATCCGGGCTTCGTCGCTCCCGGATTTTTATAAAGAAAGGCTGCTGGCTCTGCAGGACACGCGTATTACGCGTGAAGGTGTTGTGGTACTCAAGGCGCAGCAATACAGAACGCAGGAGCAGAACCGTGAAGATGCATTAACGCGTCTTGCTGAGCTTATTCAGAGTGTTACCCGCGTTCAAAAAACACGTCGTCCAACCAAGCCAACGCTGGCGTCCAAAAAGAGACGACTCGAAGGAAAGACCAAGCGCAGTGCAGTCAAGGCAGGGCGTGGCCGGGTTGATTTTTCATAGAGGAGTTTGTACGGACATTTGATTTGTCTGCAGTGTTTCCTGAGCATGACTCCCTTCTTTTGATGTAAGCCTGCCTTTTTGATGGTAATCAGATTATCTGGCGCCTCGGCTGTCTTTCACCGGGACATCAGCGATTTGCGTTCCTGTCCATGATCAAGCGACATCAGTACTGAGATAGCCGTTAAGACCTTTGTCGAATAGTTACCAAGGCGCTCAGCCAGTAAAACGGAACTACAAAAACAACAAACTTCTCCGTTGAGGTAACCGCCATGAGTGCCGCATCCCTCTATCCCGTACGTCCTGAAGTAGCCGCCCTGACGCTGACTGATGACGCTAGCTATAAGGCTCTATATCAGAAGTCCGTGATTAATCCAGACGGATTCTGGCGGGAGCAGGCCCAGCGGATCAGCTGGACAAAGCCATTTACTCGCGTCAAACAAACTTCATTTGACGATCACCATGTCGATATCAAGTGGTTTGCCGATGGAACGTTGAACGCGTCTTACAATTGCCTTGATCGCCATCTCGAAACGCGGGGTGATCAGTTGGCTATTATCTGGGAGGGCGATGATCCTTCCGAGCATCGTCACATTACCTATCGTGAATTGCACGAAGAGGTCTCCAAGTTTGCCAACGCACTGCGTGGCCAGGATGTACACCGTGGTGACGTAGTCACCATCTATATGCCGATGATTCCAGAAGCAGTGATGGCCATGTTGGCGTGCGCTCGCATCGGTGCGGTGCATTCTGTCGTCTTCGGCGGCTTTTCTCCCGAGTCATTAGCGGGTCGTATCAGTGACTGTCGCTCTAAAGTCATTATCACTGCGGACGAGGGTGTCCGAGGCGGCAAGAAAACACCTCTGAAAGCCAACGTTGACGAGGCCTTGACCAATCCGGATACATGCTGTGTCCGTAAGGTCATTGTATGCAAGCGCACGGGTGCCCCCATTGCCTGGCATGCGCACCGCGACGTCTGGTATCACGACGTAACTCAGGTTGCCTCCGCGCACTGCGAGCCCAAGGAGATGGATGCCGAGGCGCCACTGTTCATCCTGTATACCTCAGGCTCTACCGGTAAACCCAAGGGCGTCATGCATACTACTGGCGGCTATATGGTTTATGCGTCACTCACGCATGAGCGGGTGTTCGACTATAAGCCAGGCGAGGTTTATTGGTGTACGGCTGATGTAGGCTGGATTACCGGTCATAGCTACATTGTCTACGGGCCTTTAGCCAATGGGGCTACCACATTATTGTTCGAAGGGGTCCCCAACTACCCGGACGTAACCCGTGTCGCCCAGGTTATCGACAAGCATCAGGTAAATATTCTGTATACCGCTCCGACAGCTATCCGGGCGATGATGGCCCAGGGGGATGCGGCTGTTCGAGGGGCCGATGGTAAGAGTCTGCGCCTGCTGGGGTCAGTAGGTGAGCCGATCAACCCTGAGGCGTGGCACTGGTACTACAAAACCGTAGGACAAGAGCGCTGCCCGGTTGTTGATACCTGGTGGCAGACCGAGACGGGCGGAATTCTGATCAGTCCATTGCCTGGCGCTACGGCCTTGAAGCCTGGCTCCGCCACACGGCCTTTCTTTGGTGTTCAGCCAGCACTTGTTGATAATGAAGGCAATATCATTGAAGGGGCTGCGGAGGGCAATCTGGTTATTCTGGATTCCTGGCCGGGACAGGCGCGCACGATCTACGGTGACCACGATCGTTTCGTGGATACCTATTTCAAGACATTCAAGGGTATGTATTTCACCGGGGACGGCGCCCGTCGTGACGAGGATGGTTATTATTGGATTACCGGTCGCGTTGATGATGTCCTTAATGTTTCGGGACACCGCATGGGTACGGCAGAGATTGAAAGCTCAATGGTTGCACATCCCAAGGTGGCCGAAGCTGCTGTGGTAGGAATGCCTCACGATCTCAAAGGGCAGGGGATCTATGTTTACGTTACCCTCAACTCAGGTGAAGAGCCTTCGGAAGCGTTACGTCAAGAGCTCAAGCAGTGGGTGCGTAAGGATATAGGGCCTATTGCAACGCCTGACATCATTCAGTGGGCGCCGGGGCTGCCCAAAACACGCTCCGGAAAAATCATGCGTCGGATCCTGCGCAAGATTGCTGTAGGTGAGTATGACGCGTTGGGCGACATTTCAACCTTAGCCGATCCAGGTGTTGTTCAGCAGCTTGTTGATACCCATCGTGGCATGACTCAGGCTGTAGCATGAGTACGTAACAACGGATGCGCCGAAATGAGGCCATGAGTAACATCTAGGCTTCATTTCGGCGCATTCTCTCTTCCCTGGCTCTACACGAATTGAGCTAAGCAGCGGTTTCATAAGGAAATATTGTCCTTGGGCGCGCTTATTGCTTCGTATATCTATTTTTAATTTTTTTCAAGCATGCTATCGTATAGCCTGTCAAGACTGTTTAGGTCTGTCTAAAACCCTTCTGTAATTACTTGTCGCATAGACGAAATAACCCTTACTAGGCTGCCGCTAGAATGCCGCTACCCACGCTGCTGCATTGCTGGTGCCATGCATGTGCATAGAGTATTGCCATGCGTATTGGTAGCCTGGGCTATTAACTAACGTCCGCAGCCCATTCCTTCGTAGGAGCTTGCATGAAAAAGCTGGCATTGCTTGGCGCTCTCGCGCTGTCTGTCCTCACCAACGTATCTGTAGCGGCCGATGGCAAGCCGGTTCGCATCGGAATTGAAGCAGCGTATCCGCCCTTTGCCTCGAAAGCAGCCGACGGCAGCATCGTGGGTTTTGACTATGACATCGGTAACGCGCTGTGTGCTGAAATGAAGGTCAAGTGCCAGTGGGTTGAGCAGGAGTTTGATGGTCTTATCCCTGCACTCAAAGTACGCAAGATCGACATGATCCTGTCATCGATGTCCATCACCGATGAACGTAAGCGTTCCGTTGACTTCACCAATAAGTATTACAATTCGCCAGCCAAGCTGGTGATGAAGGAAGGCGCTCAGGTCAACGATATCAAGACTGACCTGAAGGGTAAGAAGCTAGGTGTACAGCGTGGCAGTATTCATGACCGCTTTGCTACCGAGGTACTGGAGCCTGCCGGCGTGAGCATCACCCGCTATAGCTCTCAGAATGAAATCTATCTTGATCTGACTGCGGGCCGTCTCGACGGCACATTGGCCGATGCTACCTTGCTGGACGACGGCTTCCTGAAAACCGATGCAGGCAAAGGGTTTGCCTTTACCGGGCCTGACTTCAATGATTCCAAGTATTTTGGCGAAGGTATCGGTATCGCTGTACGCAAGAACGACGGTGAGCTGAAAGAAAAGCTGAACACTGCAATCAGCACCATTCGCGAGAACGGTACGTATAAGAAAATTCAGGACAAATACTTTAATTTCAATATTTACGGAAATTAACGAATCCTGATGAGGCGTGGTGGCTTCACTGCCATCGCGCCTGTTTTGTATCTGGGCGCTTGATTTTGTTGCGCTGAGGAGTTGTCCACTATGCTCAACGGCTACGGGGCGAATATTGTCGATGGTGCCTGGCTTACCATACAGCTGGCCCTGATATCCATGGTGTTGGCCTGCGGCTTGGGTCTGGCTGGCGCTGCCTTTCGCCTTTCACCGGTACGCTGGCTGGCTTGGCTGGGCGATCTGTATTCGACAGTCATTCGGGGAATTCCCGACCTGGTATTGATTCTGCTGATCTTCTACGGTGGTCAGGATTTGATCAATCGTCTGGCTCCTATGGTGGGGTATGACGATTACATAGATATCAATCCGTTTGCAGCAGGTGTTTTTACCCTGGGTTTCATCTTCGGCGCATATTTGTCCGAAACCTTTCGAGGCGCTTTTTTGGGTATTCCAAAAGGGCAGGCTGAAGCGGGTGTTGCCTATGGCATGAGCGGCATCCAGGTATTTTTCCGAATTCTTGTCCCGCAAATGATTCGACTGGCCATCCCTGGATTTACCAATAATTGGTTAGTACTGACCAAGGCAACCGCGCTGATCTCTCTGGTGGGACTGCAGGACATGATGTTCAAGGCCAAGCAGGCGGCCGATGCTACCCGCGAGCCCTTCACGTTTTACGTGGCTGTTGCGGCGCTTTATCTGATTATCACCAGCGTATCGCTTCTGTTGTTGAGGCTGGTTGAAAGACGTTATTCCGCAGGCGTTAAGGTGGCTGACCTATGATCTTTGACTACAACGTCATCTGGGAAAATTTGCCGCTTTATTTTAACGGGCTTCTGGTTACCTTGAAGTTGCTGGCCGTTTCTCTGGTCATTGGGCTGGCTGCTGCCATCCCGCTGGCGTTTATGCGGGTATCCAAGCGTATTCTGATCAATTTCCCTGCCTGGCTTTACACGTATGTAATTCGAGGAACACCAGGCTTGGTGCAGCTTTTCCTGATCTATTACGGCTTGGCTCAATTCGAGGTGATAAGGGAAAGCTGGCTCTGGCCTTGGCTCTCGAACGCCACGTTTTGTGCATGCCTGGCCTTTGCCATCAACACGAGCGCTTATACCGCCGAGATCATTGCGGGTAGCTTGAAGGCAACGCCGCACGGTGAGATCGAGGCGGCTCAGGCGATGGGAATGTCCCGTTCGCTCATGTATCGGCGGATCGTATTACCTTCTGCATTGCGTCGCGCACTGCCTCAGTACAGCAATGAGGTCATCATGATGCTGCAGACGACTAGTCTGGCCTCGATCGTAACCCTGGTCGACATTACCGGCGCAGCCCGTACAGTCAATTCCCAGTTTTATCTGCCTTTCGAGGCCTATGTCACCGCCGGCGTGTTCTACCTTGCGCTGACGTTTATTCTGGTCCGGCTATTCAAACTGGCCGAGCGGCACTGGCTCGCCTATCTGGCGCCTCGTAAACATTAAATATCGAGTACGAGCCGGGGCCTGTGCACTGGCTAGACTAATCAAGGCTTTGAAACCATGTTCAAACTTGAAATACAGGATCTACACAAGCGTTACGGTGATCATGAGGTGATCAAGGGGGTTTCGCTTGCGGCCAAGGCCGGCGATGTCATCAGTATCATCGGCTCCAGCGGTTCGGGTAAATCGACGTTGCTACGTTGCATCAATATGCTGGAACAGCCCCATGCGGGCAAAATCCTGCTTAATGGTGAAGAGCTCAAGCTGCAGTCTACCAAGCAGGGTGCGCTCAAGGCGGCAGATCCCAAGCAGCTGCAGAAGATGCGCTCGCGCTTGGCGATGGTGTTTCAGCATTTCAATCTATGGTCACATATGACGGTGATGCAGAACGTGATCGAGGCGCCAATTCATGTATTGGGTGTTCCCAAGGCTAAAGCCATCGAGCGAGCTGAGCGTTATCTGGCCAAGGTCGGGGTATCTCATCGTAAGGATGCATACCCTGCCCATATGTCGGGAGGCGAGCAGCAACGTGTAGCAATAGCTCGCGCGCTGGCCATGGAGCCTGAAGTCATGCTGTTTGATGAACCTACCTCTGCGCTGGATCCTGAGCTGGTAGGAGAGGTGCTCAAGGTGATGCGTGATCTGGCGCTTGAAGGGCGTACCATGGTGGTGGTTACCCATGAGATGGGCTTTGCCAGAGAGGTCTCCAATCAGGTTATCTTTCTGCATCAGGGGCGCGTCGAGGAGTCTGGCAATCCTCGTGAAGTCCTGGCTAATCCGAGCAGTGTGCGACTACAACAATTCCTGTCTGGCAGCTTGAAATAACATATGGCCATTCGTATAGGCTTTTTGATTTGGCCCGAAACCCGCCCTTTGACGGTAGCCCTGGCCGAAGAAGCCTTTCGAGTGGCTAGACGGCAGCAGGCCAGCGCTGAATACGTGCTTGAATTGATACGCATCGATCAGGCCGAGCAGCGCTTGACGCATATCTCCTGGCCCGCTCAACTGGAGCACTTCCAAAGAGTGTTTTTGTTGGCGGATGAGATTCCGCAATCACTCTCGGTCCCGCTGAGTACGGCGCTAAAGCAGTGCGCTCGATCCGGAGTGCAGGTAGGGGCTATTTCAGCAGGCGTATTTCCGCTGGCGCAGTCAGGTCTGCTTGACGGGTACCGCGCTGCGGTGCACTGGCGCTGGCTGGATGATTTCACAGAGCAGTATCCCAAGGTTATCGCAACTAATCATCTGTTTGAGTGGGACCGTGACCGGCTCTCTGCCTGTGGCGGTCTGGCTATCCTGGACATGGTCTTGGCCATGCTGAGCCATGACCATGGGGCGGACCTGGCTGGTGTTGTTTCGGAAGAGCTGGTTGTCGAGCGAATCCGCGAGGGTAATGAACGCCAGCGAATCCCACTGAAAAACCGGCTGGGCTCCAGTCATCCGAAGCTGACCCAGGCAGTGATGCTCATGGAGGCTAATATTGAAGAGCCGCTTACCACTGATGAAATCGCACAGCATGTCTGCGTGTCACGTCGTCAGCTCGAGCGCATTTTCAAGCAGTACCTGTCACGTGTGCCAAGCCAATACTATTTGGAGCTTCGGCTGAATCGGGCACGCAAGATGCTGATGCAGACCAGCAAATCCATTATTCAAATTGGGCTGTCGTGCGGTTTTTCGTCGGGGCCTCATTTCTCCAGCGCCTATCGAAATTTCTTTGGTGTGACGCCGCGTGATGATCGTAATCAGCGGCGTGGTGCAGGACCGGATGTCGCGGTTGTTACCGAACGTTGAACCGGGGCTTGGGCTTGCTCAGACAAACAGTAGAGACAGTTCATGCGCAGGTAATGCCTTGCTGAAATGAAAGCCCTGTACCTCGTCGCAGGCATCGCCACGTAGGTGCTCAAGTTGCTCTGCTGTTTCTACGCCTTCAGCCGTAACCGTCATGCCAAGGGATTGGCCTAACGTAATGATGGCCTGGACGATAGCGCGATCGTCTGGGTTCGTACCGATACCAGCGACAAAGCTGCGGTCTATCTTGATGCCATCAAAGGGGTAGCTGCGCAGGTATCCCAGAGAAGAAAAGCCTGTACCAAAATCGTCCATGTGGAGACGTATCCCGAGGGCCTTCAGGCTGTTGAGTGTCTCCAGCGCTCCGTCAGCATCGTCCAGCATAACGCGCTCGGTAATTTCCAGTTCAAGTCTGGAAGGGTCTAGCCTACTCTCGGTCAGCGCATTTTGTACCTGATTGATCAGATCGTGGCGACCAAACTGCCGGGGCGAGAGATTCACAGAAATACCCACCGGTTGTGGCCAGTTGACAGCTACGTGGCAGGCACGTTTCAGTACCCAGTTTCCGATGGGAACGATAAGGCCGGTGTCTTCTGCCAGTGCAATGAAACTATCGGGTAGCAGCATGCCATGTTCAGGATGCTGCCAGCGTAATAGCGCTTCGAACCCGGTCAGCCGATTTCCCGTAAGCGAATAACGTGGCTGAAAATGGAGGCTCAATTCTTCTCTTTCCAACGCCTGACGGAGATCGTTCTCCAAGCGTCGACGGCTGGTAATCAGCTCGTTCATTTCGTGGGAGTAGAAGCGCCATGTATTACGGCCCGCAGCCTTGGACTGATAAAGCGCAATATCGGCGAGCCGCAGAAGCTCCTCTGCGTTATTTGTATCAGAGGGCGCTAGTGCAACGCCTATGCTTCCTCCGATAAACACGGTCTGGTCATCCACTCGGATAGGCTGATGGAGCTGATCAATGATTCGTGAGCTCAGTGCAGAAATTTCTTCATGGTTCTGAAGGCGGGTCATCACGACAATAAACTCATCACCACCGACCCGCGCGACTAGATCGGCTTCTCGAATGCAATTACGCAGGCGCTTGGCCACTTCCCTGAGCACTCTGTCGCCCGCTGCATGACCCAGCGCATCGTTGACCGGTTTGAAGCGATCCAGATCCACACTTAACAAGGCCACAGGGGCAACGCGTGTTGATGGGCCTACATGCTTTTTTAGAAACTCGTTCAAACGGTTGCGATTGGGCAGATCGGTTAAGGGATCATGCAGAGACAGGTGCCTTACCTGAGCTAGCGCCTTGACCTCGTCGGTAATATCGCTGGCCGTGCCGCGAAACCCTTGCGTGCCGTCTTTTATCGGTCGCGCCGAGACGCGGCAGGTCCGCTGCTTACCTTGTCGGTCATGATAATGACAGACGAGTGGAGTAGATGTAGAGGCGTTCCTTCGATGGTTCAGCCATGTTGTTAATGACTCATGGTCTGCTGTCAGCAGTTCATCAAGGTTTTTACCAAGCCACTGCTCAGGTGTAGTGCCTGTAACTTCCTCGAAGCGCCCTGAAAGATAGGTCAGGCAGTACTGAGCATCGATTTCCCACAGCCAGTCCGACGCGGCTTCTGCTACGTCTCTAAAGCGCTCCTCGCTAACCGCTAAAGCTTCCTTGCTCTGAGTCAATTCAACGTAATGAGCCTCCATGAGTCGTGCGGTAGAAAGTGCATTACGCAGGACTAGCCAGGTTGACGCGATCAGCATGAGGCCCGCGATACCGAAGTAGGGAAGAATCGAGTCAAGCAGCGCCTGGCCATGACGGGGCGGGTCCCAGGCCAAGTAGCTATCAGCGGCAGGTGCTAGACGAAGCGTGGACGAGCCTTCAATCTGAGGCGTCTGTGTAGTCCGCAGATTGATTAATCCATATTGCGTACCCAGCGCCTTGAGCTTGTCTGGTGTAAGGATATCGACGAAGAGAAGTACTGAGCGGGTACCGGGCCGCTCTTTAACGGTTGGGTCTTTTCCTGGCGTGATGGATCCAGCCGCAACGATGGCAGGTACTGAGTCGACTTTCAGGAGCTCACTGACTACCTCTTCCTTATTTTCAGGCGCGCGTGCCTTCTTCAGCAGAGCGTCAAAATCGCCTTGTAGCCATTGCCGGGCATCAAGAGGGGTTTGCTCACCTTCAAACAGTGAATAGACGGTTTTGTCCTGCGCATCTAAAACAAGTAATCCCTGAAAGCCATAGAGCTCATAAATCGATTCGCCCAGGTTTTCTCCGTCATACGCCCAGCTGATGTTGAGCTTAAGGTGCATGTTCTTGTAAAGCTCACCCCATTTGGAATAGTCAGATATGTCCTTTTTTATGCTTGTATTCAGGTCTTCAAGGGCTTTTTGAGCGGCGTATAAGGTGTCTGCCTGAGCCTGTTGATCCTGGCTACGAGCGTTGTGGATCAACAGCCCACATGCGAGCGAAAACATCAGGAACAGCAATACTGTAACCAGAGGGAATACGCGACGGGTAAAAGTAGTACTGAGCATAGTAGGCAAAGGCGGCGCAGAGTGGACTTGAAATATAGGCATTGATGGCAGATGGCCACTCTTGAGGAGGGGAGGCATCCTATAAGATGTCGACTGATGTGTGAAATAATTCAGCTAAAACAGATATTAAACTAGCAGGCCTAGTGAGCTTGGCGAAATAGATATTCGTCTGATGTAAGGCGGGCGCCCATGAGGCAGTAAACGAAGAACCTTGGATAAGAGACTTTCATTGCCAATGCGTGCTGTTTGAGGCTTAGTAACAGCACGCAGGACTGGATTTCTTTAATGGGTGTCAGTAGCACCGCCATAGTGCGCGCAGCCTGACATGCTCTTGCCATTGACACGCAGCTCCGCCTGAAGGGATTGAACCGTACCAGTGCTTTCATCAACACAGCGCTGCGGACTGACCCATAGCTCGACACGCTCGCCGTTGGCTTCGGTAGACAGGCTACGACTACCGTCGGGTAGTTGCTCCTGCAAATATGGAAGAGCCTGCTGGCTGCGATCGGTCGAGGCTATAACCATGCCTTGGCCACTTACTACCACATTCCATTCTGGAGTATGACCGGCTGCGCGAAGCGTCAGGCGCTTGAAATTAGGGTCTGAACAGCCGGGCCCGGTGTACTGCATGCGATACACTTCGGAAACGGCAAATACGCCATCGCTTCCAGCCGGCCCTCCAGATTTCATCTTTCCGCGTAAATCTGCGAATAGGCTGCTGGCACCGCTATCGGCCGTCAACTCATGAGCATCGTTGATAATAGACGTGTTGGCCGCATCGTCTATTTGAAAGTAGCGATGCTCCTGACAGGGGCGAAAGAGTAACTGGTCATTCGCTAACCGCAAATCACCTTGCAGGCGTACGCCTTGAGACGCCTTGGACGA
Source organism: Pseudomonas sp. WAC2 (assembly GCF_030403525.1). Taxonomy (NCBI): domain Bacteria; kingdom Pseudomonadati; phylum Pseudomonadota; class Gammaproteobacteria; order Pseudomonadales; family Pseudomonadaceae; genus Pseudomonas; species Pseudomonas sp. WAC2. The sequence goes on from NZ_JAUEPD010000009.1 coordinate 41,668, forward strand.
AGCGATGCTATCGCTCGGGGTGCTATGGCAGCCTGCCAGCAACGTGGCCAGCAAGGTCAGGGGCAGCAGCAAGCGTGGCGCTAACATCTAGAGCTCTCCATTGAAACAAGGGTGGCAACGTTACTGAGCTATATCCGTTAGGACAAGGCTGAAATGAACTTGTGCGCTCTTTTTGAACGGAGCGCACAAGCGATCCTTTAGCCTCCCAGGTAGGCCTTGCGTACGTCAGGGTTGGCCAATAGGGCTTCGCCGGTATCCTGCATGACGATATGACCATTTTCTAGAACGTAGCCACGGTCTGCTAGTCTGAGCGCCTGGTTGGCGTTCTGCTCGACCAGAAATACCGTTACGCCATCCTCGCGCAGTTGTTCGATGATATCGAAAATCTGCTGAATGATGATGGGGGCTAAACCCAGTGAGGGCTCGTCAAGCAGCAGGAGATGCGGATGACTCATCATCGCACGACCGATGGCCAGCATCTGTTGCTCCCCACCGGACATCGTGCCTCCGCGCTGGTGATAGCGCTCCTTCAAGCGAGGAAACAGGCCAAGAACCTTTTCAAGCTGACGATCATAGTCATGCTTGTCGGTAAAAAAACCGCCCATGGCGAGGTTTTCCTCGACAGTCAGGCGAGCAAAGACGCGGCGACCCTCAGGAACCACGGCGATACCCTTGCGCATGATTTCGGAGGAGTCTTTCCCGACCAGCTCTTCACCTTCGTAACGAATACTACCGCCAGCTGCCTTAGGAGAGCCGCATAGCGTCATCAGGAGGGTAGATTTGCCAGCGCCATTGGCGCCGATGAGTGTCACGATCTCCCCTTTGTTGACGGACAGGCTGACCCCATGCAGCGCCTGGATCTTGCCATAGAAAGTCGAAACGTTTTCGAACTGCAGCATCACGCTTCTCCCAAATAGGCTTTGATCACGTCAGGGTTATTACGGATTTGCTCCGGCTTACCATCGGCCAGGGGGGTGCCCTGATTGATAACGACAATATGATCCGAGATGCTCATGACCAGGTGCATGTCGTGCTCAATGAGCAGAACAGTTACGCCGTGCTCGTCTCGCAGCAGGGAAATCAGCGCTTTCAGGTCTTCCGTCTCGCGAGGATTAAGGCCGGCGGCAGGTTCATCAAGCATGAGGAGTTGAGGGCGTGTCATCATGCAGCGAGCAATCTCAAGACGGCGCTGTTGGCCATAGGCCAGATTGCCGGCAGGTCGGTTGGCGACCTCGGTGAGGTTGACCTGCTCAAGCCAGTGGCGGGCAAAGTCCATGGCTTCAGATTCTGCGCGGCGAAAGTCGGGAGTTTTGAAAAGGCCAGCTAGAAAATTCGTATTCAGATGGCGGTGTTGAGCAACCAGCAGATTTTCAACCGCGGTCATTTCCTTGAACAACCGAACATTCTGGAAAGTGCGTACGATGCCGCGTCGGGCGATCTGGTGACCCGGCAAGCCATGAATGGGCGTACCTCTAAGTAGAATTTCGCCTCCTGTTGGTTGATAGAAACCGGTCAGGCAGTTGAACACGGTCGTCTTGCCGGCGCCGTTCGGTCCTATCAGGGAAACGACCTGCTTTTCCTCGACGCTGATATTGACGCCATTGACTGCCAAGAGGCCGCCAAAACGCATGGTCAGGTCTTTAGCTTGAAGAATAGGTTGGCTCATTTGCGCAGCTCCAAATGGGGGCGCTGCATCGGGAGCAGGCCTTGCGGCCGCCAGATCATCATCAGGACCATCATGGCGCCAAACATCAACATGCGATATTCACTGAACTCACGCATCAGCTCTGGAAGCAGAATCATGACAATGGCTGCCAGAATGATGCCCAATTGTGAGCCCATTCCACCCAGAACAACGATCGCCAAGATGATGGCTGACTCAATGAAGGTGAACGATTCCGGCGACACCAGCCCTTGGCGAGCCGCAAAGAAGCTGCCCGCGAAACCTGCAAAGCAGGCACCCAGCGTAAAAGCGGAGAGTTTGATAAGGGTCGGATTCAAGCCTAATGCACGGCAGGCGATCTCATCTTCACGTAAGGCTTCCCAGGCGCGACCGATGGGCATGCGCAGTAATCGATTGATCACGAAAAGCGTAAGCAGGACGAGCAGTAACGCAACCAGATAAAGAAATATCACCTTGTAGTTCGAGTTGTAGGCGATGCCAAAAAACTCATGGAATGTCTGCATGCCTTCGGGGGCACGCCGCTCAAACGTCAGGTTGAATAGCGTAGGCTTGTCGATTCCGCTAATGCCGTTGGGGCCGCCGGTGATGCTGGTAAGGTTGCGTAGCAGAATGCGGATGATCTCGCCGAAACCGAGCGTTACGATGGCGAGATAGTCACCTCGCAGGCGCAGCACGGGAAAGCCCAGCAAAAAGCCGAATAGCGCAGCCATCAAACCGGCAATGGGCAGGCAGATCCAGAATCCAAGGCCGTAATAGTGGGAGAGCAGGGCGTAACTGTATGCCCCTACGGCGTAAAAGCCGACGTAGCCCAGATCAAGAAGACCCGCCAGGCCGACCACAATATTCAGACCAAGCCCCAGCATCACATAGATGAGAATCAGCGTAGCGATATCCACGGCTCCCCGTGAGCCGAAGAATGGCCAGACTAGCGCGACAAGAACCAGCCCAAGGATGACCCAGCGTTGAACAGATGGCTCGGTGAGCTGGGTGCCTAGTTTGGTCAGTGGTGAGGTGTGGGTGCCCCTGGTTCGGCGCGGCATGGGAATGCGATCACGTACCAACTGCCATACGAACATAAGGGCGGCCGCCCCAAAAATGATCGTCAGGGTGGTTGGGCTGGCACCATGGACTTCGAGCCCGATACCCACTGTGGTCAGTTTTAGCCCCAAAACAGGGTAGGCCACTGCGAGTACGAGAAGCGCACTGAAAAAAGCCGTTTTAAGCTGTTTGTTGAAAGGGGTACTGCTCATACTTTTTCTACCTCCGGACGGCCCAGAATGCCGGTCGGCCGGAACAACAAAACGAGGACAAGAAGCGTGAACGCCACGACATCCTTGTACTGATCACCAAAAATATCGGCTCCGAACGCTTCGGCTACCCCTAGCACCAGTCCGCCCAGCATGGCGCCTGGAATACTGCCGATCCCGCCCAGTACTGCGGCAGTAAACGCCTTGATACCTGCTAGAAAGCCCAGGCTCGGATTAATGACGCCGTATTGCATACCGAGCAGAACAGCCGCGATGGCTGCTAGGGATGCGCCGATAACAAAGGTCAGGGCGATAATGTTGTTGGTGTTGATGCCAAGCAGGTTGGCCATCTTGATGTCTTCGGCGCAGGCTCGGCAGGCGCGGCCGAGACGCGAACGTGAGATGAACAGTGTCAATCCGAGCATGGCCAGAAACGTGACCACGAAGATCAGAATCTGCATGTACGAAATGACGACTCCACTCATGGCATCATTGCCAAATATGATGTTGCCAGGCAGCAGGCTGGGAATGGCCTTGTCCTTGGAGTCCTGTGCCAATAGCACTTCGTTTTGCAGGAAGATGGACATGCCGATGGCTGAGATCAGCGGAATCAGGCGATTACTGCCACGTAGCGGACGGTAGGCAATACGCTCAATACTGTAGCCATAGGCACTGGCAACAATAATGCTGGCAGCAAAGGCCGCAATCATGATGATCGGCAGACTATGAATGCCCATGAGTGCTAATCCGGCGATGACAATGAAGGCTACATAGGAGCCAATCATGTATACCTCGCCATGGGCGAAGTTGATCATGCCAATAATGCCGTAGACCATGGTGTAACCAATGGCTATCAAGGCGTAGGTGCTGCCAACGGTCAAACCGTTTACCAGCTGTTGAAGATAGTGGTAGAGCTCAGGCATTACTTTCTCCTGAATAGCGGCCACAGTGCTTTTGGCGTCTTGGCACGCCTACTCATTTGGAATGAACAAAGCCCACGGAGGATACCGTGGGCTTTTGAGGACGTTTGCCAGACAACGTGCTGGCAAGTTCCTGCTTAACGGTTACTTGGCTTCGGTCTTGGTGCCGTCGGCGTGCCACTCATAGACGACAAATTCGAAGTTCTTCAGGTCGCCTTTTTCGTCAAACGCCAGGTCGCCTGTAGGTGTGCTGAACGTATTGCTGCGCAGGGCCTCTGCTACAGCATCGGTTTCAGTGTTGCCTGCCTTCTTGATGCCATCAGCAATAACTTGCACGGCTGCGTAGGAGGGGAAGACGAACGGGCCGCTCGGATCCTGCTTCTTGGCTTTGAATGCTTCAACCAGGGCTTTGTTTTTCGGATCCTGATCGAAAGAGCGGGGAAGGGTTACAAGCATGCCCTCTGAGGATTTGCCTGCAATGGCGGAAATTTCAGAGTTACCCACACCTTCCGGTCCCATGAAGCGAACTTTCAAGCCTTTTTCCTGTGACTGGCGCATCAGAAGGCCGAGCTCCGGGTGGTAGCCGCCGTAATAGACGAAATCCACACCCGCCTGCTTCAGCTTGGAGATCAGAGAAGAAAAGTCCTTGTCGCCGGCATTGATACCTTCGAATACGGCAACTTTGACATTGGCGCCTTCAAGTGTCTGCTTGACGGCCGTGGCAATGCCTTCACCGTACTGCTGCTTGTCGTGGATGATGGCGACTGTCTTGGGCTTGATATGCTCGGCTATATATTTGCCGGCAGTAGGGCCTTGCATGTTGTCAAGACCAATGGTGCGGAAGATCAGTTTATGTCCGCGTGCCGTGAGATCAGGGCTGGTTGATGCTGGGGTGATCATCAGGATGCCTTCGTCCTCGTAGATATCGGACGCCGGCTGGGTGGAGCTGGAGCACAGGTGGCCAACCACGAATTTCACTTCGTCGTTGACGATCTTGTTGGCAACGGCAACCGCTTGCTTGGGGTCACACGCATCGTCATAGACTACGCCTTCGAGCTGCTGGCCATTGACGCCGCCAGCCTTATTGATTTGCTCGATAGCCATTTTGGCGCCGACAAATTCCATTTCCCCATATTGCGCTACAGGACCGGTAACCGGGCCGGCCAAAGCGATTTTTATTGTATCGGCAGCGACGCTGTAGCTGGTGAGTCCAGCCAGGGCCATGGCGGCGAATAGTCGGGAAAGACGCTGAGTTGCCTTATTCATAGTGCTCCACTCGAAATGCTTATTGGTTTTGGCAGATCACAAACGTTTATTGCAGTATTTATTCTTATTGCTGGCTTTCTTGTTATGACGATAAATCGGCATCGCAACGTGCGGAGTGTAGAGTGCCGATCACGGAATTGAAAAGTGGCACATCGACTGTATCGATACACTTTGTCGCATCATGTATCGGATACGAGCCGAAACCGGGCTGAAGACATGTCAATCCTGTCGACAATAAGCGGCAGCCGCTATCATGTCGCTTTATTTTTAGGGGTGACGTGATGTCCGAAACCAGCACTCTGTACGCTACGCTGTTGGGCCAGACCGCTGAAATCACATGGCAAGAGTTACAGCCGCACTTTGCCAAGGGTTCGTTGCTTCGGGTGGATGCCGAGATAGACTTGATAGAGGCGGCAGAAGCCATTGTTCAGGACAATACAGGCAAGGTTTCTGCCTGGCTGACGTCCGGGCAAATGGCCAAGGTGACCGAGGATGAAGCACGTGGTTTTCTGGTAAGCGATCCAACCTTTTGGGCGGTGGTCGTTGCGCCCTGGGTGCTTATACAGGCTAGAAACGGTAACAGCGGCGAGGCATGAGACCGCCAGGGTGAATCAATGACTGATCCACCGCTGCCGAATCCAGGCACTGAAAGCGTCTACCAGCAGTACCAGGATCAACATGGCCAGGATAATGGTTGCAGCCTGAGCGAGCTGAAACAGGCTGAGGCTGATCTGAAGCATTTGTCCTAGGCCGCCAGCGCCCACGAATCCCAATATCGTCGCCATGCGGATATTGTTTTCCCAGCGATAGAGAATATAGGCAAGCAGCTGAGGCCAGACGCTTGGAAGAATGCCATAGGCGAAGGCGGCAAGGCGTCCGCCGCCAGCCAGTCTGATCGCATCGCTGGGGGCGGACGGAGTGTTTTCCAGCGCCTCGGCAAACAGGCGACCCAGTACACCCGCCGTATGCAGTGCTAATGCAAGTGTGCCGGCATTGGGTCCTAGCCCTGCAGCCAGTACCATCAGTGCCGCCCACACCAGTTCCGGGACGGCGCGGAGGGCATTTAGCAATAACCGCGCAACTGCTTTGAATAAAGTACCGAGTCGGCCTGCCGCAGGCAGGGCCAGTATTATGCCAAGCAGGGCTGCCAATAAGGTTCCCATGGCTGACATGGCCAGTGTTTCCAGGCAGGCCCAAGCGATGGCGTATAGGTGACCGCGGGAGAAGTCCGGGGTAAGAAATCCGTTGGCAAACTTCGCCATTTGCGCAAGAGAGGTCCGCGAAAACAGCTCGATAAAATTCGTCTCAAGGTAAGCAAAGGACGAGGCAATGGCGGCTAGTACTACGATAACGGCGGCAAGACCCTTGATTTTCATCGTTACGGCTCTCGCAGCAAGCGGCTGATCAGGTCGGCCAGCATGACCAGTATCAGAAAGGTCAGCATCAGGCTGGCAACTTCTCCGCCAGCAAACATTCGCAGGGACAGATCGACCTGTTGCCCCAGCCCGCCAGCGCCGACAAATCCCATGACGACCGATGCACGGATAGCACACTCCCAGCGGTAGATCGTATAGGAGATCATTTCGCCGCTGGCGGCCGGTAGCAGTCCATATGCGAATGCCTGAAGTCGCGAGCTGCCACCCAAGAGCAATGCTCGCGTCGCGTCAGCAGGTACGGATTCGAAAATCTCGGCGTACACCTTGCCCAGCATGCCACCGTACGTGATGGCAATGGCCAGGACGCCCGCAGTTGGACCCAGGCCTACCGCTCGTATAAATAACAAGGCCCAGACAATTTCAGGAATGCTGCGCAGAATTACAAGAACGATACGTACCGTATTGCGAGTCGTCTGACCCAGCCACGAAGGGCGTCCTTGCCGATGAAGCGCGGAGATGGAAAGCGAGCGGGTTGCCAGCAGGGCTGCTGGAAAGGCGATCACCCAGGCGAGCGTCATGCCGGCCGTGGCAATGGCCAGGGTTTCCAGCGTGGCTTTGCCAACTATCGAGAGAAACTCCGAATCGTAGGCTAGCGGCCAGAATCCTGCCAGAAAGCTACCCATGATTCTGGCGTTCTCGCCGGTGAGCAAACCAAGAATATCCAGCTCGGACAGGTGAAGCCCAGGCCAGAGCAGTAAGAGTGCCAGCAGGCTGATGCCTAGACGAGGCAGGGCGGCAGGATCACGCGAGGGGGCAATCAGCATCGCGGTGGTGTGGCAGGCATGAAATAAACACTGGATGAGTTCTCTGGTGCCAATTGCTCATTGGCATACAACTGCTCCAGATCATCGGAGGTAACGGCTTGCGTTGCTTTGTCGAATACAATAACGCCTTGGCGTAGCCCAATGATTCGCGGAAAGTGTTTGAGCGCCAGCTCTACACTGTGCAGGCTGGCGATCAGCGTTGCGCTTCGTGTTTCGGCCTCACGAGCGAGAATGGTTAGTGTATGGCTGGCAAGTACCGGATCCATGGCGGAGACAGGCTCATCCGCCAGTATCAGCTCAGGCGCCTGGTATAACACGCGGGCAATGCCGACGCGCTGGAGCTGGCCCCCCGAGAGCTGATCGCAACGCTGATACAGCTTTTCTGACAGGTCCAGCTTTGCCAGAGCCTGTTGGGCGCCCGGACGATCCAGTGGATAGACAAGGCTGACCAGGCTCTTCCATAAAGGCCATTGGCCCAGGCGCCCAGCCAGTACCGCCGTTACGACGCGTTGCCGCGCCGGGAGGGGAGGTGCCTGGTGAATCAGACCGATATGTGCACGAAGCGACTTCAATCGGGACACGCTCAATGACCACGGATCGGTCTGCAACACGGTGAGTTGTCCTGCCGTTGGCTTGTGGCTTGTCGCCATCAGGCGGAGCAAGCTGGTCTTGCCTGCTCCAGAAGGGCCAATCAGTGCTACGCGTTCACCTTTGGTGATCTTCAGGTCAAGCTTTGAAAGCGCGCGATGCCCATTGGCGTGAAGAAGCTCCACGCCAGCTAACTGGACGCTCACTTCAACAGACCGGCCGCACGTGCAGAGCCTTCGATGCCCTTATAGTTTTCAGGAGAAGTTTCTACAAAACGACTGGCTGCCTGTAGATCCAGAATGGCTTTGTCTTCAGGCTTCGAAGGATCCAATGCAAGAAAGGCCGCCTTGATTTTGGCCGCCAGTTGCGGATCCAGATTGCCTCTGACGGTCCAGTTGTAATCGTAATAGGGCGGAGTGGTCGCGAAGACCTTGACCTTGCTTGTGTCTACTTTCTTGGCATCAACCAGCTTCTGCCAGACCGAAGCGTTCAAAACGCCTCCATCCACTTTTCCAGCCTGTACCCAGGCGGCAGTTGCATCATGGGCTCCAGAATAGGCTACACGTGAGAAAAACTGCTCCGGTATTACCCCTTCCTGCTGCATGAAGTAACGGGGCATCAGGCTGCCGGAGGTCGAAGAGATCGAGCCAAAGGCGAACGTTTTGCCTTTTAGGTCTTGAACCGATTTGACGTTTGGATCAGCTGTAATGAATTTGCTGGTGAATTTCTGATCTTCTTCCCGTTGTACCAGCGGATTCATGGGCGCTTTGAGTTGGGCCTGGACAAAGGTAAAGCCACCCAACCATGCCATGTCCAGTCTGTCAGAGGCCAGCGCTTCGACCACGCCTGCATAATCGGAGACCGGCACGAAGGTAACAGGCATGCCAATCTGCTTTTCCAGGTACTCTCCCAGCGGTTTGAACTTGCGAAGCAATTCGGTAGGTGCTTCATCCGGGATAGCCGAGACGCGTAGTGCATCTGCTGCCTGGGTAAGAAGGGAAGTGGCGCACAGGGTAAGACCGGCCACGAGGGCCAGGGAACGCTTCAACATGAGTTTCTCCGGTTCAATAGCGGAAAAAATAGAGCCGCGAAGTATACGGAGATTGACGAAATTTCACAGCCGCTTAATGGCACCCTGGTGTGGCGACGTGTAACGAGGCAGGAGCTGCAAAGCTATTGCAGCTCCTGCTTAAGTCATCAAGTTTCGTCAAAGAAGCGTTCGTGCCACTCTACCAGTGGCTGAGGCGTATTGAGTTTTTGGCCGTAGATGACCGCATACGCTAGCACGTTTTGGACATATTGACGGGTTTCGTCAAACGGAATGGTTTCTACCCAGACATCGAACGCCAAGTGCCGGGCGTCCTTCAGCCATCTTTTTACACGTCCGGGACCGGCGTTATAAGCCGCTGAGGCTAGAACACGGTTACCGTTGAATTGTGCATGAACCATGCTCAGGTAAGCGGTGCCCAGCTGGATGTTTGTGTCCGGTTGCAGGGCTGATTGAGGGCTGGCCAATGGAATAGAAAACTTGCTGGCAGTATGTTTTGCCGTCGCAGGCATCAACTGCATCAAGCCCATGGCTCCCACGCCTGAACGGGCATCGGCCATGAAGCCGCTCTCTTGCCGGGTAATAGCGAAGACCCAGCTGCTATGCAAGCCTCGCTGGCGCGCTTCACGAACGAAACTGTCGCGGTAGGCGATAGGGAAGCGGATGTCCAGATCGTCCCAGTACTTGGCTTGGCTAATTGAGCGAATAGCCGGGAAATACCATTGCATGTCGTAGGCCATGCGGGCCTGGGCAACCAATTCGTCCCGGTTGAAGCTGCGGCTGACATGAAACCACTCGCGCCGCGCATTTACAAATTCACCACGTGCATAGAACTCGAGCGCGCGCTGAATACCAGGCGTGGTGCGTACGCGGTTGCGAAGGCTATTGCTCAGTACGAGCGGACGATTGTTCAGCTGATAAGGCGCCTTGATGCGGTCGGCTGCTAGAAAGCCGTAGAAATCGCGCTCACGCGAGACTGGCTGGTAATCAGCCAGTACGCTTGAGCTTTGCGGCTGAGACAGCTCCAAGGTACGGGCGCGCCAGTATTGCCAGCGGTTGGTTTCCAGAAGCGATGGGGGAAACCGCTGGATTAACTGGTAAGTCTCTTTCCAGCGGGCCAGACGCAGTAGAAGGCGCGCACGCCATTCGCTGACCGTGTCATCACGGAGTTCCGGATCGTAACGCTCCATGAGCGGAAGGGCTCGTGGGTCAAAGTTCTTGGCCAGGGTCAGCCCGATCTCACGCGCAATGGATACTTTTTCGTCGCGCGAAAAGGGCAGGCGCTGACTATAGGTATCGAGTAGGCCCAATGCTTTCTCGGGATCCTGTTTGGCAAGGCGTCGCAAACCCAGACCAACCACATCGGCCATGGGCTCGCTGGCAGGTGTGAAGCGCTGCACATCGGCTAGCTGTTGGGGTTTCTGAGCGATATCGCTCATCAGGTTGGCAAGTGAGCCCAGGGTGGGCATCTGCTGTCCCAAATGGGTGACTAGCCCGTAATTACGCGCTTCGGCCGCCAGCTTGGCACGTTTCCAAACCATGCTTTCAGGCATCTGGCCGCGAGCAGCCCAGGCACTGAAAAGGCCATCACAGGCGGCTGGTTGTGACTTGCCTACCAGCCAGAGCTTTTCCGCTGTCTTGAAGGGTTGTGTTGTCTGGCCTTCCTGAATCTGGTGCTGGGCATTCAGGCAATCCAGTTCGGTAAAGTTGAGCTTGGAGTCATAGTAGCGGTCAAAGGTACTCCAATCGCCGCGCTCGGAGAGCCAGCGCAGCCAGCGCAGCTTCATCCAGTTTGCCTGCGGGAGATCGCCATGCTCGGCAAGAAAGGCCTCTATTTCTGTATTGCTGGCGTTCTTGAGGCGTGCGGTCAGCTCGTCATATTGCAGGTAGGGCTCCAGGGGATACCCTTGCAACGCATTGCGTGACTGCAAATAGAGACTGGCATCTCCTTTGGCCAGCGCTGCCTTGGCTTGGTCGTATAGGAGACGTTGTTGCTCAATGGGGGCCGCGTGAGCGGTTTCCAATCCAATGAGAGAAGCAAAGACACAGGTCAACAGCTTGAACAGACGGCCGCGCATGAGATTCCCGGAGAAGACTGCTGGTACATGCGGCTCGGCCGCACAAAGGCGATTACTTTAGCTTGTCGGCTATTACGACGAAAGCGTATGAGCTACCAACGGTCAGGCTAATAATCTTGTCGTCATATGTTCGAAAACATTGAGTGCCGTCGGTAGGAAAACATGCAGTTCGTGCGGATGGGCACTAGAATGCACATCCTTTTTCTTGGAGATGCCTATGACCTTGCTCAAATTCACCGGCGTATCTCTGGCTTTCGGTGCCATGCCATTGCTGGACGGAGTGTCCTGGCAGATTGCTCGGGGTGAGAGAGTCTGCGTGATCGGGCGCAACGGTACTGGCAAGTCCAGCATGCTGCGCCTGGTCAAGGGCGAGCAGATGCCAGACGATGGCGAGATCTGGCGTGCTCCGGCGCTGAAGATCGGAGAGTTGCCCCAGGAGCTGCCTCGGGCAGATGATCGTACCGTATTCGATGTTGTGGCCGAGGGATTGACTGGCGTAGGGGAGTTGCTGGCGGAGTATCATCGCCTGTCCCAGAACATTCACACTGACGAAGACCTGACGCGTCTGATGCGCGTTCAGCAGGATTTGGAAGCCAAGGATGGCTGGCGACTGCAGCAGCTGGTCGAGAGCACGCTGAGCCGCCTTCAGTTGCCTGCAGAAAAGACCCTTGCAGAGCTTTCCGGTGGCTGGCGTCGACGTGTGCTATTGGCGCAGGCCCTGGTGGCCGAGCCTGACTTGCTATTGCTCGATGAGCCAACCAACCATCTGGATATCGGGGCTATTGCCTGGTTGGAAGAGGCCTTGAGTCAATATCCGGGTGCGATTCTGTTCATCACCCACGACCGAGCCTTCTTGCAAGCCCTGGCGACACGTATTCTTGAGTTGGATCGAGGCCATCTCATCGACTGGCAGGGCGATTACGCCAGTTTTCTGGTGCATAAAGAGCAGCAGCTTGCAGCGGAAGAGACCGCCAACGCATTGTTCGATAAGCGTCTGGCTCAGGAAGAGGTCTGGATTCGTCAAGGCATCAAGGCTCGACGTACCCGCAACGAAGGGCGAGTGCGTGCATTGAAGGCCATGCGCTTTGAACGCAGCGAACGACGCGAACGCCAGGGTAAGGCAAATCTGCAGCTGGAAACCGCCGACAAGTCTGGAAAACAGGTCATTGTTGTCGAGCACGTGGATTACGCCCATCCAGGCAGCGAACCCATTATCCGTGATTTTTCCCTAGTGGTGCAGCGAGGCGACCGGATGGGCTTGTTAGGCCCCAACGGCTCTGGAAAGACAACGCTGCTCAAACTGCTGCTGGGTGACCTTGAGCCGACGGCAGGAAAAATCGTGCATGGCACCAAGCTTGAAGTGGCCTATTTCGATCAGTTGCGACATGCGCTTGAGCCTGAAAAAACCGTCATCGACAATATGGCTGAAGGACGTGAAATCATCACGATCAACGGTCAGGATCGTCATGTCCTCAGTTATCTGGGGGACTTCCTGTTTAGCCCACAGCGTGCCCGGACGCCCGTGAAAGCGCTTTCAGGTGGCGAACGTGCCCGACTGCTGCTAGCGAAGCTGTTCAGCAAGCCGGCCAATCTGCTGGTGCTCGACGAACCTACCAACGATCTGGATGTGGAGACGCTGGAACTGCTGGAGGAAGTGCTTCTGAGCTTTGAGGGCACCGTGCTGATGGTCAGTCACGATCGGGCGTTTCTCGATAACGTCGTGACCAGCACCCTGGTATTTGAAGGCGAGGGCCTCGTGCGCGAGTACGTCGGAGGCTATCAGGATTGGCTACGTCAAGGTGGATCGCCTCGCTTGTTAGGTGCGACAGGGTCGAAAATGGAGGCCAAGTCGGATGCGGCGGCCACTCAAGAGACACCCGTAGAAGCATCCAAGGTAGCAGCGCAGCAGGCGCCGGCCCGTAAAAAGCTCAGTTATAAGGATCAACGCGAGCTGGATGCCTTGCCGACACAGATCGAGGCGACGGAAAACGAGCTGGCGAGACTGCAAAGCCAGATTTCCGATCCGGCGTTCTACCAGCAGCCGCTTGAAACGACGCGTGTCGTTGTTGAGCGCTTCGAGGCTTTACAGCGTGAGCTCGATCAGCTGCTGGAGCGATGGGCTGAACTGGAAGAATGAAAAAAGGGCTCCTGAGGGAGCCCTTTTTAGTATTACTTCCGGGTCAGGGAGACCGCTAAGGTGTCACACGGGGCACCATGTAACAGGTCATTGGCGGTCGAGCCCAGAAGAAGGGCAAGGCCATGGCGGCCGTGGCTGCCCACAACGATCAGATCACAGGCATTTTCGCGAGCAAAGCGGTGGATTTCCTGGCGAGGCTGCCCATAGGCCAACTGGCACTGACCCTCCAGAAGACTGTATTGCGCAACAAAGCTGTCCAGGCGTTCACGGGACTGTTCGATCTGCTGTTGTTGAAGGGAGGAAAGGTCCATGGGCACGTCACCGCCGAACGCCATAGCCATTGGTTCGACCACATGGACCAGGGAAACCTTGCTTTGGAGGCCGGTAGCCAGATCGACAGCACGACGGATTACGGCATGGCATTCATCAGTCAGGTCGATGGCTACCAGAATGTGTTTATAAGACATTTTATTTCTCCTCCTTAAGGATGGCGAACATTTCAAGTATGGCCTGTCTGGTGCGGCTCGCACCTGCTATCCAGATACCGTTTGGACCGCATTTCGCGGTACTTGCTCCTTGCTGCGGGTGTTGCGCCTCGCTGTTGTTAACAGATCGCTGCGCCAATTGCACCTATCCTTTGTAGAGATTGATGATTTTTCAGTCCCATGCCGTCCGGGCTCAATGGGTTGTTATGCCACGTTAACGCATGGGCCGAATTGACATAACGCAGGTTTTGAATGATCGTGTAGGGGCTGTCAAACACTTGTATGAATCAGATGTTTGTCTTGCGGGCCCTGTAGTGCTCGGGCAGAGAAGAGAAGGTTGCCGCAAGGTATAGCTTTCGCGTTCCGCCCGGGCTTAACGAATCCTAGTATCACGCCATGCAGTTGGCTGCCTGCCTGAATGGGCAACAAGGCTTGGATGTGAGTGTTCCGCTTCCACGTATGGAGATCAGTTGATGATTTACGAAGGTAAAGCCATCACGGTTAAGGCTCTAGAAAACGGTATCGCCGAGTTAAAGCTTGATCTTACTGGCGAGTCGGTCAATAAATTTAATCGCCTGACCTTGAACGAGCTGCGCCAGGCTGTCGATGCCCTCAAGGCCGACGCTTCGGTCAAGGCCGTCATTCTCAGTAGCGGAAAGGATGTTTTCCTCGTAGGGGCAGACATCACCGAGTTTGTCGAAAGTTTCCGTATGCCAGACGAGGATCTGCTGGCAGGGAACCTCGAGATCAATCAGATCTTCAATGACTTTGAAGACCTCAACGTCCCTACCGTAGCGGCAATTAACGGCATCGCGCTTGGCGGTGGCCTTGAAATCGCCATGGCTGCCGACTTCCGGGTCATGAGCGAGACCGCAAAGGTTGGTCTGCCAGAAGTAAAACTGGGCATTTATCCCGGTTTTGGCGGGACTGTTCGGTTGCCTCGCCTGATCGGTAGCGACAATGCCATCGAGTGGATTGCTTCGGGCAAGGAGAACTCTGCTGCCGAGGCGCTCAAGGTCGGTGTCGTGGATGCAGTTGTTGCACCCGACAAGTTGCAGGCCGCGGCGTTGGATCTGGCACGTCGAGCCATTTCTGGCGAGCTTGACCACAAGGCCCGTCGTCAGCCCAAGCTTGAAAAGCTCAAGCTAAACCCCATTGAAGCCATGATGGCATTCGAGTCGGCCAAAGGCTACGTTGCAGGTCAGGCGGGTCCGAATTATCCCGCGCCAGTAGAAGCGATCAAGACCATCCAGAAGGCCGCTAATTTCGGGCGAGAGAAGGCGCTTGAGGTCGAAGCCAAAGGCTTCGTGAAGCTCGCCAAGACAACTGTTTCGCAAAGCCTGATCGGTCTGTTCCTGAATGATCAGCTGCTCAAGAAAAAGGCTAAGGTTTACGATCAGCAGGCGGGTGAGATCAAACAGGCCAGCGTCTTGGGGGCAGGTATCATGGGCGGTGGTATCGCCTATCAGTCTGCGCTCAAAGGCACGCCGATTCTCATGAAGGATATCCGTGAGGAAGCCATTCAGCTCGGTCTTGATGAAGCGAGCAAGCTTCTCAACAAGCGTGTCGAGAAGGGCCGTCTCGAGCCGGTGAAAATGGCTGAAGCGCTCAATCGTATTCGCCCCACTTTGTCCTATGGCGACTTCAAGTCGGTGGATATCGTGGTTGAGGCTGTTGTTGAGAATCCCAAGATCAAGCAGGCTGTGCTGGCAGAGGTCGAAGATCAGGTTGGTGAAGAAGCCATTCTGGCGTCCAATACCTCGACCATCTCGATCAGCTTGCTTGCACAAGCCCTGAAGCGTCCTGAAAATTTCTGCGGTATGCACTTCTTCAATCCGGTGCACATGATGCCTCTGGTTGAAGTAATCCGCGGCGAAAAGACCAGCGAAAAAACGATTGCGACCACTGTGGCCTATGCCAAAAAAATGGGTAAGAACCCTATCGTGGTCAATGATTGTCCGGGCTTTCTGGTCAATCGGGTGCTGTTCCCTTATTTCGGTGGTTTTGCTGGCCTGATCGGGCAGGGCGCTGATTTCCAGCGTATCGACAAGCTCATGGAAAAGTTTGGCTGGCCTATGGGGCCGGCTTACTTGATGGATGTTGTAGGGATGGATACGGCGCATCATGCCCGTGATGTGATGGCGGAAGGCTTCCCTGACCGGATGAAAGAGTCCCGCAAGACCGCTGTTGATGCGCTGTACGAGGCTAAACGTCTTGGACAGAAGAACGGCAAAGGGTTCTATGTGTACGAGACCGATAAAAAGGGCAAGCCAAAGAAAGTCGCTGATGCAGAGACCTACGCCTTGCTCAAGCCTGTCGTGTATGAGCAGCGCGATTTCACGGATGATGAAATCGTTCAGCGCATGATGATTCCGCTGTGCCTGGAAACGGTTCGTTGCCTGGAAGATGGCATTGTCGAGTCGGCTGCAGAGGCGGACATGGGATTGATCTATGGCATTGGCTTCCCTCCCTTCCGAGGCGGTGCGCTGCGTTATATCGATTCCCTGGGCGTTGCCGAGTTCGTGGCACTGGCCGACCAGTATGCAGACCTGGGGCCACTGTATCACCCGACTGAAAAGCTGCGCGAAATGGCCCGTAACGGCCAGTCCTTCTTTGGTTAACGCAGACAGTACAGAGCGAGAATTCTTATGAGCCTGAATCCAAGAGACGTTGTTATCGTCGACTTTGGCCGCACACCGATGGGTCGCTCCAAGGGTGGCATGCACCGTAATACCCGGGCAGAAAACATGTCTGCCCATCTGATTACCCAGCTTCTGGCACGCAATCCGCAAATCAACCCGGCAGAAGTGGAAGATGTGATCTGGGGGTGCGTAAACCAGACGCTCGAGCAAGGCTGGAACATTGCGCGAATGGCGTCCTTGATGACGCCCATCCCTCATACTAGCGCAGGGCAGACCGTAAGCCGGCTCTGCGGGTCTTCGATGAGCGCACTGCATACAGCGGCGCAGGCCATCATGACCGGTAATGGGGATGTGTTCGTGGTAGGTGGCGTCGAGCATATGGGACACGTCAGCATGATGCATGGCGTTGACCCTAACCCGCATCTGTCGCTTTATGCTGCAAAGGCCTCTGGCATGATGGGGCTCACAGCAGAGCTGCTGGGCAAGATGCACGGCATTACCCGGGAAGCACAGGATAAATTCGGCTACCGTTCGCACCAGTTGGCTTGGAAGGCCACTCAGGAAGGTGCGTTCAAGAACGAAATCATCCCCATGGAAGGACATGATGAAAATGGCTTCCTGAAGATGTTTGACTATGACGAGACCATCCGTCCTGATACAACTGTGGAAGGCCTAGCTGAACTCAGACCTGCGTTTAATCCAAAGGATGGTACAGTAACTGCAGGTACGTCATCCCAGATCACCGACGGCGCCTCCTGTATGATTGTGATGTCTGGTCAGCGGGCAATGGACCTTGGCCTGCAGCCACTGGCACGTATTCGGGCCATGGCGGTTGCCGGAGTAGACCCTGCTATCATGGGCTATGGTCCTGTTCCGGCTACCCAGAAGGCCCTCAAGCGTGCAGGGCTGTCGATGGACGACATTGACTATGTCGAACTCAATGAGGCTTTCGCAGCCCAAGCATTACCGGTGCTGAAAGACCTCAAGCTCCTCGACAAGATGGATGAAAAGGTCAATCTTCATGGTGGGGCCATCGCGTTAGGTCATCCCTTTGGTTGCTCTGGAGCCCGTATTTCCGGCACGCTATTAAATGTCATGAAACAAAAGGGTGGTGCACTGGGCGTAGCAACCATGTGTATCGGCCTGGGCCAAGGCATTACGACGGTGTTCGAACGCGTCTGAGAATGGCGTTTATGCTACCGAAACCGGGGCCTGGCCCCGGTTTTTCTTTCTGGAGGGAACATGTCCTTACAACCTGGGCTCTATCGGCATTACAAGGGGCAGGAGTACCGTGTCCTGGGCGTAGCCAAACATTCTGAAACGGAAGAGGAGCTTGTTTTTTACCAGGCGTTGTATGGTGAATACGGCCTCTGGGCGCGTCCGCTTAGCATGTTTCTGGAAAGCGTCGAGGTGGACAGCGAGCGTGTTCCCCGCTTTGCTTTAGTAAAGGTTGAGGAGAATCCGTTAGGGCTTGCCGATAACGCGCAGCCTTGACCTTGCTCCAATAGCCACTATATATAGCGGGGCCGTACAGCCACGCTGTCATGGTTCGTCAGTCACTGCCTCACTGCCAAATGTCTGTCAGACTGTCTCGCCTTTCTCTTTACATCTTTTAATAACGCAGGAATCAACCGATACATGGGCAAATCGCTGGTCATCGTGGAATCCCCGGCCAAGGCCAAGACCATCAACAAGTATTTGGGCAACCAGTACGTGGTGAAGTCGAGTATCGGCCATATCCGTGACCTGCCTACCAGTGGGTCGGCAGGCGCGTCAAAAGAGTCCGCCACGAAAGGACGCAAGTCTGCTGCCGAAGCTCCAGCCCTTTCTCCAAAGGAAAAGGCCAAGCGCCAGCTTATCGCTCGCATGGGGGTCGACCCTGAGCATGGCTGGAAGGCGCACTACGAGATCCTGCCTGGAAAGGAAAAGGTGATCGAAGAGCTCAAGCGTCTGGCTAAGGAAGCTGACACTGTTTATCTCGCAACCGACTTGGACCGCGAAGGGGAAGCCATTGCCTGGCATCTTCGTGAGGCCATCGGAGGAGACGAAAGCCGATTCAAGCGGGTCGTCTTCAACGAAATCACTAAAAAAGCTATTCAGGATGCGTTCTCCAAGCCGGGCGAGCTGGATATCAATCGAGTCAATGCCCAGCAGGCTAGGCGCTTTCTGGACCGTGTAGTGGGCTACATGGTCTCGCCTCTGCTATGGCAGAAGATCGCACGAGGGCTTTCGGCCGGACGTGTTCAGTCCGTTGCGGTCAAGCTGCTTGTGGAGCGTGAGCGGGAAATTCGTGCCTTCGTTCCTGAAGAGTACTGGGAGGTTCACGCCGATTTGGCGAACCCCAAGAATGCCAAGGCGCGTTTTGAGGTCGTCCGGCAAAACGGCGAAGCATTCAAGCCGTTGAACGAGGCGCAGGCAAGTGCTGCCGTCGAGAAGTTAAAGGTTTCCAGCTACAGCATTAGCAAGCGTGAAGACAAGCCTACCAGCAGCCGACCTTCCGCTCCGTTCATTACATCGACTTTACAACAGGCTGCCAGCAATCGGCTGGGCTTTGGTGTAAAGAAAACCATGATGATGGCCCAGCGTCTTTACGAGGCGGGTTATATCACTTACATGCGTACCGATTCGACGAACCTGTCCAACGATGCCATTACCATGGCTCGGGCGTTTATCGAAAATGAATTCGGCGACAAATACTTACCGGCCAAGCCTAATTTCTACAGTAGCAAAGAAGGTGCGCAGGAGGCTCACGAAGCAATTCGTCCGTCTGACGTAAACACGCGTCCTGACCAGCTGTCTGGCATGGAGCGAGACGCCGAACGCTTGTACGATTTGATCTGGCGTCAGTTCATTGCCTGTCAGATGCCTCCTGCGGAATATCTTTCTACGACCGTTACGGCAAAGGCCGGTGAGTTTGAATTGCGCGCCAAAGGGCGAATCCTCAAGTTCGATGGCTTTACCCGAGTTCTGTCGCAACAGAGCAAGCCTGGCGAAGACGACGTACTGCCCGAAATGAACCAGGGCGATGCCATGAAGCTGCTGAAGCTGGATCCCACTCAGCACTTTACCAAGCCGCCGGCACGTTTCTCCGAGGCCAGTTTGGTCAAGGAGCTGGAAAAGCGCGGTATTGGTCGTCCGTCTACCTATGCAGCCATTATTTCCACGATTCAGGATCGCGGCTATGCCACTGTGCATAATCGCCGTTTCTACGCGGAAAAGATGGGTGACATTGTTACTGACCGGCTGGGCGAGAGCTTCTCTGACCTCATGGATTATGGTTTTACCGCCAGCATGGAAGGTGATCTCGATACCGTAGCGCAGGGCGAGCTTGACTGGAAAAACCTGCTGGATGAGTTCTATAGCGATTTCAAGAAAAAGCTAGAAGCCGCCGAGAGCGCTGAAGGGGGGATGCGTGCAAATGTGCCGACTCTCACGGATATCCCTTGTCCGACGTGTAGCCGGCCGATGATGATTCGTACCGCTTCAACGGGTGTATTCCTTGGATGCTCGGGTTATAGCCTGCCGCCCAAAGAGCGTTGCAAAGGAACGATCAACCTTGTTCCGGGTGATGAAATTGCTGAGGACGACGAAGGCGAGTCGGAATCGCGTGTGCTGCGCGGCAAGCACCGCTGCGATATTTGCGGAACCGCGATGGATGCTTACCTGATTGACGAGCATCGCAAGCTCCACATCTGTGGCAATAACCCAGATTGCTCGGGTTATGAAGTTGAAACCGGTAACTATCGCATCAAGGGCTATGAAGGGCCCTCACTGGAGTGTGACAAGTGCGGCAGTGAAATGCAGCTCAAGACGGGTCGTTTCGGCAAATTCTTTGGATGTACCAATCCTGAGTGCAA
This sequence comes from Pseudomonas sp. WAC2, assembly GCF_030403525.1. Classification (NCBI taxonomy): domain Bacteria; kingdom Pseudomonadati; phylum Pseudomonadota; class Gammaproteobacteria; order Pseudomonadales; family Pseudomonadaceae; genus Pseudomonas; species Pseudomonas sp. WAC2. The sequence continues at coordinate 61,820 of NZ_JAUEPD010000009.1, forward strand.
GAATACGCGCAAGCTGCTGAAGAACGGCGAGCCGGCTCCGCCCAAGATGGATGCCATTGCAATGCCTGAGCTCAAGTGCGAGAAAGTCAACGATACGTATGTATTGCGAGACGGAGCTTCAGGTCTGTTCCTGGCGGCCAGCCAGTTTCCAAAGAATCGCGAGACTCGCGCACCGTTGGTCAGCGAGCTGTTGCCGCACAAGGATGAAATCGATCCGAAATACCATTATCTATTAAGTGCACCGGCCAAAGACCCGGACGGCCGCTCTGCTGTTATTCGCTTTAGTCGCAAGACGAAGGAGCAATACGTACAGACAGAAGAGAATGGTAAGCCGACCGGTTGGAAAGCCTATTTCGATAATGGGAAGTGGAAGGTAGAAGACAAGCGTAGCTGATGCGCTGTATCTGGTTGCCAGGCCTGCAAGCCTGGCAATCGGTGTCTGTGTAGCGGGGCAGCTGGCACCACTTTGCCTTGGGAGGATTCAGGCATGTCTCATGAGATCTATACTCGTACCAACCAGAAGTTGTACTTCGCCGGTTTAAGCCTTGAATCGTGGCGCAGGGCGGAGCACGAGCAGAGCATGAATGCCCAGGGGCAGATTCAGGCCGAGCGAGAGGCGACGTTGTTTCATTTGTATGGTGCTGTTTTGGGGTTGTGTCACGAAGTGGCAGGTTATTACCGCCTGCCTAACGCCCAGGCTGCCTCAATCGATCAGTTTTTAAATCCACAAGCTTTGAAAGATTCGCCAAGTCCTGAGTTGGCTGAATTGTTTGAGTTGGCAAGTCATCAGCAAACATGGCTGGCTCAATTGCTGGATGGGTTCTCCGCATTGCAAAAACCACCGCAGCCTATCAAGCAAGCTAAGGTTGATCCTAGTCTGCCGCTGATTGAGTCGGTTACGCTTGATGAAGAGAAGAGGCTGCTGAGCCATACTGAGCTCGAGGCCTGGAGAAAAAACATCAAGGAGTTGGCGCTGCGCTTTCGTGGTTCATTGACCGAATGGTGAGGCACAGACGCCAAAAATGTGTAGATTTTCTTGATTGAAGAGCTGTCTTGCAACATTTTAGTCTTTATTGCATTACGTTAATCGATAGAGCCTAGGGAAGGGCAGGTGCGACTGCTACAATGCCAGCGCCTGCTGGAGATGCACATATGTCTACGTCTTATCTTGAAATTGTCGAACTGGCTGATGGCCGTATCGTTCTTCGCCGTGCCGATGGTGAAGAGGCACTGGTGACATTGGAGTTTTCTTCCGATGCAAAGGATTTTCTGCATGGCCAGCAAGTTGAAGTGGCTAAAGCCATGTTCAATTTGGGTGTGCAGATGGCGGGGCGTCTAGCCGAAGGAGATATGATAGAACGCGAAGATACTCCCCGCGTTCTTCATTGATCAGCCCAAGCGAATGTTAAGGCTTTGGGCGTTGCCTGTCTGAGCGGCCAAAGCCAGCTTTTTCTTCTCGGAAGTCTTCATGCCGTAGAGCCAGCTCACCACGGTATGGCTTCTTCCTGAGCGTAAGGCTTCACAAGCAAGCTCTAGTGTCTGCATGCTCTGACGCGGTTGCAGTAGCAGGATTCTATTCAGATTTAAATCCCTTGAGCGCAGCCACTTTGTCGTCAGCAGCGTCGGAGGTGCTATCAGTGTCAGCCACCGGGGATCCTGTTCGTCACTCAACTCCCGCAGCATGGGTGCTAGCAAATGCAGGCAATGGTCTTGAGCGCCGTTTAGAGTCACTTCACTAAAGCAATCAGGCAGAGTCGCCGCCTGAATAGGTCCAGCCAAAAAAGGATTGAGCGACGGTTGAACCAGTGCGTCGTGAAACAACGGCAACTGTCCATGATCCGGCGGCAATAAAGATTGCACTGAACACCTCCTTATCGATACGTTGACTCGTTAACGCCTGATCACACCTACGCTCAGGCCTTCGATTACTAGATCCTGCTTATTGAGGTCCACCTCAATAGGCTGGAAATCCGGGTTTTCAGCAATCAGCCAAACCTTGTTGCCCTCACGTTTGAAACGCTTGACCGTAACTTCTTCTCCGACACGAGCAACCACGACTTGCCCGTTGCGCGCCTCACGAGTGACGTGAACCGCCAGAAGGTCACCATCAAGAATACCAATGTTCTTCATGCTCATGCCTTCTACCTTGAGAAGGTAATCTGCACGTGGTTGGAAGAAGTCAGGGTTAATATTGCAATTTTCTTCCACGTGCTGCTGGGCCAGGATTGGCGCGCCTGCAGCGACACGACCGATGACAGGGAGCTCACTGTCAGAAGGTTTCTGTGTTTCCAGTCCAGGAATACGGATTCCGCGAGAGGCACCAGGCGTCATTTCAATAGCGCCTTTACGTGCAAGCGCCTTGAGGTGCTCCTCTGCCGCATTCGGGGATTTGAAGCCAAGCTCCTGAGCGATTTCCGCACGGGTGGGCGGGAATCCATTTTCTTCAAGGCAGCGCTTGATGAAGCTCAGGATTTCAGACTGTCTCGGAGTTAGTTTTAGCATGATAGGTGTCTGGCTTTATATACAGTTCCTGGGATTATATACAGTATTGATTTGAGGGCAACCGACTTTTTATCAGCCAAATGCCATTACGGCACTTAGCTATCCCAGGCATTGACTCAGAAATGTTTTAAACATATGTTTAAAACATTTTATGATCAGGTAGTTAAGCGATGGCTCAATCTGAAACGGTCGAGCGGATATTGGATGCCGCTGAACAACTTTTTGCTGAGCGTGGCTTTGCTGAAACATCGCTCCGCCTGATAACCAGCAAGGCGAATGTAAACCTTGCAGCAGTGAATTATCACTTCGGCTCGAAGAAATCCCTTATCCAGGCGGTATTCTCTCGTTTTCTGGACCCTTATTGCGCGTGTTTGGAAAATGAGCTGGACCGACGGTACGGCAAGTCTGGGACCAAGGCAGACCTTGAGGAGCTTCTTTATCTGCTGGTAGATCAGGCGTTAGCCATCAAACCGCGTCACGGTAATGATCTTTCCATTTTCATGCGGCTTTTAGGGCTGGCATTCAGTGAGAGCCAGGGGCATCTGAAGAAATACCTCGAAGAGGCATACGGACGCGTTTTTCGTCGCTACATGGAGCTGGTTGCTGTGGCCGCGCCTGACATTCCTCCGCTGGAGCTGTTCTGGCGCGCTCACTTCATGATAGGGGTGGCTGCATTCAGCATGTCAGGTATCAAGGCTTTGAAGGCCATGGCTGACAATGATTTTGGTGTACATACGTCAACGGAGCAGGTATTGCGTTTGATGGTGCCTTTCATGGCCAGTGGCATGCTGGCGGAGAGTGCGATGACGGATCAGACTCTGGCATCTGCGCAATTCAAGCCCCGCAAGCCTGTCAGTCAGGATGCTCAGCGCTTCTGAGTGAGGATATGCCAGCGCTTTCAGCAAAGGCATTACTGACACATTGATTGAAACGAGTTGAAAGGGCACCATGCCTCACTTGTTTTCTGTGCCTCAGGAATGCCTATGCAAGGCTCATTAATGGTGGACATTGGCGGCACATGGCTGACCGCTGAAGACCGACATCTCCTGCGCCAGCCCGAAGTGGGTGGGCTCATTCTTTTTGCTCGCAATATCGAGCATCCTCGCCAAGTGCGTGAGCTATGTGAAGCCATACGCGCCGAGCGGCCGGAGTTGCTATTGGCTGTCGACCAGGAGGGCGGCCGCGTCCAGCGACTTCGACAGGGCTTTGTACGTCTGCCTGCCATGCGGCGATTTGCCGATCATCGAGAGGCCGACCGCCTTGCCGAGGCATGCGGATGGATAATGGCAACCGAAGTGCTGGCCGTCGGGCTCGACTTCAGCTTTGCTCCGGTTCTGGATCTTGATCATGGCCGTAGCGCGGTAATCGGTCAGCGGGCCTTCGAGGGGGCGCCGGACAGGGCGACCGATCTGGCGGGCGCCTTCGTTCGCGGCATGCATGCTGCTGGCATGGCTGCAACCGGCAAGCATTTCCCGGGGCATGGATGGGCAGAAGCCGACTCGCATGTGGCCATTCCCCGTGATGAGCGCAGCCTGGAAGACATCAAGGCCGTCGACCTTGTACCTTTCAAGCGCTTGAGTGGGCAGTTGGAGGCGATCATGCCTGCTCATGTGATCTATCCCTGCGTAGATGAGCAGCCAGCCGGGTTTTCGTGGCGGTGGCTGCAGGACGTGCTTCGCGGCGAGTTGGGTTTCAAGGGTGTTATTTTTAGCGACGATCTATCCATGGCCGGTGCGCATGTTGCCGGTGACGCGGCAGGACGCATAGAGGCTGCCTTGAGTGCTGGCTGTGACATGGGGCTCGTTTGTAATGACCGTGCCGCGGCTGAGCTGGCGCTAACCGCGCTGCAGCGCTTGAAAGCCAAGCCTTCGCAGCGGTTGAAACGCATGAGTGCAAAAGCATTTCCGCCCATTGAATACCGTCAGCATCCTCGCTGGCTTGCGGCTTTATCTACTCTGCGCCAAGCAGGTTTGATTGATTAAGGAGTTTATATGACCGTTTACGCCATTATTGGCGGGACTGGCCTGACGCAGCTGGAAGGTCTGACGCTGGATGAGTCCCTCAGAATAAACACGCCCTATGGCGCGCCTTCGGCGGACATTCTCAAGGGCCATTATGCAGGGCGCGAAGTATTGTTCCTGGCGCGCCATGGTCATCCGCATCGCATCCCGCCTCATCAGGTCAATTATCGGGCCAATATATGGGCGCTCAAGCATGCCGGTGCAGAAGCAATCCTGGCCGTTAATGCGGTAGGCGGTATCCATTCAGCAATGGGTAGCGGGCATCTATGTGTGCCTCACCAGATCGTCGACTATACATGGGGTCGTGAACACACCTTTTTTGAGGGGGCTCTAGAAGCGGTAACCCATATCGATTTCAGCTACCCCTATGATGAGGTGCTTCGCCAGCAATTGATCAGTGCGCTTCGTCAACACGGCTATGCCCACAGTGATCAGGGCGTCTATGCCTGTACACAAGGGCCGCGCCTGGAAACGGCAGGAGAGATCGTTCGCCTGGAGCGTGATGGATGTGACATCGTGGGGATGACAGCCATGCCAGAAGCCGCACTGGCTCGGGAGCAGGATTTGGCTTATGCCTGTCTGGCGTTGGTCGTTAATCCAGCTGCAGGTAAGGTAACTGGCGTTATCACCATGGCTGAAATAGAGCAGGCGCTGCATGAGGGTATAGGCAGGGTTAAAGCTGTACTGGCAACAGTACTGGCAGGTTAAGCCCGACTGGCCGGGCACCTCCTGAGTGCCCGGCCGGTTACCTGGACTAGACGTTTTCCGGGGTCAAGCGCTCGAAAAGTGCCTCAGTGATATTGAAACGCTCTTCAGGACGCTCCATCGGTACCTGGAATTTAAAGATGGTTGCACCCTCAAGGCGATACTTGTTGGGCTGGCTTTGTATCATTTTGACCAGTACCAACGGATCAACCTTCGTATCATGAGTGAACTCGATGCGACCGCCTTGCGGGCCGGCATCAACCTTCACAACACCTAGGGCTTCTGCCTTGATCTTCATAAGTGTCAGGCGGACCAGGTTTTTGACGGCATTGGGCAAAAGGCCAAAGCGGTCAATCATCTCGACCTGTAGCTCCTTGAGTGCATCTTCATCGGCTGCAGAGGCAATACGCTTGTACAGAATCAGACGAGTATGGACGTCTGGTAGATAGTCCTCAGGAATGAGCGCAGGTACCCGCAGGTTGATGTCTGGACCACCGCCAAGGGGCTGTTCCAGGTTCGGTTGTTCACCTTTGCGAATAGCCTTGACCGCCCGTTCCAGCATTTCCATGTACAGCGTAAAGCCTACAGCCTGGATCTGGCCGCTTTGACCTTCGCCCAGGAGTTCGCCGGCGCCCCGTATTTCAAGGTCATGGGTGGCCAGAATGAAGCCTGCGCCCAGGTCCTGCGCACCAGCAATCGCCTCAAGACGTTTTTCAGCATCAGGTGTCATGCTTTTTCGTGGCGGTGTTAGCAGGTAGGCATACGCCTGGTGGTGACTTCGTCCCACGCGTCCACGCAACTGATGCAGTTGCGCCAGGCCAAACTTGTCTGCACGCTCGATAATGATGGTATTGGCGCTGGGCACGTCGATACCGGTCTCGATAATAGTTGACGCTACCAGCACGTTGAAGCGCTTGTGGTAGAAGTCGCTCATGACCTGTTCCAGTTCCCGTTCGCGCATCTGTCCATGACCAATGCCAATACGGGCCTCCGGCACCAGCTCCGCAAGGTCCCGGGCGCACTTTTCAATGGTCTTTACTTCGTTGTGAAGGTAGTAGACCTGTCCGCCGCGTAGCAGCTCGCGAAGAAGGGCTTCCTTGATAACCGCGTTCTGCTGCTCCATGACGAACGTCCGGACCGACAAACGTCGAGCCGGCGGAGTGGCGATGATGGACAGATCGCGCATACCTGCAACAGCCATGTTGAGCGTGCGCGGAATCGGTGTGGCCGTAAGGGTCAGAATATCGACTTCGCTACGTAGCGCTTTGAATTGCTCCTTCTGGCGCACGCCGAATCGGTGCTCCTCATCAATGATGACGAGTCCCAGATTCTTGAGCTTCACGTCGTCCTGCAGCAGTTTGTGTGTGCCGATAATAATGTCGATATTACCGTCAGCTAATTCCTGTACGGCCTTTTCAACATCCTTGGCAGACTTGAAACGAGACATCACCTCGACGCGCACAGGCCAGTCGGCAAAGCGGTCGCGAAAGCTGTTGTAATGCTGCTGCGCCAATAGGGTTGTAGGGACCAGAACGGCCACCTGCTTGCCGCTGTGTACCGCTACAAACGCCGCCCGCATGGCGACTTCGGTCTTGCCAAAGCCTACATCGCCGCAGACCAGACGATCCATGGGCTTGCCTGACAGCATATCCTTGAGTACAGCATCGATAGTAACTTGCTGGTCAGGTGTTTCTTCAAACGGAAAGCCTGCTGCGAAGGTTTCGTAATCCGCCTTGGGATCAGTAAACGCAAATCCTTCCCGAGCGGCTCGACGGGCATATACATCCAGCAGTTCGGCGGCAACATCGCGCACCTGTTCAGCTGCCTTGCGTTTGGCTTTCTGCCAGGTTTCAGAACCTAGTTTGTGCAGTGGAGCAAGCGCGTCGTCAGCGCCTGAATAACGGGCAATCAGGTGCAGGTTGGCAACCGGAACATAGAGCTTCGCTTCGTCTGCATATTCCAATAGTAGAAATTCTTGCGCTTGGCCCTCCAACTCAAGCGTTACCAAACCCATATAACGGCCAACGCCGTGGTCAATATGCACGACCGGCGCGCCCTCGCGTAGCTCGGTCAGGTTCTTGACGACGTTGTCACCATGCTCGTTGCGCTTTTCCCGGCGGCGACGCTGCATGATGCGCTGACCAAACAACGGACTTTCGGCAATGAGGGCTACATCGGGTTTTTCGAGTAGCAAGCCTTCGTCGAGCGGCGCGACTGTAATCGACAGGCGCTCGTCAGTTTCCTGAAAATCTTCCCATCCCTCGACCGATGTAGGACGCAGGTTGATACGTGCCAGCAACTCAAGCAGCACCTCCCGACGGCCGGCGGATTCTGCTGTAAATAGGATGCGCCCATCAAACTCAGCCAGGAAGTTCTGCAAGGCCGCCAATGGCTGATTAGCCTTGGCCTCAATGGCAAGATTGGGCAGAGGCCGCGCTGAAAAACGCTCACGACCCACACCCGGCTCGATATCATCGCCACTGATAACAATGCGTGGCCATTGCTTGAGACGAGCGAAGCACTCTTCTACCGGGAGGAAAACTTCAGCCGGTGGTAATAGAGGACGCTCCGGGTCAACGCGACGGTCCTCGTAACGGGTCCGTACGTCCGTCCAGAACTGTTCAGATGCCTGCTCGATGCCTGGTAACGAAAAAACCTGTGCGCTCTGAGGCAGGTAGTCAAACAGCGTTGACGTCTCATCAAAGAACAGCGGCAGGTAATACTCGATGCCTGCGGGCGTCAGGCCACTGGCCAGATCCTGATAAAGAGGGCTGCGGCGATAATCCACATCAAAACGCTCTCGAAAGCGTGCCCTGAACCCTGTGACGGCTTCTTTATGCAGCGGAAATTCTCGAGCAGGAAGCAGTCGGATCGAATCTACCTTGTCGATTGATCGCTGCGTCTCTGGATCAAATGTGCGTAATGTCTCAATTTCGTCATCGAATAAGTCGATTCGGTACGGGAGACTACTGCCCATCGGAAAGAGATCAATCAGTGCTCCACGGACTGTAAATTCGCCATGCTCGTAGACGGTATCGACATAGCGGTATCCGGCTGCCTCCAGGCGAGCCCGCGTAGCCTCTACATCTAGACGTTGTCCCACATCCAGCACAAGACTGCTGCCTAACAGGAAGCGTGTAGGTGCCATACGATGTAGGGCTGTTGCGATAGGCACTACCAAAATGCCGTGATCAAGCTCTGGTAGACGATAGAGCGCCGCTACACGTTGGGAAATAATGTCTTGATGCGGCGAGAAAATATCGTAAGGCAACGTTTCCCAATCAGGGAAATGCAGTACGGGAAGCCTCGGGGCAAAGAAGCGCAGTTCTTGCTCCAGGCGTTCGGCGCTCTGGCTGTCCGGCGTTAAAAGTAGGGTGAAACGTTGGCTGGCAGCGCTTGCAGCCTCGGCAATAGCCAGACTTAGCGCGGCTCCGGGGAGATTTCCCCAATGCTGTCGTCCGGCGGTATCAGGAATTGATGGAATGCGCAAAACGGGCACGCTGGTTAGGCTCCGTTGAAAAAAATCTGAGTTGGGATTGTAACGACGGTCTCGTCTCGCTGTCAGTGCATCGACGCGCGAAGATTGCCGGTTCAGGCAGGTGCGGTCATAATGTAGTTCCTTTTGTTAGCCCCTACATATGGAAGGTATCACCGTGAGTCAGAACTCCGACCAGTGTCTTGGTGAATGGATCGATCGTGAGGCGATTGCGGAGGCAATGATTCCGCTGATCGGTCAGCTCTACCGTAATAATAATGTTGTGACCTCTATATATGGGCGTGGTTTGGTTAATCGTTCAGTGATCGCCATTCTCAAGGCGCATCGCTTTGCACGTCAGGTCGATGATGTCGCATTGTCTGTACACGATACCTATCCGCTGCTTAAGGCTATTAGTGAACTTGAACTAGGTGCCGCCTCCATTGATTTGGCGCGTCTGAGCTTGAAATTCAAGCAGGCGGGGGCAGGGCGTGATCTAAAAGAGTTCCTGCGCGAAGAACTGGCTGCCGTTGTAGGTAAGCAGGGCACCGAAAAGCGCCAGGGAACCGATGTGGTTCTGTATGGCTTTGGCCGTATCGGACGTTTGCTTGCACGTATCCTTATCGAGCACTCTGGAAGCGGCGATGGCCTGCGCCTGCGTGCCATCGTAGTACGCAAGGGCGCTGAAAACGATCTGGTCAAGCGTGCCAGCCTATTGCGTCGCGACTCGGTACATGGTTCCTTCGAAGGCACCATTACTGTCGACGAGACCAACAACACAATTTGTGCAAATGGCACCCTGATTCAGGTGATTTATTCCAACGATCCGACCACGGTCGACTACACCCAGTACGGTATTAATAATGCGATCATTGTTGATAACACCGGTAAATGGCGTGATGCAGAAGGCCTGTCGCAACACCTGAAGTGCCCGGGTGCTGCACGTGTTGTGCTGACGGCGCCTGGCAAGGGTTCGCTCAAGAATATCGTTCACGGTATCAACCACAACACCATCAGCCCGGAAGACACTATTGTTACGGCTGCTTCTTGTACCACCAATGCCATTGTACCGGTGCTGAAGGCTGTCAATGACAAGTACGGCATTATCAACGGTCATGTCGAAACGGTTCACTCTTTTACCAATGACCAGAACCTGATCGATAACTTCCACAAAGGTGATCGTCGCGGTCGTAGCGCGCCGTTGAACATGGTGATTACCGAGACGGGTGCTGCCAAGGCGGTTGCCAAGGCGCTGCCAGAGCTGGCCGGCAAGCTGACAGGTAATGCCATTCGCGTTCCAACGCCCAACGTGTCGATGGCCATCCTGAACCTGAACCTTGAAAAAGGCACCAGCAAGGAAGAGATCAACGATTATCTGCGTTATATGGCGCTGCACTCTGATCTTCACAAGCAGATCGATTTCGTCAACTCGCCTGAAGTGGTATCCAGCGACTTCGTTGGCTCTCGTCATGCTGGCATAGTAGACGCAGGTGCTACCATTTGCAGTGATAACCGTGTCGTTCTCTATGTGTGGTACGACAACGAGTTCGGCTATAGCTGCCAGGTCGTTCGTGTGCTTGAGGAAATGGCTGGTGTAAACCCACCGGCTTATCCAGCGGTTTAAACATTGTTCATATGAAGACGGGAGCTTAGGCTCCCGTTTTTATTTATCGCTTTAAATTGAAAAGATTTTCTAGTGTGACGAAAGGTCGCAACGAGAGGATAGGTGTAACCTATATAGAGATCATCGCTTAAATCGGGTTGCCGTAGAGCCGGTGATGATGTGCTCGACGCTCATGAGCGATCGGTTCGTTTTTTCGAGGAGTAATCATGGCTGTCTATAACTATGACGTAGTGGTGCTGGGATCGGGCCCGGCAGGCGAGGGGGCTGCAATCAATGCAGCCAAGCACGGACGCAAGGTGGCGGTCGTGGACAGTCGCCAGGTCATCGGTGGAAATTGCATTCACCTTGGCACCATTCCGTCAAAGGCTCTGCGTAACTCAGTCAAGCAGATCATCCATTTCAACAATAATCCGATGTTCCGCACGATTGGCGAGCCTCGCTGGTTTTCCTTTCCTGACGTGCTCAAGAGTGCTGAGCGCGTCATTGGAAAGCAGGTTAATTCACACACATCCTATTTTGCTCGTAACCGGGTCGATGTGTACTTCGGAACCGCAAGCTTTATCGACGAGCACACGATCAACGTCATAAATCCCAATGGCGGTACCGAACAACTGGTTGGCAAGCAGGTGGTTATTGCAACGGGCTCGCGTCCTTATCGCCCGGCTGATGTTGATTTCTCCCACCCGCGTGTCTATGACAGCGATACCATCCTGACCTTGAGCCATACACCACGGCGCCTGATCATTTATGGAGCAGGTGTCATTGGGTGTGAATACGCCTCCATCTTCAGTGGCCTGGGTGTGCTCGTCGATCTGATCGATACGCGCGATCAGCTGCTGAGCTTCCTGGATGATGAAATCTCCGATGCGCTTAGCTACCACTTACGCACCAATAATGTGCTCATTCGTCACAATGAAGAGTATGAGCGTATTGAAGGGCTGGAGCATGGGGTCGTTCTTCACCTTAAGTCAGGCAAGAAGCTGCGAGCTGACGCGCTTCTGTGGTGTAACGGGCGCACCGGCAATACCGACCAGCTGGCGTTGGAGAATGTTGGTATCGAGGTGAACAGCCGCGGCCAAATTAACGTGGATGAGAATTACCGCACCAGTTGCCCCAATATCCTGGCGGCTGGAGATGTCATTGGTTGGCCTAGCCTCGCCAGTGCAGCGTTTGACCAAGGTCGTTCAGCTGCCGGTAATATTCTGGATGATGATTCAGCGCGCTATGTCGATGATATTCCTACTGGAATTTATACCATTCCCGAAATCAGTTCTTTGGGTAAAAACGAGCGCGATTTGACGCAGGCCAGAGTACCCTACGAAGTTGGCAAAGCGTTCTTCAAAAGCATGGCGCGAGCACAGATTTCAGGCGAGCCGGTAGGCATGCTCAAAATCTTGTTCCATCGCGAGACTCTGGAAGTCCTTGGGGTTCACTGCTTTGGCGATCAGGCGTCCGAGATTCTTCACATCGGACAAGCCATCATGAACCAGAAAGGTCCTGGCAATAACATCAAGTATTTCATCAATACGACGTTTAATTATCCCACCATGGCTGAGGCGTACCGCGTAGCTGCCTTTGATGGGTTGAACCGGCTTTTCTAAGCCGGCTTAGCCTGTGGTTTGTGATCATCCAGCACGGTTCTAGCCAGTGCTGGATAATCCGTAATTAAACTGTCTGCACCGAAGTCGATTAGGCGTCGCATCAAGGAAGGCTCATTTACCGTCCATACCGATACATGCAGGCCTTGGCGCTGGGCCTTCAAGAGTCGCTCAGGGGTGCACAGCGTCCAATTGAGCGCAAGTAAATGGCAGCCGTAGTTAGCAGCCACTTTCAGCGGATCCAGCCAGGCGTATTCTGCCACTAGCCCACGTTGAAGCCAGGGAGTGTCACGGTTAAGCGCCCTTAATACTTCCCGTGAGCTGGACGTTACCGTAATGCGATCGCTGAGATTGAAGCGTTTCGCTAGCTCATCAATGGCTTTGATGGTGCGTGCAGCCCGGACGCGTGAAGCGCTTTTGACTTCAAGCTGCCAATGCTCGAAATCCACTTGCTCGAAAAGATCCTCAAGGCGTGGAATAGGGCAGGGTCGAGGCCATGAGGGACCTGCCAAGCGTGCGTCATAGGTAACCAGCGTATCGGCAGGCAACTCGGCAACCTTACCTCGACGTCCCGTAGTACGCTTGAGGGTAGGGTCGTGAATGACCATTAATTCTCCATCACTGGACAGGTGGAGGTCCAGCTCGCAGCGGGTTACGCCCACCTGCAGGCACTGCTCAAAACTGGCTAGCGTGTTTTCCGGGGCCTCGCCTTTGGCTCCTCGATGGCCGTAGATGACTGTCATGGCGTTTCCCTGCGATTAAGTGGCTGATGGTCACGAACCGCATCGATGACACGGTCATTCTCAAAATAGACGCTGAAGTCGCGATAGTCCCAGCGAGTAATGGGCGGCTTACCTACGGCTGGATGTTCTTCGTCCGGCAAACCAAAGCGATTCAGCACCTCGGTGCGAAGTTGCCCAGGTTGGGGCAGGGCCGTGTGGGTGTCACCTTGACCACTAATAGGGATCGAGAGCGTATCGGCGAAAACAGCTGTTGGGCCGAGCACCAGTAAAAAACTCAGCCAGTAGTTCACTATTGCTCACCCTTGGGCTGTGCTCTGAGCGTACGGCGCTCATGGGCCTGCTTCTTGAAGATATGCCGAGCAAGCAGCTGGCGTTGTGCATCGCTGATGTCTACGAAGCTGGTGCCTATCTCATAACTGTCTGGCGTAGCCGGCTGGCAGTGAATCACTTCAGCTTTCAATTCAAGGCCCAGTGCCTGAGGCATCAGTATCATGCGCAGGCTTAGCTGGCTACCCAGTGAAAACGCCTCTGAATGCTGAAAGCTGATGCCACCCTCGGACAGCACGACAGGTCTGGGTTCTCCGACTTCATGAATCAAATTCCAGGTCAGTGCCTGACCCAGTAAATCGATTCGCTTGTTGAGCAGCTTTATACAGGCGGCAATTGGGCGGTCACGCTCATTGACGCTGCGCAAAAGGTGCTGTGATTCGAACTCCAGAAGATGCATTTCACTTAGCAGATCGAACAAAGGTGACACATTAGGCGTGGCGGATTGTTCTGTACCGGCAAGTGGGGTGATTTCCAGTGCGATCGAGTCTGTGATGCGATAGTATTCGCGGCGTTCATCCGCGTCTGGTGCGGTCATGGTAAACCCACGGCGATGATCGAAGCGTTGAGTGTAATGCCTGCTGATGGGGGCTTGCCAGTCTGTAAGCTGGCGCTTCGTCAGGGCTGTGAAGCAACAGGGATTCGCTCCGCCTGAAGTGGCGAACGCTACATATATGAGTGTAGTCGAGCTTGGGACTATAACGGCCAGTTCTGTATTGTTTGCCGTTTCCCTTGTCCATAAGGACTCGCTTGCGTCCCATTCCTGCTTAAGCCTGGATATGTTTAGACCACTACCTATCTACATCGGCATGCGTTATGTGCGTGCCAAGCGAAGAAATCACTTCGTTTCATTTATTTCCCTGACCTCCATGGTTGGGCTGGCGCTGGGTGTGCTGGTCATGATCGTAGTGCTTTCGGTCATGAATGGATTCGACCGTGAAATGCGCGACCGCGTCCTGGGGATGATTCCCCATGCCACTATAGAGTCCTACCAGCCGATTAATGATTGGCGGACTATTGCCGATCAGGCCAGAAAAAATCCTCAAGTGGCCGCGGTTGCGCCGTTTACCCAGCTGCAAGGCATGCTGACCCAGGACAAGGCCGTTCAGACCGTACTTCTCAACGCCATTGATCCGGATGAGGAGCCGAAGGTTTCGATCATCAGTGACTTCATGCGTGAAGGTAAGCTGACGGATCTCAAACCGGGCGGTTTCGGCGTTATTATCGGAACGCTGGCTGCGCAGAAACTGGGCGTTAAAGTGGGTGATAAGGTTACCTATATCGCCCCGGAAGTAGCCGTGACGCCTGCCGGTATGTTTCCCCGGATGAAGCGGCTTACCGTCGTAGGTATTTTTAGCGTCGGGGCCGGAGAGCTGGATGGTTCGGTGGGTCTGATCCATGTTGAGGATGCGGCGCGCCTGCAGCGGTGGCAGCCCAGTCAGGTCCAGGGCATCCGCCTGAAACTGCACGATCTGTTCAAGGCACCCCAGGTCTCATGGGATATTGTCCGGTCGCTGGCAAGTGACAATGAAGACTTCTATGCACGTGATTGGACTCGCACCCATGGCAACCTGTATCAAGCCATCGGTATGGAGAAGACCATGATTGGCCTTCTCCTTCTTCTGATCGTGGCGGTAGCTGCCTTCAATATCATCTCGACATTGGTCATGGTGGTAACTGACAAGACGTCCGACATTGCCATTTTACGGACGTTGGGTGCCACGCCTCGCCAGATCATGTTTGTTTTCATGGTTCAGGGTACTTTCATCGGCGTAATCGGAACCCTGCTTGGCTGCGCCTTGGGAGTTGTCGCTGCGCTTAATGTCAGCGGCTTCATTGCTTGGCTGGAACGTACGACAGGACATCAGTTCCTGAACGCTCAGGTGTATTTCATCAATTATTTGCCGTCCCAGTTGCAGCTCAATGATGTCTTGTGGGTGTGTGGTGCCTCGCTGCTGCTGAGTTTCCTTGCCACCCTGTACCCTTCCTGGAGTGCTGCTCGCACCCAGCCTGCCGAGGCGTTGCGTTATGAGTGATAAAGCCGTACTGCGTTGCCAGAACCTGGGCAAGCGCTACGAAGAGGGACCGCAAACGGTCGACGTCCTGACCGGCGTAGAGTTGGAGCTGCTTCCAGGCGAGCGTGTTTCGATCGTAGGCAGTTCCGGTTCAGGAAAAACGACGTTGCTGAACCTGTTGGGCGGACTGGACACCCCAAGTCAGGGCAGTGTATGGCTGGATGGGGAGGAGCTTTCGGCGCTCAATGAGAAGGCACGCGGCCTGTTGCGTAACCGTGCCATGGGCTTCGTTTATCAATTTCATCACTTGCTCCCTGAGTTCAGCGCACTGGAAAACGTCTGCATGCCATTGCTTATCGGTCGAACGTCAATAGCTGAAGCCCGCAGGAAAGCTTCTGCATTGCTGGAGCGGGTGGGGCTGGGACATCGACTAAGCCATAAGCCGGCTGAGTTATCCGGAGGCGAGCGCCAGCGGGTAGCCATCGCACGTGCATTGGTCAATGAGCCCAAGCTGGTTTTGCTGGATGAGCCTACAGGCAATCTGGATCAGCACACGGCCCATGGAATTCAGCAAATGATGCTTGAGCTTTCAACGTCCTTGCGTACGTCCTTTCTTGTAGTAACCCACGACCAGTCGCTGGCCGCTCAGATGGATCGTACGCTGCGCCTGGAAGATGGCCGCCTGGTTCCGGCCTGACGGCCATTCTTCTCCTGAAACAGTGTAAGGCGAAATGTTCAGACCTTTATCTCTTTTCATTGGATTGCGATATACACGGGCAAAGCGCCGTAAATCGTTTATCTCATTCTTCTCGCTGGTCTCCATGATCGGGCTGACGCTGGGCGTATTGGCCATGATTCTGGTGCTATCAGTCATGAACGGCTTTCAGCGGGAGATGCGTACCCGAATCCTGGGAATGGTGCCTCACGCAACCATTAATGCAGAGCAGCCATTCTCGGACTGGAAAAGCGTAGCGGACAAGGCGGTGCAGCAGCCTCATGTATTGGCTGCGGTTCCCTACACCCAGCTGCAGGGCATGCTATCCCAGCGCGGACGCATGCAGCCGCTGTTGGTGGATGGCGTTGATCCTGAGCTGGAGCCCAAGGTCTCGATCATCGGTGATCGCATGGTTCAAGGGCAGCTGGATAACCTGAGGGCAGGTGAGTTTGGCATCGTTATTGGCGAGATCACAGCTCATCGCTTCCAGCTGGGTATGGGTGACAAGGTCACCGTTATCGTCCCTGAGGTAACCTCTGCGGCAGGCAACATCACGCCACGGATGCGTCGCTTTACTGTGGTAGGTATCTTCAAGGTCGGTGCAGAGCTTGATGGTTCCCTAGGGATTATCAATGTAGCGGACGCCGCTCCATTGAAAGGATGGGAGCCAGGGCTCGTTCAGAGCGTTCGTCTGGCATTCGATGATCTGTTCAAGGCGCCACAGTATTCCCGTCAAGTAGCTAATGCCATGGGGCCGGGTTATCAGGCGCAGGACTGGACCAGTACTCAGGGAAGTCTGTTCCAGGCAATGAACATGGAAAAGACCATGATTGGTCTGCTGCTTCTACTGATCGTAGCGGTAGCGGCCTTTAACATCATCGCCACGCTGATCATGGTTGTTGCCGACAAGAAGGCAGATATTGCGATCTTGCGTACATTGGGTGCTACGCCTCGCCAGATCATGTTTGTTTTCATGGTGCAAGGGACGGTGATTGGAGTTATCGGCACGCTTGTTGGCGGTGTCCTGGGTGTTATTGCTGCGCTTAATGTAAGCCAGTGGATTTCAGCCCTTGAACGTATTGTCGGGCATAAGGTATTTGGCTCTGACATGTACTTCATCAGTAACCTGCCGTCTGAGCTCCAGCTAGAAGATGTAGCGCTAATCTGTTGCGCCGCGTTGTGCATGAGTTTTTTGGCTACGCTTTACCCTGCCTGGCGTGCGTCGCGCACAGAGCCTGCCGAGGCATTGCGATATGATTAACGAGGCCGTGCTGCGTTGCGTTGATCTGGGCAAACGCTATGTCGAAGGCCCTGAGACCGTCGAGGTTCTTTCAGGGGTCAATCTGGACCTTCAGCCAGGTGAGCGCATTTCCATTGTAGGCAGCTCTGGTTCAGGCAAAACCACATTACTGAACCTATTAGGTGGCCTGGATACACCGTCTCAGGGCGGTGTTTGGTTGACAGGCGAAGAGCTTTCCCGACTGGGTGAGAAAGCGCGCGGTTTATTGCGCAATCGTGCCATGGGCTTCGTTTATCAGTTTCATCACTTGCTCCCGGAATTCAGTGCATTGGAAAACGTCTGCATGCCGCTGCTTATTGGCGCTACGCCGATCTCGGAGGCGCGGGAGCGTGCCGCTCAACTGCTTAAGCGGGTGGGGCTGGGGCATCGGTTGAGTCACAAGCCTACTGAATTATCGGGTGGTGAAAGGCAGCGGGTCGCGATAGCCAGGGCCCTTGTCAATCAGCCCAAGGTTGTTTTGCTGGACGAGCCTACAGGCAATCTGGATCAGCATACTGCACACAGTATCCAGGAGTTGATGCTTGAGTTGAGTGACTCGCTGAACACAGCCTTCCTCATAGTGACGCATGATTTGGCGCTCGCAGCGCAGATGGATCGGTGTTTGAAATTGGCTGACGGACAATTGGCTGACGTATAAGGTTGAACCCGGCAGAATGCCGGGTTGTTGTTCTTGGGCTTCGATGGAGCGGAGTCATGCGCACAGGGATCGTTGCGTTCATTGCAGGCCTATTGGTGCTGCGCTTTCTACCCGAATTGCCTGATCGAGAGGTTCTTGTTGCCTGCTTGATAGTGGCATTCGGTCTGATGTTCCTGCCCCGTGTCTACGTGGCAGGTGCCTTCTTGATAGGCTTTGGCTGGGCCTGCCTGTCAGCTCATTGGGCGCTGGATGAGCGACTGGATGATGGTCTGGACGGGCGAATAGTCTGGCTTGAGGGAACAGTTGTAGGGCTTCCTGAGTTGCGCGAAGGTTCGACGCGTTTTCTTTTGGAAAATGCGCAGAGCCGTCGAGGGGCTTTACCAAGCCGTATCCGGGTCTCCTGGTCAAATGCGCCAGCCGTACGATCAGGTGAGCAATGGCGTCTCGCTGTAGAATTGCAAAAGCCGGGCGGGCTCCACAATCTCCGGGGAATGGATGGCGAAGCCTGGATGCTGGCTCATCGAATCGGTGCAAGCGGTGTCGTTAAGGCAGGGCAACGACTTTCCCGTCAGGCCACCTTGGATGCCTGGCGAGACGCATTAAGACAGCGGTTATTGCATCTTGACGCCTTTCAGCGAAACGGTGGGCTGGCTGCTTTGGTTCTGGGCGACGGCTCAGGCGTTTCGACTCAGGATTGGCAGCTTTTACAGGCCACAGGCACCACGCATCTGATGGTTATTTCCGGTCAGCACATTACGCTGCTTTCGGGATTTGTATTTGCGCTGATCGCCGGATTGGCGCGTCTAGGCTACTGGCCTGTCCGGATACCGTGGTTTCCTGTTGCTTGCCTGTCTGCGCTTGTATCGGCGGTAGGATACGGATTTCTGGCAGGCTTTGACGTTCCTGTAAGACGAGCCTGCGTCATGATCGCGCTGATTACACTATGGCGATTACGGTTTCGTCACCTGGGGGCATGGGTACCGGTAGGTATTGCCTTGGCGGCTGTGCTGGTGGCTGAGCCGCTGGCAAGCCTTACGGCAGGCTTTTGGTTGTCCTTTATCGCTGTGGGTCTCTTGATATGGATCTTTGGCGGCCGTTTGGGTCAATGGAGTCCTTGGCGCAGTTGGGGGCGGGCCCAATGGATGATGGCAGTCGGGCTAGCGCCGGTTTTACTGGCTCTGGATCTGTCTGTAAGTCTGTCGGGGCCAATCGCTAACCTTGTTGCCGTGCCTTGGGTAGACTTTTTAGTGGTGCCAGCCGCCTTGCTGGGTACCGTGTTTCTTCTGATCATTCCTCCCCTAGGCGAGTTGCTACTGTGGTGTTCAGGCGCGACCCTTGATGGTTTATTCGCATTTCTCGGGTACGTGTCGGCACTGGTTCCTGTGTGGCAGGGAGCATGGGTGCCTGCGTGGGCTGTCGTTTTAGGCATGCTGGGTGTGTTGCTATGGCTGGCTCCCGATGGGGTGCCGGTCAGGCCTTTGGCAGTATTTCTGCTGATTCCGTTGTTCTGGCCGCCAGTGACCCGACCAGCGTCAGGACTGGCAAAGGTAACCGTGCTCGACGTCGGACAGGGGTTGTCTGTATTCATACAGACCAAAGGCCACGCCATGCTATACGACGCTGGGCCGCTTAGCGGAAGCTATGATGCTGGCGAAAGGGTGGTAGTCCCCAACCTGAAAGCTACAGGCGTCAGTCATCTAGACATGATGTTGATCAGTCATGGGGATGCAGATCATGCAGGAGGCGCCGCTGCTGTTTTCAGCGCCTTGAAGGTGGACAAGGTGGTGAGCGGGGAAGTGAAGCGGCTTCCTCCTGGCTTGCATCCGACACCCTGCGAAGATAATCAGCGCTGGGTGTGGGAGGGAGTCTTATTTACTGTCTGGCAGCCTAGCCCC
Source organism: Pseudomonas sp. WAC2 (assembly GCF_030403525.1). Taxonomy (NCBI): domain Bacteria; kingdom Pseudomonadati; phylum Pseudomonadota; class Gammaproteobacteria; order Pseudomonadales; family Pseudomonadaceae; genus Pseudomonas; species Pseudomonas sp. WAC2. The sequence goes on from NZ_JAUEPD010000009.1 coordinate 81,377, forward strand.
TTGATGAAGGGAAACGCTGCATCGTGCGTGCTGATGGTAGAAGCAGCAGGCGAGCGCCTTTTGCTAACCGGTGATATAGACGAAAAGGCCGAGCGTCGCCTCGTTGAATCTGGGCGGGATATACGGGCTCAATGGTTATTGGCACCTCATCATGGCAGTCGAACGGCTTCGAGCGAGCGTTTCGTCAGTCTGGTAAAACCTGAATATGCCTTGATCTCGAGGGGAATTCACAACAACTTTGGCCATCCACATGCACAAGTGATCAGTCGTTATGAGCGTCATGGCGTCCGGATTTACGATACAGCCTTGAACGGTGCAATATCATTTACCCTCGGTAAGCATGATTTGCCGCAAGGCGCTCGTCAGAAGCGTTATTTCTGGCAAGAAAAATAATTGGCGCTTCATGATAGAGTTGCGCACTTTTAAGGAAAGGGTTCAGGGCGTGTTCGAACTGGTCAAAGCAGGCGGCTGGATGATGCTGCCAATTATTCTGAGTTCTATTGTAGGCATGGCTATCGTAGCCGAGCGGTTATGGACACTGCGCCGTGCACGTGTCGTTCCGCCGCAACTGTTGGCTCAGGTATGGAAGTGGCTGCAAGATAATTCGCTCACAAGCGAGAAGCTTAAGGAGTTGCGCGCCAATTCGCCTTTGGGTGAGGTAATGGCTGCAGGGCTTGCCAATTCCCGTCATGGCCGTGAAGTCATGAAAGAGGCCATCGAAGAGGCTGGTAGCCGCATCGTGCATGATCTGGAGCGCTATCTGAATACCCTGGGTACGATTGCTGCCATGGCACCCTTGATGGGACTGCTAGGCACGGTGTTTGGCATGATCGAGATCTTCAGCTCTTTCATGGAAAGCGGTCTGGCCAACGCTCCGGTTCTGGCTGGCGGTATTTCCAAGGCCTTGCTGACCACGGCGGCTGGTCTGATCGTGGCTATTCCTGCCGTATTCTTCCATCGCTTCCTGCTGCGTCGTGTCGATGAACTGATTGTCTCTATGGAACAAGAGTCCATCAAGCTGGTTGAAGTCGTTCAGGGTGATCGTGAAGTAGACTTCGTCACGGAAGGTACCAAAGCGTGAAGTTTCGGCGTAGATCAGGCGGGGCAGCTAGAGACGAGGCCTACGTCAACCTGACATCACTGATCGATGTTGTATTCGTGTTGCTGCTGTTCTTTGTCGTAACCACCACCTTCAACAAGCCGAGCCAGTTGAAACTGGAGCTGCCTGAGGCGCAAAGTGCAGAACCTGCCGAAGCAGCTGCCAAGGACTTGGAAATCAGCATTTCAGCAGACGGCGTCTTTTCACTGAACGATCAAACGTTGGCTAAAGGTGATCTGACTTCGCTCATGACTGCATTGCAGCGTGAGTCGGGTGGGGATAACAGCGTGCCACTGATCATCTCTGCTGATGGCCGCACGCCTCACCAATCAGTGGTGACGGCAATGGATGCCGCTGGAAAGCTGGGCTTTTCACGAATCCGCATCACAACGGTTGAGGCTCAGGCAGACAAACAGTGAGTATTTCCTCACGGCTTCTCAGGGCTTGGTATCGTGATCATCCGGCCCTGAATGTACTGAAACCCTTGGAGGCCCTGTATTGTCACGTTGCTCGACGAAAGCGTAGGCGCTTTCTGGAGAGCGACAAGGGTGTTTTCGTTTCACCTGTTCCTGTGCTGGTCGTGGGAAACCTCACAATAGGTGGAACGGGCAAAACTCCGATGATCCTTTGGCTCATCGAGCACTGCCGCGGTCGTGGATTGCGAGTCGGTGTGGTGAGCCGGGGCTATGGTGCAAAACCTCCACATTTTCCCTGGCGGGTAATGCCGGACCAGCTGCCTGCGGTAACGGGTGATGAGCCTTTGCTTATTGTTCAACGGACCCGGGTTCCGCTTGTCATCGCTCCAAATCGTCCTGCTGCGGTTCAGGAGTTGCTGCGAACCGAGTCGCTGGATCTCATCCTCAGTGATGACGGTCTACAACACTATGCGCTTGCACGTGACCTTGAGCTTGTCATGGTTGACGCGGCAAGGGGCTTTGGCAACAAGCGCTGTCTTCCGGCGGGGCCACTTAGAGAGCCTATTGAGCGACTGCTGAGCGTTGACGCCATTCTTTATAATGGTGGCACCAGCGATACGGAAGATGGCTACTCGGTTCAATTGAAACCAACGGCCTTGATCAATCTAGTATCAGGTGAGCGCCGGCCTCTCAATTATTTTTCTCCTGGCCAGGAGGTTCACGCACTGGCTGGGATTGGTAATCCTGATCGTTTCTTCAAGACGCTCGAAGCATTGCAGTGGCGACCCATTGCCCACCCATTCGCCGACCATGCAATTTATACCCCTGAGCGACTACGCTTTCAGCCGGCTTTACCATTGATCATGACTGAGAAAGATGCCGTCAAATGCAGAGCCTTTGCCGCTCCTGATTGGTGGTATCTTGCGGTTGATGCTCAGCCTTCAGCAGCTTTTGTTTCGTGGCTGGACAGACGGCTAGACCTGTTACAGGCTCAATAACTTATTTACCCAACAAGGATTCCTTATGGATCTCAAGCTTCTCGACATCCTGGCTTGTCCTATTACCAAAAGTCCGCTCAAGCTAAGCGAAGACAAGACCGAGTTGATTAGCAAGGCCGCAGGGCTTGCGTATCCTATCCGGGATGGCATCCCGGTCATGCTGGAAAGCGAAGCCCGTGTCCTCAGCGTTGATGAGCGCCTGGATAAATGACTGTCGTCTATACCGTAGTTATTCCTGCGCGCTTTGCTTCAAGCCGTTTGCCCGGTAAGCCTTTGCAGGATATTGCAGGCAAGCCCATGATTCAGCATGTATGGGAACAGGCCAGTAAGAGCGCAGCCGGTCAGGTGGTTGTGGCTACAGATCATTCCGACATCATGGCAGCCTGCGAGCGTTTCGGTGCACATGCGCTGCTGACGCGTACTGATCACGCTTCAGGTACGGACAGGCTGGCAGAGGTAGCCGAACTTATTGGCCTCCCGGACGATGCCATTATCGTGAATGTTCAGGGGGATGAGCCGCTTGTTCCGCCTGCCATTATCGATCAGGTTGCTCAGAATCTTGCTGCTCATTCCGAGGCGAGCATAGCCACATTGGCTGAGCCCATTCATGATATCGCCACGTTATTCAACCCGAATGTTGTTAAGGTTGTCAGCGACAAGAATGGTCTGGCCTTGTCATTTAGTCGAGCGCCTATGCCTTGGGCGCGTGATGCGTTTGTCACAAGCCGCGATATCTTGCCCTCAAGCGTGCCGTACCGACGTCATATCGGTATCTATGCCTATCGAGTAGCATTTCTGAAGGACTTTGTGCGCTGGGGTGCATGCTGGCTTGAAAATACTGAAGCCTTGGAGCAGCTACGTGCACTTTGGCATGGCGTGCGTATCCATGTAGCAGATGCCATTGAGTCACCAGAGGCCGGAGTAGATACAGCTGAAGATCTGGAGCGGGTTCGCCGAGTCTTGGGAGGCGAATAATGCGTGTTCTGTTTGTCTGCATGGGCAACATTTGCCGCTCCCCTACGGCCGAGGCCATCTTTCGCGACAAGCTTGTCAAGGCTGGCCTACTTGACCGTATTGTTGTCGACTCGGCGGGAACAGGCGACTGGCATGTCGGTAAAGCCCCCGATCCTCGCTCGATCCAGGAAGGTGCTAAGCGAGGATATGATCTTTCAGGCCTGCGGGCTCGACAGATTACGGCTGAAGATTTTCGCTTATTTGACCTTATCTTAGCGATGGACCATGAGAACATGGCCTTTTTGTCCAGGCTTCGTCCTTCCAACGCTTCAGCTGAAGTGGATCTTTTGCTTCGCCGTTATGGTCTTGAGCAGGATGAAGTGCCGGATCCCTATTTTGGCGGAGTTGCTGGTTTCAAGTATGTTATTGACTTGCTTGAAAAGGCATGTGAAGCGCTTGTGCATGAGGTAAGGGGGCCACTTGAGCCTTACTGTACGTGAGTGGGTTTGTCTTAAACCTTTTAATACATTTGGTTTCGATGTGCGGGCACGCTTCTATGCAGAGGCTTACACGGATAATGATGTTCGTGAGGCTATGGCGTTTGCCGACAAGCAGGATGTGCCGCTCTATATCTTGGGCGGGGGCAGCAATCTGGTACTCGCGGAGGATGTTCAGGCTCTAGTGCTGCACATGCGTAGCCAAGGAATTCGTCTTTTGGAAGAGGACTCCTCAGGCAGTGTGATCGTTGAGGCTGAGGCAGGTGAGTCATGGCATGGGCTGGTCGAGGCCTCATTAAGCATGGGGCTGAGCGGGCTGGAGAACCTGAGTCTCATACCGGGTACTGTGGGCGCCTCTCCCATGCAGAATATCGGTGCCTATGGTGTTGAGCTAAAGGATGTGTTTCATGGCTTAACGGCATTGGATCGCAAAACTGGCCAGACTTGCGAGTTTACCCTTGAAGAGTGCTGTTTTGGGTATCGAGAAAGCCGATTCAAGCAGGAGCCTGGCCGTTGGGTCATATTGCGGGTTCGTTTCAATTTAAATCGACACGGTACTTTGCGTCTGGATTACGGTCCTGTTCGCCATCGCTTGGTGGAACAGGGCGTTGATGAACCGTCTCCCCAAGCAGTAAGCAAGGTCATTATTAGTATTCGACGGGAAAAACTGCCTGACCCTGCCATGTTGGGCAATGCGGGCAGTTTCTTTAAAAATCCTGTGGTTTCAAATCAATTGGCTACAAGACTTAAGGAGCGCTATCGCGATCTGGTCGTTTACCCTGTCACGGATGACCAGGTAAAGCTTGCAGCGGGTTGGTTAATTGATAAGGCTGGCTGGAAGGGCTTTCGGAAAGGGGACGCAGGCGTTCATGCGCAGCAGGCGCTTGTCCTGGTTAATTACGGTACAGCGTCGGGTAAGGATATTCTTGATCTTGCTCAGCAAATTCGCACTGATATTGAGAGCCGGTTTTCTGTCCTGTTGGAGATGGAGCCCGGAGCGCTGAATTAGGGGTAACGGCATAATAAAAAGGGATGCATATGCATCCCTTTTTATTTGTTGAGGTATCAGGGCTGCGGTTTAGGCGCCTGCTTTTCCTCTTCGCTTTCAGATGGTTTTTGCTCTTCTACAGCATCCTGCTGAGGTTGTTGCTGCTCTACTGTTGGCTTTGGCAGGGCAGGCTCTGCAGGAATTTCGGCAGACTCAACCCTCTGTGCTGGCAGCTGATTCAAGCTTTCCGAGCTTGGCATAACAATCTCAGCCGTCATGGCGGGCTGGTTTTCTTTCGAAGGCTCATCCAGCGGTTTTTCCACGTTTACACTCTCCAGGCGTTTCTGCGCATGAGTAATGCCAGAGGTGGGAACAGGTTCTGAATCGGCCGCCAGGACTGGGGAAGCATGCTCTTCGATCGCTGGGATTTCAGCAGGCGAGGAGGTAGCCGGAGCCGTCGGGCTGACAGATGTTGCAGCCTGTGCCACTGCAGCTTCCTCCTGCTCGCGCGCCAAGCGCTCGGCCTCACGCTGACGACGGCGACGCTCACGAGGATCGTTAGGCGCACGACCAACGGCCGGTGGCGTTAATTTAGGCTGCGCCTCAGTATCAGGCGTGCTTTCGCTTGCCTGAGCGAGTGGCTGAGCCTCGGAAGAAGCTTCCACCGGTGATACGGCTTTTTCTTTCTGCACGGGTGCCGTTTCAGTGGCTACCTGGGTGGGCTCCTCGGCTTGAAGAGCTTTGGCCTCTACTACCGCTACCGTCTGACGAGTTTCCACAGTTGTCTCGTATGAGACAACTTCAACAATAGGCTGCTGCTCTTCAGTGCGGCTAGGCGCAGGGGTGTGCTGGGCGACTGCCTCTGCTTTCGCTTCGGCCTGGCTTGCCTGCTTTGGCTCGTTTCTTTCCGTTACGGTTGTAACTTCAGCTGCCTGGGCATTGACCACTTCGGCAACCACAGCGGCATTGACAAGAGAGTCAGTGTTTGACTCTTCCGTCAAGGCAACTGATTCGTTGTCGTTTGACTCGCCATGAGTGTCGCGCTGACGTTCGCGGCGATTGCTGCGACGACGTTGACCGCGAGAGCGGCGACGTGGGCGCTCATCGCTGTCTTGATCGTCAGTCTGATCATTCAACTCTTCATCGTTCAGTTGCTCGGCGTCAACGGTCGCATCCTGGCGTGTTTCGACCTCTTCTCTGGCCTGACGGCGTTCGGCGCGGGAAGGGCGTTCGCTGCGGTTGGGCTGTTCCTCACGGGCAGGACGCTCGTCCTTGTTTGCGCGCTCTTCATGGACAAGGCGCTCTTCACGTGCCGGGCGCTCTTCGCGGATGGGACGCTCTTCACGTGGCTGACGTTCCTCACGTGCAGGACGTTCTTCACGGCTCTGGCGCTCCGCTCGCGGCTGACGCTCTTCACGTGGTTGGCGTTCTTCGCGGGCAGGACGCTCTTCTCGAGCGGCTTGGCGCTCTTCGCGTGCAGGGCGTTCGGTACGAGGTTGGCGTTCTTCGCGAGTCGGACGTTCTTCGCGATTGTCGCGAGCCTGAGGCTGACGTTCTTCGCGAGGCTTGCGTTCTTCATCACGACGGTTATCACGGCGACGATTCTGCTGACGACCATTGCGACGCTCATCAGTACGACGTGCTTCGCCATTGGGCTGGGTAGTTTCGGCTACAGCGGCAGGCTCTTCCGTCTTGCCGGCAAACAGACTGACCAGGGAGCGCACCAGGCCCTTAAAGAGGCTTGGCTCCGGCTGATGAGCAGGTTTGCTAGGTGCTTCGACCTGAGGCGCGGGAGTGCGCTCGGGTGCGACCTTGACTGCAGCTTCTTGGCGAACAAGGGTTCGTGTAGCGCTTGCAGGCTGGATCTCTTCAGCCTCGCTGTGCGTCATTTCATAGCTGGACTGGCCGTTCAGAAGATCCGGGTTGTCATCACGCAGGCGTATCACTTCAAAATGCGGGGTTTCGATGTGATCATCCGGCAGGATGATGATGCGAACCCGTGTACGTAGTTCAATCTTGGTGATGCTGTTGCGCTTTTCATTCAATAGGAACGAGGCGACCTGTAAGGGTACGCGTGCTCGAACCTCTGCTGTCCGATCCTTGAGTGCTTCTTCTTCAATCAGACGCAGGATGGCAAGCGACAAGGACTCGACGTCTCGGATAATGCCCTGGCCGTTACAGCGTGGGCAGACGATGCCGCTCGTCTCGCGCAGAGAGGGGCGCAGCCGCTGGCGAGACATCTCCAGAAGGCCAAATCGAGAAATGCGACCGATCTGCACTCGAGCACGATCGGCCTCAAGCGCCTCCCGCATGCGATCTTCAACAGCGCGCTGATTTTTCACCGGTGTCATGTCGATGAAGTCGATAACGATCAAGCCGCCGATATCCCGTAAACGCAACTGGCGAGCGATTTCCTCGGCTGCTTCCAGGTTCGTTTGCAGCGCTGTCTCTTCAATATCACCACCCTTGGTAGCGCGTGCAGAGTTGATATCGATCGAAACGAGTGCTTCAGTGGGATCGATTACAATCGAGCCGCCAGAGGGCAGTTTTACTTCACGTTGAAAAGCAGTTTCGATCTGACTTTCGATCTGGAATCGATTGAACAGCGGTACGCTGTCCTGATAGAGCTTGATCTTGCTCTGGTACTGAGGCATGACCTGGCGAATGAAACTCAGCGCTTCTTCCTGAGCTTCTACGCTATCAATAAGCACTTCGCCGATATCTTGGCGAAGATAATCACGAATGGCTCGAATGATGACGTTGCTTTCCTGATATATCAGGAAAGGCGCACTACGCTCGACAGAGGCTTCCTTGATAGCGGACCAGAGCTGCAGTAGGTAGTCCAGATCCCACTGCAGCTCTTCAGTGCTGCGGCCAAGGCCCGCTGTGCGGACAATCAGCCCCATGTCGGCTGGGGCATCCAGTCCATTCAGGGCTTCGCGCAGCTCATTGCGCTCTTCACCCTCGATGCGGCGGGAAATGCCACCTGCACGTGGGTTGTTCGGCATCAGAACCAGATAGCGACCAGCCAGGCTGATAAAGGTAGTTAACGCAGCGCCCTTGTTGCCACGCTCTTCCTTTTCAACCTGAACAATGACTTCCTGCCCTTCGGACAGAACTTCCTTGATGTTGATGCGACCTTCTGGCGCTTTCTTGAAGTATTCGCGAGAGATTTCTTTGAGAGGGAGAAAGCCGTGACGCTCTGAACCGAAGTCGACAAATGCGGCCTCGAGGCTGGGCTCGATACGAGTGATGCGGCCTTTATAGATATTGGCCTTTTTCTGTTCACGAGCCCCTGACTCGATATCCAGATCAAATAGTTTTTGGCCATCTACTAACGCAACACGTAGCTCTTCAGGCTGCGTGGCATTGATGAGCATTCTTTTCATGTAATACCGTCGGTTTCCGGGCTACCGGAAACGGCGTTCGGCACACACGACTCGCCGAGGGTCGGTGCTTGGGGTCGTATCAAAGGCGGAGCCATCCGCCTTCGTGTCCAGCAGTACTCGGTTGTATGCCGAGCCGCGACTACGTCTCCTGCTTGCTGTCGTAACAGCAGCAACGTCAAACAGTCAGGAGGAGGAATAAGCTGTCAAAAGCGGACGAATAAGCGTCTAAGCCAGGCATTACCGGCTACACAGTTCAACAGCGGTACATCTCCACCCTTCACGTATCCTTCAGGAATCCTGGTGCCGCTCGCAGAATCCGGAGCGGTTGTTTTTTGCGCTCACCTTCAACAGTGGGCACGGTGTTTTTATAAGGCTTTTGTTTTAAGTGGCACGTGTACTGCTCATAGCCATACGAACCACTCGAAGGACGGCCTGACGTCCACTGAACATGTTTATGACAGGGAGCGTATTTACAAGCGCTGTGTCATGCCAGGGTTATTGGCTTCCGGGACTATAACAGCAACCATTAAGTGCTTCAATTAAGTGGAAATTGCTATTATGTAGCGATGACTAATCCTACTTCTTCCAACAATGGCGTGCAGCTCTTTGAAGTTTCTTCAGAGCTGGCGGGCCAACGTATCGATAACTATCTGCGTACCTTGCTCAAAGGTGCGCCGAAAACCCTCATTTATAGAATACTTCGCAAGGGTGAAGTTCGTGTTAACAAGGGGCGTATAAAGCCGGATTATCGGCTGCAGGCCGGCGATATCATTCGTATCCCCCCGATGCGTTTACCTGAAAAAGATGAACCTGCACCTGTCTCCCAGGCGCTTGCTGAGTTGATGGAGGCTGCGATTGTCTATGAAGACAAGACGCTGATCGTTATCAATAAACCTGCCGGTATTGCCGTTCACGGAGGGAGTGGTGTCAGCCTGGGTGTTATAGAGGTCTTTCGTCAGATTCGTCCAGATGCCAAAGACCTTGAGCTGGTTCATCGCCTGGATCGGGATACCTCGGGTCTGCTTATGATTGCCAAGAGGCGCAGCATGCTGCGTCATTTGCATGAGGCCTTGCGTGGAGATGGGGTCGACAAACGCTACCATGCGCTGGTTCGTGGTCACTGGCCTGCAGCAAAAAAACAGATTCGAGCGCCTTTGATGAAAAACAACTTGCGTTCCGGTGAGCGGATGGTTGAAGTCAATGTAGAAGGTAAGGACGCTCTCACAGAGTTTCGGGTACTCAGACGCTATGGTGATTTCGCTACTCTAGTAGAGGCAAAGCCGGTCACGGGGCGTACTCACCAGATTCGTGTTCATGCCAAGCACGCAGGTCATTCCATTGCAGGGGATCCTAAGTACGGTGATGAGGCGTTTTCCAGGGAGATTCGGGATTTGGGCGGTAAACGGCTGTTTCTTCATGCTGCCAGTCTTAATGTACCGCTCCCCGATGGGGAAACATTGCAACTGACTGCTCCTGTTGATGAGACCTGGGCGGCTACATTGAGTCGACTGGATGCCTGATTACGACTTGCTGATATTTGACTGGGACGGGACGCTCTCTGACTCCGTTGGTCGTATCGTGGAGGTTATGCAGGCGGCTGCCGCCGACCTTCGGCTCCCTGTTCGAAGCGATCGATCGATTAAGTCCATTATTGGGCTGGGCTTGCCAGAAGCCATCCAGACGCTTTACCCAGAGATGACGCCAGGAGCTGTGGAGCGTTTTCGTCAGTGTTATAGCGATCATTTCGTTATGCGTGAGCAAGAGCCTTCCTCGTTTTTCGAGGGTGTGGCTGAAGGTTTGGCAGCGTTTCGGCGCAAAGGCTATCGTTTGGCTGTTGCTACTGGTAAAAGTCGAAGAGGTTTGGACCGGGTGCTTGCAGCGAAGGGCTTGACTGATTTCTTTGACGTAACGCGTTGCGCTGATGAAACGGCCAGCAAGCCGGATCCGTTAATGCTCAACGAGATCCTGACGCATTGTCAGGTGCATCCGTCAAAAGCATTGATGATCGGGGATGCGCCATTTGACCTGGAAATGGCTCGCAGGGCGCAAATAGCCTCGGTTGCAGTCAGTTATGGCGCTCAGTCAGTTGATGTGCTGCGTAACTACGAGCCAACGCTTGTGATTGATTGTTTTGAGGAGTTGCGTGTCTGGTTGGATGCGTAACGATTAATTGAACCAAGCAGGACTACCAATGGCAGATGATTGGAAAGCGTCGGATCGTCCGGCGGATGAAAAAAGCTGGAAGCTCATCGAAAAGGCGATGCTGGCCAGCGTGCATGAGCAAAGAAGGGCACGTCGTTGGGGAATCTTTTTTAAATTCCTAACGTTTACTTATCTTTTTATCATGCTGGCGCTCTTTGTTCCTTTTTCCGGGCTCAAGGGAGAAGCCTCGCGTGAAAGCTCCCATACGGCGCTTATTGAGGTGAAGGGAGCCATTGCGGCTGATGAGAAGGCGAGTGCCGACAATATTGTTGGAGCACTGCGCGATGCCTTCAAAGACGAAGGTACTAAAGCCGTTATCCTTCGTATCAATAGCCCAGGTGGCAGTCCTGTGCAGTCAGGTTATGTCTATGACGAGATCAAGCGTCTGCGTGGATTGCATCCTGATATCAAGCTTTATGCCGTGATTTCTGATCTGGGAGCTTCGGGCGCCTATTACATCGCCAGTGCTGCCGATGCCATCTATGCTGACAAGGCCAGTCTTGTGGGCTCAATCGGCGTAACGGCAGCATCCTTTGGCTTTGTCGGAACCATGGATAAGCTAGGCGTTGAGCGTCGCGTTTACACATCCGGTGAGCACAAGGCCTTTTTGGACCCCTTCCAACCTGCTAAAGAAGAGGAGACCCGCTTCTGGCAACAGGTACTCGATACTACACATCAGCAGTTTATCGACAGCGTGAAAAAGGGGCGTGGTGATCGCTTGAAGGTCGAGGGTCATCCTGAGTTGTTTTCCGGGCTCGTGTGGTCTGGAGAACAAGCGCTTGGGCTGGGGCTAATCGATGGCCTGGGCAGTGCCAGCTTTGTGGCTCGGGAGGTGGTTGGTGAAGAAAAGATTGTGGATTACACCGTTCAGGAAAGCCCATTCGACCGCTTTGCCAAGCGCCTAGGGACCAGTGTGGCGGAGCGCCTGGCATTGCTGGTAGGGTGGCAGGGGCCTGTGTTGCGATAAGTTGAGGGGCTGATGCTAGGGTACTGCCACGCCCTCATTGAGTAGTAGATCGGTCAGCCGAATAAGCGGCAGGCCGATCAAGCTGGTCACGTCCTCTCCTTCGGTAGAGCGAAAAAGGGTAATTCCCAGTCCCTCGACTTTAAAGCTTCCGGCGCAGTCATAGGGTTGTTCAATATTGAGGTAACGCTCGATTTGATCGCTTTCCAGCGTACGGAAATGAACGGTAAACGGTACGCAATCCAGCTGGCAGGTTCCGGTTTGGGTATTGAGCAGCGCGAGCCCGGTCATGAACGTCACGCTTTTTCCGCTGGCATTCGACAGTTGCTTATGGGCGCGCTCGTATGTCAGAGACTTGCCAAGTATCTGGCCGTCAAGCGAGGCGGTTTGATCGGAGCCAATAATCAGATGGTTGGGGTAATTAGGCGCCAGCGCGCGGGCCTTGGCTTCAGCCAGTCGCATAGCCAAGTGACGAGCGCTTTCGCCTGGATGAGAGCTTTCGTCTATATTAGGTGAAGCGTATGTAAAGTTTAATTTCAGGCGAGCCAGTAGTTCGCGTCGATAGGGTGAGCTTGAAGCGAGCAGTAACGGAAGCATTATAATGAGTCTCTGTGAACGCAGAATCGTCGGTCTAACCGACCAAAAGTCAGCAAAGGATACTATCCTTTGCCTAATTTCCTTTGACAGGCCTGAGGTCGTCTCTATAATGGCGCGCTTATGTTGAATGGGCCACTTCCACCTCACGTAGATCCACGCAAACTGGCTGATCGCGGTGTCACGCTTCGGGGTGAACTGCCGGTATCTAGTTTGCCACGTCTTTGCGAGCAGCTGTCGAGCACTGAGGGAACGGTGAAGGCCGTCCTCGAGTTCTTCCGTGATGAGCAAAGGCTTGTCGTCATTCATGGCGCACTGGATACTGAAGTGCAAATGGTATGTCAGCGATGCCTGGAGCCGGGCGCGTTTTCTGTACACGGCGAGTATGATTACGCAGTGCTATGGGAAGGGCAGTCGGCGGATGCGTTGCCAAAAGGTTATGACGCACTGGAAATCGGTGAAGAGCCTTTGGATCTGATTGGTTTGATTGAGGATGAGCTTTTGCTTGCCTTGCCAATCATTCCAACTCATGAGCCCGGCATCTGCCATCATCCAGCAGGATTCGAAGCGCCTGAAGCGCCCGAAGAAAGCGCGGACGAGGAAAAGCGAGCCAACCCGTTCAGCGTACTGGCGCAGTTGAAGCGTGACCCAAACGTTTAGGAGTTAATGAGTTATGGCTGTTCAGCAGAACAAAAAATCCCGTTCCGCCCGTGATATGCGTCGCTCCCACGATGCGCTCGAGCCGAATGCATTGTCTGTAGAAAAGAGCACTGGTGAAGTTCACCTGCGTCACCATGTGTCTCCGGACGGTTTTTACCGTGGTCGTAAAGTGATCGACAAGGGTTCCGACGAGTAATCCTTGTCGTCACCTGTCATCGCTATCGATGCAATGGGCGGGGACTTCGGTCCCCGCTGCATTGTGCCTGCCTGTATTTCCTTCCTCGCTAGTCATCCTGCCGTTACGTTGATCCTTGTTGGTGATCCTGATGTCATCCAAGGCCATGTCGGTCAGTTCTCATTTGATGATTCTCGTCTGCGTATCCATGTAGCCACTCAGGCCGTTGATATGGCGGAAAAGCCTTCTTATGCCCTTCGTAACAAGCCTGACTCTTCCATGAAGGTTGCGCTGGGGCTGGTTGCCAGTGGCGAGGCTGACGCATGCGTTAGTGCAGGTAATACTGGCGCCCTGATGGCCTTTGCTCGACAGACGCTGGATACGCTTCCTTGGATAGAGAGGCCGGCCATCTATACCCATCTGCCTATAATGGGTCGTCAATGTGTATTGGTGGATCTTGGCGCTAATCTCGACTGTTCTGCTCTCAATCTTTACCAGTTTGCATGCCTGGGGGCCGCTGCTGCTAAAGCAAAAGGGATACATGAACCCCGAGTCGCTCTTTTGAATGTAGGTGTTGAGCCGGGTAAGGGTAATAGTGTCGTCCAGCAAGCATCAATGCTGCTGGAGAAGTCCAGGCGCCTTAACTATGTCGGCTTCATCGAGGCGAACGCAGTGTTCCGTTCTGAAGCGGATGTGGTGGTGTGTGACGGCTTTGCCGGCAATGTCCTGCTTAAAGGAAGCGAGGGGCTTATTTCTATGCTTTTCAAGCAGTTGGAAGGGGCGCCTGTTTTTCTAAGGCTCCTGGCTGCTCCCCTGTTATATCGTCTGCGAAAAGAGATGATGCCTGCCCGCCATAACGGTGCCGGTTTTCTCGGGTTGCGTGGACTGGTTATTAAAAGTCATGGCAGTGCTGATGAGTTCGGCTTTCAGCGTGCGATAGAGCAAGCGGTGCAGGCAATAGAACTTCGCCTGGATGCCTTGATAAAGGCGAATTTTCTGGACCTTTATGAGGATTCAGTGCCTAAGTGTGACTGACCTCGGTTGCCTGACATCAAACCAAGAACCTGCTGCGGCATGCTGTTAGGCTGTGGCTTTTGATGAGACTAAAAAGAGATCGACTATGTCTGCTTCTTTCGCTTTCGTATTTCCAGGCCAAGGCTCACAGTCCTTGGGTATGCTGGCCGATATTGGAGCTCAACATTCGCAGATACGCGATACGTTTGCTGAGGCTTCTGATGCGCTTGGCTACGATATCTGGTCACTGGTTCAGCAAGGTCCGGAAGAGCAGTTGAATCAAACGGACAAGACTCAGCCCGCCATTCTGACGGTGTCTATTGCCTTGTGGCGACTGTGGGAGGCAAGGGGAGGCGTACGTCCTTCTTATGTGGCAGGTCATAGTCTTGGCGAATATTCCGCTCTGGTTGCTGCAGGTGCTCTGGCCTTTACTGACGCTGTAAGGCTCGTTGAGCGCCGTGGACAGCTGATGCAGGAGGCTGTGCCAGCGGGCGAGGGCGCAATGGCCGCTATCCTGGGGCTAGAAGATGCAGATATCGTTAACGCCTGTGCTGAAGCGGCCCAGGGTGATGTTGTGAGCGCAGTGAATTATAATGCGCCTGGGCAGGTGGTCATTGCAGGTAACGCAGCTGCAGTGATGCGAGCTGTCGAGCTATGCAAGGCGTGTGGCGCAAAACGTGCGGTTCCGCTTCCGGTAAGTGTGCCCTCCCATTGTGAGTTGATGCGTCCGGCAGCGGAGCGCTTTGCCGAGGCTGTTAACGCAATCCAATGGCAGCAGCCCTCCATTCCGGTCGTTCAGAATGTAAACGCCGGAGTCAGTGCAGATCTTGCAGCGCTGAAGCAGAACCTGCTAGCGCAACTGTACAGTCCGGTGCGCTGGGTTGAGTCCGTTCAACTGCTTGCGGACAAAGGGGTTACTCAACTGGTAGAGTGCGGGCCCGGAAAAGTCCTGGCAGGTTTGAACAAGCGGTGTGTCAAAGGTATAGAGACCTATAGTCTTGACGCGCCTGATGCTTTTGCTGCTACCCAAGCAGCATTGGCTTGATTTAAGGAGAAAACATGAGCCTCCAAGGTAAAGTCGCATTGGTAACCGGTGCAACACGTGGCATCGGACAGGCCATTGCTCTTGAGCTCGGACGCCTCGGGGCTACCGTGATCGGTACGGCTACCAGCGAAAGCGGTGCCTTCCGTATCAGCGAAAGCCTGAAGGCCAATGGTATAGAGGGCACCGGACTGGTGCTGAACGTTGCAGACAACGCTTCGGTGACGGCGGCGTTGGAGCAGATTCAGCAGCAATATGGTGCGCCTGCTATTCTGGTCAATAATGCGGGCATCACGCGAGATAATCTGATGCTGCGCATGAAAGACGACGAGTGGTTCGATGTAATCGATACCAACCTGAACAGCCTGTTCCGTTTGTCGAAAGCCGTATTGCGTGGGATGACCAAAGCTCGTTGGGGGCGCATCATCAGCATAGGCTCTGTTGTCGGGGCTATGGGTAATGTTGGCCAGGCCAATTATGCTGCCGCCAAGGCCGGTCTTGAGGGGTTTACTCGGGCGTTGGCCCGTGAAGTAGGTTCCAGAGCGATCACGGTAAATGCCGTGGCTCCAGGGTTTATTGATACTGATATGACGCGTGAGCTGCCAGACGCTCAGCGTGAAGCGCTTCTGACTCAAATTCCACTGGGTCGATTAGGGCAAGCTGAAGAAATTGCAAAAGTTGTCGCCTTTTTAGCAACGGACAGTGCTGCGTACGTTACAGGTGCTACTGTTCCAGTTAACGGCGGAATGTATATGAGTTAAGCGATTTTTGACGGGTTGAACGACTTTTTGTGAATTTTCAAGACTAGCAAAAAGTCAGTTCAGAGGTCAGGATGTCGCGTCAGCTTGAAATATTGAAAACCCTTTCTATACACTTACGCGCAGTCCGGCTGCACGGATTATTCCATAGGAGTGAAAACACGGTATGAGCACCATCGAAGAACGCGTTAAGAAGATCGTCGCTGAACAACTCGGCGTGAAAGAAGAGGAAGTAACCAACAGCGCTTCCTTCGTCGAGGATCTGGGCGCCGACTCCCTTGACACCGTTGAGCTGGTGATGGCTCTGGAAGAGGAATTCGAAACTGAAATCCCGGACGAACAAGCCGAAAAGATCACCACTGTTCAGGAAGCTATCGACTACATCGTTGCTCACCAGCAATAAGTCGGTTCTTCTGTAGAACACGAAAGCCGCACGCCTGTCCAGGCGTGCGGCTTTTCTATATAACGGTCATCAATGTAATAACTTTAGATGATCGAACAAACGAGCTATGAGGAAATCGTTGTGTCACGTAGACGCGTCGTGATCACGGGCATGGGCATGGTGTCGCCGCTGGGCGGGGACGTGCAAAGCAGCTGGGAAGGCATTCTTGCTGGTCGCAGCGGTATTGCCCCGATTGAACACATGGACGTTTCTGCCTTTGCTACCCGCTTTGGGGGATCAGTCAAAGGATTCAACGTAGAAGATTATCTCTCTGCGAAAGAAGCTCGGAAACTCGACCTCTTTATTCAATATGGCCTGGCGGCTAGCTTCCAGGCTATGCGTGATTCCGGACTTGAAGTGACAGATGCCAATCGGGATCGAATTGGTGTCGCCATGGGGTCTGGTATTGGTGGTCTCTCCAATATCGAGAACAACTGCAAGGCCTTGTTTGATCAAGGTCCACGCCGTATTTCGCCATTTTTTGTCCCTGGCTCGATCATTAACATGGTCTCCGGCTTCCTTTCCATCCACTTGGGATTGAAAGGGCCTAATTATGCAATCGCTACAGCATGTACAACCTCCACGCATTGTGTAGGTGTGGCTGCACGTAACATTGCCTATGGTGATGCTGATGTCATGGTGGCTGGCGGTGCCGAAATGGCTACCTGCGGGCTAGGGTTGGGTGGTTTTGGTGCTGCACGGGCACTTTCTACCCGAAATGAAGAGCCTACTAAGGCCAGCAGACCTTGGGATCGTCAGCGAGACGGCTTTGTGCTGTCTGATGGCGCGGGTGCATTGATTCTGGAAGAGCTAGAGCATGCTCAAGCGCGTGGCGCCCATATTTATGCTGAGCTTATTGGGTTTGGCATGAGCGCTGATGCGTTTCATATGACGGCCCCCCCTGAAGATGGCGCTGGCGCAGCACAGTGCATGAGCAATGCACTGAAAGATGCGCGAATCGATCCATCCCAGGTCGATTACATCAATGCGCACGGTACGTCCACGCCTGCTGGTGATATGGCAGAGGCTTCTGCGGTCAAGCGGATCTTTGGTGAGCATGCCTACAAATTGTCGGTGAGCTCTACCAAGTCAATGACTGGGCATCTGTTAGGGGCTGCCGGGGCTGTTGAAGCCATTTTCAGCATCCTGGCCATTCGTGACCAACTGGCGCCACCTACCATCAACCTGGATGATCCGGATGATGGCTGTGATCTGGACTTTGTGCCGCATAAGCCAAAGGCAATGCCTATCGAGATCAGCCTGTCCAACTCCTTCGGCTTCGGTGGTACTAATGGTAGTTTGATCTTCCGTCGCTTTTCTGAGTGATGAAAGACTGGGTTAATGGTCAGCCGGATGAGGCTGGCCTTTCCTTCCGGGATCGTGGTTTGGCATATGGCCATGGGCTTTTCGAAACGATAGGCGTCCATAACGGCCAACCACGATTCCTTGATGATCACCTGATGCGGCTGCTTGATGGATGTCGTCGTCTGGCAATTCCCTTGGAGCTTGATGCAGTCAGGCTTGAAATTCTTGAGTATGCTGCGTTGTTACGCAACGGTGTAGCCAAGCTGATCATTACGGCCGGCCTCGGTGAACGGGGTTATGCGGCTCCGTCGAATCCACTTCCGCAACGTCTTCTGCTGGCCTCTCCTGTGCCTCGCTATTCATCTGAGAATGCTGAGCAGGGGATCCGTCTGTTTCCCTGCCAGACACGTCTGGCTTGCCAACCGCTATTGGCCGGACTCAAGCACCTGAACCGCCTTGAACAGGTATTGGCGCGGGGAGAGTGGCAGGGAACAAACTATGCTGAAGGCCTCATGTGTGATGCGTTTGGGCACGTTGTGGAAGGTGTTTTCAGTAACCTTTTTATCGTGTCCAGGAACACATTGATAACGCCTGTGCTTGATAAATGTGGTGTTGCTGGTGTGATGCGCTCCTATCTTCTTCGCTGTGCGGATGGGCTTGGCGTCATGACCGAAATCAGGCCGGTGACGTTGAGTGAGTTCATGGCCGCTGATGAGGTATTTATGTGCAACAGTCAGTATGGTGTTTGGCCAGTATGTACGTATGCTGAGCATGAATGGCCAATAGGCCCGTTGACACGTCAACTTCAACAGATTGCCTCGAAGGCTCTGGATTCGTAATGCGAAAATTATTGGTTCTGCTCGAGGGCGGCTTGCTCTTGATGGGGCTGGCGCTAGCCGGAATGGGCTGGTTGCAACACAAGGCACTCGAGCAGCCTGTGGCGGTTGGCCAGGAACAGCTTGTCGAAATACCCAAGGGCGCTACGCCGGGCGGTATGCTCCGGCATCTTGAGGAGGAGAAGTTACTGAGCGGATCCTTCTGGTTGCGTTTGTATTGGCGTTTCAATCTTTCCGGACAGGCTCTGCACAGCGGTGAGTACCGAGTAACGCCAGGGATGAGTGTTCGTGAATTACTTGCCCTCTGGCAAAAAGGCGAGGTGGTCCAATACAACGTTACGCTCGTTGAAGGCTGGAACTTCCATCAGGTTCGGGATGCCTTGGCTCGTCAGGAAAAGCTGGAGCAAACATTGGCTGGACTGAGTGACGAAGACGCCATGGTACGTTTAGGCAAGCCTGGTATGCATCCCGAGGGACGTTTCTTTCCCGACACCTATCGTTATGTAAAGGGAATGCGCGACGTCGAAATTCTGAAGCAGGCCAGTCAACGTTTGGAGCAGGTTCTTGCCGAGGAGTGGGAGGCGCGCGCCCCGGATGTGCCCTATCAAGAGCCGTATCAGGCTCTGATCATGGCCTCTTTAGTGGAGAAGGAAACCGGGGTTCCGCATGAGCGACCTCAGATAGCAGGCGTTTTTGTTCGCCGTCTAGCGTTGAATATGCTCTTGCAGACAGATCCTACGGTTATCTACGGGCTGGGTGACAACTACAAGGGCAAGTTGACCCGAGAGCACCTGCGCCAACCTACGCCTTACAATACCTATGTGAACCCTGGTTTGCCGCCTACGCCTATCTCCATGGTAGGGCGGGAGGCGATTCATGCTGCGCTGCACCCCGAACCAGGTAAAAGTCTTTACTTCGTAGCGCGCGGAGACGGAACGCATGTGTTCTCCGATGATATCGATGCCCATAACCGCGCTGTTCGTGAGTATCAACTTAAACGCCGAGCCGATTACCGTTCGAGTCCGGCACCTATTACCAAGGAGTCTGAGTGAGCGGGTTGTTTATTACGCTGGAGGGGCCGGAAGGGGCAGGTAAAAGCACTAACCGTGATTATCTGGCAAGGCAATTACAATCGCATGGCCTTGAAGTGGTGCTGACACGTGAGCCTGGTGGAACGCCATTGGCCGAGCGCATCCGCGGACTTTTGCTCGACCCCTGCGATGAGGGCATGCATGCGGATACTGAGCTGCTGCTTGTGTTTGCTGCACGTGCACAGCATTTAAACACTGTAATTAAGCCTGCGCTTGATCGTGGTGCGGTTGTCCTGTGTGATCGATTCACTGATGCGACCTACGCGTATCAGGGCGGGGGGCGTGGGCTTTCGGAAGCACGCATTGCCACCTTGGAGCACTTTGTTCAGTCAGGCCTGCAGCCTGATCTTACCTTGGTGTTCGATTTACCTATCGAAATAGGACTTGAAAGAGCAGCCAAACGAGGTCGCCTCGACCGGTTTGAGCGGGAACAACACAGCTTTTTCGAGGCCGTAAGGCAGACTTATCTCTCCCGTGCCGCGGCTGGTACCGACCGCTATCGGGTGATTGACGCAGCCCAGTCGCTTGCCGATGTACAGCAACAACTTGATCAGCTTGTGCCTGAGTTGTTGGAGCGCGCCCGTGGTTGAGCGGTACCCGTGGCAATCGGAACTATGGGAGCGGCTGACTCATCGTGAACGGCATGCCCATGCTTATCTATTTCATGGGCCAGCGGGTATTGGCAAGCGGGCGCTGGCCGAGCGGCTTGTAGGGCGTTTGCTTTGCCAGAACGTAGCAGCAGGGGAGGCATGCGGCCAGTGTAAGGCTTGTCTTTTGTTAAGGGCTGGAACGCATCCTGACTATTTTCTTGTAGAGCCGGAAGAGGTGGAAAAGCCTATCCGCGTTGATCAAATCAGGAGCCTGGTCGACTTCGTTGCCCAAACCGCACAGTTGGGCGGCCGCAAGGTTATTCTGCTGGAACCAGCTGAAGCGATGAACCTCAATGCCTCAAATGCTTTACTGAAAAGCCTGGAAGAACCTTCCGGTGACACGCTCCTGGTGTTGATCAGTCATCAGCCGAGTCGACTATTGCCTACCATCAAAAGTCGTTGTGTGCAGCAGGCCTGCCCCGTACCTCGTCCAGAAGAAAGCCTGGCTTGGCTAGCACAGGCCTTGCCCGATCTCTCCTCGGAAGATCTCAATGATGTGCTGACGCTGGCTGGTGGTTCGCCTTTAACGGCTGCTCGTTTGCATGCGATGGGCGTTCAGGCTTACCGGTCACATGTTGTAGACGGCTTGAAAAAGCTCTTGAAGCGGCAGATCGCGCCAAGTCCATTAGCCGAAAGCTGGAACAGCATTCCGTTACTGCTATTGATGGACTGGTTCTGTGAGTGGGCATTGTTGATCCTGCGCTATCAAATGACTCGGGATCAAGCGGTGACCGGTTTGGCCGATATGAGCAAAGTAATCCAGTATCTGGGTGATAAGGCCGATTCTACCCAGGTCATAAATCTGCAGAACTGGCTGCTCGAGCAGCGGCAGAAAGTAATGGGTAAGGCTAATCTGAATCGCGTGCTGCTACTTGAAGCGCTGTTGATACGGTGGGCAAGCCTACCGCAGCAGGACTAGAATTCACTTAATAATGGCTGAGTGCTGTCGTATGAGTTTGCCTCCGAATCTGGGTCCTCGAAACGGAATTCTGTCCCTTACGATCAAGGACAAATCAGTACTGTATGCCGCCTATATGCCTTTCATCCGTAATGGTGGCCTGTTTATTCCAACAAACAAGTCATACAAGCTAGGGGATGAAGTATTCATGCTGCTCAACCTGATGGATGAGCCTGAAAAAATCCCTGTTGCCGGAAAAGTCGTCTGGATAACGCCCCGGGGCGCACAGGGAAATCGTGCTGCTGGGGTTGGCGTTCAATTCAATGACGGCGATAACACGGCTCGAAACAAGATCGAGACCTATCTGGCGGGTACGCTCAAGTCGGACCGCCCTACGCATACCATGTAATTCTTTCTTTCGTGCAAGCATGGCCTTGCTGAAAGCGCACGTTTTTACCAGGAAAACCCATGAAACTGATCGACTCCCATTGTCATCTAGATCGCCTTGATCTAACGGCTCATAATGGATCGCTGGACGCGGCACTTGAGGCGGCAAGGGAGAGAGGCGTAGGGCACTTTCTATGCATTGGTGTAAGCGCCGAAAATGCTGCCGATGTGAAGACTGTTGCCGAGCGTTACCCGGACGTGCATTGCTCTGTTGGAATTCATCCATTGGATGTTTCTGCTGAAAAGGAGCCTGCGCTGGAGTGGCTGTTGCGCGAGCTGGATCATCCTCGTGTGGTCGCCATCGGAGAAACTGGGCTGGACTATCATTACGAGCCTGAAAGCGCTGAGCTGCAGAAGCAGTCCTTTCGGTTGCATCTTGAGGCGGGGCGGATTACCGGTAAACCTGTCATTGTGCATACCCGTGAAGCCAGAGCTGACACGTTGGCCTTGCTCAGAGAGGCTGATCTGACTGCTGCAGGGGTATTGCACTGTTTTACCGAGGACTGGGAAATGGCCAAGGCTGCCCTGGACCTGGGTTTTTATATCTCTCTTTCAGGAATCGTGACGTTCCGAAATGCCGAGGCATTGCGTGAAGTGGCTCGTCAGGTGCCAGCCAATCGGCTTCTTGTGGAAACCGATTCGCCTTATCTGGCACCTATTCCTTATCGTGGCAAGCCGAACCTCCCTCAATATGTTCGTGAGGTGGCTGAGTTTTTAGCTTCGGTTCGTGGTGTCGAGCTGGAAGCACTGGCCGAGCAAACTACAGAAAATTTCTACCGGCTCTTTCCTCTGGCAAAAGCTGTATAAAACCAATAGTCAAAAAAAACCCGGTTTTTGCTAACCGGGCCAAGACCATTAGGAGTTTAACGGGATGCACCAATAGCGATGTATCCCACCGATAACGCCTCGGGGGAGTGGCGCTGCCGGTAAGTAAAAGTATTGATCAGTCATGGGGAACATCCAGTCGGGATTGATCATTTTTTAAACAGATTTGGAATAGGCAACCTTTCATTGAGCACTTATCGCGACAACTTCCGGATGATGTCCAGCGTCTCATCCAGTACCTGTTGCGGTGTGTAAAAGTGTGGCGAAAGACGGATGCCAGCACCGCGTTGAGCGCAGATAATGTTCTCGCGCTTCAGGCCTTCAAAAAGAGTCGTATTGTCTTTGCCATCCAGCGTAAACGTTAGAATACCAGCTCTGCGATTGGGATCTGTCGCGCTGTGGACATGAGCGCCGGGAAGTGCTTTCAGTCCTTCAATCAACATGTGCATTCTGGTATGTAATTCCTGCGCAACTTGCACCATGCCTACCTCATCGAGCAATGAGAGACTGGCCTTCAAGGCGACAGCGCCGAGCATGTTGGGGCTACCGCATTCGAAGCGGCGGGCGGTGCGTGCAGGTTTCCATTCCCGACTATTATAATCACCAGCATTATCGAGCATATGCCAGCCATATTCGTTTAGCGTCAGCTGCTCTCTAAGATCACTCCGACAATAAAAAACGCCAAGCCCCTCTGGGCCTAGCATCCATTTATGCCCGTCCGCCATGGCAAAGGCGCACTCGCAGGCTTGTACGTCCAGAGGAAGTGCGCCTAGCTGTTGAATTGCATCAACACACAACAGTACGCCGTTCTGGCGGCAGCCCTGGCCTAATTTGACCAAGTCCAGGCGTAGGCCGCTTGCATATTGCACTGCGCTGATCGCCAGCAGGCGTGTCCGGGACGTACAGGCCTCTAGCAGCGCCTGTTCAGGATTTGTCCCAGCTAGACTGACCTCAATGACTTCGACTCCAAAGCGGGACAGTGCCTCCCAAACGATTCGGTTCGATGGGAATTCTTCATTGCTGATGACCACTTGATCGCCGGCCCGCCAGTCCAGACCAAACGCAACAAATGACAGAGCCTCTGACGTATTCTTGACCAAGGCTATATCTGCCGTGCTGGGCGCGTTAAGCAGCTTCATCAGAAGCGCTCTCAATTGCTGCTCGATTTCAAGCCAGGCGGGGTAATCCTTGGCTCCCTGGATAACGTTTTCCTGTGCAAACGCCGCTACGGCCTGCGATGCACGCGCTGGCCAAGGCGCTACTGCGGCATGGTTGAGGTAGCGCAGGGTTTCATGATGCGGAAACTCGTTCATCCAGGTGTTCATAAGAGGCTCATCCATACAAAAATATGTATTTTTAGGCATAATGCCGTAATCAATGTGACATCGCCTGTCAGATGCGTATCGTCCATCTCGCGTTGTGCCAGCCGATGGTAATAGCTTCCCCTACCGATACCTTCCGCATTCAGACTCTAAAAAGAAACTTATTTCTATGCAGAAAGAACCTCGAAAGGTCCGTGAATTTCGCCGCCGTGAGCAGGAGATTCTAGACACAGCCCTCAAGCTTTTCCTGGAAGAAGGGGAGGACAGTGTTACTGTAGAGATGATCGCTGACGCGGTCGGGATTGGAAAAGGAACGATTTATAAACATTTCCGATCCAAAGCCGAGATCTATCTTCGCCTGATGCTGGATTACGAGCGAGACCTGGCTTCGCTGTTTCACTCGGAAGACGTGGCACGTGATCGGGAAGCGCTGTCCCGGGACTACTTTGAGTTTCGTATGCGCGACCCTCAGCGCTACAGGCTTTTTGACCGGCTGGAAGAAAAGGTGGTCAAAGCTAATCAGGTTCCTGAGTTGGTCGAACAATTGCATAAGATCAGAGCGTCAAACTTCGATCGTTTGACTCAGCTGATCAAGGGACGAATCGCTGAAGGGAAGCTGGAAGATGTTCCTCCTTATTTTCACTATTGCGCTGCCTGGGCGCTGGTGCACGGGGCGGTAGCCTTGTATCACTCTCCCTTCTGGCGAGATGTCATTGAAGATCAGGACGGATTTTTTCAGTTTCTCATGGACATTGGCGTGCGTATGGGTAACCGCCGTAAGCGAGACACGGAAATACCGGCTTCCCGGTGAGGTCCGAAAGTCTGAGCTTGAATAAAACGTTCTCGACCCAGATATCTTTTTTCTCTGTTAAGCAGTTGGAGTTCAAGCATGATCGTTGACCGTCAGGGTCGAGCCTTTCGCAACCTACGGATCAGCTTAACCGCTGCATGCAATTATGCATGTACATATTGTGTTCCCAATGGGAAACGCCTCGTAGCGGCTCAAGATGAGTTATCGGCTGATGCCATGGCTCGTGGTGTTGAATACCTTATTGAGGCTGCAGGCATCGAGCGTCTGCGTATTACTGGTGGTGAGCCACTGGTCACTCCCAAGTTCGAGCCTTTCTTGCAGGCGGTTTCCGCCTTAAAGCTCAAAGACATTAGTCTTACCACTAACGGCCAGCTGCTGGCTAAAAAGCTGCCCATCATCATCGACAACGGGGTTCGCCGTCTGAACGTCTCTCTGGATACGCTCGATGCGGAAGCCTTCCCTGTACTCGCGCGGGGAGGCGACCTGAAGACGGTGCTTGCAGGTCTTGAAGAAGCCCGTCAGGCAGGACTTAAAATCAAGGTCAATATGGTCCCATTGCGTGGCCAGAATCTTGATCAGATATTGCCGCTGCTCGAATACTGTCTCGAGCGCGGCTTCGAGTTACGGTTTATCGAGCTGATGAGGATGGGGCATCTCGCGCGTGATCCCAACGGCTTCCAGCAGCAGTTCGTACGGTTGGCAGAGCTTTTAGAGATCATCGGTGCGGTCCATCCCTTTGTACAGGCTGATGCGCCTGTAGACGCCACTGCCTTGCGTTATCAGGTAGAGGGTGGGGGCTACTTCGGCGTTATTGCGAATGAAAGCGTACCTTTCTGCCGTAGCTGTTCGCGTCTACGCTTGTCTTCAACAGGTTGGCTGCATGGCTGCTTGTCATCCAGTAATCGCCACTTTGTTGGTGATTTGCTGGATAAGCCCCGTCATTTAGCGCTTCCGGCGCTACAGCGGTTGCTGGTCAAGGCCTTGGGCGATAAGCAGGACGTTGCGTTCTCTGGTGGTGTAACGGTGATGAAGATCATCGGGGGCTAGCGTATAGATTGGCCTGGAAACTGCTAGACGCGTGTCAGCGCCGGTTTTTCGTCGCCGGTTCAGGAGAAAGAGATGCGTCGTTTCCTCGCCATTTGTGCGATTGTATTGTTGTCCGGTTGTATGAATGTCAGCGATATGGCTGCTGGTACTACTTATCACCTACGGGATGCTGGGTTTCTTGACTACAGCCATACACAGCGATTGAACAACTTCCGGTTGCAGCCGGACTCTTATATCTATATCGCACAAGGTGCGTTCGTGCCGCCAGGGCATCCCTATGCCAGGCCCAATGTCGTAGCGGAACAGGCCTTTAATGGTTTCGTGGAATATTTTCCACGGGTACGTCGTGCCAAAGGGCCCATTGGATTGGACGAAGCCATACTCGAGGCACGTAACCTGGGGGCTCACTATCTGCTGTATACCCGCTTTGCAGCCGCTGATGATGCCATTGGCAACTGGCAGGAGTGGGAAGATCAGGAAGCGTTGGATCGAGTAGGTCGGGACCGCAGTGTGGTTCAGGTCATGCTGATCGAAACGGCAACTTATTATCTGGTCGATACGGCCCGTATTCGCAGCCGGGGCGGTTTCCTGACATTTTACAATGAGAAACCCGAAGACCTGCTAGCGCCTCCGCTTGCGGAGTATGCTCAGCATCTGTTGGGTTTGACGCGATAAGGAGTGTTCATGAGTGAGTCGCATAAGGTTGATGACCTGATCGCCCAGTTACCGAACGGGGAGGGTAAGGCATTGCCGCCGGTTCATTCATGGAATCCCCCCTTCTGTGGCGATATCGACATGCGTATCGCGCGCGATGGCACTTGGTTTTACCAAGGCTCTGCTATAAATCGACCTGCCATGGTCCGGCTGTTTTCAACCATCCTGCGTAAGGATGAGCAAGGCTATGTGTTAGTGACGCCTGTTGAAAAGGTAGGTATTCAGGTTGAGGATGCTCCCTTTGTGGCCATTGATTGTGATGTACAAGGTCAAAGGCAAAATCAGGTTTTGTGCTTTACAACCCAAGTAGGCGATACGGTGGAAGCCAATGCTGATCATCCCTTGCGCGTGGTCATTGATCCTAGTACGCAAGAGCCTTCGCCATACGTGCTTGTAAGGGATCGCCTCGAAGCCTTGATTCATCGCAATGTCTTCTATCGGCTCGTCGAATGTATGTCGCTGGAACATTATGAGGGGGCGATGTGGCAGGGCCTATGGAGTGGCGGGGCGTTTTTTCCGGTGGCTCGGCAGGACTGAAATAAGAAAGGGCTCCCTGGGGAGCCCTTTTTGTTACATGTTAGGGTAGTTGGGGCCGCCAGTGCCTTCTGGCGGTACCCAGGTGATGTTTTGGGAAGGATCCTTGATATCACATGTCTTACAATGCACACAGTTTTGGGCATTGATCTGGAAGCGTTTCTTGCCGTCTTCCTGCGTCACAACTTCGTATACACCAGCTGGGCAATAACGTTGCGCAGGCTCGTCGTAGAGCGGAAGATTGCGGTCGATCGGAATGGACGGGTCCTTGAGCTTCAGGTGAACAGGTTGGTCCTCTTCATGGTTGGTATTGGAGAGAAACACCGAGGACAGTTTGTCGAAGCTGATTTTGCCATCAGGCTTGGGATAATCGATCCGTTTGGATTCAGACGCCTTTTTCAGGCAGGCATAATCAGGCGTTGTGTCATGCAGCGTAACGGGTAACTTGCCGCCAAACAGGTTCTGCTCGATAAAATTAAAGGCGTTGCCCTTTATTGCTCCATATTTATGGATGGCAGCGCCGAAGTTGCGGCTCTTGTAGAGCTCCTCGTACACCCAACTGTTCTTAAACGTATCCAGATAACGGGTCAGCTCATCGGCTTCACGCCCGGCTACCAGGGCTTCGGCAATGGCTTCAGCGGCCAGCATACCGGTTTTCATCGCCGTGTGGCTGCCCTTGATCTTCGAGAAGTTGAGCGTACCGCCGTCACAACCGATCAATGCACCGCCTGGGAACGTCAGTTTGGGAAGTGAGTTCAGGCCGCCCTTAGTGATGGCGCGAGCGCCATAAGATACACGCTTGCCGCCCTCCAAATATTGCTTGATTACCGGGTGATGCTTGTAGCGCTGAAATTCATCAAAGGGCGAGAGGTAAGGGTTGCTGTAGGACAGATCCACGATCAGGCCCACTACGACCTGGTTGTTTTCCAGGTGATAGAGGAATGAGCCACCCGGGTTATCATCGTCTAGCGGCCAGCCTGCTGTATGCACAACAAGGCCCTGCTCATGCTTGGCAGGGTCGACATCCCAGATTTCCTTGATGCCTATCGCGTAGTGCTGCACATCGGCATGGGCGCCCAGGTTGAAACGCTGACTTAATTGCTTGCCAATATGCCCACGGCTACCTTCGGCGAATAGGGTGTATTTGGCACGTAGTTCCATGCCGGGCGTATAGTAGCCTTCCTTGGGGTTTCCTTCGCGGTCTACGCCCAGGTCGCCGGTTACGATACCTCGCACGATGCCGTTCTCATCAATCAGGGCCTCCTGCGCAGCGAAGCCTGGATAGATTTCTACACCCAGTCCTTCAGCCTGCTGGGCTAGCCAGCGGCACAGGTTCCCAAGGGAAATGATGTAGTTGCCTTGGTTGTGCATGGTCTTGGGGACAAGAAAGTCGGGCAGCTTCCTAGCACGTTCGGCGTCCTTGAGCAGGTAGATATCGTCGCGCTTGACTGGCGTATTCAGCGGGGCACCCAGTTCCTTCCAGTTGGGGAACAGTTCATCGAGTGCGCGCGGCTCGAACACGGCGCCAGAGAGAATATGAGCACCGACCTCGGAGCCTTTCTCTACAACGCAGACGCTGATTTCCTGACCGGTCTCAGCCGCCTTTTGCTTCAATCGGCAGGCAGCGGAAAGGCCTGCCGGGCCGGCGCCGACAATAACAACGTCGAACTCCATAAATTCGCGTTCCACGGACAGTCTCCTCAAGGCATTGATGCTAGTTATATTTTGGCGGCTGTAATAAAGAAAAACATTATATAGGGGTCTTTCCAGAGGTCCAATACAAACGTTTGTTTGAATTTTCTCTCGGACTGGTACATTCTGCTTGTGCTGCCTCCAGAAGCGGCTAGGGTTATGTCGGGTAACTGCCTGTTTGCATTATGGCTTGGTTAAAAAAGCGTTCGGACGGCCTTTGCTAAAGGCAAGTACCCTTTAACTGTGATGCCTTTAGCCTATCGCATTTCCTTCTGGCAGCACGCCGACTTGCCTTGGAGCGTTGACCCTCTCGACTGATGCAGTCAACATACGGCGGTTAATGGTTATTTGTAAGCCGAGAGCCGTTATTTGGTCGATTCGATCGGCTAGGCCTGCCTGGCTACCGTATTTATTCACTACAGAATAATGAGGAACTCATGAAGGTTCTTGTAGCTGTAAAAAGAGTGGTGGACTACAACGTCAAGGTCCGCGTCAAACCCGATAACTCCGGTGTTGACCTGGCCAACGTCAAGATGTCCATGAACCCCTTCTGTGAGATCGCCGTTGAAGAAGCGGTGCGCCTGAAGGAAAAAGGTATCGCTACCGAAATCGTGGCCGTGTCTGTAGGTCCGACTACTGCACAGGAGCAATTGCGTACGGCGTTGGCTCTGGGAGCGGACCGTGCCGTTCTGGTCGAGACCAATGAAGAGTTGAGCTCGCTGGCGATTGCGAAGCTGCTCAAGGCGGTTGTCGACAAAGAACAACCCCAGCTGGTTATCATGGGCAAGCAGGCTATTGACAGTGATAACAACCAGACGGGTCAGATGCTGGGTGCACTCACCGGCTTTGCCCAGGGAACCTTCGCTTCCAAGGTCGAGCGTGACGGTGACGTATTGAACGTGACCCGCGAAATCGATGGAGGGCTGCAGACCGTTGCTCTGAACCTGCCTGCTATCGTGACCACTGACCTGCGCTTGAACGAGCCGCGTTATGCCTCGCTGCCAAACATCATGAAGGCCAAGAAAAAGCCGCTGGATGTTTTAACGCCGGACGCTCTGGGTGTTAGCACGGCTTCGACTGTCAAGACGCTGAAGGTGGAAGCACCGGCTGGCCGTCAGGCAGGTATCAAGGTGAAGTCGGTTGCTGAACTGGTCGAAAAACTCAAGAACGAAGCGAAGGTGATCTGATGGCTATTCTGGTCATTGCCGAACACAGTAATGCTGCGCTCAATGGCGCAACGCTCAATACCGTGGCTGCAGCCAAAGCCATCGGTGGTGATATTCATGTTCTGATCGCCGGTCAGAGCTGCGGTGGTGCGGCTGAAGCTGCTGCCAAAGCCGAGGGCGTTTCCAAGGTGCTGGTTGCCGATAATGCTGCTTACGCCTACCAGTTGCCAGAAAACGTGGCGCCGTTGGTTGTTGAGCTGGTTAAAGGCAATGGGTACACCCACGTACTATCGCCAGCCGGTTCGAACGGCAAGAATTTCATGCCACGTATTGCTGCGCTACTAGACGTGGATCAGATTTCCGAGATCATTTCGGTAGAAAGTCCGGATACCTTCAAGCGGCCCATCTATGCCGGTAATGCGATCGCAACCGTGCAGTCATCCGCTCCGGTAAAAGTTATTACCGTGCGCGCTACTGGTTTTGATCCGGTTGCTGCCGAAGGTGGTTCTGCCGCTATCGAAGCGGTTTCTTCCGTACAGGATGCAGGTATTTCCCGCTTCGTGAACGAAGAATTGGCCACGACAGGTCGCCCGGACTTGGGCGCTGCGAAAGTGGTGGTATCGGGCGGTCGTGGTTTGCAGAACGGTGATAATTTCAAAATTCTGTACTCCCTGGCAGACAAGTTGGGTGCTGCCGTAGGCGCTTCTCGCGCAGCGGTGGACGCAGGCTTCGTACCCAACGACATGCAGGTTGGTCAAACGGGCAAGATCGTTGCGCCGCAGTTGTACATTGCGGTAGGCATCTCCGGTGCGATTCAGCACCTGGCCGGTATGAAAGACTCGAAAGTCATTGTGGCCATCAACAAGGATGAAGAGGCGCCAATCTTCCAGGTGGCTGATTATGGACTGGTAGGTGACCTGTTCGAGTTAATCCCTGAGCTTGAAAAGTCGATATAAGCAATAGCCTCCTAAAAACCCGCTCGATCGAGCGGGTTTTTTATTGGGTAGATTTTTGTTGACGGACAAATGCCTTTCAACATGACAAAATTCTGGTTTTAGGCAGCGTCATAGAGCTGTCGCCTGACTCTGCAGGAAACCAGATAGTGAAAAAATCTTATTGTTGGGCAGCTTCTGTTTTGGCCCTTTTGCTTGCCGGGTGCGCCAACGATCCCGCACCATCCGAGCAAATGAAACTAACCATCCAGGCATTCGACCAAGCCCATAACATTGGGGCGGATGACTCCATTCCTGAATACAGCCTCGCCAACGACAAGCTTGAACGGGCCCGAAAAGCCATGCGGGTTGAAGATTACAAAAAAGCTCGTGTATTGGCGGAACAGGCTGAACTCGACGCTCGCCTGGCCGAGGCCAAGGTACTCAATAGCAAGAGCCAGACACATGTGGATGAACTCAACAAGCAGATCGCCCGATTACAAAAGCGTTTGGAGAGTACGCCATGATGCGTTCGATACTGTCGGTGGCTGGACTTGCGCTGGCGTTTTCAATGATCACAGGGTGTACGAGCAGCAGCACCACTACTCGGCAGGCGTTACAGGACGCCAAATCCCGATATGCCACGGTCAAGACTGATTCTGACGTGCTGCGTAGCGCACCCAAGGATGTAAAAAGAGCAGAGGAAACCCTGGACAAGGCGGAGCAGCTGGCTGGCTATTGGGGAAGCAGCAAAGATGTACGCCACTTTGCCTACCTGAGCCAACGCTACAGCGATATCGCCCGAGAGCATGCAAGCCTTCGCTTGAGCCAGGACAAGGCGACCCAGTTACAACTGCAGATCGAACGCCTGCAATTGCAGTTGCGGGAAAAAGAACTCCGTTCTGCACGAGAGCGTAACGTATGGCTTACCGATCAGCTGTTTAACCTGGGTACGACTCAGACAGAGCGCGGTCTCGTCATGACGCTGGGCGATGTGTTGTTTGCTCCGGGGCGATCACAACTCAATCCAACGGCTAATGAAACGGTTCTCAAGCTTGCCCAGTTTCTTCAAATCAACCCCAAGCGGGAGATCCGAATCGAAGGCTACACGGATAACTCCGGTGATGAGGATCGCAATCTTTCCCTCTCCAAACAGCGTGCCCATGCCGTCGCCAGGGCCTTGAGTGCATTAGGTGTAGAGGCAGGCCGCCTTCAGGTCATTGGATATGGCGAGGATTATCCGGTGACATCCAACGGGACGGCCGAGGGCCGCGCCAAAAATCGCCGGGTCGAAGTGGTGTTTTCTGACGAAAACGGTAATTTCATACCGGCACGTTGAGCGTAAACGGCAGGTTTAAACGGCCCGCCTGTCGCGCTCATGCTTAAAAGCGGCATCCCTTGTTTCATTGCCGACTGATTATCCGTTAGCACTGGCTGTATTGTCCTAAATTTACCAAGCTGTACCGGTGCAATCTGGTAAGACGATGCTACTGTTTCGGTTCAGTGACCAAGGGAATGCGTGCCATGACGAATCTGTTGCTCTATCAACGTATCGCTCATCAGTTGGCTGAAGATATTCGCCGGGGTGTCTACCAACCGGGCGAGCGCGTTCCCTCTGTTCGCAAGATGAGTCAGCAGTTGGGCGTCAGTCACGCAAGTGTTTTACAAGCTTATGCCACACTGGAAGACCAAGGGCTTATCCGGGCTCGTCCCCAGTCAGGGTTTTACGTACACCAGACGCCTGCCTTGACAGCGCCTACACCTGAAATCGGCAGGGTAGAGCGGCCAACCCTGGTCACTCGCGGTGACATTATCAATCAAGTGCTTCTGGAGTCCCGACGAGATGACGTGGTTCCTTTCGGGGCTGCCATTCCTAATGTGGATTTTCTACCTATCCGGGCCCTGCATCAGCAGATCAGCAAGGTGACGCGCTTTCACAGTCAGCGTGCGTTCAGCTATATGTACAGCCCGGGTTACGAGCCCTTGCGCCGCCAGGTTGCGATCCGTATGCGGGATGCCGGGGTCTCGGTAGCGCCTTCTGAGGTTGTTATTACCCATGGCTGTGTGGATGCCTTGCAGATGTCCCTGCGTGTGCTGACCAAACCAGGTGATCTGATCGCTACCGAATCGCCTACCTATTACGGCTTGCTGCAATTGGCTGATGTGCTAGGTCTCAAGGTGGTCGAGATTCCCTGTGACCCACAGACCGGTCTAAGCGTAGAGGCATTGCAGCTGGCCGCGCGGCAGTGGCCTGTAAAGGCGCTGGTCATGACCTCCCGGCTGAGCAATCCCCTAGGCAGTACAATGCCTGAGGCGCGTCAAAAGCAGCTGCTAAGGCTTGCCAATGAGCGAGACTTCATGATCATTGAGGACGATATCTACGGTGAATTGTTCTATGAGGTCGGTGCGACGAAGGCGTTGAAAGCCCATGATCGGAACGGCAGGGTGGTCTATTGTTCAAGTTTTTCCAAGACGATCTCACCTGGTGTGCGTATCGGTTGGGTCATTGCCAATCAATACCAGTCGGACATTCAGCGCTTACAGACCTTTACCACCCACTCTGCCTGTAGTCTCACGCAAATGGGTGTAGCGGCTTATCTTGAAAATGGCGGGTATGACCGTCATCTACGCTCCATCAGGCAGGAGTACCGCAAGAATATGACGGCGTGGCAGCTAGCCGTTCAACAGTACTTCCCTGAGGGAACCCAAATGAGCCGACCTATCGGCGGCTTCATTCTATGGGTGAGCCTTCCAGCCAGGGTCAATACGAAGGATCTCCACCTCCGAGCGTTGCAGGAGGGCATCAGCATTGCGCCAGGCATTATTTTCAGCAATACGGATCAATTCAACAATTGTATTCGGCTCAATTGCGGGATGGCGTGGAATCGACAAACCGAGCGCGCTTTGATGACGATTGGAATACTGGCCAATCAGCTCTGCCAAGAGGCTCAGGTAGCTGCTTAACGGTGTGAACTCGTTCGCCATTTTGTGAGTCTGTTTACATTAGGCGTGAAGAGGTAAAGGTGTCGATGGGCTCGACCGAGGCCGCAAGCTGGCTGCCGATGATTGGAGTGCTAGGCAATGTACCGCTGGTGCTTGTTTGGCTGACAGGGCTGCTGGTGGCTTGCCTGAAATGGCGAACGCACCGCAAGGCGAGCCTGTTATGCCTGTTGAGTATGGTCATCCTGCTTGTCTGGCTTGCAGCCTATAGCGTGCTTACGCTGGCATTGCCCGTTTTACTGCCGCTCTGGCAGATCCCATTGGCGCCAGGGTGGGCGTATGCGTTACTCAACGCCGTCGGCAACCTAGTCACCGCAGTGTGCTATGCGCTATTGCTGTGGGCCATCTTCACAGGAAGGAGTTCACGACGTTCTGCCTGAGGCTTTCTTATGGGGACTCTACGTTGGATGGTGAGTGGTCATAAGCTGTGCTGGCTGGCGCTGGTGTTGATACTCGGTGGGTGTGATAAGCCGGAAAAGGAACCGCCCAAAAAGCCAGCCGAACCGCAGGCGGCCTCTGTAGAGCAGACCGCGCCAAAGCCAGTATCGCCAGCAGCTTCCCATGCCAAGCCAGTACCGGACACTTCGGCCCGGCAGGAACCCATCCTCACCTCCCGTGTCCCTGAAAGCTTTGATGAGGAGCCTGTGCCGGCTCCTCAGCCGGACAAAAAGCCTGAGCTGGTTATTGAAAAACCAAAGCCCAAACCGGTGCCCAAGACTGTAAAACAGAAGCTTCCCGAACCGGAGGAGCCACTCAAGGTTGACCTGAGTATTCCCAAAGAACTTATCGAGAGCGCAGTGCCTGTTACAGCAGAGCAAAAGGAGCCGACGGGCATGCTTCCTCCGCTGTTCGACAAGCATGAGGAGGATGATCGATTCAACCTGAGCGGTCGAATACTAAATCGCGAACGCTCAGATGATTTCGAAGGTGCTGAGTTGCAGTTTGAGTTCAGGCGCTAAGTCACAACTTAGGATACCTAGCGATTCCGGGCATCCTTGGCGTCCATCTCCGCGTTTCGCTGACGGATCCGCTGACGCTGCTCATCGGTGAGCTCTACCTTGTTGGCCGAGCTGCGAAGCATCAACAGGCTACCTACAATCGAGCCCACCGCAATAATCAAGAAAAGCCAAGCATACCACGGCATGGTGCAGTCCTCCGTGCAAATGAAACAGTCTATGCTGCTTAGACCCGTCTAGGCAGTAGGAGTGCTTTTAAGCAAGGGTAAAACGCTATCGTCTTTCAAGTTGACCCCGGTCAGTTTTAGCTTTAAGGCCTGCTTGATCAGGTAGTCGAGTTTATGAACCGCCAAGCGGTACGGTAGCCCCTCGGGCCGTACATTGGAAATACAGTTACGCTCGCTATCCATACGTCCGCGGCGGGGCTGGTAGGTAACGTATAATCCGAGGCTGTCAGGCGATGTAAGACCAGGTCGCTCTCCGATCATCACGATTACCAGCTGGGCATTGAGCCGCTCTCCAATCTCGTCACCCAAGGCCACGCGGGCTTGCTCGGCAATGACCACGGGTATTTGGGACCAGTCGGTATCGAAACGCTCCTTTAGTAGCTCAAGTATGGGAACTGCATGGCTACTGGCCGCAAAGGACGACAGCCCGTCGGCAATGACGATAGCGATGTCTGGGGCAGGCGCTTCAGCCATTAACTGCTCACGGCTGGCGATATCCAGCATTCGGCCATGATCCGGGCGTAATAGATACTGCTGCCGATCCGCAGCCTGGCTGTGTACATGAATCGTGCGAAAACCTTTTGACTGGAGTTGCTCGCTCAGCATATGGACATCCAGCGGATGGTGTACGGCATCTCTTGCTTGCGCATGAGCCAGGCCGAATCGAAGTACTTCCGCCGTGGGGAGGCTTGAGCCAACTCGGCCCAATGCTATACGTGCCGACGTATGGGTGCGCAGTTCGTCCCAGGGGTTTGTCTGGACCAGCGTAGGTTTGGCGGTCGTCATCATGCGGCTCCCGGCAGGTGGGGCAGGGCACGTAGCAGCTGGTGCTCGCGGTTGATGTCTCGTAGCTGTCCGGAGGGCTCTGTAATTGACATGCGGGTCAGCCAGGCTTCAAATTCGGGAGCACGCCTTAAATCCAGTACGCTCCGCAGATAAAGTCCGTCATGAAAGGAAGTGCTCTGGTAGTTGAGCATAATGTCGTCAGCGCCTGGAATGCCCATGATGTAGGTCAACCCGGCGACACCCAAAAGCGTCATGAGTGTGTCCATGTCATCCTGATCCGCTTCGGCATGGTTGGTGTAGCACACGTCGCAGCCCATCGGGACGCCCAGCAGCTTGGCGCAGAAATGGTCTTCAAGGCCGGCCCGGATGATCTGCTTTCCATCGTAGAGGTACTCGGGACCGATAAAGCCAACCACCGTATTGGTCAGCAGCGGTTTGAACGTCCGCGCGACCGCGTAAGCACGTGCTTCGCAGGTCTGCTGGTCAACACCATGGTGTGCGCTGGCAGAGAGGGCACTGCCTTGACCTGTCTCGAAATACATGACGTTATCGCCCAGCGTGCCCCGCTTGAGTGAACGGGCCGCATCATGCGCTTCCTGTAACAGGCTCAGCGTTACACCAAAGCTATCGTTGGTCTTTTGCGTGCCGGCAATGGATTGAAAGACCAGATCAACCGGGGCGCCTTTTTCGATCGCTTTGATTTGGGTGGTGATGTGGGTCAGTACACACGTCTGCATGGGAATATCAAAGTGCTGACGCAGCTCATCCATCATCTCCCACAGCGGCGTCAACGTTGAAAGCGAGTCACTGGCCGGATTGATACCGACAACGGCATCGCCTGCACCGTAGAGCAAGCCATCCAGCATGCTGGCCGCAATGCCTTGCAAATCGTCAGTAGGGTGATTGGGCTGCAGGCGCACCGAAAGATGGCCAGGTAAGCCTATCGTATTGCGGAAGCGGGTTATGACCTGGCATTTTTTGGCTACCAGGATCAGATCCTGATTGCGCATCAGTTTGCTGACAGCGGCGGCCATTTCAGGCGTGATGCCTGGCGAGACCGCTGTCAGGGTTTTGCTGTCCGTACTGTCGAGTAGGAGCCAGTCACGAAAATCGCCTACGGTGAGATGACTGATAGGGGCAAATGCAAACGCGTCGTGACTGTCGATGATCAGGCGTGTTACGTCGTCTTGCTCGTAGGGAATCAAGGCCTCCTCAAGAAAGCGTTTGAGCGGGACATCCGCCAACGCGATCCTGGCAGCCATACGCTCCTCTGCCGAGCCGGCCGCAAGCCCGGCCAGTTCGTCACCCGAGCGCGCCGGACTGGCCTTGGCCAGAAGTGTCTTGAGGTCTTCGAAGCGATAGGCCTGATGGCCGATGATGGTCTGGTAGATCATACACACTCCGGTTCTGTGACTGTCTCAGAGGGCCATCCCGAGGACACGTGCTATCAGGCTCATATGGCGTTGACCTTCAGCAGGCTATCCGCGGGCGCCTGGGCACGCTGGCGTGCGGTAAAAAGAAAGTAGACGAAGCCGACGCCCATGAAGGTTAGAAAGACGAGGCCTATGACTGGGTTGAACCATGCCATGGCGACCAGGCAGACCAGTGCAATTGCCAATGCCAACGCGGGTACGAAAGGGTAGCCGGGCGCACGGTAACTGCGCGGCAGGTTAGGTTCGGTGCGGCGCAGCCTGAACAGGCTCAGCATACTCATGATGTACATGACGATGGCACCAAATACCGACATGGTAATCATGGCGGCAGTTAACGACATGCCTTGGAGATTGATGAGCCCGTCGCTATAGATAGCCGCAACGCCCACGACCCCACCTGCAATGATGGCACGATGGGGCGTCTGGAAGCGTGACAGTTTGGCGAGCCCGACGGGCAGGTAGCCTGCTCGCGCCAAGGCAAAGAACTGGCGGGAGTATCCCAGAATGATTCCGTGGAAGCTGGCTACCAGACCAAACAGGCCGATCCATACGAGCATGTGTAGCCAACCGGAATTTTCGCCTACCACCATCTTCATGGCCTGCGGTAAGGGATCATTGATGTTGGAAAGCGTACGCCAGTCTCCAACGCCGCCTGCGAAAAGCATGACGCCAATGGCCAGTACCACCAGTGTCAGAATGCCCGTCGTGTAGGCTTTGGGAATGGTGCGCTTGGGATCCTTGGCTTCTTCGGCCGCCATTGCAGCGCCTTCGATGGCAAGAAAGAACCAGATTGCGAAAGGGATGGCAGCAAAAATGCCAGTAATGGCGGGCATACCGAAGGTATCCGAGCCTGCCCAGCCATTAAGGGCAAAATTGCTGAAGCTGAAACCGGGTGCTACTACGCCCATGAAGACCAGCAGCTCCAGAACGGCCAGTACGGTCACGACCAGCTCAAAGGTGGCTGCCAGCTTTACGCCCAGAATATTGAGTGTCATGAACGTGATGTAGGCGCCTACGGCTGCAAGTTTGGGATCAAGCGCAGGGTACTGAACATTCAGGTAGGCACCGATGGCCATGGCGATGGCAGGCGGTGCAAAGACAAACTCGATCAGCGTGGCAAGGCCGGCAATCAGACCGCCTTTCTCGCCAAAGGCACGGCTGCTGTAGGCAAAAGGGCCTCCTGCATGGGGAATGGCTGTGGTGAGTTCGGTAAAGCTGAAAATAAATGCGGTATACATGGCGGCGATAATAAGCGCCGTTACCAGAAAGCCGAGCGTTCCGGCTACGCCCCAGCCGTAACTCCAGCCGAAATACTCCCCCGAAATGACCAGGCCTACAGCGATACCCCAGAGATGCAAGGTGCCCAAGGCGGGTTTTAATTGTGTAGTCATCTTGTCTTCTCACCGAGTGGGTTCACGGGTAACCATTGCAGCGAGCATGCCAGCCTGTTATTGGCTTTTTGGCGGCTTTCTAACACCATAGCTGCCCAAACGTAGGGCGCCAGCCAAAAAGTGACTCTTTGTTTTGGTGCATGGGTGTAGCAGACAAGCAATCCTTTTGCCGGGAAATGGCTTTCTGCGACAATAGGGCTTCCCTGGATTCATATGTGAGAGTGCCATGCCTGCTTGCCAGACACCGATTATTGTCGCCCTGGATTTTCCTACTGCCGAGGGCGCCCTGGCGTTGGCGGATCAGCTCGATCCGGCGCAGTGCCGCGTCAAAGTGGGCAAAGAGCTGTTTACTTCCCACGGTAGACCTGTCATCGAAGCGCTGCATGCCAAGGGCTTCGAGGTCTTTCTGGATCTCAAATTTCATGACATTCCCAATACCACAGCCATGGCCGTCAAGGCTGCTGCCGAGCAGGGCGTCTGGATGGTGAACGTCCATTGCTCGGGCGGTTTGCGTATGATGACAGCCTGCCGGGAGACGCTCGACACCCTTTCCGGTCCCAAGCCACTGCTTATTGGCGTGACGGTGCTGACCAGCATGGAGCGCGAAGACCTGGCAGGTATCGGTCTGGACATCGACCCCAAGGAGCAGGTCCTGCGTCTGGCCGGATTGGCTGAGCGCGCTGGCATGGACGGGCTGGTATGTTCGGCTCAGGAAGCCTCTTCGCTCAAGGCTGCTCACCCCAGCCTGCAGCTGGTCACTCCGGGTATTCGCCCGGCAGGCAGTGCGTTGGATGATCAGCGTCGTATTCTTACGCCTCGTGAGGCGCTGGAGGCCGGATCCGATTATCTGGTGATCGGCCGCCCCATCAGTCGCGCCAGTGATCCTGCTGCGGCATTGACGGCAATCCTGGCTGATCTACGCTGAAATCAGGAGATGCTCGCATGGCTCGCTCTAGCATGAGCGTTGCCTGCGAGCGTCACAAAAGATTTCAAGCCCTGTTCTTCGCTTGTACGGTTCAAGTAGCATCGGGCTGTTCAAAAGGAGAACGTAATGCACGCGCAACTGGAAACCTGTCTCCAAGCAGTCGACAGGGTCCTGCTCGGCAAGGACAAGCAAGTCCGCCTGGCCATGACCTGCCTGCTCGCCAAAGGTCACTTACTGATTGAAGACTTGCCCGGTATGGGCAAGACCACGCTGAGCCATGCCCTGGCCAAGGTGCTTGGCCTTTCGTTTCAACGTATTCAGTTCACCTCCGATCTGTTGCCTGGCGACATTCTGGGTACCTCTGTCTTTGACAAGGACACCGGGCAGTTCGTCTTTCACCAGGGCCCGGTTTTTACCGAGTTGCTATTGGCTGACGAAATAAACCGGGCAACGCCAAAGAGCCAGAGTGCACTACTGGAGGCGATGGAGGAGGGGCAGGTCACTATTGAGGGTGCGACTCGCCCACTACCGGAGCCGTTCTTTGTCATCGCGACCCAGAATCCTGTTTCCCAGGGGGGAACGTTTGCACTGCCCGAGTCCCAGCTGGATCGATTTTTGATGCGGCTTTCGCTGGGCTATCCAGGCCGCGCAGCCGAGCGAGCATTGCTGTTGGGTGGGTCGGGTAGAGACCAGCTTCCCAGGCTGGAGCCCTTGCTGGATCATCGGCAGCTGGCTGCTATCCAGAACGAAGTGCCCAATATCCATGCCAGCGATGCGGTGGTGGACTATGTGCTGCGTCTGGTCGAAGCAACCCGTACGCAACCTAACTTTGCCCTGGGTCTCTCACCAAGAGGCAGTC
The DNA here is from genome assembly GCF_030403525.1 of Pseudomonas sp. WAC2. Classification (NCBI taxonomy): domain Bacteria; kingdom Pseudomonadati; phylum Pseudomonadota; class Gammaproteobacteria; order Pseudomonadales; family Pseudomonadaceae; genus Pseudomonas; species Pseudomonas sp. WAC2. The sequence goes on from NZ_JAUEPD010000009.1 coordinate 121,416, forward strand.
TGGCGCTGCTGGGTGCCGCCCGCGCCTGGGCGCTGTTGGACGGTCGTGACTATGTGATCCCTGAGGATGTTCAAGTTGTCTTGCCTGCCGTAGCCGGACATCGTCTGCGGGATCAGGCTGATCCTGCCGGTCATGGGGGCGGGGCGCTGGTCCAATGGCTGCTCCGTGAAGTCCCGGCACTCTGACGCTTATGAAGGCAGGTTCTTTCCGTCGTCAGTGGAGCGCCTGGCTCGATCGACGCATACCCGCTGCGCCATCCATGATATTGCACCAGAAGCGCATTTTTATCCTTCCCACCCGCCAGGGCACAGCGTTTGGCGTTGCGTTGATTTTGATGCTGCTTGCAGCCATCAACTACCAGAACAGCTTGGCGTACGGCCTGACGTTTCTGCTGTTTTCGGTTGGGATCGTCACCATCCTGCATACCTATCGAAATCTGGCGGGGCTGCGGTTGACGGCAGCTGGGTCAGCGCCAGCGTTCGTCGACGAACCCGTGCGATTTCGGGTGCGTCTGGACGATGAGGGGCGCGCCCACCAGGCCATTGCAATCGGGTGGGGTAAGGACACACTTCAATACACCGATGTCGAGGCAGGTAGCGCCAGTGAGTTGGACCTCTTCCTGACACCCGTGAGTCGGGGATGGTTGAGGCCCGGCAGGCTGCGGGTAGAAAGCCGATTTCCGCTGGGGCTGATAGTGGCATGGAGCTGGCTTGATCTGGAGCAGAAAGCCTTGATCTACCCAAAACCGATACCGGGTGATTTGCTGTTGCCGGCGGGTCTTGACGCAGACGCTGACGAAGGTGCCCGCACTCAAGGGCAGGGTGCTGATGATTTTCTGGGGCTCAGACCTTATCAGCCCGGGGACTCACGTCGCCGGCTGGACTGGAAAGCGTACTCGCGTGGACAGGGCCTATTGGTCCGGGATTTCGCCATGCTGACAGGCAGTGATTTATGGCTCGACTTTTCTGTATTGGACGGAGATGTCGAAGCACGACTATCCCAACTGTGCCACTGGGTTCTGGTTTGCTCCGCCAAGCAGCAACGGTTTGGACTGCGCTTACCAGGAACCGTGCTGGGCCCTGATACCGGTGAGGCACATCAGTCGGCATCGCTCAAGGCACTGGCTCTGTTCGGACAGCCCTCATGACAGCCGTTCAACCTATCCCCCGTATCGCGCTGACCTGGTTGCTGGTTGCCCAGGCATTAGTCATTGCGCCTCACTTGCTCCATCTGCCGTTCTGGATCGTCGGGCTGTGGCTGGGGTGCGCGTTCTGGCGTGTTCAGCAGTTCAGGATGAGGGCTCGGGCGCCTACCCGGATTGAAAAAGCCGGCTTGCTGATTGTAGCTGCCGCTAGTGTCTGGTTCGCTCAGGGTACGGTGATCGGGCTGGATGGCGGAACCGCGCTGCTCATCTCAATGTTTGTGCTCAAACTGGTCGAAATGAACACAAGGCGGGATGCCTTGGTAGTGATCTTTCTGGGCTTTTTTGCGGTTGTCATTGCTTACCTGTTTGATGACAGCTTTCTTGCCGCCTTGTATAGCCTGTTGCCCATCTCTACGCTGCTGGCGGCGCTCATTGGCCTCCAACAGAGCGGCATGGCGCATCGGCCATGGCCTACCTACAGGTTGGCCGGAAGCCTGGTGCTTCAGGCACTACCACTCATGCTCGTGTTGTTTCTCTTCTTTCCACGCGTGGGACCGTTGTGGTCAATGCCACAATCGGGTGACAAGGCCGTAACGGGGCTTTCGGACAATATCGCTCCCGGCGAGATTGCCGAACTTTCCCAATCTGCCGAGCGGGCATTTCGAGTCAGCTTCGAAGGGACGCCTCCGCTACGCAATACGCTTTACTGGAGAGCAGTAACTTTCGAGCGCTTCGATGGCCAGCGCTGGTCGGTCAGCCAGGAAACTGCCTACAGCACCGTTCCACAATGGCAACCGGCTGGCGTTGCTATTCACTACACGGTGGTTATGGAGCCAAGCCAGAAGCCTTGGCTGTTTGCGCTAGACGTGCCGCAAACCAATCAGAGTGACGTCAGGCTGGTCGGAGATTTCCACCTGCAACGCCGAAGACCCGTTGATACGCCTTTGATGTACGAGGCGACATCATGGCCGCAAGTGATACGCGAGGAAGCTATAAATCCGGCCAACTCACGGCGCGCACTGCAACTACCTACCAACAACGACCTGCAAGCGCGTGCCTGGATTAAAGATCTGCAGCAGCGCTATCCCGAGCCTCAGGCATTGGCAGAGGCGATACTGCGCTATTTTCGTGAGGAGCCTTTTATTTACACCCTCAAACCGCCAGTCGGGGGGACGAATGCTATCGATGCCTTTCTCTTTGAGCATCGTCGTGGCTTTTGCGCCCATTATGCTGGTGCGATGACATTTCTCCTGCGTGTCGCCGGTATCCCTGCACGTATGGTGGCGGGTTATCAGGGAGGGGAATACAACCAGGCAGGCAATTACTTGACGGTCCATCAATTTGATGCACACGCCTGGGTAGAGTACTGGGTTTCCGGAAAAGGCTGGGTAAGCGCCGACCCTACGGCCCAAGTCGCGCCCGAGCGGGTAGAGCGTGGCCTTGAGGATGCGTTGTCAAGTGCACGAGGTGAAGGTGCTTTTCTAGAGTCGTCACCCTTCTCACCGATGCGCTATCGACAACTCGCCTGGCTTAACGAAGCCCGGATGGCGTGGGACAGGCTCAACTATGGCTGGCAACGCTGGGTTCTAAATTATCAGGCTGAGACGCAAGGCGACCTGCTGCGGAATTGGTTTGGCAAGGTCGATAGTGCCACGTTTGTTGCGACGCTTGTTGGCGGTGGGGGATTGTTGATGGGGCTATTGGCGGTATGGCTGCTCAAACCCTGGAAACAGGCAACTGACCCACAAACACGGCTATTCAATCAGTTCGAGCGAGTGGTAAGGCGCTACGGACTGATTCGTGAGAAAGCTGAAACCGTCCGTCATTTCATGCAGCGTACTATTCAACGACTCCCTCACCAGCAAGGCGAAATTGAAGCGTTCTGCCTGACCTTCGAACGTCAGCGCTACAGCCGCGAAACTGTGGATGAACATCTTCTTAAAGCGCAGCTAAAGGCTTTGAAAAACGCTCTAAGAACATCAAAAAGTACTGATCAGGACTAGAGAGAGCGCTCGATCAGCTGACGAAAAGCGAGTGGGACTTCTTGCTCGGCTCGTGAAACTGGATCGCCATTGCCGCTACGATACCTACGACGCCCACTGCAACACTGGTAAGACTATGGCACAGCAGGCCGCTGGTAACAGTCAGCGCAGACAGGCTGACAAGCGGGACCGACAGCATCAGTGCCGTATCGCGTGAGGAGGCCCGATTCATCATATGGCGCATGATTGCACTCCTGTTAATTGATACACTTACTGTAAGGGCTTTGATAATGTGGTCGCGAATCGTTCCTCACTATCAAAGCCATAGATTGCTTGTGCTTATAGCTTGAGCTGTTGGATGGCCCTGTTCAGGTCGCCCGCCAATGCGGCCAGCTCCTGACTGGTCGCCGATGCATCGGATGTCTGCCGTACAGTATGCTCGGTAACGTCTCGTATACCGACCACTGAGCGGCTCATTTCCTCTGCTACGTGAGACTGCTGCTCGGCGGCAACCGCAATCTGCGTGTTGCTGTCGCGCATCTGCGCCACGGCTCCAGCAATCGCCGCCAAGGCCTGTCCGGCTTCGGCAGCTTCTTCAACACATCCATCTGCTTTGATCGAACTTTCGTTCATGAATTCAACCGCATCGCGCGTTCCTGCCTGAAGCGTTGCAATCATCTGAGTGATTTCGTTGGTTGAATCCTGTACACGCTGTGCCAGATTACGGACCTCGTCAGCCACGACGGCAAACCCGCGACCCATTTCGCCCGCGCGAGCTGCTTCAATGGCGGCATTGAGTGCCAGCAGGTTTGTCTGTTCGGCAATACCATGAATGACGCTGACGACGCTGCTGATTTTCTGGCTGTTGTCAGCCAGATGCTGGATCATTTCAGCCGTCTGCTGAACGCCTTGGGAAAGCCCGGAGATCGACTGGCTGACGCGCTCGACTACGGCCTGTCCGGCACCGGCTAAACGATCGGCTTCCTTAGATTGATCCCGAGTGTCGGCGGTGTGCTGGGCGATGTGATGGACCGTTGCAGACATCTCATTGATGGCTGTTGCCGTCTGATCCGTTTCGCTCTGCTGATTCAACATGCCGCGCTGTACTTCCCGCATCGTGCTGGCCAGACGTGCTGCGCCCTCATCCAGTCGAGTGGCGGTCTCGGTCACCGTCATGACAATACGTTGATAGCCCCCCTGCATTGCATTGAACGCGTTGGCCATCTGGCCGACTTCGTCACGGCTGTTGAGCGGTACTCGTGCCGACAGGTCACCACTGCGCTCTACGTGCAGCATGACATCCTTGAGTGTATGCAGGTTGGTCAGAATGAAACGGATCAGGAGCTGAGAGGCGCACAGTAGTACCAGCATTAGCACGAAAACGGCCACACCGTATTCGAAGGCGCGATGCATAAAGACCTCGCCAAAGCTCACCCGCTCCACGGTTATGGCAAACGGCTGACCATCGGAGGTCTGGGCAACCCAGGCTCCTGCCAGCGCTTCGCTGCGCTCCAGTTCCACCCAGTCCCGCTTTCCACTCAGCGAGACTGCATCGACTCCAAGACGCGCTAGCGCAGCGGTATCGTTGAGTTTCACCGCTGTGTCTGTAACCGGGAATTGAGCAGCCGCTAACGTCGATAGATGGCTGGCTTCCAGTCTGGCAGCGTTCTGGCCGGCATCAAGGCGGGCATTCTGCTCAAGATGCATGGCAAACAAGACCAGTAACAACGTCGTAAAGAAAGCAACGGCGTTGACGGCCCAGAATTTGTATTTCAGGGAAATGTCTCGAATCCAACCACTCATGGAATGTTGTGTCCGTAACGGGAGTTTTTCCGGCATAGGGCCGGAACAAAATGTCGAAGCGGTCTATAGACACGACCGCTTCTTTCCGCTCAGGTTAACGGCACAATAAAGAGCAGCTTTAGGCCGGATCTTCAAAACTCGCTTCAATCACCGGCAGGTTGAAAAACTGCCGGGCTGTGACTGTGGTATGTGCGGCGAGGGCCTGAGGCGACTCGTGACGATGACGAGCCACTTCATGCAGCACTTCAGTCAGGAATGCTGGTTCGTTATGCCCACTCTTGGGTTTGGGGCGTAGCGTGCGCGGTAGCAGATAAGGCGCGTCGCTTTCCAGCATCAGGCGGCCTATGGGAATGTCATTCATCAGCGGATGAAGGTGTGTACCGCGACGCTCGTCACAAATCCAGCCGGTAATACCGATGTGCAGGTCCAGATCCAAGTATTGATAGAGGGCCTGTTTTTCGCCGGTAAAGCAGTGCACGACAGCCGCGGGAAGCTTGTCGCGAAAATCGCGTATAATGGCCAGCAGACGTTCGCTGGCGTCTCGTTCATGTAGGAAGACCGGAAGTTGTAGTTCAACGGCTATGGCCAGTTGTTCTTCAAGCGTTTTCTCTTGCACGGAGCGGGGAGCAATGTCGCGGTTGAAGTCCAGTCCGCATTCGCCAAGAGCACATACTTTCTGCTCTTTTGCCAGCGCCTTGAGGCTGTTACCTGTCGTGGCGGTCCAGTTTGCTGCTTCGTGTGGATGAATGCCGGCTGTTGTAAACAGCGTGTTCGAGTCATCCAGCGTGCGGCAAAGTTCGAGCGCAGCCTCGCTTTCAGCAAGGCTTGTGCCGGTCAGTACCATTTGAACGACACCCGCTGTGTGCGCTCGCTCAATAACGGCTTCGGCTTCTCGCGCCAGGCTGGGATGAGTCAGATTGACGCCGATGTCGATCAGTTGCATGAGAAATACCTAATAAACGGTGGCCAGCTGAGTATCAGTCTGTCCATTTAATAAAAAAGTCGATCATGAACAGGATTATGTCGGTGTTCATGGGTAGTTCGGCTTCCATTGCCTCCTGGAAAGGGAGGGCGTCGTTGCGCCTTGTCTTGCGCTTGGCCAACCATGGAGAACCGGATGGCGCGTCATCTTATTGTTGTGTGTTGTCTGCTGTTGTTGTCACCTTTTCCTGCCCAGGCACGGGTCGGAAGTACAGAGCACTGGAAGCAGGAGAAGACCGTACGTGACCTGTCTGCGATTCGAACGGCAGGCGTGTTGCGTGTCCTGGTCAATCAGAACCGTAACAGCTCCGGCGAACTGGACGGCAAGCCCATCGGCATAGAGTACCGTCGTCTTGATGCCTTCGAGCAGTATCTCAACGCCAAGGGCAAAAAGGCTCAGCCGCTCAAGGTTGTTTTCATCCCAAAGCCTAAAGAGGAATTACTGGCTGCGCTAGAGCGGGGTGAGGGTGATATTGCTGCTCCGGGTGAGCTGTTTTCGGGGCCTATCGGGACCAAGATCGTACGCAGCCATCCACTAATGACCAATACGCCACTTGTAGTCGTCAGCCGATCAGGGCAGCGTCGCTATACTCGTCTGGATCAGCTGTCGGGTCGCCAGCTCACTCTGCCAGCCGGTAGCGCAGCCGAACCCGCGTTGCGCGAGCTGAATGCGCAACTGGCTAAGCGTAAGCTCAAGCCCATCGAGCTTGAGCGGGTTGATTCCAGCCTGGGTGTTGAGGATGTGCTGGAAATGGTTTCCGCTGGAATCTTCTCCCTTACGGTTGTTGAACAGCCTATTGCAGACCGCTGGGCCAAGGTCTTGCCCAAGCTTCATGTAGAGCGGCGGCTAGTAGTGGCCAAGCAGCAGGACATGACTTGGTTTGTCCGGCGCGATACCCCTGAACTGCGTAAAGCGGTGAATGGCTTTCTGGCTGAGCATCGTATGCCGACCGGCAGCGATGTGGCGTTTCAAAAGGCCTACAAAGGCAGTTCCAAGGTCCGGAATCCGTTAGGTGCAGACGATCATCAGCGGCTTACCGAAGTTCGTCCGGTCCTGAAGCGATACGCGAACACTTACAATCTGGATTGGCTAACCCTGGCGGCTATGGCTTACAAGGAATCAGGTCTGGATGGCGCTGCCAAGGGTAGCGGTGGCGCAACAGGGCTGATGCAGATCACACCATCGGCGGCCCGAAGCGTTGGAGTCAAGAATATTCGCACGGTTGACGGCAATGTGCAGGCTGCTGCTCGCTACATGGTAAAGCTGCGCCGCCAATTCTTTTCAAGCCGCACGCTGGATGAGCGTGAGCGTAGGGCTTTTGTTCTCGCAGCTTACAACCTGGGACCAGAGCGGGTTCAGCGGCTGCGGACCGAAGCGAAGCGACAGGGGCTTAACCCTAACAAGTGGTTCTTTCAGGTCGAGCGAATTGCCTCTGAAAAATATGGGATGGGCGTCGTCAATTACGTCAGCAGCGTCAATAAATACTATCTGGCGTATGCCCGCGAGCGTGACCGGCTGGAAGAGGGCAAGCGCAGCATCCGTATTACCAGTCGTTAATCCGGTTGGCAAACCGCCGTGCTTGACAGCATGAGTACCGCTTGCCTAGCATTCGAATGCGCCGATTTAAACAGCAACTTGCGGGGCGCGAGTCTATCGAGACTCAAAAAATACCGCTAAAGCGCTGGCCGGTGATTGCCTCACCGCTGACCAGCGGGACTTATGAGGCGGATACTATCACCATGACCATTTCCCACTGCCAATTGCGCCTGACCCCCATTACTCACGGATCGCTCAGCTCGCATCCTTCTATTTTACTTGGCGGACTGCATCAGCCCACACTACTCCGGTATCTGGAAGGCTGGCCAAGGCGTTGGCCTGCTTCTCGCTCCTTCCAGATCCGTTTTGCCCAACAACCGCAGGAGTTGAGCCAATTTGCCAAGGACATGTTTGACTTCGCCGTCATCGAAGCGCCTTCCAGGGAGCAGGTGGCTGCGGTCGTGCATGAATTGACACGGATCGCCCGGCAAGGCGTGATTACCCGGCGTCAGGGATAATCAATTTCTACGATGTACCAGCGCTTCTCGCCGGTTGGTGTCTGCACGGTAATTTCCGCATCCAGCGGTTTACCGACCATGGCGCGAGCCAGCGGGGCGTCGATGCTGATCTGGTTGAGTTTTATGTCGAACTCATCCGGTCCTACGATTCGATAGCGAGCCTGTTCACCCTCGTCATCTTCCAGGGTTACCCAGGCGCCAAAATACACCTTGTTGGGATCTGCCGGCCGCTCGCTGATAACCTTGAGGTTCGCCAATCGCTTACGCAAAAAACGTACACGGCTATCGATTTCACGCAGCATTTTCTTGCCATAGGTGTACTCGGCATTCTCTGAACGATCACCCTGGGCCGCCGCTTCGCTCACGGACTGCGTGACTTGTGGTCGACGGACATTCCAGAGCTCATGCAGCTCGGCGCGCAGGCGCGCTTCGCCTTCGGGCGTAATCAAAGGGGTGCCTGCACTACGAGGCGGTCGGTATCGACTCATACATCCATTCCATATAAAAACCTGATTAACCTTCCCGCAGAATGCGTAGCGGACTGACCGTCAATGCCCGTCTCGTTCCCAAAAGACCTGCTGCAGCAATCATTGCTGCGCCTATCAGGGGAAGCAGCAAAAGCCATGGGTGCGGTTGCCATGGCATATCGAACACAAGGCGATACAGCAAAGCTGTAATGATCTCACACCCTAATGCTGCCAAAAGTCCACTGGTTGCGCCAAGCAAGGCAAATTCAACCCGGCGGGTGCGTATCAGGAGTCGTCGCTCCGATCCCAGTGCCCGCAAAAGTGCACCCTGACGTATGCGCTCATCCAACGTGGATTGAAGACCGGCAAACAAGACCGTCATTCCAGCGGCCAATACAAAGAGCAAGACGAATTCTACCGCAATGGTTACTTGGCCCAGGATGCTGCGTAGTTGCGCAAGGATCGCATCGATAGGCAATAACGTCGCGGCTGGAAACTGACGTGCCAACTCAACCATGGCCCGGTCATGGCCAGGCGGAATGTAAAAGCTGGTGAGATAGGTGACGGGAACATTGGTAAACGTTCCCGTCTGAAAGATCATGAAGAAATTGGGCTGAAAATTATTCCAGTCCACGGTTCGCAGACTACTCACCTGCGCCTCTATGATCTTGCCGGCAATATTGAAGCTGAGATGATCGCCTATCCCTACCTTGAGGCTCTTGGCTAGTTCTGCCTCTACGGATACGCCCGGCAGATCACGTGTTGGTGGTGTGTCGTCCCACCACCGTCCGGCAGTGATGACATTGCCTGAGGGCAGCGTGTCAGCCCAGGTAAGACTAAGGTCGCGACGCGTGGCGCGGTCTCCGCGTGACTCGCTTTCTACGACCTCGCTGGCAGGCTCGCCATTGATCAACACCAAACGACCCTGCACGATGGGATATAACGGTTTCGGATTGGGCGACAGCTGGCCGATTTGTGCCGCAAAGGCGTCCTTCTCAGTAGGCAGGATGTTGAGTGCAAAGTAATTGGGAGAGTCCGCTGGCAGCTGGTCCTGCCAGCGGTCCAGTATTTCTCCGCGCAACAAGGCAATAAGCGCCATCGCCAACAAAATCAGGCCAAATGCCAGGGACTGTCCGGCAGCAGCGACTGGATGACGAAGCAATTGGCCCAGCCCCAAACGCCAGGCAAGCGGTGCCGAGGCCAGCATGCGGCGTAATCCTTTCAAGCCCAGCAGCATTAATCCGCCAAGCACCACTGTGGCAATCAGTCCGCCACCTAGCAGTGCCAGGGTTAGCCTGAGGTCCAGCGATAACCGCCACATAATCAGCCCTAAGGCCAGCAGGGCAGTACCATAGACGATCCAGCTTCTAGGAGGGACAGGAAGAAGGTCGCTGCGCAGAACGCGTAGGGGCGGGACTCGGCCGAGTGCAGCCAGGGGCGGCAACGCGAAACCAGCAAGCGCGATCAGGCCCGTCCCCATACCCGCAAGTGCCGGGAATAGTCCTGCGCTGGGAATCGTTGCGGGCAGCAACCCTGCCATCAGGTGGAAGAGCAGAAATTGGGCAAGCCAGCCCAGCACAGCACCCAGTACGCTGGCCGCCAGTCCGAGCATGGCCAGCTGCAGGCTATACAGAATCAAGGCTTCCCGGCGCGAAAGCCCAAGGCAGCGGAGCAGAGCGCTCGCATCGAAGCGCCTGACTGCGAAGCGATTGGCCGACATGGCAACTGCTACGCCAGCCAATAATACGGCGGCGAGGCTCGCTAATCCCAGGTAGCGTTGAGCTCGGTCCAGGGCGCTGCCGAGCTGACGATTACCGTCGCGTGGGTCCTCGATTCGCTGATTAACATCGAGACTACGTTCGAGCGTTGCCCGGTAACGCTCCAGCTGATCGGTCGCTCCACTCCAGAGGTCTCGGTAGCGAACCCGGCTGCCCGGCTGGATGACTTCAGTGGCCGGCAGGTCTGCACTGTTCATCAGGACACGTGGCGTCAAACTGTAAAAGTCCCCAGCGCGATCGGGTTCGTAGGTCAGGATGCGAGAGATACGTAGTGTTTTACGACCAACATCTATCGTGTCACCTATCTTCAGTTCAAGTGCCGGTAACAGACGAGCCTCGACCCAGGCCTCCCCAGGATCTGGAAGGCCTCCAACAGTTTCCTGACCTTGTGGAGTGAGCGTGCTCTTGAGCTGTCCCCTGAGCGGATAGGAGCCGCTGACGGCTTTGACGCTGGACAGTTGAATGGCCTGTTCACCGGCAATGACGCTGGAAAACTCTATGGTTTGAGCATGTTTCAGCCCTTGGGCAAGGCCGGCATCGATCTGCTCCTGACGAGCTGCCGAGGTACCTCGCAGTGCCAGGTCACCGCCTAGAAACTCCGTGGCCCTCAACACCATGGCTTCATTCAGGCGAGCCGTGAAATAACCGATCGCACAGCTTGAGGCAACCGCAATCACCAGTGCAAAGAAGAGCACTCGCAGCTCTCCGGCTCGAACTTCTCGCATAAGCTGCCGGCTGGCTTGACGCAATAATCGGAAGAAGGGGAGGCGAGTCATTTAGGCCTCCAATGTGACTAGGCGGCCGCTTTCCAGACGTATCAGACGATTACATCGCTGCGCGAGTCGCTCATCATGGGTCACCAGCACTAGGGTGGTTCCAAGCTCTGTGTTCAGTTCGAACAGCAGGTCACTGATACGGGCGCCAGTAGTGGTATCCAGGTTCCCGGTAGGCTCGTCGGCAAACAACACTTTGGGGTTAGCAGCGAACGCCCGTGCGATGGCGACTCGTTGCTGCTCACCTCCAGAAAGCTGGCGCGGATAATGACTCAGGCGATGCCCCAGATTGACTCGTTCCAGAAGAGACTCGGCGCGATCACGCGCATTTTTGTAACCTTCAAGCTCCATGGGCAGCATGACATTTTCTAAAGCGGTCAGGCTGTCGAGCAGTTGAAACGACTGAAAAACGAATCCGACATGCTCGGCACGTATTCGCGCACGCTCATCCTCTGACAATGCGGCCAAAGCATGCCCCGCCAAAACAACATCCCCCTCACTCGGCTGATCTAACCCGGCCAACAGGCCTAGCAGAGTGGATTTGCCGGAGCCTGAGCTGCCTACGATGGCCAGGCTGTCGCCCTTTGCCAATTCAAGGTCGAGGCCATGAAGGATGGTGAGTTCACCTTCCGCGCTGGGTACAACCTTGCTAAGGTTCTGGGCAACTAGAATGCTGGCGCTCATGAGGATTCCGCATGCGTAAATGGTTATCGGGCGGCTGTCTCGCGCTGTTTCTAATCGCGCAACACGCCGCAGCACAGACACTTTTGATCGTTGGAGATAGTATCAGTGCCGGTTTGGGGATAGAAACGGGCCAAGGATGGGCTTCGCTGCTTGAAAAACGGCTGGACGAACAGAAGGGCAGCTACAAAGTCATCAATGCCTCGATCAGCGGTGACACCAGTGCCGGCGGGCTTTCCCGGCTATCGCCGTTACTTAATGAGCATAAGCCTGATGTTGTGCTGATTGAGCTGGGCGGCAATGATGGTTTGCGAGGCCAGCCCCCTGCGCAATTGCAACAGAATCTTGCATCAATGATTGACCAGTCCAAGCAGGCAGGTGCCAAGGTACTGCTTCTAGGAATGCGGTTGCCGCCCAACTATGGCATTCAGTATACCGAGCGTTTCGCTGCGGTTTATTCCAGTCTGGCTGAAGAAAAAAAGGTCGCACTGGTGCCCTTCTTTCTGGAGGGGGTTGGAGGAATAGAGCAGTACATGCAGGCAGACGGAATTCATCCCAATGCAGCCGGACAGCCAAGACTACTGGAAAATGCCTGGCAAGCCTTACAGCCCTTGCTTGAACAGCCGCAGAATGCAAAGCACTGAAGTTTTGTAAGATTTTACAGTTTGGGGCGGTTAAATCCGGTTCACCTGCTTTTCAGGTCAACGCCTTTCCGTTAAGGTTGCGCCCCCCTTCTGGAGCCTCAAATGTCGCGTCACGCCTGGTCCTTGTTTGGCTTTCAACTTATCGTGCCTGATTCACAGCTCGATCTGTTCGCCTGCCGGACAACACGGCTGCACATCGTTGCACGCCAGCTTGAGCTAGGCGGACATGCTGATCGTACATTGTGCGGCAGCCTTCTCCCGGCCGAGCCCAAGTTTCAGCCATTAGCTCGGCATTGGCTGAGACACTCGCAGTTATGCCCCCAATGCATGGAACGTCTGGAAGCAGATAAACGGGGTGAAGTGGGTACTGTTTCGTTCCTCTGAGGTCTCACGACCTTATAGGCGCAGTGTTACACTGACACTATTTACAGCATTCTTTTCAAAGGATTTTTCGATGTTGTCTCGCGCATCATCTATCGCCTGTTTATCGCTTGCCGTTAGTCTAACTGCCGGTACGGCTTGCGCCCTGGAATTGCCGCTTCCACCACCTGGTGAAGATATCGTGGGCGAGGTGCAGGTCATCAAGGCTGCTTACGAGGACACGTTTGCAGACCTGGGTGAGAAGTACGATCTTGGCTATTCGGAGATGGTGGCAGCGAACCCGGGCGTTGATGCCTGGTTGCCAGGGGCGGGCACCGAAGTGGTTTTGCCTACACGGTTCATCCTGCCGCCTGGGCCGCGTGAGGGGGTTGTCATTAATCTGGCTGAGTACCGTATGTACTACTACCCCAAAGGGGGTAATACGGTTTTCACCTACCCATTGGGAATTGGACGTGAAGGATGGGGGTCGCCTGTTGGGACTACCCGAATCACCGCCAAGACCAAGGACCCCAGCTGGTATCCGCCTGCATCGATTCGTGCCGAGCACGCCGCCGATGGTGATCCGCTTCCAGCCGTGGTTCCGCCTGGGCCGGACAATCCGCTTGGACCCTACAAGTTGAACCTTGCGCTACCAGGTTATCTGATCCACGGTTCCAACAAGAAATTTGGTATCGGCATGCAGGTCAGTCACGGCTGTTTCCGGATGCTGAATGAGGATCTCAAGGAGTTCGTTGGAATGATTCCGGTGAACACCCCTGTACGCATCATCAACGAGCCTTATAAGTTTGGTATCAGCCAAGGCAAGCTGTATCTGGAGGCGCATGAGCCGCTCTCGAGCGAAAATGGCAAGCCGGCCATGATCGACCAGCACACGGCTGTGGTGAATGCCATGATCCGTCGTGAGGACTTGAGTGGTCACGCTGAGCTGAACTGGGAATTGGTAAAGGATATCGTCACAGCGCAGGATGGTCTGCCCGTAGAGGTGGCTGCTACCATCAATCAGGCTTCGCAAACGGCTGCGACTGCCGCTGATCAGCCTGCTGCAGCGCTATAAAACAGTGTGGCAACAAAAAGCCCGCCAAAATGGCGGGCTTTTTGTTGCTCGCAAAAGCCGACCCGAGAGTCGGCTTAACAGGTCAGAGACCTATTATTTGCGGCTGGCTTTTTCCAGCATACGCAGAGCGCGCTCGTTAGCTTCGTCAGCAGTCTGCTGAGCTTTCTGAGCAGCAGCCAGAGCGTCGTCAGCATGACGATAAGCTTCGTCAGCACGAGCCTGAGCGCGAGCAGCAGCGTCTTCAGTAGCGGTCAGACGGGCTTCGCTTTCTTTGGAAGCGTGGCTGCAACCAGTAGCCAGGGCAGCTGCCAGAGCCAGAGCGGCAAATTTCAGAGCGTTGTTCATCATTATCCCCTTGAGGTGGACTTCCATATAGAGTGCAAATTTCCCAGCGGAAAATTGCGCGCTACATACTACTCATAACGTGTAGTAAGTAAACTGAGCGAATGCAAGGTTCGCGAGTTTTTTTCACTTTCCCTTTCATAAGCTCGATAAATTGACATTGCGTTGCTTAAAAAGTGTCCAAGGGTGACTGATGACAGGTTTTCTGACGGTATAAGGAGCGCGACTAAGGCAAACAGTTACAAGGCTAATGGGTTGTATTAATGCAAACTTCAACGCACTATTAAGCTCTTAGTCTTGCGCCAGATGCTCGTTGTATTAAGCCTAAGGTCATGATTGTTGTGCGATGGCCGGCCCGAACGGGGCAGCCATTTCTGTAGTCTGAAAATAGGCTCGGCAGCAATGTCGCTTCCCAATAAGAGAGATAAGGCGGGTAATCGGTTTTCCGCCAAGGAGCAGATATGAACGAGTCGTTTTCAATCGACCACGACCTCTCATCTCACCAGTTTGTCATCCACGTCGATGGGCAGCGAGCGTATCTTGCCTATATGGATCTTGGTAAGCAGACCATGGATTTTTACAGAACCTTTGTGCCCGATAATCTGCGGGGCAGGGGAATAGCCGCAGCGTTAGCCGAACACGCACTGACGTACGCGGAGTCACGTGGCTACAGCGTCATTCCATCCTGCTCCTATGTCGAGCGTTATATCGAGCGGCGTCAGCAGAAGCTAACGGCTCCTCACTAATCGACAGGCATAAAAAAGCCGGGTAAAGAACCCGGCTATAAGAAGACTGGCAATCAATCGCGCTTGCGCTTGGGCAGTACATCCTTGAGCTTGTTATGCATGCTCATGATGCTCTGTTCCGTCATTTCCCAATCGATGCAAGCGTCTGTAACCGAAACGCCATATTTCAGTTCGTTGAGATCCTTAGGAATCGGCTGGTTGCCATAGCCCAGATGGCTCTCCACCATCAATCCGATAATGGACTGGTTGCCTTCGATAATCTGGTTGGCAACGTTATCCATTACCAGCGGCTGCAGTGAGGCATCCTTGTTAGAGTTTGCATGGCTGCAATCCACCATGATATTAGCCTTGACCTTGGCTTTGCTTAATTCACGTTCGCATACCGCAACGCTGACCGAGTCGTAGTTCGGTTTGCCGTTACCGCCGCGCAGAACCACATGACCGTAGGGGTTACCTTTGGTCTGCACGATCGAGACCTGTCCCTGCTGGTTGATGCCGAGAAAACGATGTGGGTTTGAGACCGATTGCAAGGCGTTGATAGCAACGGTCAGGCTGCCATCGGTGCCGTTCTTGAAGCCAACGGCCGATGAAAGACCGGAAGCCATTTCACGGTGCGTTTGGGACTCCGTGGTCCGGGCGCCAATTGCAGACCAGCTGATCAGGTCCTGAAGATACTGTGGTGAGATGGGATCTAGTGCTTCGGTGGCAGTAGGCAAGCCTTTCTCAGCCAGCTCCAGCAGCAATTGGCGACCAATGTGCAAACCATCCTGAATCTTGAAGGAGTCGTCCAGGTAGGGATCGTTGATAAGCCCTTTCCAGCCGACTGTCGTCCGCGGCTTCTCAAAATACACCCGCATGACAAGGAAGAGGGTATCGGAAACCTTTTCGGCCAGAACCTTCAGGCGGTCGGCGTACTCGTGGGCTGCCTTGATGTCATGAATGGAGCAGGGGCCAATCACGACAAAAATCCGATGATCCTTGCCATCAAGGATATCACGCACCACCTGGCGACCCTGAGCGACTGTCTTGGAGGCGCTCTCGGTCAAAGGAATCTCTAGCTTGAGTTGCTCAGGCGTTATCAGGGGGTCGTTTGATACGACGTTTAGGTCATTTATAGGTAAATCGGCCATAGTGTTCTCGGAGGCCACGGTGCCTGCTTGGGCATAACCGGCTGGCGTTACGCGGTAAAAGGTGGACAAGAGGCTAACCATAACGTGTCTTCATAGGAGGCGACAATGACCTTTTCCGATTCGAGAGACGAAGCGGCCTGTTGCGTCCTTGAATGTCTTAATCAGTACGAAATAGCGAGGCTTTGTGGAATTAAGCGATCTTGATGCGGATCAGGCGTTGTTGGCGCTTTCGGGAGTAACGTTGCTTATCTTCACCAGTGAAGGGTGCTCAAGTTGCCGGTGGGCGCGAGAGCGCTTGCCGGAGATGAGCTTGCCATGCGATCGAATCGCCTGGGTCGATGCGGAGCGAAACGGAGGAATGGTGCAGCGCTATGAGGTATTTCACTTGCCTGCTCTGTTCGTAGTACGTCAGGGGCTATTTTATGGCGGGCTGAAAACGCGGATGACCGAGTCTGAGTTGAATCAGGGAATTCTGGCTTGTCTGAGCCGTGATGCTGATGATTTACCTTGATGAGAGAAGTGTGGTGTTAACTAACCAAGTCGCAAATTAAGGCATTTACCAGCATTTTGCACGGCGAAGTGGCAATACGCTGCTACGCTTTCCTATGATGAATAAGCATTCGGCATGTCGTATGACGGCCATCCACGTCAGTAGTTGAGGGGGCCAATTGATCCAATCGATTCTTTATGCAACTGATCTGGGCATCTACTCATCCTCTGTCTTGCAGCATGCGCTTGCCTTGGCGCGAGCGCATGCTGCTAAGTTGTATGTCGTACATGCGGTTGAACCCTTGGGGTTGTTCGCTGACTCGATTTTGCAAACCTATATGGATGCCTCCACGTTGGCACAATTGAACAAGCAGGGTTTCAATACCGTTTTAGCCAATATTGAGCAGCGCGTGATCGAGTGTCTGCGCGATGAAATGGGGGAGACTGCGCAGGAGTTTGACCGTATCCGTTTGGTGCGGGTCGTTCAGGGAGATCCCGCTCAGGTCATTCTTGATCAGTCCCATGATCTGGCTGTCGATTTGATTGTGTTGGGCAGTCATAGTCATGGCAGTACTTGGGATACACCGCTGGGACGTACTGCAGGCAAAGTTCTGCAAATGGCGGATGTGCCTGTCTATCTTGTACCCATGTTGCAGCATCGCAGCCATTGATAATTACCAATGGCTATAAATATTTTCGTAGTACGTTAATATAGGTTATAACAACGGTGCTGTTAGCTATAGCAAGGAGCCATCATGAAGCTTCAGCAATTGAGGTACATATGGGAAGTGGCGCATCACGATCTCAATGTTTCTGCAACAGCGCAAAGCCTGTATACCTCCCAGCCAGGCATCAGTAAGCAGATCCGGTTGCTTGAGGATGAGTTGGGGGTAGAGGTGTTTGCTCGAAGCGGCAAGCACCTGACACGCATTACGCCAGCGGGTGAGCGGATTATCCAGACCGCTGGTGAGATCCTGCGTAAGTGCGAAAGCATCAAGCAGATCGCCCAAGAGTTCTCCAACGAGAAGAAAGGCACGCTTTCAATCTCCACGACGCACACCCAGGCCCGCTATGCCTTGCCGGATGTGATCAGTGATTTCATGAAGCAGTATCCGGATGTCGCCCTGCACATGCAGCAGGGTACACCTATGCAGATTGCTGAAATGGCAGCAGATGGCACAGTTGATTTTGCCATTGCAACGGAAGGCCTTGAGCATTTTGGTGATCTGATCATGCTGCCCTGCTATCGATGGAATCGATGTGTCATCGTGCCCCATGGTCACCCCTTGGCCAAAGTGCCCAAGCTCACCCTGGAAGCCCTGGCTGAGCATCCCATCGTCACCTACGTATTCGGTTTTACAGGGCGTTCCAAGCTGGATGAGGCCTTTAGTCGGAGAGGATTGGAGCCAAAAGTCGTTTTCACCGCAGCCGATGCCGACGTTATCAAGACCTATGTAAGGCTCGGTCTGGGGGTGGGAATCGTGGCGGATATGGCGGTTGACCATAAGCTCGACAGTGACCTTGTTGCGCTGGACGCCAGTGAATTGTTCGAGGCCAGCATTACCAAGATCGGCTTGCGTCGGGGGACCTTCCTGCGTGGATATATGTGTGACTTCATCAGTCGTTTCGCCCCGCATCTGACGCGTGAAGTCCTGGTGCAGGCGATGCAGTGCCATAGCCGCCAGGAAGTTGAAGACCTATTTACTGATGTCACATTGCCGACCTACTAGATTCGCTTAATCATCGTATGAAAGAAAGGGAGTCACTTCGTCTCATTTTGTGTCAGAGTGACAAGGTGAGCTTTCCAGCGGCTCACAGGTGTCCCTTACAAGAAAAACAATACGAGGTTCATACGATGAAAGTGTCCCGAAAGTCTGCTGTTCTGCTAGGTATAGGTTTCGCTCTTATGTCCGGACTCTCCCAAGCCAGCTCGTTGCATGTTGATCGTGCCCCGTTCGGGTCACTTCCTGATGGCCGTGCCATCGAGCGCTATACGCTACAAAATAGCAACGGAATGCGAGTTGGCATCATTACTTATGGCGGTATCGTCCAGTCCATTGAGGTGCCCGATGCAAAAGGGCATGTGGAAGATGTCGTTCTAGGTTTTGATGATGTGAAAGGCTATCTGGATAACGGAACCGTTTACTTTGGTGCGCTGATCGGCCGATTCGGCAATCGCCTGGCCAAAGGCAGGTTCGAGCTTGATGGCAAGACGTATCAGGTGCCGATCAATAATGATCCAAATGCTCTGCATGGCGGACCGGAAGGCTTCAATACCAAGGTATGGCAGGCCAAGCCTATCGAGGGCAAGGATTGGAAGGGCGTATCGCTTAGCTATGTTTCGTCTGATGGTGAGATGGGCTTTCCAGGCACGCTCACTACTACTGTGCGTTATACCCTCAACGAGCATAACGAGTTGCAGATCGAATATACCGCAACGACGGATAAGCCTACGGTAGTCAACCTGACTAATCACAGTTATTTCAATCTGGCGGGCGCTGGCAACGGGACCATTCTCGACCAGAAGGTGACTATCCATGCGTCCAAGTTCACCCCGATTGATTCAACGCTGATTCCGACCGGGGAACTGGCTGAGGTGAAGGGTACGCCCATGGACTTTGTCCATCCGACTGCTATCGGTGCGCACATTCGTGACAACGACCAACAGCTGAAATATGCCGAGCCCAAACAGGGTGGCTTTGATTTCAACTGGGCATTTGATAAGCCGGGGCAGCTCGATGCCGTAGCGGTTACGGCTTTTGATCCATCATCCGGGCGGCGTCTGGAGATGTATACAACCGAGCCGGGCGTGCAGTTTTATACCAGCAACTTTCTGGATGGCACCATCAAGGGCAAGCAGGGCAAGGTTTATCCGCACTGGGGAGCGTTTACGCTGGAGGCTCAGCACTTCCCCGATGCACCAAACCAGCCCAACTTTGCCAGCACTCGCTTGAATCCCGGCGAGACATACAAGCAGACTACCATCTACAAATTCTCGACCCTCAAGCAGTAATCTCCTGCCTATGGGGCTGCACCGTCAGCCCCATATCCTGCCTTAATTCTTCAATCAGCATTTTGGCCGGTGCGGTGACGTCCATGCCCTGGCGAATGACAACGCTATAGGGCTCGCTGTTGATTTGCAGGTCAATGGAAAAGCGCTTGAGCAAGCCAAAGCGTTCACTGAAGAGCGCTACATCGCTAGGCATCACAGCCAGAAGATGCGGATCCTCCTGCAACAGGCTAAGCATCGTGAACGTAGAGGCCGTTTCGATGGGATAGCGCGGAAAGTCGAGCCCTGCAAGGCGAAACTGCTGCTCCAGCGCGAGGCGCATGGGCATGTTGGACGGATAGACAACCCAGCGATAGCCTGTCAGCTCGTCCAGACTGGAAAGTGATGCGTTGGCCAGCGGATGGTTGGGATGAGCCACCAGCGCCAGGCTTTCTGGATGTTCGATCAGCTTTTCATATGCATCAGGCCGGGTGCTTACGCTGGTTCGGCAAATCACTACGTCTACCCGCCCTTGGTCGAGAAGGGCAAGCAGTCGCGCGCTGGTGTCCTCCGCGATATGAATCGACAGTTCCGGCTGTTTCTGGCGAAGCCGATTGAGCGACTGCATGAGCAGCGGCACCGCACCCATGATAACGCCAATGGACAACCGGCCACCCTGACCATGCAGGATGCCAATCATTTCTTCCCTGAGGTGGGCAATGTCAGACTGAATGAGGCGCGCATATCGAGTCACGCAGCGTCCCAGATCGTTAGGTACCAGTCCCTGACTGGTACGTGTAAAAAGGGTGGCGCCTAGTGTCGCTTCAATTTCATGGAGGGCTTTCGTTGCACCCGGTTGAGTAATAGCAACCTGCTCGGCAGCCTTGTGCAGTGAGCCATGCTCCTCAAGGGCAATGAGAAGCTTGAGCTGACGTACGCGTAGGCGCGATGAAATGGAATTCAAAGATGGAATCATGGGAATAACCAAAGGTTATCGCTTAATCAGTACCTCTCATTAGGCAGCGTTCTGCGCGCGCCGTAAAGTATGCGCTATCCATTCAGCCCATAACGATAAGAGCAAACCCCATGAGACTGATTCAATTTGAGACTTCAGAAGGCCAGCGCCATGTAGGAGTGGTTGAAGGCGAGAATCTCCAGATTGTACGTAATGTTCGCACGACACGTGAGCTGGCACTGAATGCAATCCGAAATGGACGTGATCTGGTTGCTGAGGTCCAGGCGCAGGGTACCGAGCCAGGACCGAGTTATGACAGTGTGCTCGAAGCCCGTCGCGTATTGCCTCCGTTGGATCATGACGACACGGCCCACTGCCTGGTTACCGGAACTGGGCTTACGCATCTGGGCAGTGCTTCTACGCGAGACAAGATGCATCAGCACAACAATCAGGACGAAGCCAAGTTGACCGACAGCATGCGTATGTTCAACTGGGGACTTGAAGGCGGACGACCTTCGGCCGGTGAAGTGGGGGCGCAGCCAGAATGGTTCTACAAGGGTGACGGCAGCATTGTTGTCCGTCCGGGCGAGGATTTTTCCCTTCCCGAGTTTGCCGAAGATGCCGGTGAAGAGCCTGAATTGACTGGCCTGTATGTCATCGGTGATGACGGGCAACCTTATCGGGTAGGTTTTGCGCTGGGAAATGAGTTTTCCGATCATGTCATGGAACGGAAAAACTATCTTTATCTGGCGCACTCCAAACTGCGCTGTTGCGCATTTGGGCCTGAATTACGAGTAGGTGAGCTGCCTCGCCACCTTTCAGGTATGAGCCGGATTCGCCGTAACGGTGAGGTCCTTTGGGAAAAGGAATTTCTTTCAGGCGAAGAGAATATGTGTCACAGCCTGGCGAATCTTGAATACCACCATTTCAAGTACAACCAGTTTTTGCGTCCGGGCGACGTACATGTACATTTTTTCGGAACGGCTACACTGTCCTTCGCTGACGGTATCAAGGCGCAGCTGGGAGATCGGTTCGAAATCAGCATGCCTGAATTCGGTAAACCTCTGATCAATGGCATCGCTTCCCATGAGCCGGATTTCGTAATAGGCAACATCAAAGCGCTATAACTTTCTGAACATCAAGTGCTTTAAACGTGGATTGTCAGCTAAATCTGCCTTCATAAGAGGCCGGTTAAATCACTAAATTGCTATGTTGTATGATGACTTAAAGTCCGACAGGATGTACCTTTAGTGCCTGACACCGATGTTCTTCTCATTTTATCTGCGTGAGCATTGGCTCGCGCAGTGTCCTGAAACCCTTTACGGTCAAGGAGTTAAGCATGCAGATCACAGGGCATAACTATGTTGGCGGAGCGCGTAGTGCTAAAGGCGAAACTATCGTCTATAGCGTGGATGCGACCTCTGGAGAACAGTTATCGTATAAGTTCTATCAGGCTACGCCTGAAGAAGTTGATGCTGCTGCACGTGCTGCGCAAGAGGCTTATCCCATCTATCGCAGCCTGAGCGCTGAAAAGCGTGCCAGCTTTTTGGAAGCCATTGCAGACGAACTGGACGCACTGGGTGACGATTTCGTGCAGCTGGTTTGCCGCGAAACCGCATTGCCTGCTGGCCGTATCCAAGGCGAGCGTGGACGCACCAGTGGACAGATGCGTCTATTCGCTCAGGTCCTGCGTCGTGGTGATTTCTACGGGGCGCGCATCGACCGTGCCTTGCCTGACCGCAAGCCGCTGCCTCGTCCAGACCTGCGCCAATACCGTATCGGTCTTGGTCCAGTAGCCGTATTCGGTGCAAGCAACTTCCCGCTGGCATTCTCTACCGCAGGCGGCGACACCGCTTCGGCACTGGCTGCCGGTTGCCCGGTTGTGTTCAAGGCCCATAGTGGTCACATGGGAACAGCTGAATATGTGGCTGAAGCCATTGTTCGTGCGGCTGAGCGTACTGGCATGCCGGCTGGCGTTTTCAATATGATCTACGGCGCTGGCGTCGGCGAGCAGCTCGTCAAGCATCCAGCCATCCAGGCGGTCGGTTTCACGGGCTCGCTGCGAGGTGGCCGCGCACTGTGTGATATGGCTGCTGCACGTCCTCAGCCGATCCCGGTTTTTGCTGAAATGTCCAGTATCAACCCGGTTCTGCTGATGCCTGAAGCACTCAAGCAGCGCGGCGATAATGTGGCTAACGAGCTGGCCGCTTCGGTCGTGTTGGGGTGTGGTCAGTTCTGTACCAACCCGGGCCTGATCATTGGCATTCGCTCGCCGGAGTTCTCTGCATTCCTAGAGCGTTTCGCCGCGACTATGAATGACCAGCCGGCGCAGACCATGCTCAATGCAGGCACCCTGAAGAGCTATGTCAAAGGTCTCGAGCATTTGAATGCTCACTCCGGTATTACTCATCTTGCCGGTGCAACCCAGCAAAATAACAATCAGGCTCAGCCACAGTTGTTCAAGGCTGATGTCAGCTTGCTGCTGGAAGGTGATGAGTTGTTACAGGAAGAGGTTTTTGGCCCAACTAGCATTGTGGTAGAAGTTGCCGATAAGGCCGAGCTGATTCGCGCATTGCATGGCCTGCATGGCCAGCTGACCGCGACGCTGATTGCCGAGTCGGGTGACTTGGAAACCTACGGTGCTGAGCTGACAGCTGTGCTTGAGCAAAAAGCAGGGCGTCTATTGATCAATGGTTATCCAACCGGCGTAGAAGTCTGTGACTCCATGGTTCATGGTGGCCCTTACCCGGCAACGTCCGATGCTCGCGGAACCTCCGTAGGTACGCTGGCCATCGATCGCTTTCTGCGCCCGGTCTGCTACCAGAACTACCCGGATGCACTGCTGCCTGAGCCACTCAAGAACGCTAACCCGCTGGGTATTGCCCGTCTGGTTAACGGCGTTACGACACGCGATGCGCTGAGCTGATCGCTCCGTTAATGAAAAGCCCCGGCGCGCCGGGGCTTTTTTATGGCTATTCGCCCTCTAATACCAATGTAAGAGCCTTACGTGCGTCTTCTAGTTGTACCAGGGTGGCATGTTTGGCGCCCAGGGCATCGCCATGTTGAATAGCCGTCAGGATCGCTTTATGGCGGGGAAGGGCGAACTCATGAAGGTTGGGACGCCTGTTTGACTGCTTGAGCGATTCGCGCAATGCCAGCGATAACATGTTGCAGAGGTTAGCCAAGAGGTCATTGTGAGTGGCTTCGGCAATCTGACTGTGGAAATCCAAGTCCGGTTGTAACCACTCTTCCGGCGTCTTGGCTGCTTCCATGCGCTGATAAGCGTTCTCAATGGCCGCTACGTCATCAGGTGTGGCATGCGTAGCAGCAAGCGCGGCGGCAGCGGGCTCTATAATGCAGCGCACGCTTGAAAGCATGTTGAAGAAATCGTTTTGTGGCGTCGTTTCCATCAGCCAGTGCAGTACGTCGGGATCAAGCATATGCCATTCGCGACGAGGCCTGACAACCGTGCCCACCTTGGGTTTGGAGTAGACAAGCCCTTTGGCTACCAAGACTCGGGTTGCTTCGCGCAGCACCGGGCGGCTGACAGCATACTCCTCGCACAGTGACGCTTCAGGTGGAAGCTTGGAGTCTGCAGGAAAATGGCCAGAAACGATATGCCGGCCCAACTCCTGAACGATTCGGGCATGCATGCTTTTGCGAAGTGAAGGTTTGCGATATTCCATGAGGCGCGACGTGGCGATCCTGTTTCGAGGCCGCGCATCATAACATTCGCCCCTCGCCAATGCGGAAAGGGGCGTTGAGAACTCACTCAATGTGAATGTCTCGGCACCTCGGAGCCACGGCAGCCAACGAGGAAGTCGAAATCGCAGCCCTCATCGGCCTGCAGCACGTGATCCACGTACAGCTTGCGGTAACCGCCACCGAGCAGGTTGGCGTTCGGGTCCTGCCAGTCCGCCAGGCGGGCCTGCAGCTCTTCATCGCTGATATCCAGGTGCAGACGACCGTTCTCGCAGTCCAGCTCGATCATGTCACCGTCACGTACAACCGCCAGCGGACCACCTGCCGAAGCCTCCGGCGCTACGTGCAGCACCACCGTCCCGTAGGCCGTCCCACTCATGCGCGCATCGGAAATACGCACCATGTCGGTAATGCCCTTGGCCAGCAGCTTGGGCGGCAGACCCATGTTGCCCACCTCAGCCATGCCCGGATATCCCTTCGGTCCGCAGTTCTTGAGCACCATGACACAGGTCTCGTCGATATCCAGGTCCGGGTCGAGCACACGCTCCTTGTAATGCTCCAGGTTCTCGAACACCACAGCACGGCCCCGGTGCTGCATCAGCTCCGGTGTGGCAGCAGAGGGTTTGAGCACTGCTCCCTTGGGTGCTAGGTTGCCCCGTAACACGCAGATGCCGCCGTCCTTGCGGATGGGATTATCCAGCGTACGAATAACCTCATCCTTGCCATAGATAGGTGCCTCGGCACAGTTCTGCCAGATCGACTGGCCATTGGCAGTCAGGGCATCAGGGTGCGGCAGCAGGTTTGCCTCGCCCATCCGGCGAATCACTGCCGGCAGGCCACCGGAGTAGTAGAACTCTTCCATTAGGAAGCGACCGGACGGCTGCAGGTCGACGATGGTGGGCGTACCGCGACCGACCCGCGTCCAGTCGTCCAGCTCAAGGTCTACTCCCATACGTCCGGCGATGGCCTTGAGGTGAATCACGGCATTGGTCGAACCGCCGATGGCAGCGTTAACCCGGATGGCATTCTCGAAGGCCTGCTTGGTCAGGATCTTCGACAGGCGCAGGTCTTCATGCACCATGTCCACGATGCGCATGCCAGAGAGGTGCGCCAGTACATAGCGACGCGAATCCACGGCCGGAATCGCTGCGTTGTGCGGGAGCGAGGTGCCCAGCGCTTCCGCCATGCAGGCCATGGTGGAGGCAGTACCCATGGTGTTACAGGTACCGGCCGAACGGGACATGCCGGCTTCAGCAGAGAGGAACTCGTTCAGGTCGATCAGCCCACCCTTATAGGCCTCGTGCATCTGCCAGACGATGGTACCGGCACCGATGTCGCGACCGTGGTGCTTGCCGTTGAGCATCGGGCCACCGGTCACCACGATGGCAGGTACGTCGCAGCTGGCAGCGCCCATCAGTAGCGCAGGAGTGGTCTTGTCGCAGCCGGTCAGCAGCACCACGGCATCGACCGGGTTGCCGCGGATGGCTTCCTCCACGTCCATGCTGGCCAGGTTACGGGTCAGCATGGCGGTGGGGCGCAGGTTGGACTCGCCATTGGAGAAGACGGGAAACTCGACGGGAAAGCCGCCGGCTTCGTAGACGCCGCGCTTGACGTGCTCGGCAATCTTGCGGAAGTGGGCGTTGCAGGGGGTAAGTTCGGACCAGGTGTTGCAGATCCCGATGATGGGTTTGCCCTGGAACTCGTGGTCCGGGATGCCCTGGTTCTTCATCCAGCTGCGATACATGAAGCCGTTCTTGTCGGCATTGCCAAACCACTGGGCCGAGCGCAACTGGTTTTTTTTCTCAGACATGTTGTTAACTCTTATTTGTCATACTAAACGGAAGTATTGATCCGAATTTAGACTTAATAAGCTTTCATGTGAAGTGTTGTTGAATAAAAAGTATTACTTTATAGTCCATATCACCAGTGCGGCTGCTATGCTCAAGCCGTACATAACAAAAACAATCGGAGACTTGGCTATGAGCCCAGAAATGCGGCTGATCCGCCTCATCACACTCAAACTTATTCCCTTCCTTATCCTGCTGTACCTTGTAGCCTACGTGGACCGTTCCGCTGTCGGGTTTGCCAAGTTGCATATGGGGGCAGATATCGGCATCAGCGATGCGGCTTATGGGATGGGGGCAGGACTGTTCTTTATCGGATATTTCCTGTTCGAAGTGCCAAGCAATCTGTTCCTGACTCGCTTTGGAGCGCGCCGCTGGTTTGCACGGATCCTCATTACCTGGGGTGCCATTACGATTGGCATGGCCTTCATCCAGGGGCCAACCAGCTTCTATGTAATGCGGTTTCTACTTGGTATTGCGGAGGCGGGATTCTTTCCTGGGGTGCTGTACTACATCACGCAATGGTATCCCATACGTCACCGCGGCAAGATCCTGGGATTTTTCATCCTGTCGCAACCCATTGCCATGATGGTAACTGGTCCGCTCTCGGGCGCCTTGCTAGGCATGGAAGGCATAATGGGTCTGCATGGCTGGCAGTGGCTGTTCATTCTTATCGGTACGCCTGCAGTATTGCTCGCATGGCCAACCTTGCGTTTTCTGCCAGATGGTCCGGCAAAGGTGAAATGGCTATCGGCTGATGAGAAACGCTGGTTGGCAAACGAACTTGAAAAGGATTTGCAGGAATATGGCCAGACACGTCATGGCAATCCACTGCATGCACTCAAGGACAAGCGCGTCCTGCTACTGGCACTTTTCTATCTGCCGGTGACCTTGAGTATTTACGGCCTGGGCTTGTGGCTGCCGACGCTGATTCATCAGTTTGGCGGAAGTGACATCATGACCGGCTTTGTCTCGTCCGTTCCTTATCTCTTTGGCATTATTGGTCTTTTGCTTATTCCTCGCAGTTCAGATCGCCTGAATGATCGTTATGGTCATCTGGCGGTCCTGTATGCGCTAGGTGCCATAGGTTTCTTCTTCAGTGCTTACCTAAGTGCACCAGCACTGCAATTGGGGGCTTTGTGTCTGGCTGCCTTCAGCCTGTTTTCCTGCACTGCAATCTTCTGGGCGCTACCAGGTCGCTTTTTCTCGGGTGCCAGTGCCGCCGCTGCCATTGCGCTGATCAATTCGGTGGGGAATCTAGGAGGTTATATCGGGCCATTTGGTATTGGCGCACTTAAAACCTATACCGGGACATTATCGTCCGGTTTGTACTTCCTGGCAGGAGTACTTTGCATAGGTCTTTTGATGACATGGGTCGTGTATAACCAGCTGGAGCGGCGCCTTGCGCTCAAGACTGCCCCATCTTCCTGAGCGGCAGGCTGCATAAAAAAAGCCACTCTTGATGAGTGGCTTTCTGCTTTATCAGTGCTGGATATGCAAGCCGCACTCACGGTTTTCTTCGCCCTTGGTGGGGTCAAAGTAATCGAAGTTGTTTGGCAGATTGTGCTCCACCAGATATTGATACAGGTCTTTAGAGGTCCAGTTCAGCAGGGGGGCAACCTTGATCAGGCCATCCTGGTTGATGCTGACCGGCTGCATTTGGGCACGTACTGCAGTATCGCTTGCACGCAATGCGGTAAACCACACGCTGGGTGCCATTTCCCGCAGTGCGCGGGTAAACGGCTCAAGTTTGACTTCTTCGGTAAAGGCCTCATGGCGTGGATCGTCTAATCCAGGCACAGGACCTTCAATAGCTTCGCGATGGGCCCGCGAGCGCTTGGGTAGATAAGTGATCAAGTTGAGATTAAGTGCGCGGGCGACCTCATCGGCGAAGCGATAAGTCGCCTCGGTATTATAGCCATTGTCCATCCATACCACAGGGATGTCGGGCTTTACGCGCGTTACCATGTGAAGAATGACCGCTTCAAACGGACGAAAATTGGTCGTGCAGATAGCCGGCTTGCCAAGACCCAATGCCCAGGCAACAAGCTGCTCAGGCTGATTGGCGAATTCGGCATTGATGCGGTCCAGATCAAGTGACATGGCAAGGCTCCAACGCTAATAAGTCAAGACGAACATGGTAACAAAGCCCCGTCTGGGCTGCACGACGTAGCGGCATCCGTCAGGCTATGCATCTCAAGGGTGTTCAATAACACTCGTACCTTGGCAATAGATTCCTCATACTCGTCTTGCCATTCCGAGTCCCTGACGATTGCACCGCCGCCCCAGCAGCTGGCCATCCCATCCTTGATCAATACACTGCGAATAGCGATGGAACTGTCCATCTCGCCCCGCACGTCGATATAGAGCAGGGAGCCACAGTAGATGGAGCGGCGAGTCGGCTCCAGCTCATCGATGATTTCCATTGCCCGAATCTTGGGGGCTCCGGTGATTGAGCCGCCTGGAAAGCTTCCGGCCAGCAGATCGAATACATCGCAACCGGATGCAAGCTCACCCGTTACACTGCTCACCAAGTGATGCACGTTTGGATAGCTCTCCAATGTAAATAGCTCAGGGACTTTGACCGAGCCTATTTGGCAGCTGCGTCCCAGGTCATTACGCAAAAGATCAACGATCATTACATTTTCGGCACGATCTTTTGGACTGGCCAGCAGTTCATCCGCTAAGGCGGCGTCTCGTACGGGGTCCAGGCTGCGTGGTCGCGTCCCTTTAATGGGGCGTGTTTCCACCCGACCGTCATGCACCTGAATGAAACGTTCAGGTGAATGACTGAGGATGGCACCGCCCTGGATGGGCAGATAACCGGAAAAAGGCGTAGGGCAGGCGGCTCGCAAGGTGCGGTAGGCTTGCCAGTCCGATCCAGAGCAGGGCGCCTGAAAACGCTGTGTGAAGTTGATCTGATAACAGTCCCCGGCGTTTATATAAGCCTGGGTTCGCTCGATTTGTTCGCGATAGCGCTCTTTAGTCACATTCGCCTGGAATGGGGTTTTCAGGCAAAAAATTTGATCCTGGCTTGGAGTAACCGGGCTCGTGAAGAGATCAATCAGACGCGAGCGTTCAGCGGCATTCAGTACCGGATGAAATACTAGCTGGCTGGTCTGTCGCTCATGATCGCTAATCAATGCCCAGCCATACAGGCCCAGTCTGGCCTCAGGCAACATCAGATCATCTTGGGCCTGAGCTGGTAGACGCTCCAGCTGGCGACCAAAATCATAGCTCAGATAGCCCATCACGCCACCTGCAAAGGGCAGATCTACTTCGGTGGGAAGCTGCGCCGCTCCGAGCTTGCCGAGTGCTTGACGAAGCCGAGCGAAAAACGAATGCCCTGATTCCTCCGGTAAAGGGGCGAGCTGCTCCAGCGGCCAGGCACTAAGCAGGTCATATCGTCCACGTGTGGCCGTTGGTCTGCCAGAGTCCAGCAGAATAGCACCCTCCGCATTACGGATGCGCTCGAAGAAATCACCGGGATCTGCTTGGTAGTCAAGCGGATAAAGTGTGCAGGTGAGCATGTGTTCAGCGCGTTACGGTAGATGAGGAGACGTGACCGAATAACCGTTGAGAAAAGGCTACACGCTCTTCCGCTGTTTCAACGATACCCTGGGCCTGCATTTCGGCGAGACGAGCCTCTACTGCCTGAGCTCGCAAGGTAAGTCCGCTGTCATTGGCAATCTGAATATTCAGGCCAGGCCGTGCATTGAGTTCAAGAATCAGAGGTCCTTTATCTTTGTCGAGCACCATGTCAACACCAATGTAACCCAGCCCGGATAATTCATAACAGGAAGCCGCCAGGCGCATGAATCCGTCCCAGTCCGGCAGCTGTACGCCGTCTACAGGATGGGCGGTATCCGGGTGCTTTTCGATCTTGGCGTTAAGCCAGGTGCCACGTAGCGTAAGTCCGGTTGCCAGGTCCACTCCGACACCAATCGCACCCTGGTGCAGGTTAGCCTTGCCTCCGGATTGACGTGTAGGCAGGCGTAACATGGCCATTACGGGGTAGCCCATCAAGACGATAATTCGAATGTCCGGAACACCTTCATAGCTGATATTGCGAAACAGCTCATCAGGGATGACCCGGTACTCGATGAGTACTCGATCTCTATGGCCACCGAGTGAATAGAGACCCGAGAGGATGCTGGAGATGTGATATTCCATGTCCGAACGGCTAACCATCTTGCCGGAGACTGTTTTCAATCGCCCCTCAAAGCGGTCGGCAATGACCAGAATGCCATCGCCACCAGCCCCCTGTGCGGGTTTAACGACGAAATCCTGATGGTTCTCAATAATCGTATCGATCTTCCCGATGTCGTGCTCTGTCGAGATGATCCCGTATAAATCCGGCACATGGATGCCTGCCTCGATTGCTCGCTGCTTGGTCAGGATTTTGTCATCCACGACCGGGTACAGGCTGCGCTTGTTGTACTTGAGTACATAATCGGCATTACGCCGGTTGATACCCATGATCCCTCGAGCCGAAAGGGCCTTCCATGTTTTGATCAAACCGAACATGTCAGTCTTCCTTCAGCAGGGCCTTGAAGCGAACCAGTTCCGTCAGGCGATAACCGCGATAACGACCCATTGCCAGCATGAAGCCCACCAGAATCAACAGGACGGCCGGGAACGTAAATACGAAATACACCAGCGGTGGGATTTTCATCAGAAGATAAGCCAGCGAGCCGGCGAACAACGTGCCGATGGCGACCTTGAGAGCATGGTTGGCGCCACGCTCCTCCCAGGTTATCGAGAGTCGCTCAATGGTCATGGTCAGAATAACCATTGGGAAGAGCGCAACCGAAAGGCCGTTTTCAAATCCCAATTTGTGACTGAACAGGCTGATGGCGGCAATCATGAGTACGACGAACGTCAGTACAACCGACAGTCGAGGCAGCATCTGCAAGCGGAGGTGTTCCAGGTAGGAACGCAGGGAAAGGCCCAGTGCAGTGATCACGGTGAACAGACCGATGCCCCACTGCAGGCCGGTTTCCCGGAAAGCCAGTGCAATCAGAACCGGTGTAAAGGTTCCCAATGTCTGCAGGCCTATAAGATTTCGCAGTATGAGAATCACGAGCACGCCAAGCGGGATCATGATCATCGTCTGGTAGGTCTGCTGGGTCTGGAGGGGTAGGCCGTACAGGGAATAATCCATGAAGGCCGTCTCCACACTCGAATTGGTGAGCTGAGCCAGGCGAATGGCATTCATCTGGCTGCTGTCCAGCGTGAACGTCACATTCGCTTTACGACCGCCATCGAGGTTCAGCAGTTGACCGTCACCGCTCCACCAGATCATGCGATCGGACGGTAGACCGCGCTCGCCTGTTTCAGGATTGAAATAGATCCAGTCCTTGCCGTTATAGCTACGCAGCCATAGTTCCGGATTTTGCTGAATGTGGGCGACAAGGCGCAGGGTGTGAACCTTTTCCAGGGGTACACGTGCCAGCGACACCAGCAGATCGACGGTCTGTGCACGCTTAGTGATACTGGTGTCACCATTGAGTAACAGCTTTACGTTGTCGTCATTGACGTTATTGACGCGCCTGATGGCTTCGCTGATGAATGTTTCCACATCCGCTGAGTGCTGGCGGATAGGCGCGATCAAGGCTTCAGCGGCCAGGCGCTCAGGACCTTCCGGCAGAACAATAGGGTCTCGAGTAACCGGGCCTTTTTCTTCTCGTGGCTTGTCACTTCCAAAACGCTTGGTCATAACCAGACGGTAATACAGGGTCTGGTCGCCTTTGGCGCGTCGTGCAGACCAGGTCAGCTGTCGGTTACCCTCTATACGGCTGACGTTAACGCCGTAGTTATTGGAGACAAAGCTCTCGTTAAGGCTGACGTAGCCTTGCGTCAAGGGGGGAACGAACAGTTGTACTTTGACGGGCACGTGGGGTGTGGCAGTAAACGTAACCTTGGCATCGATGCTCCATAACTCATCCGTTTCATCCTGAGTGATCGGAATGCCCAGCCCAAAGATCTGGTAGGCGGTAATGGATACGCCAAGTAGAACCAGAACGGTGATAAGAATCTTCAGATGCAAATTAATGGAGCGCATGCAGGTTACTCGACTTTCAAATAGGGCATGCCGGAGTACCGGCCAGATAAGAGCGGGAGACGTCAACCAAGGCGTCATAGCGCCTGAGTGCCTTGCTGCCAATCAGCAAGGGAAAGTCAAAGTGGCTACGGTTCGTAA
Organism: Pseudomonas sp. WAC2; assembly: GCF_030403525.1. Classification (NCBI taxonomy): domain Bacteria; kingdom Pseudomonadati; phylum Pseudomonadota; class Gammaproteobacteria; order Pseudomonadales; family Pseudomonadaceae; genus Pseudomonas; species Pseudomonas sp. WAC2. The sequence goes on from NZ_JAUEPD010000009.1 coordinate 153,558, forward strand.
GATTGACCTCAATCGTATGCCTCTCATTTCCCATGCAGATAACCATTGGAATAACGGGACGACTGGTATGCATCTTGGGTTCGGCCCCTGGTGTGTGGTCTGCATGCCGCCGCTTGATATGGCTTACACGAAGCAGAGGGCGCTCCAGCGTAATGTCATGGGCCTGATCAATAGCCAGAGAAAAGCGCACCCAGCGCTCCCCGCTACGGGTAAATAGATGGATGCGGTGTGCACTCAAGGAGGCGGTTTCTGCACCCGTATCAAGCTTTGCTTTAAGGTGTAAATTCAGCTCCGGCAGATACACATTTTCATGCAGGCCATACGTTCGCTTCTCGCTTGAAAAGCACAGGGTGCTCCATAGCAGGGGCACGCTAAACAGTAGATAAATTAAAGATTTCATCAAGCTAGTACAGGCCAGGCATGTGCCAGCGGAGGATGGCTTCCGGCACAGTGCGTCAGTCAAAAGGGCGCATTCTAGCATGGGCCCCTTTCTAAACCAGTGAAGCCTGCCGCGACGTATCACTTCAGGCGGCGCTCAACACCTTTCTCTACCAGAATCTTGGCGGCGATCTCTTCAACGGAAAAGTGGGTTGAATTGATAGAGGGAAGATTTTCACGTCGGAACAGGCTTTCTACTTCCCGGACCTCAAACTCGCACTGGGCAAAACTGGCATATCGGCTATTGGGCCGGCGCTCGTGCCGAATCGCCGATAGGCGGTCAGGGTCGATTGTCAGACCAAACAGTTTGTTCTTTTGTGCCTTGAGCGAGGCAGGCAGTTGCAAGCGCTCCATGTCCTCCTCGGTTAAAGGATAGTTCGCTGCTCGAATTCCAAATTGGAGCGCCATATAAAGGCAGGTGGGCGTTTTGCCGCACCGGGAGACACCGACCAAAATCAAATCAGCCTTGTCGTAGTGTTGCGTACGCGCGCCGTCGTCGTTTTCCAGAGCAAAATTCACGGCCTCGATACGTTGCATATAATTGGCGTTATGCATCATGGAGTGTGATTTACCGACCGAATATGACGATTCAGCACACAACTCCTGCTCAAGCGGGGATAAAAAAGTGGAAAAGATGTCAATCATGAACCCATTCGACTGGTCGAGAATCGCGCGTATTTCCCGATTGACGATGGTGTCGAAAATAATGGGGCGCGCACCGTCTGACACGGCGGCGTTGTTGATTTGCTGTACCATGGCCCGGGCTTTTTCCACGGTGTCGATATAGGGCCGGGTCAGTTTTGTAAAGCTGATGTTCTCGAATTGAGCGAGTAAGCTTTGGCCGAGGGTTTCGGCAGTAATGCCGGTACCGTCGGAAATAAAGAAGGCGGTTCGTTTCATCAGGGTGAAACTCCCGAGACAGTGGTTTTTGATTTTATCGTAAGGTGCTTCGTAAAGGCTGCTGGAAGACTGGCACTTTTTTAAAAGTACTTGGCGCCTGTAGCCAGTCGATAAAACGAATTTTACTGATTCTGGAATAAAGACCCAGTGTGAACGTGCCAGTTGCGTACGAGCTTTCCCACAAATACAAATATGGAGAGATCACCTTGGACGAGTACGTAGTTTCCCTGGATAAACTCGGGGTGCACGATGTTGAGCAAGTGGGCGGCAAAAACGCATCCCTTGGCGAAATGATCAGCAACCTGGCGGGCGCAGGTGTTTCGGTTCCTGGCGGTTTTGCTACTACTGCACAGGCCTATCGGGACTTCCTTGAGCAAAGCGGGCTTAATGACCGTATCCATGCCGCTCTGGACGCGTTAGATGTCGACGATGTTACCGCGTTGGCTAAAACAGGCGCCGAAATCCGGCAGTGGATCATGGACGCCGAATTTCCGGCTCGTCTGGATACTGAGATCAGAACGGCCTTCGCACAGCTGTCGGCAGGAAATGACAATCTGGCGGTTGCCGTGCGGTCTTCCGCTACGGCAGAAGACCTGCCGGATGCCTCCTTTGCCGGTCAGCAGGAAACGTTCCTGAATATACGCGGTGTAGACAACGTCATCCGAGCGGCCAAAGAGGTCTTTGCATCGCTGTTCAACGACCGGGCCATTGCTTACCGCGTACACCAGGGCTTCGATCACAAGCTCGTCGCGCTATCGGCTGGGGTGCAGCGCATGGTTCGCTCCGAAACAGGGGCGGCAGGCGTGATGTTTACACTGGACACCGAGTCGGGTTTCCGGGATGTGGTCTTTATCACAGGTGCTTATGGCCTGGGTGAAACCGTTGTCCAGGGTGCCGTCAACCCTGATGAGTTCTATGTACACAAGTCCACACTAGAGGCGGGGCGGCCCGCAATCCTTCGCCGTAATCTGGGTAGCAAGGCTATCAAGATGATCTATGGCGAGGAAGCCAAGGCGGGGCGCTCTGTCAAAACCGTCGATGTTGAGGTTGCCGAGCGTGCACGCTTCAGCATTACCGATGATGAGGTCACCGAGCTTGCCAAGCAGGCACTCATCATTGAAAAGCATTATGGTCGCCCGATGGATATCGAGTGGGCCAAGGATGGAGATGATGGCAAGCTCTATATCGTTCAGGCGCGTCCCGAGACCGTCAAGAGCCGTGCCAGTGCAACAGTAATGGAGCGCTACCTGCTCAAGGAAAAGGGGCAGGTCATTGTTGAAGGGCGTGCGATCGGCCAGCGTATCGGTGCAGGCCCGGTCAAGGTCATCCGTGATGTTTCCGAAATGGATCGCGTCATGCCGGGCGATGTGCTGGTTTCCGATATGACCGATCCCGACTGGGAGCCAGTCATGAAGCGCGCCAGCGCTATCGTCACCAACCGCGGCGGCCGGACGTGTCACGCAGCAATCATCGCTCGTGAGCTGGGTATTCCGGCTGTAGTGGGGTGTGGCAATGCAACCGAGCGCCTTAGTGATGGGCAGGTCGTAACCGTCTCATGCGCAGAGGGTGACGCGGGCCTGATCTACGAAGGTGAATTGAGCTTCGATGTCCGTCAAAGCTCGGTAGATGCTATGCCTGATTTGCCATTCAAAATCATGATGAACGTAGGAAATCCAGATCGAGCATTCGACTTCGCCCAATTGCCCAATGCAGGCGTTGGACTGGCGCGCCTTGAGTTCATCATCAATCGCATGATCGGCGTGCATCCCAAGGCGCTACTCAATTACGACAGTCTGCCGCTGGATATCAAGGAAAACGTCGACAAGCGTACGGCTGGCTATAGCGATCCGGTAGGCTTTTACGTCGAAAAGCTGGTCGAGGGCGTTAGCACGCTGGCTGCAGCGTTCTGGCCCAAAAAGGTCATTGTCCGCCTGTCCGACTTCAAATCCAACGAGTACGCCAACCTCATTGGTGGCAAACTTTACGAGCCTGAAGAAGAAAACCCGATGCTCGGGTTCCGTGGTGCTTCTCGCTATATCAGCGAGTCTTTCCGCGACTGCTTCGAGCTTGAATGCCGTGCCATGAAAAAAGTGCGTAACGAAATGGGTCTGACCAATGTCGAGCTTATGGTTCCTTTCGTTCGTACTCTTGAAGAGGCCTCCCAGGTAGTTGATCTGTTGGGGACCTACGGGCTCAAGCGTGGCGAAAATGGCCTGCGCGTGATCATGATGTGCGAGCTGCCTTCCAATGCGCTTCTGGCTGAAGAGTTCCTTGAGTATTTCGATGGTTTCTCCATCGGCTCTAATGACATGACTCAATTGACGCTGGGCCTGGATCGTGATTCTGGCATCATTGCTCATCTTTTCGATGAGCGTAATCCAGCCGTCAAGAAGCTCCTGGCTCAGGCCATCGCGGCTTGTAACAAGGCCGGTAAATACATTGGTATTTGCGGTCAGGGCCCGTCCGATCATCCTGACCTGGCCAAGTGGCTGATGGATCAGGGAATCGAAAGCGTATCACTCAATCCGGATTCCGTGCTTGATACATGGTTCTTCTTGGCCGAGGGACAGGCTTAAAATAGCGCGTCATTCACAGGCGGGGGGTAACCCCGCCTTTTTATGTAACGGTAATTATGCAAAGCAGTAGCCAGCTTTTCCCTGTTGCGCTCGTGCGCGCCGAGTTATACGGGGACTTAACCGAAGATGTGTACCTTCTCAAGCCCAACAATAGCTCAGACCTTAGTGTTGAACTGTCTCTGACACGCCTTGGGCGGCTGAACCGGCAAGCGCCCTACAGACCTCCCGTTATCCTCGTTCATGGTGCCTTTGGTAATCGTTTTACGTGGTATTCCGCGAGCGGTACTGGGCTGGGTGTCGAACTTGTCGATGCCGGATTCGACGTCTGGATTGCCGAGATGCGCGGTCATGGCTGCTCACCACGCAACCTGGAGTATGTGAGCAATCAATTATCTGACTATGCAAGCTACGACCTTCCAGCAATTGCAGCCTTTGTAGAGGAGCAATCGGGGTTGCCGGGTCACTGGATAGGGCACGGGCAGGGCGGGCTTGCGGTTATTTTGGGCGTGCTCAACGAATGGCTGACCGAGCGCTCAGTCAAGTCGCTGGGCTTGTTGGGCGTTGCCACGTCCGACCGTCTGTGGGGGCTGCTATCGTGGCGGGAAAAAATGCGCTCGACTATTTCCGGCCATGGAGTAGGCGTTGGTCCTGAGGATGAGCCAAAGGTGCTGCTAAAGGCACTTCAGGATGAGCGTGCACTGGGCAGTAGTCGCTCCGAGCGGGACCGGCTGCTAACGCGATTGTCTTCGCTCTCAATACCTGTACTGGGACTGGCAGCTGCCAATGACCCACTGGTGAGCGCTGAGGCGTGCCGAATACTGTTTGACCGTTTCGGAGGGCAGCATAAGGATTTCATCTCTCTAGGTCAGCTTCTTTCCCGCGAAAACGGTATGAATCATTCCTCGCCTTTCATGGCGCGGGAAGCACATCGGCACTTTAGCGGGCTAATTTCAGAATGGCTGACCAGTATCGAAAAAGCTTCACAAAAGCAGGATGTTGCACCTAGTATCGAACTGACTGAATAGTAGCCTTGGATTCACTCAGGAGCCCAATGCGCAGCGGGCGATATCGTTAGGAGAGCCCATGTTCGTGCCGCTTGAAAGGTTATTGAATCTTGAGGAAGGATATCGTCAGCGCTTCCTGATCAAGGGGTTGCCAGTCGTACTGATGGTCATCGAGGGCAAACATATCCTTTTTGAAGACAGGTGTCCCCATCAGGGCGCTTCACTGTTTCAGGGCGCCTTAACCTCGGACTCGATACGATGTCCCAGGCATGGCTTTGAGTTCGATGTGCACACAGGCAAGGCAGTCAACGCCAACTGTCCTGAGCTGAAATTGCTCAATCCTGCCTATGAGCGGGATCGTATCGGTATCGACCTTTAACGTCTCGAGAGAGGCTTCCTATGCGCTATGTCACACCTGATCTCTGTGATGCCTATCCCGACCTGATACAAGTGGTAGAGCCATTGTTTAGTAATTTTGGTGGCTGCGACTCGTTTGGTGGGCAAATTGTCACCATCAAATGTTTTGAAGATAATTCGTATGTAAAGGAGCGGGTCGAGGAAGACGGATCGGGAAAGGTCATGGTCGTGGATGGCGGTGGGTCCATGCGCTGTGCGCTTCTGGGCGATATGCTGGCTGAAAAAGCAGCAGCCAATGGATGGGCTGGTATCGTGATTTACGGATGCGTCCGGGATGTGGATGTACTGGCTGAGACCAACCTGGGTATCCAGGCACTGGCTTCGCATCCCAGAAAATCCGAAAAGCGTGGAGTAGGGCAGTGCGATATACCCCTTGTGTTTGGCGGAGTCACTTTTGAAGTTGGCCATTATCTATATGCTGATAACAACGGTATTATCGTCTCCTCGCAGCGGCTTGAGATGCCAGGCGAATGAAAGAGTAACGAGAATCTGGAATGCAGGATTACGAAAGCGGTAACGAACGCGGCCTCGTATATGGCTATGTATTGAATGGACGAGGTGGTGCCCGCCGGATTCAGCGCAACGAGCTCGATATTCTTGACCTGCAGCCCGACGAAACCCTGTGGTTGCATTGGGACCGAAGTGTACCTGAGGCCCAGCAGTGGCTTCGTCAGTCCAGCGGACTCAATGAGTTTGCCTGTGATCTTCTTCTGGAAGAGGCCACCCGTCCTCGTATCGTTCCCTTGATCGGCGAGAGCCTTCTCCTGTTTCTACGCGGCGTGAACCTGAACCCCAACGCTGTTCCCGAGGATATGGTATCGCTGCGTGTTTATGTGGATGCCCAGCGCGTTATTTCTCTTCGCTTGCGTCCCCTCAAGGCGGCAGCTGAAATCCAAGAGGATCTCGAGGAGGGAATAGGGGCTGAAAACACGAGGTCGCTTATCCTTCAACTGGCTACTTACATGACAAGCCGGGTCGATACGCTGGTCGTTGAGCTTGCTGAACAGCTCGATGAAATGGAGGAACGGGTAGAAGAAGATGAAACAAACCTGCCCGAGCACAGCCTGATCCTGGGTCTGCGCAAGCGCGTCGCTAGCCTCAAGCGTTATCTGGCTCCTCAGCGCGACATTTACTTCGATCTGTCGCGCCAGAAACCAGCCTGGCTGGTAGCCGGAGGAGAGGCCGAGTACTGGAGTGAGCTTCATAATAGCCTGACGCGGAATCTGGAGGAGCTTGAGCTTATGCGAGAGCGAGTCAGCTTCTTGCAGGAGGTCGAGCAGCGCAGTGTGGCTGAGCGGACCAATCGGACCATGTATCTGCTTGCCATCATTACCGGATTCTTCCTGCCCATGAGCTTTGTGACGGGTCTGCTTGGTATGAATGTGGGCGGCATTCCCGGGTCGACATTCTCGATGGGCTTTGTTGTGGCATGCGGTGCCATCCTGCTTATTGCTGTCTTTCAGTGGTGGCTCTTCAGGCGGTTGCGGTGGTTGTAAGTGTGACTTGCTGTTTTGGACGACCGTCTAGCATGAAAGTGGCGAGGGGTGCGCTATGCCAGATCCTTTCGAAGAATCATTAAAAGATATGCTCAAGTCGGGAGCCGAGGCTCCGACGGATTACGACAGACTGGATCGCGTCCTGAAGACTGCCAATCGGCAGGTGGGTGCAGGTGATCTGTTCGGGCTGATGGGGCGTTGGGGATCCGCCGTCCTCATGGCTATCAATAATGGCTCGGGGCACGTCAAGCCTGTACGTGGCTCTTCTCGTAGCTCCCGTTCTTCTAACAAACAAGCCGAGTAATCATGGAATTTGATATCTGGACGCAAAGCCTCCTGTCCGCGATGACAACCCTATGGAGCAAGGTGGCAGGCTTCATTCCCAATCTTCTGGGTGCTTTGCTGGTTGTTATTCTCGGATTCTTTTTTGCGAAGCTGCTTGATCATCTTCTTTCCAAGCTCTTGGCCAAGCTAGGCCTGGACAGATTGATGACCGGGACTGGTCTTACCAAGATGTTGGCCCGGGTTGGGATCAAGATTCCTGTCAGTACATTGATCGGTCGCATCGTCTACTGGTTCATTCTGCTGGTTTTTCTGGTATCGGCTGCAGAGTCGCTTGGCCTGCAGCGCGTTTCGTCTACGCTTGATGTCATGGCCTTGTACTTGCCCAAAGTGTTTGGCGCTGCTCTGGTTCTAGTCATAGGCGTGCTGCTGGCGCAGCTGGTCAATGGAATCGTGCATGGCGCGGCTGAAGGTGTTGGGCTGGATTATTCCGCAGGCCTTGGGCGCGTTGCCCAGGCGCTGGTCATTATCATCAGCATTTCTGTAGCCATCGGGCAGCTTGAAATAAAGACTGAGCTACTCAATACCGTTATTGCAATCGTGTTGGCATCACTTGGTCTGGCAGCCGCATTGGCGTTGGGGTTGGGCAGTCGCGACCTGGTCGCTCAGATCCTGGCTGGAATCTATGTGCGAGAAATTTTCGAGGTCGGGCAATTCGTACAAATTGATGAGGTTGAAGGCGTTATCGAAGAGATCGGTACGGTGAAAACGTTGCTGCTTACCGCGGACGATGAATTGATATCGGTTTCAAACAAGCGCCTTCTTGATCAGCGTGTAAAGGCTCGCTAACAAGTGAAAAAGTTGCCGACAGCGAGCTGTGAGACGGATATCATGCCGCCCACTGAACGGCAGTCCGGCACCGTCCGCTTTGAACGAAACCTTGTCTACAGCCTATGACCCCCGCCAGCTCACTGATGAGGAGCTGGTGCAGCGCGCACATACCGAGTTGTTCCATGTGACGCGTGCCTACGAAGAACTGATGCGGCGGTATCAACGTACGCTGTTCAATGTATGCGCACGCTATCTGGGGAACGACCGAGATGCAGATGATGTCTGTCAGGAGGTCATGCTGAAGGTGCTGTATGGACTTAAGAACTTTGAGGGCAAGTCAAAGTTTAAGACCTGGCTCTATAGCATTACGTACAACGAGTGCATTACCCAATACCGGAAGGAGCGTCGTAAGCGTCGTCTGGTAGATGCTTTGAGTCTGGAGCCGATCGAAGAAGCTTCGGATGAAAAGGCGCCAAAGTTGGAAGAGCGGGGTGGTCTGGATCGCTGGCTAGCCCATGTGAATCAGATTGATCGAGAAATTCTGGTGTTACGCTTTGTGGCGGAGCTCGAGTTCCAGGAAATTGCAGACATCATGCACATGGGGCTCAGTGCGACCAAGATGCGTTATAAGCGGGCACTGGATAAGCTGCGTGACAAGTTCGCAGCAGAAGTTGAGGGCTAGGTAACACCATAGTCCACTGTTTTTTATGAACTTCTGAATAACTTGTTGTCAAAGCCTCCGGAGATTGCCGGAACACTAATATCATTAAGATGGGGATACATAGGATGAAATTGAAGAGCACCTTAGGCGTCGTCATTGGCTCCCTGGTCGCCGCTTCTTCTCTGAGCGCCATGGCTCAGGGTCAAGGCGCAGTAGAGGGCGAGCTGTTTGGCAAGCGCTACTTCACCGACAGCCAGCGTGACATGAGCAATGCCAACCTGTATGGCGGTTCGGTGGGTTACTTCCTGACTGACGACGTCGAGCTGGCGCTGTCCTATGGTGAGTACCACGACGTACGTGGCGAACACGATGAAGGTCACAAGAAGATTCACGGTAGCCTGGCTGCCCTTGATGCCTACTACCATTGGGGTACTCCTGGTGTAGGTCTGCGTCCTTACGTTTCTGGTGGTTTCGCTCACCAGTCCCTGACTGATGCGCATGCTGACCATCACGGCCGCAACCACACTACGTTCGCAAACGTAGGTGCGGGCCTGAAGTACTACTTCACCGAGAACCTGTACGCTCGCGGTGGCCTGGAAGGCAACTACAACATCGATGATGACCAGAGTGAATGGTCTGCTGTCGTAGGTGTGGGCGTGAACTTCGGTGGTTCCTCCCGTCGTCAGGAAGCTGCACCAGCACCGGAGCCGGTTGCTGATGTGTGCACCGATTCTGACAACGATGGCGTTTGCGATAACGTCGATCAGTGCCCGAACACTCCGGCTAACGTAACTGTTGATGCCAACGGTTGCCCGGCTGTTGCGGAAGTTGTTCGCGTTGAGCTGGACGTGAAGTTCGACTTTGACAAGGCTGTTGTGAAGCCGGAAAGCTATGGCGACATCAAGAACCTGGCTGACTTCATGCAGCAGTATCCACAGACTTCTACTACTGTAGAAGGTCACACTGACTCTGTTGGTACTGATGCTTACAACCAGCGTCTGTCTGAGCGTCGCGCAAACGCAGTTCGTAACGTTCTGGTTAACCAGTATGGTGTTTCTGGCAATCGTGTGAATGCTGTAGGTTACGGTGAGAGCCGTCCTGTAGCTGACAACTCCACTGAAGCTGGCCGTGCCGTTAACCGTCGCGTAGAAGCTGAAGTTGAAGCTCAAGCTAAGCAGTAATTAGTTACTGTCTAGTAAAAAGCCCGCATCGTAAGATGTGGGCTTTTTAATTTATGCTTGCTAAAGCAATAAAAAAGCCCCTTTCGGGGCTTTTTTATTAACGACTATTAATCGGATTAATATCGCGCTTGGTTGGGCCAGTATAGAGTTGGCGAGGACGACCAATCTTATAGGGTCCGGAAAGCATTTCTTGCCAGTGAGAAATCCAACCTACTGTTCTGGCCAGGGCGAAGATCACAGTAAACATACTGGTGGGTATGCCGATTGCTTTTAGGATAATGCCTGAATAGAAGTCGACGTTGGGGTAAAGATTTCTTTCAATGAAGTAAGGATCTTTGCGCGCAAGTTCTTCCAATTGCATGGCAAGTTCAAGCTGAGGATCATTAATGCCAAGTTCAGCAAGAACTTCATCGCATGTCTGTTTCATAACTTTGGCGCGAGGGTCAAAGTTCTTGTAAACACGATGGCCAAAGCCCATTAGCTTGAATGGATCGTTCTTATCCTTGGCCTTGGCGACAAACTTATCAATATTGCTGACATCGCCAATCTCATCCAGCATTCGCAATACTGCTTCGTTTGCTCCGCCGTGAGCGGGGCCCCAAAGCGCTGCAATGCCGGCTGCGATACAGGCGAATGGGTTTGCACCCGAGGAGCCTGCCAGCCGAACTGTCGAGGTGGAGGCGTTTTGCTCGTGGTCGGCATGCAAAATAAAGATTTTGTCCATTGCCTTTGCGAGAACCGGGCTGATCGGCTTAATTTCGCAAGGTGTATTGAACATCATGTGAAGGAAATTTTCTGCGTATCCCAGGCGATTATCGGGATACATCATTGGCTGGCCCATGGAGTACTTGTAAACCATGGCGGCCAGGGTTGGCATCTTGGCAATCAGGCGCATGGCCGAAATTTCACGATGATGCGGGTCCTGGATATCCAGGGAGTCATGATAGAAGGCGGAAAGTGCACCCACTACGCCACACATGATGGCCATTGGGTGAGCGTCACGACGAAAGCCATTGAAGAACGTCTTGAGTTGCTCATGAACCATAGTGTGGTTCTTGATGATGCTTACAAAGTTCTGCTTTTGTTCTTCGTTAGGCAATTCACCTTTTAGTAAAAGGTAACAAGTCTCAAGGTAATCGGACTTTTCTGCCAGTTGTTCGATGGGATAGCCGCGGTGCAAGAGGATCCCATTATCACCATCGATGTAGGTGATTTTCGATTCACAGGAGGCCGTCGACATAAAGCCTGGATCGAACGTGAAAACGCCAGCATTCGTAAGATTACGAACATCGACCACATCAGGTCCGAGGGTTCCAGACATTACGGGCAGCTGTACCGGGTCTGCGCCCTCAATGATTAGCTGCGCTTTCTTGTCAGCCATTAAGGCCTCCTTATTTATGCTTGAAATCATTTATACAACCCCCACGCAGGGCCAGGGCCACTATAGAGGCAATCATTTGAAAGTCAATTTACGAACATATTGCGCCAATTATTACTTAGGTTTCAAACGTGCTCATAACTTACACTATTGAGCACCGTTTAGGGCAGCGACATTAGTCTATTTGTATGGAATTGGTGCGTTGTCATGAGCAGCCTAACTGTCTATACTTCATGGCCGACCGCCTCAGGCTGTGTGCCTCTCCAGCGCGGTTGTCAATCCAGTAATGGATGTCTATTAAAGCAATTCCCAATAACTAGCCCGGCAACTTTGGGCTCTCAGTGTGAAAGAAGCCGTGAATAGTAAACGACCTGTAAATCTAGACCTCAGGACCATAAAACTCCCTATCACAGCTTACACCTCGATCCTTCACCGAATTTCCGGCGTTATCCTCTTCATCGGCCTTGCTGCGCTGCTTTATGGGCTCGACCTGTCGCTGAGTTCTGAGGATGGATTTGCTCGTGTGAAAGCGTTCTTGGCGTATCCGTTGGTCAAGCTCGTGATCTGGGCCGTGTTGTCCGCATTGCTGTACCACCTAGTAGCAGGCGTGCGCCATTTGATTATGGACATGGGTGCCGGTGAAACATTGCAAGGCGGCAAGTTGGGCTCTCAGATCGTGTTGATTGTATCTGCGGTGCTGATCGTTCTGGTGGGGGTCTGGATATGGTAACTAGCGTCACTAACTTCTCGCGCTCAGGTCTCTATGACTGGATGGCTCAGCGCGTATCCGCAGTAATTCTTGCGATTTATACGCTTTTCTTACTTGGATATGTCGTGCTTCACCCCGATATGTCGTTTGAGCAATGGCATGGGCTGTATAGCAACGGCTGGATGCGAATCTTCAGCTTGCTCGCCTTAGTTTCGGTTGGGGTTCATGCCTGGGTAGGCATGTGGACCATCTCTACCGATTATCTGACCCCTATGGCCTTGGGTAAGGGCGCCACGACGGTGCGTTTCCTGTTCCAGGCTGTGTGTGGTGTTGCCATGTTCGCCTTCTTTGTGTGGGGCGTACAGATTCTTTGGGGTGTGTGAGTCATGTCCAGTATTCGTACTCTTTCTTTTGACGCCATCATCGTAGGTGGCGGCGGCGCAGGTATGCGTGCAGCGCTGCAGTTGGCCCAGTCAGGTCACAAGACAGCTGTTGTTACTAAGGTTTTCCCTACTCGTTCCCATACCGTATCCGCTCAGGGCGGTATTACCTGTGCCATCGCATCGGCTGACCCGAATGACGATTGGCGCTGGCACATGTACGACACTGTAAAGGGGTCGGACTACATTGGCGACCAGGATGCCATCGAGTACATGTGCTCTGTGGGTCCCGAAGCGGTTTTCGAACTGGAGCACATGGGCCTCCCGTTCTCCCGTACTGAAACAGGCCGTATCTATCAGCGCCCGTTCGGTGGGCAGTCCAAGGACTATGGTAAGGGCGGCCAGGCGGCGCGTACGTGTGCTGCGGCTGACCGTACCGGTCATGCGCTGTTGCATACCCTTTATCAAAACAACCTGAAGAACAATACAGTCTTCTTGAATGAGTGGTATGCAGTCGATCTGGTAAAAAACCAGGATGGCTCCATTGTTGGGATCATTGCGGTCTGCATCGAAACGGGTGAGACCGTTTACATTCGTTCGAAAGCCACTGTTCTGGCCACCGGCGGTGCTGGACGTATTTACGCCTCTACTACCAACGCGCTGATCAATACCGGCGATGGTATCGGTATGGCATTGCGTGCAGGTGTGCCTGTTCAAGACATTGAAATGTGGCAGTTCCACCCAACCGGTATTGCCGGTGCGGGCGTGCTGGTAACCGAAGGTTGCCGTGGTGAGGGTGGTTACCTCATCAACAAGCATGGCGAGCGCTTCATGGAGCGTTATGCGCCTAATGCCAAAGACCTGGCTGGACGAGACGTTGTTGCTCGGTCCATGATCAAGGAGATCATTGCAGGTAATGGCTGTGGCCCAGACGCCGATCATGTATTGTTGAAGCTGGATCACCTGGGTGAAGAAGTGCTTCACGGCCGTTTGCCAGGCATTTGCGAGTTGTCCAAAACATTCGCGCATGTTGATCCGGTCAAGGCACCTATTCCTGTTATTCCGACCTGCCATTACATGATGGGTGGTATCGCTACCAATATTCATGGGCAAGCGATCACTCAGGATACCGACGGCAATGATAAGATCATTGAAGGGCTTTTCGCCGTGGGCGAGGTGGCCTGTGTGTCGGTTCATGGTGCAAACCGTCTGGGTGGCAACTCTCTGCTTGACCTTGTTGTCTTTGGTCGCGCAGCGGGTCTGCATTTGGAAAAAGCATTGAAGGAAGGTGTTGAGCATCGCGACGCCAGCGCCAGTGATATCGAGCACTCCCTGGCTCGCATTTCTGGTGTCAACGAACGCAGTACTGGAGAAGACGTAGCGCCTCTGCGCAAAGAGCTTCAGAGCTGCATGCAGAACTACTTCGGTGTATTCCGTACGGGCGAGTACATGCAGAAGGGTATCGCACAGCTTTCCGAGCTGCGCGAGCGAATCGCCAACGTGAAGATTGCAGACAAGAGCCAGGCATTCAACACGGCCCGTATCGAGGCACTCGAGCTACAGAACCTTTTGGAAGTTGCTGAAGCCACTGCTATTGCAGCGGAAACCCGCAAGGAAAGTCGTGGAGCGCATGCTCGCGAAGATTTTGAAGAGCGGGACGACGAGAACTGGCTCTGCCATACCTTGTACTTCCCAGAAGACAAGCGTGTTACCAAGCGCGCTGTCAATTTCTCTCCGAAGACAGTTCCTACGTTCGAACCTAAAGTTCGTACATACTGAGGTTTGCCGTTATGTTGCAAGTCAGTGTTTACCGCTACAACCCTGAAAAGGATGAACTTCCTTTCATGCAGGAATTTCAGATCGAGACCGGTGGTAAGGATCTGATGGTTCTTGACATCCTAGCCTTGATCAAAGAACAGGATGTTACGTTCTCTTACCGTCGCTCTTGCCGCGAGGGTGTTTGCGGCTCCGATGGTATGAACATCAATGGCCAGAATGGCTTGGCGTGTATTACACCGCTTTCAAGCGTTGTAAAAGGTAACAAGCTGGTTGTTCGTCCTTTACCGGGTCTGCCTGTCATCCGTGACCTCGTGGTCGATATGAGCATCTTCTATAAGCAGTACGAGAAGGTGCAGCCCTATCTGCAAAACGAGACGCCTGCGCCAGCTATCGAGCGGCTGCAAACACCTGAAGAGCGCGAAAAGCTTGATGGCTTGTACGAGTGCATCCTGTGCGCCTGCTGCTCTACGTCTTGCCCGTCGTTCTGGTGGAACCCTGACAAGTTCCTGGGCCCTGCTGCGCTGCTGCAAGCCTATCGTTTCCTGGCTGACAGCCGTGATACGCATACTCAGGAGCGCCTTGCTGCCATGGACGATCCCTTCAGTGTCTTCCGTTGCCGTTCGATCATGAACTGCGTGACGGTATGTCCGAAGGGGTTGAACCCAACGAAAGCAATTGGTCATGTGCGTAGCATGCTGCTTCAGAGCGGTACTTAATTAGCGATTTGCACCGACAAAGGAACAGAATCCTTTGTCGGTGCTCTAAAGCGACCTGCAAGGCGTAGGCTCTGCCGGTTGATTGAATACATATTAGGGGCAACCGGGCTGGTGCCCGGACATCAATGAATGCTGTATAGCTTTCTGGCGCGCAGTATGACTCGATGGTGTTGTCCCTGACCGAGGGGTGACTTAAATGCACGAAAGCGTTATGCAGCGGATGTGGGAAAGCGCTCACCTATCAGGTGGGAATGCCTCCTATGTCGAAGAGCTCTATGAGCTCTATCTGCACGATCCCAATGCCGTTCCTGAGGAATGGCGCTCTTATTTCCAGAAGCTTCCTGCAGATGGAAATTTCTCCCCTGACGTATCGCACTCAGCGATCCGTGATCACTTCGTTCTCCTGGCAAAAAATCAACGCCGTGCCCAGCCTGTCTCAGCAGGTACAGTTAGCAGTGAGCATGAGAAGAAGCAGGTCGAAGTTCTGCGCCTTATTCAGGCTTATCGTATGCGCGGCCATCAGGCTGCGAGTCTGGATCCGCTGGGGTTGTGGCAGCGTCAAGCGCCTGCCGACCTGTCACTCAATCACTATGGGTTGACTGACGCAGATCTCGATACGACCTTCCGCACCGGCGAGTTGTACTTCGGTAAAGAAGAGGCAACTCTGCGGGAAATACGGGATGCTCTGCAAGAGACATATTGCCGCACTGTCGGTGCGGAGTTCATGCATATTGTCGATTCCGAGGAGCGCCGCTGGTTCCTGCAGCGTCTGGAAAGCGTCCGTGGACGTCCTCAGTATTCCGCCGAAGCCAAGACACACCTGCTCGAACGCCTAACGGCCGCAGAAGGTTTGGAAAAGTATCTGGGTACCAAGTATCCAGGCACCAAGCGCTTTGGCTTGGAAGGTGGAGAAAGCCTCATTCCGCTGATCGACGAAATCATTCAGCGCTCCGGCTCCTATGGCGCCCAAGAGATCGTAATCGGTATGGCCCACCGTGGCCGCTTGAACGTACTGGTTAACACGCTAGGCAAGAATCCTCGTGATCTTTTCGATGAGTTCGAAGGCAAGAAAATCGTTGAGCTGGGCTCCGGTGATGTGAAGTACCACCAGGGTTTCTCCTCCAACGTAATGACTGAAGGTGGAGAAGTTCACCTGGCGCTCGCCTTTAACCCGTCACACCTGGAAATCGTTTCTCCAGTGGTGGAAGGATCGGTACGCGCACGTCAGGATCGTCGTAGCGACAAATCCGGCGACAAGGTCGTTCCGATTTCCATTCATGGTGATGCGGCCTTTGCAGGGCAGGGTGTAGTGATGGAAACCCTGCAGATGTCCCAGACCCGGGCTTACAAGACCGGTGGCACGCTGCATATCATCATCAACAACCAGGTCGGCTTTACCACAAACCGCCAGGAAGATGCCCGTTCCACCGAGTATGCAACTGATGTTGCCAAAATGGTGCAGGCGCCTATCTTCCACGTGAATGGTGATGATCCGGAAGCGGTTCTCTTCGTGACACAGCTGGCGGTCGACTACCGCATGCATTTCAAGCGTGACGTAGTCATTGACCTCGTTTGCTATCGTCGTCGTGGCCATAACGAAGCTGACGAACCCAGTGGTACTCAGCCGCTGATGTATCAGCAAATCACCAAGCAGCGCACCACACGTGACCTTTATGCGGATGCGTTGGTACAGGCCGGTGTGATGAGCGCCGAGCAGGTACAGGCTCAGTTCGAAAACTATCGTAGTGCCTTGGACGAAGGGCGCCATGTGGTGGCGAGCCTAGTCAAGGAGCCGAACAAAGGCTTGTTCGTTGACTGGCGCCCTTACCTAGGACATGCCTGGACCGCACGTCACGACACTCGATTTGACCTGAAGACATTGCAGGAGCTATCCAACAAGTTGCTGCAGCTTCCGGAAGGCCTGGTTGTACAGCGTCAGGTTGGCAAGATCCTCGAAGATCGCCAGAAGATGAGTGCTGGTGGACTCCCGATCAACTGGGGCTACGCGGAAACCATGGCCTATGCCACGTTGCTGCATGAGGGCCATCCGGTTCGTATTACTGGTCAGGATGTTGGCCGTGGTACGTTCTCGCATCGCCATGCTGTGCTTCATAACCAGAAGGATGGTGTGCCTTATGTTCCGCTGCAACATCTGAGCGAAGATCAGCCAAGTTTCGAGATCTACGATTCCTTGCTGTCCGAGGAAGCTGTACTGGCGTTTGAGTACGGCTATGCCACGACGACACCAAATGCTCTGGTGATCTGGGAAGCGCAGTTTGGTGATTTCGCCAACGGCGCGCAGGTTGTCATCGATCAGTTTATTACCAGTGGCGAAATCAAGTGGGGCCGCTTGTGTGGCCTGACTATGCTGCTGCCTCATGGTTATGAAGGACAGGGCCCCGAGCATTCCTCTGCTCGTCTGGAGCGCTACCTGCAACTGTGTGCCGAGCAGAACATCCAGGTATGCGTACCGACCACGCCCGCTCAGATCTACCATCTGTTGCGTCGCCAGGTTATTCGTCCGCTGCGTAAGCCACTTGTGGTTCTAACACCCAAGTCGCTTCTGCGTCACAAGCTTGCCATTTCCACACTGGAAGATTTGGCTGAAGGCTCGTTCCAGACTGTTATACCGGAAATCGATGCGATCGATCCGCAAAAGGTAACCCGTCTGGTCATGTGTAGCGGCAAGGTCTATTACGACCTGCTTGAGAAGCGTCGTACCGAAGGTCGTGAAGATACAGCGATCGTACGCATCGAACAGCTTTATCCGTTCCCTGAGGATGACCTGACAGAAGTCATGTCTGCCTACAGCAATCTGACGGATATTGTTTGGTGTCAGGAAGAGCCTATGAACCAGGGTGCTTGGTACTGCAGTCAGCATCATATGCGTCGCGTCATTTCAGCGCTCAAGCCTGAGATTGGCCTTAAGTACGCAGGACGTGATGCCTCCGCTGCGCCGGCAGTTGGTTACGCTTCGATGCATGCCGAGCAGCAGGAAAAATTGCTGAACGATGCTTTTAATGGTTAACGCGCGCGCATAAAACGAATTAAGGAATCCAATAGAATGGCTATCGAGATCAAAGCCCCAACATTTCCAGAGTCGGTTGCAGATGGCACCGTCGCTACTTGGCACAAGAAGCCTGGTGAAGCGGTAAAGCGGGACGAACTGCTGGTCGATATCGAAACCGACAAGGTTGTCCTGGAAGTTGTGGCTCCCGCTGACGGTGTGTTGGCCGAAGTCTTGAAAAACGAAGGCGACACCGTGCTGAGCGAAGAAGTCATTGCACGCGTGGAGGAGGGTGCTGCAGCTGCTGCGCCAGCCGCTAGTGCTCCGGCCGTAGCGCCGTCTGCTGCGCCTGCTGCTGCAGCTCAGGATGAAGAGGATCCGATTCTGGCGCCAGCCGCTCGTAAGCTGGCAGAAGAAAATGGTCTGGATCCAGCCAGCATCAAGGGCACCGGAAAAGGCGGTCGCGTAACCAAGGAAGACGTTGTAGCCGCTATCGAAGCCAAGAAAGCTGCGCCTTCCGCTCCGGCAGCCAAGCCGGCTGCAGCTGCTGCGCCGGCACAGACCTTTGCTGCAGGTGATCGCGTCGAAAAGCGTGTACCGATGACACGTCTGCGTGCCAAGGTCGCCGAGCGTTTGGTCGAGGCTCAGTCAAGCATGGCCATGTTGACTACATTCAATGAAGTCAACATGAAGCCGATCATGGAGCTACGCGCCAAGTACAAGGACATGTTTGAGAAGAAGCACAATGGCGTACGCCTTGGCTTCATGTCTTTCTTTGTTAAGGCGGCGACCGAGGCTCTCAAGCGTCAGCCAGGCGTCAATGCCTCTATCGATGGTAGCGACATCGTTTACCACGGTTATCAGGATATTGGTGTTGCGGTTTCCAGTGATCGTGGCCTGGTTGTTCCGGTGCTGCGCAATGCCGAGCTCATGAGCCTGGCTGAAGTTGAGGGTACCATTGCTGATTTCGGCAAGAAGGCGAAAGCCGGCAAGTTGACCATGGAAGACATGCAGGGCGGTACCTTTACCATCTCCAACGGTGGTGTTTTTGGCTCGTTGCTATCCACTCCGATCGTTAACCCGCCGCAGACTGCCATCCTTGGCATGCACAAGATCCAGGAACGGCCTATGGCAGTGAATGGTCAGGTTGTCATTCTGCCGATGATGTACCTTGCTCTGTCCTATGATCACCGTCTGATCGACGGTAAGGAAGCCGTAACCTTCTTGGTCACCATGAAGGATCTGCTGGAAGACCCGGCCCGTCTGCTGCTGGATATCTAATCTGGTCCATATATAGAGACGGCTTCGTAAGAAGCCGTCCGGTTTATCGAAATAGGATGAAACTTATGAGCGAAAAATTCGACGTAGTCGTGATCGGTGCCGGCCCTGGCGGCTATGTGGCTGCCATCCGTGCTGCGCAGCTCGGCCTGAAAACTGCCTGTATCGAGCGATACAAGGGTAAGGAAGGCAAGGTCTCCCTGGGTGGTACCTGCTTGAACGTAGGTTGCATTCCTTCCAAGGCGCTGCTGGATAGCTCTTACAAGTTTCATGAAGCGCATGAAGGCTTCAAGGTTCACGGCATCGATGCACCCAACGTGACTATCGATGTACCTGCCATGATCGGTCGTAAGGATCAGATCGTTAAGAACCTGACAGGTGGTATCGGCACGCTATTCAAGGCCAACGGTGTAACGCTGTTGGAAGGACATGGCAAGCTGCTAGCCAACAAGCAGGTTGAAGTGACAGGTCTGGACGGTCAGACTCAAGTCGTCGAAGCGACAAATGTCATCCTGGCTTCGGGCTCGCGTCCGATCGAAATTCCGCCGGCTCCGCTTGTTGAAGGCATTGTTGTTGACTCCACGGGTGCTCTTGACTTCACTGAAGTTCCGAAGCGTCTGGGCGTTATTGGTGCAGGCGTTATTGGTCTGGAACTGGGCTCGGTATGGGCTCGTCTGGGTGCCGAAGTAACTGTTCTGGAAGCGCTGGACAAATTCCTGCCGGCTGCCGATGAGCAGATTGCGAAGGAAGGCCTGAAGATTCTAACCAAGCAAGGTCTGAACGTTCGTCTGGGTACACGTGTAACCGGTTCGGAAGTCAACGGAAACGAAGTGACCGTGACCTTTACCGACTCTACCGGTGAGCAGAAGCAGACGTTCGACAAGCTGATCGTAGCCGTAGGCCGTCGTCCCGTGACGACCGATCTGCTGGCTTCTGATTGCGG
This sequence comes from Pseudomonas sp. WAC2, assembly GCF_030403525.1. Lineage (NCBI taxonomy): Bacteria > Pseudomonadati > Pseudomonadota > Gammaproteobacteria > Pseudomonadales > Pseudomonadaceae > Pseudomonas > Pseudomonas sp. WAC2. The sequence continues at coordinate 173,534 of NZ_JAUEPD010000009.1, forward strand.
CGTGGAGAGCGATGAGCGCGGATACATCTATGTTGATGACTATTGCGCTACCAGCGTACCCGGCGTTTACGCAATCGGTGACTGTGTACGCGGCCTGATGCTGGCTCACAAAGCTTCCGAAGAAGGTGTCATGGTGGCCGAGCGTATCGCAGGTCACAAGGCTCAGATGAACTATGATCTGATTCCTTCGGTTATCTATACCCATCCGGAAATGGCATGGGTCGGCAAAACCGAGCAGGCTTTGAAGGCTGAAGGCGTTGAAGTGAATGTCGGCACCTTCCCGTTTGCTGCAAGTGGCCGAGCCATGGCGGCCAACGATACGGCTGGCCTGGTCAAGGTAATTGCCGACGCCAAGACCGATCGCGTTCTAGGTGTTCATATTATTGGCCCAAGTGCAGCGGATCTGGTTCAGCAAGGCGCCATCGCCATGGAATTCGGCACCAGTGCCGAAGACCTGGGCATGATGGTGTTCTCGCACCCAACACTGTCTGAAGCGCTGCATGAAGCGGCCCTGGCAGTGAATGGCCATGCCATTCATATTGCCAACCGCAAGAAGCGTTAAGACGGTAGACCAACGGTGAGCAGCCCGCCGCTACTCCAGGGGAGGGCCGCAGGAACGCTCACCGGACTGCCAGAGGGCAGTTACAGGTGGCGCGGCGCCAGTGAGCGCAGCGCCGAAAATGCGCAATACCTAACGAAGACGGTAGATAAGCATGAATCTCCACGAGTATCAGGGTAAGCAGCTGTTCGCTGAGTACGGCCTGCCTGTATCCAAGGGCTTCGCTGTAGACACCCCGGAAGAAGCGGCGGAAGCCTGCGACAAAATCGGCGGCAGCGAGTGGGTCGTTAAAGCACAAGTTCATGCGGGTGGCCGTGGTAAAGCCGGCGGTGTGAAGCTGGTCAAGAGCCGTGAAGACGCCAAGGCGTTTGCTCAAAACTGGCTAGGCAAAAATCTGGTGACCTACCAGACTGATGCTAATGGTCAGCCGGTTAGCAAGATCCTGGTTGAGTCCTGCACGGACATCGACAAGGAACTGTACCTCGGTGCGGTCGTTGACCGCTCCAGCCGCCGTATCGTTTTCATGGCCTCCACCGAAGGTGGCGTGGACATCGAAAAAGTTGCGCACGACACGCCTGAGAAAATTCTGAAGGCAACCGTTGATCCTCTGGTAGGTGCTCAGCCTTATCAAGGCCGTGAGCTGGCCTTTCAGCTAGGCCTGACTGGTAACCAGATCAAGCAGTTCACCCAAATTTTTGTTGGTCTGGCTAAGTTGTTCCAGGATTATGACCTGGCGCTGCTGGAAGTGAACCCGCTGGTCATCAAGAAAGATGGCGACCTTCACTGCCTGGATGCCAAGATCAATATCGACAGCAACGCCATGTATCGTCAGCCCAAGCTGCGTGCGATGCATGATCCATCCCAGGATGATGCTCGTGAAGCCCATGCGCAGAAGTGGGAACTGAACTACGTTGCACTTGAAGGTAACATTGGCTGCATGGTTAATGGTGCAGGTCTGGCCATGGGTACCATGGACATCGTTAACCTGCATGGCGGCAAGCCGGCCAACTTCCTGGACGTAGGCGGTGGCGCGACCAAAGAGCGCGTAACCGAAGCGTTCAAGATCATTCTGTCCGACAGCAATGTTAAAGCCGTACTGGTTAATATCTTCGGCGGTATTGTTCGTTGCGACATGATTGCTGAAGGCATCATCGGCGCAGTGAAAGAAGTCGGCGTGAAGGTTCCCGTCGTTGTGCGCCTGGAAGGCAACAACGCTGAGTTGGGTGCCAAGGTCCTGGCCGAAAGCGGTCTGAACATCATCGCGGCAACTAGCCTGACCGACGCTGCCCAGCAGGTCGTCAAGGCCGCGGAGGGTAAGTAATGAGCGTCCTGATTAATAAAGACACCAAAGTTATCTGCCAGGGCTTTACCGGTAGCCAAGGTACTTTCCACTCCGAGCAAGCTATCGCCTACGGCACCAAGATGGTTGGCGGTGTAACGCCAGGCAAGGGTGGTACTACTCACCTGGGTCTGCCCGTATTCAATACGGTTAAGGAAGCAGTAGAAGCGACCGGCGCCGAGGCTTCGGTCATCTATGTTCCGGCTCCTTTCTGTAAGGACTCCATTCTTGAAGCCGCGTTTGGTGGTATCAAGCTGATCGTTTGCATCACCGAAGGCATTCCTACGCTGGATATGCTGGATGCCAAGGTCAAGTGCGATGAGTTGGGCGTACGCCTGATTGGTCCAAACTGCCCAGGCGTAATCACACCCGGCGAATGCAAGATCGGCATCATGCCTGGTCACATTCATTTGCCAGGTAAGGTCGGCATTGTTTCCCGTTCCGGTACGCTGACGTACGAAGCGGTCAAGCAAACCACTGACGCAGGTTTCGGCCAATCCACATGTGTGGGTATTGGCGGTGACCCGATTCCGGGTTCCAACTTCATCGATATTCTAAAGCTGTTCCAGGAAGATCCCCAGACCGAAGCGATCGTCATGATCGGTGAGATCGGTGGTTCTGCCGAAGAAGAGGCTGCAGCCTTCATCAAGGCCAATGTGACCAAGCCTGTTGTGTCCTACATTGCCGGTGTTACTGCACCTCCTGGCAAGCGTATGGGTCATGCGGGCGCAATCATCTCTGGCGGCAAAGGTACTGCTGACGAGAAGTTCGCTGCGCTGCAAGACGCAGGCGTCAAGACCGTACGTTCCCTGGCTGATATCGGCAAGGCCCTAGCCGAGCTGACTGGTTGGGAAGTCAAGAAGGCGTAAGCCTTACCTTGATGCAAAGGCCACCTTTAAGGTGGCCTTTGTTTTTATAGGGCTGATAAATTTTTAGTTCTGTAAATCGCTGATCGATCGACAATACTGCTACAGAGGGCCTGATTTCGGCCCGTTTAGTCGGGGTGTAAGACGTTTTTGCTGCCTTTGTCTGCAGATTTCGTTAGGATGTGCACCCTTCACAGCCACCGTCTCCAAAAGAGTAGGGTAGCCATTAGTGGTCCGCTTTAGCCAAGCGGGCGTCGTTCCTAATAAGCAACGGGAACCCTTCGCGATCAATCTGTCTGAATCCGGTATTCCCTTAAATGAAATCTCTGAAAGGCCAGGATATCCTGGCGCTTGGCTTTATGACCTTCGCTCTCTTTGTAGGCGCGGGTAACATCATTTTCCCTCCGATTGTAGGCTTGCAAGCCGGTCCACACGTTTGGGCTGCGGCTATTGGCTTCCTTATTACAGCGGTAGGCTTGCCTGTACTAACAGTGGTTGCCTTAGCTCGTGTAGGCGGCGCCATGAATGCGCTGAGCTCACCAATCGGACGGGTAGCCGGTGGCCTGTTGGCAGCGGTCTGCTATTTATCAGTCGGTCCGCTGTTTGCCACCCCACGTACTGCAACTGTCTCATTCGAGGTTGGGCTTGCGCCCCTTACAGGTGGTGGGGCGCTACCGCTGTTTCTCTACAGCCTTGTCTATTTCTGTGTTGTATTGCTGGTATCGCTTTATCCAGGTCGGTTGTTGGATACGGTGGGCCGTTTCCTGGCGCCGTTGAAAATCCTGGCGCTTGCCATTCTGGGGGCGGCGGCATTCCTATGGCCTGCCGGCGGGACGGGCGAGTCCGTTAAAGCTTATCAGGCACAGGCGTTTTCCCAAGGTTTCATTAATGGTTATCTGACCATGGATACGTTGGGCGCTCTGGTGTTTGGCATCGTCATTGTAAATGCGATCAAGGCGCGTGGCATAGAATCAGCAACACTGATTACGCGCTACGCTGTTATTGCAGGACTGATTGCAGGTGTTGGGTTGGCTCTGGTTTACATCAGCCTGTTCCAGCTGGGCTCTACTAGCCATTCATTGGTGCCAGCGGCCACTAATGGGGCAGAGGTGCTTCATGCCTATGTACAGCATACGTTTGGTGAACCTGGCAGTATTTTCCTTGCCTGTCTGATTTCGCTTGCCTGTCTGGTCACTGCGGTTGGATTGACCTGCGCCTGTGCAGAATACTTTAGTGAAGCCCTGCATCTGCCTTACAAAGTTCTGGTTGTTGCACTGGCACTTTTTTCTCTACTCGTTTCGAATCTGGGTTTGACTCATCTGATTCAAATATCCGTACCCGTGCTGACGGCCATTTATCCGCCGTGTATTGTCTTGGTTGTGCTTAGCTTCTGCTCCAGACTGTGGCATTCACCCTCGCGCGTTGTAGCCCCTGTCATGTTGGTTGCGTTTCTATTCGGCGTTGTAGATGGCATAAAGGCGGCAGGTTTTGATGCCAGCTGGATTACATGGCTGGAAGCCAAGCTTCCGCTGGTAGATCAAGGGCTGGCGTGGCTCATTCCATCGGTTGTAGTGGGTGTATTGGCTACGCTCTGGGATAGACAGCAAGGCCAGCCACACGCCGTTCGAGCTTCATAAGAGCTTTTTCCCGGTAATAAAAAAGCCCGCAATAGCGGGCTTTTTTATTACAAGCTTACTGCTGCTTGGTGTTCGGATCACCGCCTTGCAGAGGCTGATCCGGATTTCCCTGAGGAGAAGTATTGGTGCCGGTATCCTGAGCTTCTTTAGCTTGCTCTTGGGCGGCTTCAGTACGCTCTTGAGCAGCCTGATTGCTTTCCTTGGCTGCTTCATTCATGTGTTCTTGAGCTTTCTGCTCGGATTGCTGTGCGTCTTGTGCCTTTTCTTCGGAAGGCTTGTCACAGGCAGCTAAGCCAAGGGCTGCAGCAAGCAGCAGGGCGTAAGCGAAAGGTTTTTGCATGGTCTTCTCCTTGTTTAATTCACGGCAGCACTTCGAGCATACGTATACAGCGAAGTTCCGCGTAGACCTTCTTAGCGTCTATGGCGGTATGCGAGCCTAACAGGTACGGCTGCCAGACCTATTGGCAGCAATCATGGCCAGGTAGTTCCTGACATTTGATTAAATGGCCCGGATATGAGACCTGTAATCCGTTTTGGGTTGAAAAATAAGGACTTGCCCCCATTTTGCGTCCATCACCGCTATCGCGGCTCAACCGTCATCTGTGGAGTTCGTAACCATGAGTGTGGAGACTCAGAAAGAAACATTAGGTTTTCAGACTGAAGTGAAGCAGCTGCTTCATCTCATGATTCATTCTCTGTATTCCAACAAGGAAATTTTTCTTCGGGAGTTGGTTTCCAACGCCTCCGATGCGGCGGACAAGCTCCGCTTTGAGGCCCTGGCCAAGCCGGAGCTGCTTGAGGGCGGCGACGCGCTCAAGATCCGTATCAGCTACGACAAGGATGCACGCACTGTCACGATAGAGGACAACGGCATCGGCATGAGCCGTGAGGATGTCGTTACGCATCTGGGAACTATTGCCAAATCAGGCACCGCTGATTTCCTTAAGAACCTGTCGGGCGACCAGCGCAAGGACTCCCACTTGATCGGCCAGTTTGGGGTCGGTTTTTATAGTGCCTTTATCGTAGCGGACAAAGTGGATGTCTTTACACGCCGTGCTGGACAGCCTGCTGCGGAAGGGGTCCACTGGAGTTCGAAAGGCGAAGGCGAGTTCGATGTTGAAACCATCGAAAAACCTGAGCGTGGTACTCGCATCGTTCTGCATCTGAAAACAGGCGAAGAAGAGTTCGCTGACGGCTGGCGTCTGCGTAATATCATCAAGAAGTATTCTGATCACATTGCACTGCCGATCGAGTTGCCAAAAGAGCATCACGGAGAGGACGCACCCTCAGAGCAGGAGTGGGAAACGGTCAACCGGGCCAGCGCGTTGTGGACACGGCCGCGTACTGAAGTCAAGGATGAGGAATACCAGGAGTTTTACAAGCACGTCTCCCATGATTTCGAGAACCCTCTGACCTGGAGTCACAATAAGGTAGAGGGCAAACTTGAATACACCTCGCTGCTTTATGTACCTGCACGCGCGCCCTTTGATCTGTACCAGCGTGAAGCGCCGCGTGGATTGAAGCTATATGTGCAGCGTGTATTCATTATGGATCAGGCTGACGAGTTCCTGCCCCTTTACCTGCGCTTCATAAAGGGTGTGGTGGATTCCAACGATCTCTCGCTTAACGTCTCTCGTGAGATTCTTCAGAAGGATCCGGTCATCGACTCCATGAAGTCGGCGTTGACCAAGCGGGTCCTGGATATGTTGGAAAAGCTGGCCAAAAACGAGCCGGAGCAATACAAGCAGTTCTGGAGTGCTTTTGGACAGGTACTGAAAGAAGGGCCGGCGGAGGACTTTGCCAATCGTGAGAAGATTGCCGGCTTGCTGCGTTTTGCATCGACTCATGGAGATGCGGGTGAACAGGACGTTGCGCTCGCTGACTACATTGGTCGCATGAAGGAAGGGCAAGACAAGATCTACTACCTGACAGGCGAAAGCTACAATCAGGTGAAGAGCAGTCCACACTTGGAAGTTTTCCGTAAGAAGGGTATCGAAGTCCTTCTGCTAACGGATCGCATCGATGAGTGGCTGATGAGCTACCTGACTGAGTTCGATGGTAAGGCATTCGTTGACGTCGCTCGTGGCGATCTGGACTTGGGTAAGCTTGATTCCGAAGAGGACAAGAAGGCTCAGGAAGAAATAGCCAAGGCCAAAGAAGATCTTGTTGGTCGCATCAAGAAGGCACTGGATAACGAGGTCAGCGAAGTGCGGGTTTCTCATCGCCTGACAGACTCACCGGCTATTCTGGCAATCGGCGAACAGGACCTGGGTCTGCAGATGCGTCGCATCCTTGAGGCGAGCGGCCAGAAGGCCCCTGAATCCAAGCCGATTTTTGAAATCAATCCACAGCATCCTTTGATTGAAAAGCTGGACATGGAGCAGGATGAAGACCGCTTCGTAGATTTAGCTCATGTCTTGTTCGATCAGGCAGCTCTCGCTGCAGGTGATAGTCTCAAGGATCCGGCTGCGTACGTGCGCCGTCTCAATAAGCTTCTGGTAGAACTTTCTGCCTGATGCGCTGATAAAGCCCGCTTCTGGCGGGCTTTCTTTTAACACCCAACGACGAAGAGGTAACCCATGGCCGAAATGACGGTTAAGGCAATCCAGTATGAGATCGATGGACAGCCGTTCGAAGGGCAGCTGGTCTACGATGCTGATCAGCCCCAGACGCGGCCAGCAGTTCTGCTTTCGCCTAACTGGATGGGCGTATCGCAAGGTGCTATTGATTTAGCCAAGCGCCTTGCCAGCGAAGATGGGCTGGTTTATTTCATCGTGGATTTTTATGGTCAGAAGGTGCGTCCTGCTAATGCAGATGAGGCGCTGGCAGCCATGATGCCGATTCGTAATGATAGGGCTTTACTACGCAAGCGCCTGCAATCTGCTTATCAGGCGCTTGTTGCTCAAGCAGGCACTGTTGCAATAGACACGAAACAAATTGCTGCCATTGGCTTTTGCTTTGGTGGCTGTGCTGCGCTTGAGTTGGCGCGTGAAGGTGCAGAATTGGCTGCTGTTGTCACTTTCCATGCCAATCTGGATACGCCAAATCCTGAAGATGCCCGTAATATCAAAGCACCCGTTCTAGTGCTGCACGGGGCTGCTGATCCGTTAGTGCCTAGCGAACAGATTTCTGCTTTCGAGGCAGAAATGACCGCAGCCAATGTCGATTGGCAAGTTATCAGTTACGGTAACGCTGTCCATTCCTTTACTGATCCGGAAGCCAATAATCCAGGCAAGCAGCAATACAATCCGGTTGTTGCCAAACGCGCCTTTCTGGCTATGCATAATCTGTTTGATGAGGTCATGTCGCGCTAGTATGCGAAGACCCGCAGCAGTGCCTGGTCTAAGAAAAGCCCGCCAATAGGCGGGCTTTTTATGACCTGTAAGATTTAGTCGTCGTCATGCATATTGGATTGCAGGTAGTTCTCAATCCCTACCTTGTCGATCAGCCCCAACTGAGTTTCGAGCCAATCGATATGCTCCTCTTCAGACTCTAGGATGTCTTTGAGCATGTCGCGACTTACATAGTCTCGAACACTTTCACAGTACACAATTGCATCTCGTAGGTCGGCAACCGCTGCGATTTCCAGGCGAAGGTCACACTCAAGCATTTCCTTGGTATTTTCACCAATCATCAACTTGCCAAGATCCTGAAGGTTTGGAAGGCCTTCAAGAAACAGGATTCGCTCAATCAGACGATCCGCATGCTTCATCTCGTCGATTGACTCATGGTATTCATGGTGGCCAAGTTTTTTCAGGCCCCAGTCGTTATACATGCGCGAATGGAGGAAGTACTGATTGATGGCAACAAGCTCGTTTCCAAGTATCTTGTTGAGATGCTGAATGACTTTAATGTCGCCTTTCATGACGGCTCCGCCCAAGGATTATGTAATACAAGTCTGGGCGCGAAGCGAGAGCTTGTCAAACGTAAGTTATTGAATTGATTATGAAAAACATCTGTGAATAACACGCTTTCGCAACTGATTCATAACCTACTGATTTTTAGACATAAAAAAACCGGGCCAAATGCCCGGTCCTTAAAAATCTGTTTATCAGGCTTGGGATAATCCGACCGGGTAGGCCAGACTTTGAGCCGCCTGAAGCTCGCCAAGGGTTTCTCTGACAACCGTTTTAGCCAGGCAGGCACATTTACCGCATTGAGTACCTACTCCTGTGCATTCCCTTACTTCCCGATAGCTGCAGCATCCTTCGTAGATAGCTTCACGGATTTGCTTATCGGTGACACCTCGGCACAAACATACGTACATGGCGATTCGTCTATGGCTGAAAAGAGATGTCGGCAGACTAATCGTAGTGAGAATGATTGTCAAAGCGTTATAGGAGGGAATGTTATTAACCTGCCGAGCGGCACAATGGCCGCTCGGCAAAAGGTTTATTCAGGGTCCATCCAGCCGCCCAGCTCACGCCAGCGATTGACGATACCGCAGAACAGATCGGCCGTTTTTTCCGTGTCATAACGGGCAGAGTGCGCTTCCCTATTATCAAACTCGATTCCAGCGCTTTGGCAGGCTTTGGCTAGTACCGTTTGCCCATAAGCCAGTCCGGCTAATGTAGCCGTGTCAAAGCTTGAGAAGGGGTGAAAGGGGTTTCGTTTGATACCACAGCGCAAGACCGCAGCGTTGAGAAACGCAAGATCAAAGCTACTGTTATGACCTACCAAAATGGCTCGCTTGCAACCGTTGGCTTTCAAAGATTTACGCACCCCACGGAAGATCTCCGTAAGGGCATGTTCTTCCTTGACGGCCATCCTCAGCGGGTGATCAAGCTTGATGCCAGTAAACTCGAGCGCGGCAGGTTCTACATTGGCCCCTTCGAATGGCTCGACCCGAAAGAAATGGGTGTGCTCAGGGAAGAGAAAACCTTTCTCATCCATCCCAATGACAGTAGCGGCTATTTCCAATAGCGCATCGGTGGCCGCATTGAAGCCACCGGTTTCTACGTCCACGACTACAGGTAGATAGCCACGAAAGCGTCGGGCCATTGGAATACGCGAGTCGGACATTGGCGCGGTGTTTTCCATTTCTTCCGCGAACAGTTCTTCATCATCACTCATGCAGAGGTCTCCAGACGCCAACGCAACGTTTCTCCGGCACGCAGCGGCACAACTTCAAAATCGCCAAAAGGCAGGGAGCTAGGTGCTTTCCACTCTTCACGCACCAGCGTTACGGTATCGGTATTATGCGGAAGGCCATAAAAGTCGGCGCCAAACAGGCTGGCGAAGCCCTCTAATTTATCCAGCGCGTCACGGCTTTCGAAGGCTTCGGCATACAGCTCAAGTGCTGCATAGGCGGTATAGCAGCCAGCGCAGCCGCATGCAGACTCCTTGGCGTGTTTGGGGTGTGGTGCTGAGTCCGTACCCAGAAAGAACTTTGGACTTCCGCTGACAGCGGCATCCAGTAGCGCTTCCTGATGCGTGTTGCGTTTGAGGATAGGTAGACAAAAAAAGTGCGGGCGGATGCCGCCAACCAGCATGTGATTACGATTATAGAGCAGATGATGCGCGGTGATGGTGGCGGCTACGTTCGCCGACGCATCACGTACGAATTGTGCTGCATCGCCTGTCGTGATGTGTTCAAGCACGACCCGAAGCGCGGGGAAGCGTCTGACGATGACGCTAAGCTGCTCGTCGATAAAGCGCTTTTCACGGTCGAAAATGTCGACTTCTGAGCGTGTAACTTCGCCATGTACCAGCAGCGGCAGTCCTACCTCGGCCATCGTTTCCAATACCGGAAAGATATTGTCCAGCGAGGTGACCCCTGAGTCGGAATTTGTTGTGGCGCCAGCAGGGTAGAGCTTGACGGCATGTACGAAGCCGCTCGCCTTGGCAGCACGGATTTCGTCTGGTGTGGTGCGGTCAGTCAGGTACAGTACCATCAGCGGTTCGAAGCGGTTGGCGGCGGGGCGGGCAGCCAGAATACGTTCGCGATAAGCCGCGGCTTGTTCCGCATTGCGTACAGGTGGTACCAGGTTGGGCATGATGATGGCACGGGCAAAGGTGCGAGCAACATCGGCTACGGTTTGGCTCAAGGCCGCACCATCACGGAGGTGTATATGCCAGTCATCGGGACGGCGAAGCGTTATCCGGTCGGACATGCTGATTTCCAGGCGAACAAATGTGGGGAGAATGCTACCGGAAAAGGCGGACTCGGGCACGCCGCCCAGCCTAGAAGTATTTCAGAATAGCTGATCCATTGGGTGAAACAGGCAGAGTTGTTCTAAAGCAATGCCGCCTGCGTAGCGTAGGCGTACTATCCAGGTGCTGATTGTATTCAAGTTTTCTGGGTAATGAACCGATATCACAAGGGTAAGATTCTTCTATTGGATTCGGAGCCTCCCCGTGCGCCTTCGTTACTTGACCCTTCTACCGCTCCTGGCCAGCCTGCCGGCAATGGGCATCACATTCCAGGACCGCATTGAAAAAGCGGGATGGAAAGTGGAGGGCGATCAGTTTGAATGCCGGCTTTCTCAGGATGTTCCCCGCTTTGGTACGGGTGAGTTTGTTCGTCGTGCCGGAGAGCAACCTACCTTCAGGCTCAAAACATCTGAAAACTGGCTTTCCCAAGGCTCTGCGACGCTGCTGGCTGCCGCTACGCCATGGCAGCCGGGACGAGGTGATGAGTCGCTGGGTTCAATCAGAATTCAAAGTGGCAATACTCCGCTCAATACGAGCGAGAGTCAGGGGCGGCGCCTGCTGACCGGATTGATGGAAGGTCGCAGTCCATTGATCAAATCGCGTAGCCGTAATGGCGACCCGCTTGAGGTTCGTATTTTACCCGCGAGGTTTGAGTCGGCGTATCAGGATTTCCAGCTGTGTGCTGCCAAGCTTCTGCCAGTCAACTTTGATCAAATTCGTCACTCCCTGGTTGGCTTTCCCAAAGGGGGAAGTGATCTGGATGAAGTGGCACGTAACAAGCTGGACATCATTCTTCAGTATCTCAAAGCCGATCCCACTGTAAATCATGTAGTGATTTCTGGCTTTACCGATAATTCCGGTAATCGACTCGATAACCGCCAGGAATCGCGGCTGCGTGCAATGGCTGTCATGCAGTACCTGAAAGCCAGCGGCGTTCCTGAGGAGCAAATGGAAATTCGCTTTTTTGGAGAGCAGTATCCTTTGGTCGCCAATAACAGCAAGGCAAATCGAGCCAAGAACAGAAGGGTGTCGATGGTGTTTACCCGTGAGCCTGTAGCCTCTGACTCCAAGCCAGAGTCTTCTACGGCAGCGCCAGCCGACGCGCCGGCGGCCGTTCCAGCTACAGCTTCGCAAGGTGGTAAGCCAAGCAGTTAATAGCGTACCGGGTGTCGCCTAGGCAACTTCTTGTGTCGCGCCTCTATAAATAGCTCCGCTTGGCAAGTAGAATCATCTTCTTTCTAAGCAATGCGTGGGAGCGAGTGGCATGACGGACGTCAAGAAGGTAGTCCTGGCGTATTCGGGCGGCCTGGATACTTCGGTGATCCTCAAGTGGCTGCAGGATACCTATAACTGTGAAGTCGTAACATTTACAGCGGACCTTGGCCAAGGGGAAGAAGTGGAGCCCGCTCGCGCTAAAGCCAAGGCTTTAGGCGTCAAGGAAATCTTCATCGAAGACCTGCGTGAAGAATTCGTTCGTGATTTCGTTTATCCGATGTTCCGGGCGAATACGGTATACGAAGGCGAATACCTGCTAGGTACTTCCATTGCTCGTCCGCTTATCGCCAAGCGATTGATCGAAATTGCCAACGAAACGGGCGCTGATGCCATCTCCCACGGTGCAACCGGCAAGGGCAATGATCAGGTACGCTTCGAACTGGGAGCCTATGCGCTCAAGCCTGGCGTAAAGGTTATTGCACCCTGGCGTGAGTGGGATTTGTTGTCCCGCGAAAAGCTCATGGATTATGCAGAAAAGCACAATATCCCGATCGAGCGTCACGGCAAGAAAAAATCGCCTTATTCCATGGATGCTAACCTCCTACACATCTCTTATGAAGGTGGTGTGCTGGAAGACACATGGACTGAGCATGAGGAGGACATGTGGCGCTGGACCAAGTCGCCAGAGGCTGCTCCGGATCAGCCGACGTATATCGAATTGACTTACCGTGCTGGTGATATCGTGGCTATCGATGGCAAGGACATGACGCCTGCCCATGTGCTGGCTGAGCTCAATCGCATCGGTGGCGAAAACGGTATTGGCCGTCTGGATATCGTTGAGAACCGTTACGTGGGAATGAAGTCGCGTGGCTGCTATGAAACGCCTGGCGGCACCATTATGCTCAAGGCCCACCGAGCTATCGAGTCCATTACCCTGGATCGTGAAGTCGCCCACCTCAAGGATGAGCTCATGCCTCGCTATGCGAGCTTGATCTATACCGGCTATTGGTGGAGTCCCGAACGCCTGATGCTGCAGCAGATGATCGATGCTTCCCAGTCCAACGTAAACGGGGTCGTACGTCTGAAGTTGTATAAAGGCAACGTAATTGTCGTTGGACGTAAATCTGACGATTCCCTGTTTGATGCGAATATCGCTACGTTTGAAGAAGACGGTGGTGCTTACAACCAGGCTGATGCAGCAGGTTTCATCAAGCTCAATGCATTGCGTATGCGTATCGCCGCTAATAGCGGACGCAAATTGTTTTGAGTGATCTTGCCCCGGATCAATGCCTGGGCAGCCCTTCCGTCTGGAGGGGCTCTCGCTCTTAAACGCTAATAAAAAAAGCCCAACCGGGCTTTTTTTATTTACAGATCGAAATCGTATTCCGAGATCTGACGCTTCAAGCGACGCTCTTCAAGCATATTGTCTATTAAGCGGCGCTTGGTAAGGTTGGTTTTGCTGACAGGCACATCAGCAGCCTCAACGTCACCCTCGGTTTCTACGAAGTCATCATCAAGTTCGATATCACTTTTCTCGCTCGCCATGAGAAAACTCCTAGCATGAGGTGGTCAAGGAGCGGGTGCAGTTTGAGAGGACTACACAGCCCTTTTGGCGCACCTTATAGCGACAAAGTGATGAGTCGTAAAAAAGATTTTTTTAATCGATCAGCTTGAAAGTTACGGTACTTATTAATTATCTGATGTCTTGGCTTTGTATTCGCACAGGTCCTCAATGCGACAGCTCCCACAGCGGGGTTTTCGCGCCTGACACACGTAGCGCCCATGCAGAATCAACCAGTGGTGTGCATCCAGCAGATATTCCTTCGGAACCACCTTGAGAAGCTTTTGCTCCACCTCAACCACATTTTTTCCTGGAGCAAGATTGGTCCGGTTGCTGACACGGAAAATATGCGTATCAACGGCCATCGCAAACTGCCGAAACGCTGTATTTAAAATGACATTTGCAGTTTTACGACCTACGCCAGGAAGGGCTTCCAGTGCCTCACGTGTCTGTGGGACTTCACCGTTGTGCTGCTCGATCAAAATACGGCAGGTCTCGATAACGTTCTTGGCTTTTGTGTTATAGAAATTGATCGTATTGATGTATGCAGAAAGCCTATCTACACCAAGGGCATACAGAGTTTCCGGAGTGTTGGCCACTGGAAACAACTTTGCGGTTGCCTTATTGACCCCTTTATCGGTGGCTTGTGCCGATAGCATTACGGCAATCAGTAATTCGAAAGGCGTCGTGTAGGACAGCTCGGTCTTGGGATCAGGGTTGTCCTCGTGGAGACGACGAAAGATTTCCAGGCGTTTGGCGGCATTCATGGGAATAGTGGCTCGGCTTTCGCGGTATAAGGGCTAACGTATCATTACGATGCCAAATGCTCTGACAGTTTATTTTCAAGCTCGGTCAATCGGCCACGCACTTCCAACAAGACATTCTCGGAAGTGTCCCTGTCGCGTTCAAGGCGTTTTACTTCTGCCTTGGCATAAGCAATCTGCGTCTTAAGGGTCCGCGTTATAGGGTCGACAGGGCTTTTCTGTATCAGAGTATGCTCCGGCAGAGGTCTGTCTGAAGCCTTTTCAGCCATGTCCAAAGCGTTCTCAGCCTGATGAAGCATTTGGCGCAGTTGCGAAAGCTCCTCTTGAGGCGCACCGTTACGCTCTGCCGAGAGAAACGCGGCACGGGCACTTACTAGACCCAACTTTGCCTGTTTCAATGCGTCCGGCGTCTTGGAGTGCGTCTGATCTTCAAGATTTGCCAGGGCTTGTGCAGCAGCGGCAGCTGAACCGTGAAGCATGCTCAGCTGCTCTTGCTGTTCCGGGGTTGGCTGTTGCCCGAATGCTTTCTCAGCTTTACTGAGTTGCGCTCGTGCCATGGCAGCATTGATTTTGGCTCGCTTTATTTCAACAGAAACATCAATCGGTTGGGCTTGGCTTGAAGGGCGGCTACCACTCAGCGCTTCATCCAGCGCTTGCTGAGCGGCTTCAGCGGCCTGCTTGAGCCATTTAACCTGATCTTCCAATTGTTGTGTAGCACGCTGAGCCAGCTGCTTTTCAGCCTTCTTGAGCGCCATTTGGGCTGTAGAGGCATCGATCTTGAGTTTTTTAAGTATTACGTCCGCATCAGTGGATGGATCTTTCTGAGCTTTAATGCGCGATATTGCTGCCTGGACAGGATCGACTGACGTGGCAGTTTGAACCGCCTCTGTCGACAATTGAGAGCGTGCCAGACGTGCATCTCGCTCGGCCTGTTTACGCTGCTCTTCACGCGCCAGACGTGCGTTGTGTGCGTCATAGCGTAAGCGGTAATGAGCCGCTTGCTGCCGTTGCTGTTCGTGAGAAGGTTGTACAGGTAGCGGGTTCAGGTCGATGCAGTCGACAGGGCAAGGCGCAATGCACAGTTCACATCCGGTACATTCAGCCGCCATGACCGTGTGCATCAGCTTTGCTGCGCCTACGATGGCATCTACCGGGCAAGCCTTTAAGCATTTGGTACAGCCAATGCACTCTGCCTCACGAATGAACGCTACCTGAGCAGGTGTAGGCGGGTAGGGTGAGTCCAAAGGCGTGGCCTCGACGCCCAGCAGCACGGCCAGATCATGAATGGTTTCATCCCCACCGGGAGGACATTTGTTAATGGCTTCGCCCGCCGCAATGGAAGTGGCATAAGGGAGACAGCCAGGATGGCCACATTTACCGCACTGGGTTTGCGGTAGAAGCGCGTCGATTGCATGTATCAGGCTCATGCACATACATCCAGTGACGTGCGCATGGCGCCAAAAACAACTTCAAGCATGGTCAGCAGATAAAGCGAATAGCCAGACAGGGGCGTATTATCCGGGATATGGCCACGAATGAACACCTGCCGCTGGCCAGCGGCAGGTTGCTAGATCAACGAGGCACTATGGAGGCCATCGATCAGGACTTGCGGTCGCCCTTTGGAGCAAGACTCAATCCGTGCGCGAACTCCATAAACTTCTGCCAGACTATCTGCATCGATCACGCTCTGTGGAGTGCCGTGAGCCGCCAAGCGTCCATTCTTGAGCATGACAATATGGTCGGTTTGTCTCAAGGCGATGTTGATATCGTGCAACACGATAAGGGTAACCATATCGCGCTGACGTGTTTCCTGGGCTATCACGTCCATCACATGAAACTGGAAGTTCAGATCGAGTGCGCTCAGGGGCTCATCAAGTAAAAGCAGTGTCGGTCTGCGGATCAGGGCCTGTGCCAAGCCTACCAACTGTTTTTGCCCACCAGAGAGCTGGTCAAGGTAGTGCATACCCAGGTGTTCGATCTCAAGGCGCCTAAGCAGGGTAAGCGCGTCCTCAGTGTCTTTGGCATGCGGCTGCCCAGAGGCACGGCGTGCAACCAGAAGCGACTCGAAAACACGCAGATGGACGCTGGCAGGCAATGTCTGGGGAAGATAGACCACTTTCTCCGCGCGTTTGGCAAAGCTCAGACTGGTAAGCGCCTCTTCGTCCAGTGTGATGGTGCCTTTGGCTGGCGTCAGGCCAGCGATGGCCTTGAGTAAAGTTGACTTGCCGCTTCCGTTGGGGCCGAGCAAGGCGGTTACTTTGCCATGCGTAATGCCATTAAGAGTAAGGTCATGAATGATCGTTTTTTTTCCATAGCCAACATTCAGCCCCTGCATGGATAACGCGTGCATTACAGGCCTCCCTTGTTACGCAGGACAACCGTGAGGAAAAAGGGAATACCCACAAGAGCCGTTACGATTCCAACCGGTATCAGCACGCCGGGGAGCAGGTTCTTGGATGCAACAGATGCAAGTGAAAGAATCAGCGCACCGGCCAAGGCGCTGGCAGGTAGATAGAACCGGTGGTCTTCGCCAAAGATCAGGCGAGAAATGTGCGGGCCTACCAAGCCAATGAAGCCGATGGTGCCTACAAACGCCACAGCCAGGGCGGTAAGAATACTAACTCTCAGCAGGGTGCCTAGCCTTAAGCGCTTGACATTGATTCCAAAGCTGGCTGCACGATCCTCACCGAGTCGTAACGCTGTCAGCTGCCATGCCCGACGGAGCGACAAGGGAAGTGCGATGGCAAGTGCCAGCGCCAGAATGCCGAGCTTGAGCCAAGTAGCTCGGGCAAGGCTTCCCATGGTCCAGAAGACGAGCCCTGAAAGCGTATCTTCACTGGCAACAAATTGAACCAGCGATACTAGTGCCTGAAAGGTAAAGCCCAAGGCAATACCGAACAACACAATGGCGCTGGTGGTGGCTTGACGAAGCCGTGCGACAACGTCGAGTAGAAGGGTTGCTGCCAGAACAAACACAAAGGCGTTGATCGAGATAAGCCACTCGCTGGGTACACCCGGAATGCCCAGATTTAAAACAATGGCCAGGGCCGCTCCGAACGCGGCGGCGTGTGAAAGCCCTAGCGTGAAAGGGCTGGCCAGAGGGTTATTCAGTATTGTCTGCATTTCGGCGCCGGCAAGGCCTAACGCTGCGCCGACACAAACGGCCATGAGCGCTTGCGGGAGACGAATATTCCAGACAATAACCGCCTGACTAGGACTGACCGACTCGCGATGCACCAGGGTTTGCCAGAGATCACTGATGCTCAGGCCGGCCGGCCCGAGCGTGAAGTCCAGTAGTAATGAACAACCAATTGCGATTACGAAGATCGCCAGAATAAGGAGTCGCTTACTCAGGAGCGAGCGGTAATCGTTAGAGAGAGAGGCATCCAGGGCAGGATGCTCAATCGATTGCTTGGCGTTCATGGATTACTCTTGGCTTGCGTCCAGTAGGCGCCACGGATATCGACAGGAAGGAACTGATTGTTCAGTTCATCCAGCGTTTGCTTGGGGTCGACGTCCTTGAACGCGTCCGGGTAGAACCATTTGGCAAATGCCTCGATGGTCAAAATGTTGTAGGGCGAGTTATAGAAATTATGCCAGATGCCGTACGTACGACCTTCATGAACAGCTCTGAGCGGCGCGATTTCCTGACGCTTGAGCAGACCTTGCAGGCTGGCGGTCGCGGCATCATCCGTAACGCCTGTGCCTGACTTCAGGCCGTTGTCAGTGGAGCTCATGTCCCGAGTACCACTTGCAATGTAAATATCTGGATTAACACTCAGAAGGGTCTCGGCATTGATGTCGCCGATTACGCCAGGCAGCAGGGGAGCGGCCAGGTTGTTGCCTCCAGCCGCTTCGATAAACTCGCCAAAGTTGCCTTTACCGGCCGTATGGCAGCACGCTGCGCCAGGCCAGATACCTGCCAGCATTTCGATGAAGACATTGGGGCGTTTGTCGCTAGGGATGGTTGAGACGGTTTTCTGAATTCGATCCAGATGACGTTGATAGAACGCGATGTAATCTTCAGCCTGCTTTTCTCGATGCACAGCCTTGCCAAGTACACGCATGCTGGGAATGGTGTTTTGCATGGGGTGCTGACGGAAATCAATGAAAACAACCGGCACACCTGCAGCCTTTAGCTGCTCTACCAGCTCATTCTTGACGCCCGGGCCGTGGCCAGCAATCCCAAAGATTGCAATATCAGGCTTCAGGGAGATCGCTTTTTCATCGTTGACACTGGCTTCAGACGTTTTGCCAATAGTCGGGATCTTGTCGATTTGAGGATACTTGGCCTGATAGGTCGCGTAGCCCTGCTTGTCTACGGTACTGAGTTCACCTTGCCAGCCAACAATGCGGTCGAGTGGCTTGTCGCCTTCCAGTAGAGCCAGTGCATAAAGCATCCGTCCTTCGCCCAGAAGGATACGGTCAACCTTGGCAGGAATTTCTACCTGGCGGCCAGCGATATCAGTAATAGTCTCAGCATGAAGGCCGCTCGACATGATAGCAGCTAGAGAAAAGCTTGATAGAAGGCCAAGCCAGCGCTTGCCAGACAATATGGAATTAAACATTACTCTTCCCTGCAAATGAGATGCTTTATTATTAGGCGGCTAACAGCTTATGTTTTCAAGTCTCTTTGCAATATTTAGCCGTTATTGTTCAATCACTTATAAGAAAACGGCCGCTTATAGCGGCCGTTTTTATTATTTCACACGTTGACCTGGCAAGGCGCCAGCGTCTGGACTTAACAGGAAAATATCCTTCCCACCAGGACCGGCTGCCAGCACCATGCCTTCGGAAACACCAAAGCGCATCTTGCGGGGAGCCAGATTGGCAACATACAGAGTAAGGCGGCCTTCCAGCGTAGCGGGGTCATAGGCGCTCTTGATCCCAGAGAACACATTGCGCAGTTCGTCGCCAATATCCAACGTGAGTTGCAGAAGCTTGTCGGCTCCCGCTACCGCTTCAGCCTTGACGATACGTGCTACTCGCAGATCTACAGCGGAAAAGGCATCGAAGTCGATGGTTCCTGCAATAGGCTCCTTGGCCAGCTCACCATTATTGGAGGCCTGAGGCGCTGTAGTGCTGGCAGTCAGGTCTTCTTTTGATGCTTCGATCATCTCGGTCACTTTTGCAGATTCGATTCGTGTCATGAGGGGTGCAAACGGGTTTAGCTGATGATTCGCCAATGCCGTTGAAAGATCTTCCCAGCGCAGCGGAGCTATATTCAGGAACGTTTCGGCGGCCTCTGCGAGCTTGGGGAGTACGGGCTTGAGGAAGATGACCAGTTGACGGAAGAGATTGATGCCCAATGCGCAGATTGCCTGGACTTCATCCTGTTTACCTTCCTGCTTGGCCAATGCCCAAGGCGCTTTTTCAGCAATCCAGGCGTTAGCCTGGTCGGCCAGCGCCATGATTTCACGCATGGCGCGCCCAAATTCGCGACCTTCATAGGCTTCGGCGATGCTGGGAGCAGCGGTCTGAAATGCCTGCCAGAGTTCGGGTGCCGGGTTAGCCTCGATCAAGAGCCCGTTATTACCCTTGTGAATGAAGCCGGCACAGCGGCTGGCGATATTGACAACCTTGCCCACCAGATCGGAATTGACTTTCTGGACAAAATCTTCAAGGTTCAGGTCCAGATCATCTACACCGCGCCCCAGCTTGGCGGCATAGTAGTAACGCAGGTATTCAGGCGAGAGATGCTCAAGGTAAGTGCGAGCTTTAACGAAAGTGCCACGCGACTTGGACATCTTTTGGCCGTTGACTGTAACGTACCCGTGGACGTTGACAGCGGTAGGCTTTCGGTAGCCTGCACCCTCCAGCATGGCCGGCCAGAACAAGGCGTGGAAATTAACAATATCCTTGCCGATAAAGTGATAGAGCTCTGCGGTTGAGTCCTTGCCCCAGAATGTATCGAACTCAAGGCCTAGTTCCGGACGATGAGTGATCAGGTTCTGGAAGCTGGCCATATAGCCAATTGGAGCGTCCAGCCAGACATAAAAATACTTGCCAGGCGCATCAGGGATTTCGAAGCCAAAGTAAGGCGCGTCACGGCTAATGTCCCACTCCTGCAGACCAGCATCGAGCCATTCGGCAATCTTGTTGGCTACTGATTCCTGCAAGGCGCCGCCGCGCGTCCAGCTTTTGAGCATGGCGTCGAAGTCAGGTAGCTTGAAGAAAAAGTGTTGCGATTCCTTGAGAACAGGTGTCGCGCCGGAGATGGCTGACTTTGGATTGATCAGATCCGTTGGTTCATAGGTAGCGCCACACTTTTCGCAGTTATCACCATATTGATCCTCGGTGCCGCATTTAGGGCAGGTGCCCTTGATAAAGCGGTCAGCCAGGAACATGTTCTTGTCCGGGTCGAAGTACTGGGTCACTGCACGTGTAGCAATGTGGCCTGCATCCCGTAGCTTCAGATAGATCTGGCTTGCCAGCGCACGGTTCTCTTCCGAGTGCGTCGAATAGTAATTGTCGAAATCAATAAGAAAATCGGCGAAATCCGCCATGTGCTCGGTACGAACACCATCAATAAGCTGTTGAGGCGTAACGCCTTCACGTTCGGCGCGCAGCATGATGGCGGAGCCATGGGCATCATCGGCACAGACATAGATGCACTGGTTGCGGCGCAGTTTTTGATAGCGCACCCAGATGTCAGTCTGGATGTACTCCAGCATATGGCCAAGGTGAATCGAACCGTTGGCATAGGGGAGGGCGCTAGTGACAAGAATCTTCCGGGGTTCGGACATAGGGCTCGACTGTCAATTAAGGCTAAAAATAATTGAACACTATAAAGGCCGAACCGTTTTTTTTCACGCCTGGTCCAATAGCTGAGTATTCGGGTAGGTTTTATCCTGTCTGACCGGTAGCATAGTGACTACGATTACACCGTACCCTTGTTTGGAGCTGTTATGAGCGCACTTACCCGCGAAGTGGTAGAAGCCACTCTGCGCCAGTACACCGATCCCTACCTCAACCAGGACCTGGTCACCGCAGGTTGCCTGCGCGATGTCACACTTAACGGCGGGCACATCGTCGTTAGCATCGAACTAGGTTATGCGGCGGGACTGTTCAAGAATGGCATGGCACAGGTGCTCAAGAATTCGCTGGAAAACCTGCCAGGTGTGACCCAGGCGGATGTCCAGATCCAGTGTGTCATCAAGCCCCATGCGGCTCAGCCTCAGGTTGAGGCGATGTCGAACGTAAAGAATATTATTGCGGTCGCGTCTGGTAAGGGTGGGGTCGGCAAGTCCACGACTTCTGCCAACCTCGCGCTGGCCCTGGCACGTGAAGGGGCTCGAGTAGGTATCCTGGATGCCGACATCTACGGCCCCAGCCAGGGCATCATGTTTGGTTTGCCTGAAGGTACACGTCCCAAGATCCAGGATGAGAAGTGGTTCATTCCGCTGGTGGCACATGGGGTCGAGGTTATGTCCATGGCTTTCCTGACCGATGAGCGCACACCTGTAGTGTGGCGTGGTCCGATGGTGTCGGGCGCGCTGCTGCAGCTGATTACTCAGACCGCCTGGAATAATCTGGATTACCTTGTTATCGATATGCCGCCAGGCACGGGTGACATCCAGCTTACGCTGGCCCAGAAGGTTCCCGTAGCTGGTTCTGTCATCGTAACGACTCCGCAGGATCTGGCCCTTCTTGATGCCAAGAAGGGCGTTGAGATGTTCCGTAAGGTCAATATTCCAGTGTTGGGCGTAGTCGAGAATATGGCTGTGCACATCTGCTCGAATTGTGGTCATGCCGAGCATTTGTTTGGCGAGGGCGGCGGCAACAAGCTTGCCAGTCAGTATGGGGTTGATCTTCTAGCCTCTCTGCCGCTATCCATGGCTATTCGCGAGCAGGCGGACCAAGGACGTCCTACGGCCATTGCTGATCCAGACAGCCAGATCGCCATGATTTATCAGGATATGGCGCGTCATGTTGGCGCACGCATTGCCCAGAGTGGGAAAAAGGCTGCCATCATGCCCACCATCACGGTTTCGGACGACTGATGCTATTGACGAGCGAGGGACTGAATAGCGTTGGTCCTTCGCTTTCTCATGGTTTAGGTCTTTGATGAGTGCCGCCGTACCGGTAAGATGTGCGGTTATGTTTTTACCCCTGACAGGACAGTGCCATGAGCATCAAAGCAGATAAGTGGATTCGCCGCATGGCCCAGGAACACGGCATGATCGAGCCGTTCGTTGAGCGGCAGATGCGTGGGGAGGGAGCCGACCGGCTGATCTCTTTTGGCGTGTCCAGCTACGGTTACGATGTGCGCTGCGCTGATGAATTCAAAGTATTCACCAACATCCATTCAGCTACCGTCGACCCGAAGAATTTCGATGAAAAAAGCTTCGTCGATATCAAGGGAGATGTTTGCGTTATTCCGCCAAACTCCTTTGCGCTGGCGCGTACCGTCGAGTACTTCCGTATTCCTCGTAACGTATTGACCATCTGCCTTGGCAAAAGCACTTATGCCCGCTGTGGCATTATTGTGAATGTCACGCCGCTTGAGCCGGAGTGGGAAGGGCACGTAACACTGGAGTTCTCCAATACTACAAACCTGCCAGCTAAGATCTATGCTAACGAAGGCGTGGCTCAAATGCTGTTCCTGGAATCTGACGAGCCTTGCGAGGTGTCTTACAAGGATCGTGGTGGAAAGTATCAGGGGCAACGCGGTGTAACACTGCCGAAAGCCTGATTGACAATAGTGGCTGAAGCCGGGCGTGTCCCGGCTTTTTCATGCCTGCTGATCTAGCCAGTCTGCTCAACTGTATTAAGAGGCCGGTTAGGCGGAGGCATAATAAACGCTTTAAGTAGACCCTACTGCCTGCCGATACAGTAAGAGCCATACAGCCATCTGTCGTGGCTGAGCGGACGGGCTTTTACAGAGTTTCGCTTCAAGGTCCTTGCAAGATGGCCGATACCTAGGAAACGCTATTCTTAGGAGATTTGGCATGGCTAGCATTCTTGACTCTGTCGACCAGCGCACGCAGCTGGTAGGCGAGAACCGTCTGGAAATTCTGATGTTTCGTCTGTCCAGTCGGCAGATGTTTGCCATCAACGTGTTTAAGGTGCAGGAAGTGCTGCACCTGCCCAAACTGACTTTAATGCCCAAGCGTAATCCGATGGTCTGCGGTGTCATTCATCTGCGCGGACAAACACTGCCGGTTATTGACCTGGCATGTGCCATTGGCATGAGGCCGATTGTGCCTGATCAAAACAGCACGATTATCGTCACTGAGTACAACCGCACCGTCCAGGCGTTCCTGGTAGGAAGCGTGGATCGCATCATCAACCTTAACTGGGACAGCATCCAACCCCCCCCGGGTGGAGCCGGTCGTCAACATTATCTGACGGCTATTACCAAGTTTGAGGACAAGCTGATCGAAGTCATCGATGTAGAAAAAGTACTGGCTGAAATCGTGCCTTATAACGTCAAGGTCTCCCGCGAGCGCTTGGACGACTCGTTGCTAACCAAAGCGAAGTCACGTGAGATTATGTTGGTGGATGACTCCAGCACCGCGCTCAATCAGATGCACGACACGTTGACGCAGCTCGGTTTGACGTTCCATATCGCTACGGATGGTCTTAAGGCGTTGCAAAAGCTCAAGCAATGGGCCAAGGACGGGGTCAATGTCTCTGAAAAGCTGCTAATGCTTATTACAGACGCTGAAATGCCGGAGATGGATGGCTATCGTCTAACGACGGAGATCCGTCAGGATCCCCAGCTCAGTAGCCTTTACGTTGTACTTCATACCTCGCTGTCCGGTAGTTTCAACGAGGCGATGGTCAAGAAAGTAGGCTGCAACGCATTTCTGTCCAAGTTCCAGCCTGATTTGTTGGTTGAGGCGGTACGAACCCGATTGAGCCTGCTAGAC
This sequence comes from Pseudomonas sp. WAC2, assembly GCF_030403525.1. Lineage (NCBI taxonomy): Bacteria > Pseudomonadati > Pseudomonadota > Gammaproteobacteria > Pseudomonadales > Pseudomonadaceae > Pseudomonas > Pseudomonas sp. WAC2. Next base: position 197,503 of record NZ_JAUEPD010000009.1, read on the forward strand.
CAATAAGTGTAGGTCCTGACGATAATTTTGTCCGTCAAGCCTGCACACAGGCACTGATCTTTTCTAGACTCACGGCTTCTTTGGTCGACAGGAAGCCGTGCCATGCTTCATCTCAGCGGACTTTATCGTTATCCCGTCAAATCTACTGCGCCTGAGCCTCTTGAACGTGCCGATATTGATTGCCTAGGCGTGGCGGGAGATCGGCGATGGATGGTGGTAGAGGCTTCGACAGGACGTTTCCTGACCCAGCGATTGTTACCCAACATGGGGCAGATTGTAGCCCGTTGGATCAGTAACGTTTGCCTCTCGCTTAATGCCCCTGGAATGCCAGCGCTTGAAGTTTCCGTTCCTCTGCCAGATGAGGCCCTGCAGGGCGTCACACTCTGGCGAGACACGTTCCAGGTTCCAGAGGCAGGAGAGGAAGCCAATGCCTGGTTAAGCACCTTCTTGGACAGACCTTGTCGCTTGGTGTACATGCCCGAAAGTCGGGCGCGTCAGGTTGATACTGCTTATGCCAGTCCTGGTGATTACGTTAATTTCGCAGATGGTTTTCCATTGCTACTGATTGGCCAAGCCTCTCTAGATGATCTGGCTCAGCGCGTGGGCCGGCCTTTGGATATGAGGCGGTTCAGACCTAATCTGGTCGTTGAAGGTAGCAAGGCTTACGCGGAGGATAAATGGACGCATATACGAATAGGGGAGGTTGAATTTCGTATTGTAAAGCCTTGCTCTCGGTGTGTACTGATTACTGTTGATCCGGTTACCAGCGTGCGCAGTCATGACCGGGAGCCTTTAGCAACACTGAAGACTTATAGAGAACATGAGGGCGCCGTTTACTTTGGGCAGAATCTGATCCAGCTTAATCCAGGCGCAGTGAATATCGGTATGCCTGTTGAGGTGTTGGCATAGCGCAGTGGAAATGAAAAGGCCCTTCTGAGAAGGGCCTTTGTCATCAACCAGCTACTAGAACCCGTATGGATTCAAGGCGTAGCGATGCTTTGTCCAAATGGGTAATACCTTCTTCACGCTGCTGACGCAGGGTGTCGATTTCAGTATCACGAACACTTGGGTTGACGGCTTGCAATGCCGTCAAGCGAGCCAGCTCCTCGTCCATGTTAGCAACGAAACGCTGACGTGCCAGTTCGACGCGCTCGTTATGACGAGGCAATACCTTGCCTTCGCCAGCCGCCACGAGTTTGCTCAAGGCGTCACGCTGGGCTTGAACAAACTTGTTGGCGCTTCCGCGTGGTACGCTTTCCAGCTGATCATTAAGCGTTTCGAACGAAACGCGTGCAGCCAGATCATTGCCGTTTGCATCCAGCAGGCAGCGAAGGGCAATAGGGGGCAGGAAGCGAGTCAACTGAAGTGAACGTGGGGCTACCGCCTCGCTGACGTAAAGCAGTTCAAGCAGTACTGTGCCAGGCTTGAGTGCCTTGTTCTTGATCAGCGCTACTGCCGTGTTGCCCATCGAGCCTGATAGCACAAGGTCCATGCCGCCCTGGACCATGGGGTGCTCCCAGGTAAGAAACTGCATGTCTTCGCGTGCCAGGGCCAGATCCCGGTCATAGGTAATCGTCACGCCTTCATCGTTACCCAGGGGGAAGCCTGCATCGAGCATTTTTTCGCTGGGCTTGAGGATGAGCGCATTATCGGAGTGGTCTTCGCTGTCGACGCCAAAGGCATCCAATAGCTTCTCCATATAGATCGGCAGTGCAAACTCGTCATCCTGTTCCAGGATCGCCTCCTGAAGCTCTTCACCTTCGCCGGAGCCACTGGAGTTAAGCTCAAGCAACCGATCGCGGCCTGTATGCAGCTCGGCTTCAAGTGCTTCACGTGTGCGGCGACCCTCTTCAAGCAGAGCTTGCCAGCTGTCTTCATCTCCACCAGGGAGCAGCGTGTTGAGCTGTTCACCGAAGCGCTGCTCTAGCGTATTGCCGGTAGGACAGGTTGACAGAAACGCATTCAGTGCATGGTGGTACCACTGGAACTTGCGCTCCTGTGCGCTACCTTCGAGGTAAGGAACATGCAGCTGAATAGTGTGGCGCTGACCGATCCGGTCCAAACGGCCGATTCGCTGTTCCAGCAAGTCAGGGTGCGCGGGTAGATCGAACAACACGAGATGATGGGCAAACTGGAAGTTGCGTCCTTCACTACCAATTTCAGAGCAGATCAGTACCTGCGCCCCAAATTCTTCGTCAGCGAAGTAGGCGGCAGCCCGGTCACGCTCAAGGATGCTCATCCGCTCATGGAAAACCGTGGCCGGAATACCCGAGCGCAGTCGCAAGGCGTCTTCCAAATCCAGTGCAGTCTCTGCATGTGCACAGATGACTAGAACCTTGAATTTTTTCAAGCTTTTGAGGGTTTCAATCAGCCACTCTACACGTGGGTCATGGCGCCACCAGCGATCGTTTTCATCCTCTGGAACATACAGTGTTTCAGGATACAGCGAGGCGCTGGCATTCATGTACTGATCCGGGAAGGGCAAGGCTGATGCATCCAGGTTTCGCTCTGGAAAGCCCAGCACTGCGGCGCGAGTATTACGGAAAAGAACCCGACCTGTCCCGTGACGGTCCAGCAGCTCACGAATAAGACGTGAGCGAGCCTCTTCATCACCAGCCGCAGCGGATGTAAGCAGCGTGTCGCCTTCCTCGCCCAGGAAGCCATGAATGGCAGCACGTGAAGCATCGCTCATCGTGCCGTGGTCCAGCAGCTCTTGAACAGCTTCGGCAACCGGGCGGTAATTGGCACTTTCATTACGGAATGCTTCAAGATCGTGGAAGCGATTAGGGTCCAGCAGGCGCAGGCGGGCAAAGTGGCTGTCTTGGCCAAGCTGTTCGGGCGTAGCGGTCAGAAGCAGGACGCCAGGGATGACTTCAGCCAGCTGCTCGACCAGAGCATATTCGGGGCTCACCTGTTCCGGGTGCCATACAAGGTGATGGGCTTCATCCACAACCATAAGGTCCCAGCCGGCTGCAAACGCGGCGTCCTGAGCGCGCTCATCACGCTTTAGCCAGTCCAAAGAGACCAAAGCAATCTGATTATCTTCAAAAGGATTGGTCGCGTCACTGGCGCGGAAGCGCTCTGAATCGAACAGGGCGACTTCCAGATTGAAGCGCCGGCGCATCTCTACCAGCCACTGATGCTGGAGGTTTTCAGGCACAAGAATCAGAATGCGACGCGCACGACCACTGAGCAGCTGGCGATGGATAACAAGACCTGCTTCGATCGTCTTGCCAAGGCCTACTTCGTCGGCCAAAAGGACACGTGGAGCAATACGGTCAGCTACACTACGGGCAATATGCAGCTGGTGTGGGATAGGTTGGGCTCGAGCGCCTGCCAGCCCCCAGAGTGGCGATTGTAAGAGACGACTGCTGTGTTCAAGTGTGTGGTAACGCAGGCTGAACCAGGAAAGCGGGTCGATTTGACCTGCGAAAAGACGATCACTTGCCAGACGGAACTGAATAAAGTTGGACAGTTCAGCCTCGGTCATCGTGCGAGGTTCGTTTTTGGCATTCAAACCGTGATAGGTGAGCAGGCCTTCGTTTTCTTCCACCTCACGAACGGTGAGTTTCCAGCCTTCAAAGTGGGTGATTTCATCACCTGGTGCGAAGCGTACGCGGGTCAAGGGTGCGTTGCGTTGAGCATACTGGCGTGTTTCTCCGGTAGCCGGATACAGTACGGTCAGAAGGCGTCCATCCTGTGCCAGGATGGTACCGAGCCCCAGCTCGGCTTCACTGTCACTGATCCAACGTTGCCCAGGTTGATACTGCGCCATGTAGTAGCTTCTCCCGCCCATTCAAAAAGCCGGTTATGTTAACGAATGCGCCCGCCGAGGCCAAAGCCTGATGGCATAAAATCTTTAAATAGGTATATCGCGAGAGGACAAGTTGATGTTACCGCCCATACCGCAAGCCTTGATTCCGATCACTACGCAGCACGATTCCGTAAAGCCTCGACCGGACATCGCTCCAGTAACAGCTGTCGCCCATGCAAAGGACGCGGGCTTTCAATCCGTTCTGGATGAGCAAAAGCTGGAGCAGGAAAGCGAAAAACGTCGCAAGCGTAAGCGGGGACTGCAGGTTTTACTGCCGGATGAGCGTGCCGAAGCATTGATGGAACCTTCCGAAAAAGGGCAGTGTGTTGATATCAAAGTTTAGGCGGCGGCTGGGTTCTATCAAGCCATATATAGCGCTCTGTATAAGTCAATGCCAAGAGCGGGTCGGCCGCAAGCCCTCTCGGGAAGGAGAAGGGAGGCCATGACTCAGACAGGTTTGGCGAATGCCGATGTGACGCTCTATGAGTCTTGGGTTGTTTCTCAGGAAGCTGACGACTGGATGGCGGAGCTGATTAAACAAACGCCATGGGAGCAGCCGCAGGTGCAGGTTTACGGCAAGAGCTATCCAACCCCCAGGCTCGTTGCTTGGTATGGTGATCCTGGAATCAGTTATGGATATTCCAGTCTTGCGCATCCTTCTTTGCCTTGGACGGAGCTTCTTGGCGATATTCGTGGTCGAGTGAGTCGGTTTTGTGAACACCCATTCAATGGGGTGTTGATCAACTATTATCGTAACGGCCAAGATGCCATGGGTTGGCATAGTGATAACGAGGCTGTGCTGGGCCGAAACCCTACAATTGCTTCGTTAAGCCTGGGGGAGGCGCGACGTTTCGATCTGCGTCGTCGCGGTGTGCAACGTATCGAGCATTCCATCGAGCTAACGCACGGCTCGCTTCTGGTTATGCGAGGTGCTACCCAGCATTATTGGCAGCATCAAGTTGCCCGTACAAAACGGTCTATGTCTTCTCGACTCAATCTTACTTTTCGTTGGATACGAACGTGAGCGATAACAATCTGATTGATTTTACTTCCGAGCGAAGCAAGCGCATCCATGATTTGAATGAAAAACGGCTGAACGAGATGCGTCAGGCGTTCGAACAGGCTCTGCCATTGGCGAAGCCCAAAAAGAAAGGCAAGTCAAAGCCCAAGAAACGTTGAGTGTCAGTTACCTACCTACCCAACCATTGACTGAGGTCAATAATCCGAAGCTGTCTCTCGTTTAACGTATACCCATTGCTTGGCCGCAGAGATCATCACCATGTTTATCGATGATGTCATCACAATGGGTATCGGCGCGTTGGCTTCGATTTCGCTGTTTGTTGCGGTTGTAGGTTTCATCGTCTGGAGGGATATGCATAAACGCTGACCTTCTGGACAAAGGGCACGCAAGGCACTTGGGCGACTTCGGTCGCCTTTTTTTTTGCTTTATTTTCAGGGATTAGAAAAAGGCTGGCTAAAAAGCCAGCCTTTTGTGTTTAGTGAGCAACTACAGGTTTGGTGCGATAGCCTTTCAAACCGTAGAAGAGAATGTAGACATAGCCCAGCATCGGAACAAAGAACGACATCAGCAGGCCGATAGAGTCAGCAAACATAGCCTGGATAAACGGAACCAGTGCGCCGCCAACGATGCCCATGCACAGCAGGCCAGAGCCCTTACTGGTGAACTTGCCTAGGCCGTCTAGAGCCAGGGAGAAGATGGTGGGGAACATAATGGAGTTGAACAGACCAATGCAAAGCAGAGCCCACATTGCTGCCTTACCACTGACTGCCATGGCAATCGCAAGCAATACGACGTTTGCAACGCTGTTGAAGGCCAGCACATAGTTAGGTCTGACGCGTGCCATGATCACACCACCGACAAAGCGGCCTACCATCGCGCCGCCCCAGTACAGAGCCAGGTAGCGTCCAGCTACATCACTCGAGAGGCCTGCCACGTCAGGGCTTTCCATCAGGCTGATCAGGTAGGTGCCGATCGATACCTCGGAGCCTACATACATGAAAATACCGATAACACCGAGAAGAAGGTGCTTGTACTGCCAGATGCTTTTGGCTTCGTGCTGAGGAGCGCTGTTCTGCTGGGTCTGAACTTCGTCATTACCACCTTTGATTTGCGGCAATTTGATAAAGCCAATGATCACGGCAATTGCCAGAAGCATACCGGCCAGAATCAGGTAGGGCATCTGTACCGAAGAGGCATCTGTGCTGTGCTCGACCAGTGCCAGAATGGTTACGGCGCCAATCAGCGGGCCTACGGTTGTGCCCAGGGAATTGAAGGCCTGAGTCAGCGTCAGACGGCTTGCAGCGGTTTCCGGCTTACCAAGAACAGTAACATAGGGGTTGGCTGCCACCTGTAGGACAGTGATACCGCCCGCTAGTACGAATAAGGCCAGTAGGAAGAAGGCGTAGGAGTGCGCTCCGGCAGCTGGATAAAACAGCAAACAGCCAACAGCAGCTGTACATAAACCGAAGATAATTCCCTTCTTGTAGCCAAGCCCCTCAACCAGGCGACCTGCCGGGAACGAGACGATGAAGTAGGCGGTAAAGAAACAGAACTGAATCAGCGAGGCTTGAACGTAGCTCAGCGTGAAGACAGCCTTGAGGTGAGGAACCAGAATATCATTCAGCGAGGTAATCAATCCCCACATGAAGAACAGTACTGTCAGTACCGACAGGGGGCCTCTGTAATTTGGAACTTCGTTGGAATTATTCATCTTCTCTCCAAAGGGGTAGGCGACTCAAATAAACGCCCGTTTAAAGCTCGCATATGATTGATCCAATCCGTTTCGGTTCAATCCGCGCGGAATAATAGTTATGAACCGTGCAGAAATCGATTCAGCGAGAGGTTAAATTTTTAAAAAGTTCGTCTAAAGTCATGTTTTGGTTGTAAAAAAACCCGCACGGTGTGCGGGTTTTAGGGTGTTGCACGCGGCGCTGGATCAGCTATTCCAGCGCTTGAGAATCAGCGTGGCGTTGGTTCCACCAAAGCCAAAGCTGTTGCTCATGACGACGTCGAGCTTGGCATTCTCCTGAGTCTCACGAAGAATGGGCAAGTCTGCTACCTGAGAGTCGAGCTCATCGATATTGGCTGAGCCAGCGATGAAGTTACCCTCCATCATCAACATGCAGTAGATCGCTTCATGAACACCAGCGGCGCCCAAGGAGTGACCTGACAGGCTCTTTGTAGAGCTGATGGCCGGGGCCTTGTCACCAAAGACTTCCCGTACCGCCTTGATCTCCGCAACATCACCCACCGGGGTGGAGGTGCCGTGGGTGTTCAGGTAGTCAATCGGGGCGTCCACTGTAGACATCGCCTGGCGCATGCAGCGTGCAGCGCCTTCACCGCTCGGCGCAACCATGTCATAGCCATCGGATGTTGCACCGTAGCCTACGATTTCTGCATAAATCTTGGCACCACGAGCAAGGGCATGCTCGAGTTCCTCGACTACGACCATACCGCCGCCGCCAGCGATGACAAAGCCATCACGATTGGCATCGTACGCGCGGGAAGCTTTTTCAGGGGTTTCGTTGTACTGGCTAGAAAGGGCGCCCATGGCGTCGAACAGGAAGGACTGGGACCAATGTTCCTCTTCACCGCCACCGGCAAACACGACGTCCTGCTTGCCCAGTTGAATCTGCTCCATCGCCAGACCAATGCAGTGCGCACTGGTTGCGCAGGCCGATGCCACGGAATAGTTCAGGCCTTTAATTTTGAAAGGCGTTGCAAGGCAAGCCGATACCGTGCTGCTCATAGTACGAGTAACCCGGTAGGGGCCGACACGCTTGACGCCTTTTTCGCGCAGGATATCCAGCGCTTCCATCTGGTTGAACGTAGAGGCGCCCCCAGAGCCGGCAATCAGGCCGGTACGTGGGTTTGAAACCTGCTCTTCGGTCAAGCCTGAGTCTTTGACAGCCTGTTCCATTGCCAGGTAGGCATAGGCGGCTGCATCACCCACGAAGCGCTTGACCTTGCGGTCGATCAGCTCTTCCAGGTTCAGGTCGATGGACCCGGACACTTGGCTGCGAAGCCCCATTTCGGCATATTCCGGATTGAAACGAATGCCGGGACGACCTGCGCGCAGGTTGGCGGAAACGGTGTCTTTGTCATTGCCGAGGCAAGAAACAATGCCCAAGCCGGTGATCACGACGCGACGCATGCGGAAGGACCCTTAGAAACTTTCTGTTGAAGTGAATAGGCCGACACGAAGACCTTCGGCCGAGTAAATCTCGCGACCATCAACGCTAACCGTACCATCTGCAATGGCTAGAATTAGCGAACGTGTAATGGTGCGCTTGATATGTATGTTGTAGGTCACTTTCTTGGCAGTGGGCAGTACCTGGCCAAAAAACTTGACCTCTCCTGAGCCCAGCGCACGGCCGCGGCCAGGATTTCCCTGCCAGCCAAGATAGAAACCTACCAATTGCCACATGGCATCCAAGCCCAGGCAGCCTGGCATTACCGGGTCACCTTCGAAATGGCATTTAAAGAACCAGAGATCTGGATTGATATCCAGCTCGGCGACCAGTTCACCCTTACCGTACTTGCCGCCTACATCGCTGATATGAGTGATCCGATCGATCATCAGCATGTTCGGGGCGGGCAGTTGCGCATTACCCGGGCCGAATAGCTCGCCACGGCTGCAGCGCAGCAAGTCTTCGTGGGTGAAGGCGTGTTGTTTGGTCATGCAAGCTCCTGTAGCTGGCCTGGTGATCAATGTCGGCGATTATAGTGTCGCTCTCGCTATTGGACAGCCACCACATAGACAGCCAAGCCATTTTGAAAGTCACAGCGAGGCGGTAAAACCTCGCGAAAGACGAATTGTGCACGTTGGAGATCAAATACTCCAATAGTGATGCATATCCGATTACAAGGACGTTGCTCCTCGAGACCGCTCGGGCTGGCTAATCCAGCGTTGCAGCATCTGCTGAAGATCAGCTCGCTTGAAGGGTTTTGCCAGATAATCATTCATTCCGGCAGCCAGACAATTTTCCCGGTCCCCCTGCAGCGCATTGGCCGTCAGTGCAATGATGGGAACCATAGGTCCAGGCTGTTGGCGGATCAGGCGAGTAGCCTGATAGCCATCCAGCACCGGTAAGCGACAGTCCATGAGAATTGCACTGAAAGACTGCTGCTCGGCCAGACTTACCGCCTGGGCTCCATCCCCTGCGATAGTAATATGATACCCCAGGCTGCGTAACATGGCTTCGATAACTGTCTGATTGACCGGGTTATCCTCAACCAGCAAGACGTTCAGTCCATTGACCTGAAACTCCTGAAGAGGAGACTGGTTGCGCTCTGTCTGCTGGACGTGTCGGAAGGGAAGCGGCAATTCGAGCGTAAAGGTTGATCCCTGGCTTTCCTGGCTTATGGCATGAAGCGATCCACCCATCCGCTCCGCCAGTGTACGTGCGATGGACAGGCCAAGCCCGGTACCTCCGTAACGGCGGCTGATGGTTGGGTCAGCCTGCTGGAAGGCATCAAACATGCGCTCCAGACGTTCTGCCGAAATACCTATGCCGCTATCGTGTACCGAGCAGGTGAGCCAGAGCAGGCGCTCATCCAGAGGTTGGCAGTAGCATTTAACCTCGATTGAGCCGCTCTCGGTAAATTTGAGTGCATTGCCCACTAGATTCACCAGGATCTGTCTCAGGCGCGTCGGGTCTCCGGTAACCTCCAGTCGCTCCAGACTTTCGGCACCTTCAAGCGTCAGCTGCAGACCACGTTGTGTTGCACTGTGCTGAAAAACCTGCACCGAAGCTGTAATCAGGTCGGCCAGATTGAATGGAATGCTTTCCAGCTCCAGCGCACCACGCTCGATGCGTGAGAAATCCAAAACATCGTTGATGACTTTCAGCAAATGCTCTGTGGATTCGGTAGCAAGGCTGGTGTATTCACTTTGCTCGCGGGATTGCTCTGTGGTTTCAAGGAGCTGCAACATGCCCAGTACGCCATTGAGTGGTGTACGAAGCTCATGACTCATCATGGCGAGGAAGTCTGATTTGGCGCGGTTGGCCTGCTCGGCCTCTTCACGTGCCGCAACCAGCTGATCAATGCTGCGCTGTTGCTCTTCACTGGCCCGCTGCAGGGCTTGGGCAAGATCATTGATCAGATGCGCCAATACGCCCATTTCGGAGTTGTCTGGTACCGGAAGACGGCTGTGGTAGTCGCCTGCGCGAATGGCATTCACGGTACGACCCATGTCGCTTAGCGGCGCGGAAAGGCGCTTGGCCAGGCGCCAGGCCAACAAGAAGGTAAGCCCAAGTGCCAATAAGGCCAGTGCGCCTGCCTTGGTCAAAATAGCCTGTTGGCGCTCATGGAAGGCTTCGTTGGTCACGCCAACGGCAACACGGCCAAGGGACCCATTCGAATTGGGTGTGCCCGAGCGGCTGATGCTTGCGTGAAATATCTCTACCTGTGAAGCCGATTGCGCATTGGGGGGCGGATTATGCGCATACATGATGATGCGCTCCTGACGATCGCGGATTTCGATAAAGCGAACGTAGCGGGTCGCCAGTGTGGCCTCCAGGAGGTTGCGTAGCATCGGGAGGTTATCGGTCGAGACCCCGTATTCACTGGCAGATGCCAACTGAATTGCAATCAGCTGGCCTGTGTGACTGAGTTCGTGATGCAGATCCTGAAGGCGGGCGTATGTGAAATAGCCCGTCAGTACCAGTGTAATAATCAGGGCAGGTCCCAGGCTGATGGCTAAAGTACGGGTACGTATGCCCCAGCCGCGTCGCTTGTCCAATAGAGCGTTCTCCGTGAGCCTTGAGCTCGATGCTCTTACTACAATAGGCCATTCTGGCCGTTATGGTGTTAGCGTCCACCTTCAGGAAGAAGGATACGGTAATTACACATGGTTCAATAAAAGAGAGCGGAATGTTAAATAGGGGCTTCGTATAATGTGGATACCGTCGCACATTGCGGCATAAATGGATAACCCGATGAGTGTAAAGCAACCTATAGCAGTCTTGGGCGGAGGCAGTTTTGGAACAGCCCTGGCCAATCTGCTGGCGGAGAATGGTCATCCTGTAAAGCTTTGGATGCGCGATCCTGAGCAGGCTGAAGCTATTCGTCAAGTTCGTGAGAATCCGCGGTATCTAAAGGGCATAAAGGTTCATCAATCTGTCGAGCCGGGATGTGATCTTGATGCCTCTCTGGCAGGGTGTGACATTGTCTTTGTCGCGCTGCCCTCCAGTGCGTTACGTAATGTGCTTGCCCCGGTAGCCGGTCGCCTGGCTGGTAAGGCGTTGGTCAGCCTCACCAAAGGAATTGAAGCGCATACCTTCAAGCTGATGAGCCAGATTCTTGAGGAGATCGCACCGAAAGCGAGAATTGGTGTGATTTCAGGACCTAACCTGGCGCGAGAGATTGCAGAGCACGCACTGACGGCTACCGTTATTGCCAGTGAAGATGATGCGCTCTGCCAGCAGGTGCAGGCTGTTCTCCACGGGCGTACCTTCAGGGTCTATGCCAGCCGTGACCGGCTGGGAGTAGAGCTGGCCGGAGCCTTGAAGAACGTATATGCCATCATGGCGGGGCTGGCAGCTGCGCTGAATATGGGTGAAAACACCCGCAGCATGCTGATTACCCGCGCGCTCGCCGAGATGACTCGCTTTGCCGTACAGCAGGGTGCCAATCCCATTACGTTCATGGGTTTGGCCGGGGTAGGTGATCTTATCGTCACTTGTTCTTCGCCCAAGAGCCGCAACTATCAGGTAGGGCATGCATTGGGTGAGGGCCTTACGCTTGAGGCGGCAGTTGCTCGAATGGGGGAGACGGCGGAAGGAGTTAACACCTTGCGTGTCCTCAAGGAAAAAGCCGATGAACTCGGCGTCTACATGCCACTGGTGCAAGGCCTGTATGCGGTACTGTTCGAGTCCCGCACGCTGGATCAGGTTATTGCTGCGTTGATGCGTGGAGAGCCGAAAACTGATGTCGATTTCTATTTGCCGATAGGCTCCGAAACTTAGGAGAGAATATGTCAGCAGACACTCATGAACGCGAAAGCCTCGCGTTGCGTCTTATCTGGATGGTGATTTTCCTGCTTGTATGGTTAGTGTCGCAGTACATTTTTGCAGGCGTGGTAATTGCTCAGCTGGGCTATCGCCTCGTCAAAGGCACACCAAGTGACGCCTTAAGTGAATTTGGTTCGAGTTTGTCCTGCTATCTGGCGCAGATTGTTCGTTTCGGAACCTTTGCTACAGAAGAAAAGCCATGGCCTCTTGCTGACTGGCCCGATACCGCTTCCTCTATGCAAGAGAGGCAGCCATGACGCTCTGGTTGCTAAGGCATGGTGAGGCGGAGCCGCGTTCAGAGGGCGATGAGTTCAGGCCGTTGACGGATAGGGGCCGTAGTGAAGTCAGACGCAGTGCGGAGCGGCTGTTGGGGGAAAGGATCGATGTGATTTATGCAAGTCCATATGTCCGAGCCCAGCAGACAGCCGAGCTGGTCAGGGGTGTTCTAGGGCACAAAGAGTCCATTGTCACTCTGCCCTGGATAACGCCTGATGATGACGTGATCAAGGCTATTGATCTTCTGGATGATCTTTCCGGCAGTAATATCCTGTTAGCTACCCATAATCCCTTTGTCAGCTACCTGGCTGGTCTTCTGATTCATGGAAACCTACAGCAGCCACTGAGTATGGCTACAGGCTCACTGGCTACGCTTGAAGGGGAAATGCGCATTGCAGGTGCCATGGAGCTGGTTGAGCTTTTTCATCCTTGACTGATTCGACGATTCCATAATTTCTAACAAAAAAGAGGTCGTTATGTTAATTGATGCATCAGGTGTGTCTTTACGGGTCTATGCGGAGTACCTGGTATGAGTATCTGGTTCACCGAGCCGGACCTCGCTGCGCTGGATGAGAGTTTGCAAAACACTATTTGCGAGCGTGTGGATATTCATTTTGAGGCTTATGATGACGATTCGCTCACTGCAAGCATGGCGGTAGATGAGCGTACCCACCAGCCGTTTGGGTTGCTTCATGGAGGGGCTTCTGTTGTCTTGGCAGAGACCGTCGGTTCCATTGCCAGTCTGCTCTGTATCGACAGGAGCCAGTACACCTGCGTGGGGCTTGAGGTCAATGCCAATCATTTGCGCGCTGTTAGACGTGGTCGGGTGACCGCTGTGGCAAAGCCTGTCCATCTGGGTCGAAGTACTCATGTATGGGATATCCGATTGTCAGATAAAGCGGGGCGTGCAACCTGTATTTCGCGTTTAACGGTAGCTGTCATCCCCAAAGACCGCATTTCGTCCTGATGCCGCGCCTGGACCAGCCCTTTCGGTTATTAGGTGTTGGTCTTGCGCCTCTTTATATCTAGAGCATTTACTGGTTCATCGAGCATGAACGCCATTGCTCTGCGAAGCCCTTCTGCTTGCTTTATTGTCTGATCTGAAAATCAATCATGAGAACTAGACATGACTGCCCATGTACAGGAGTTGCGCCTTAATTTACCCCACCTTGAGCTTGCGGCTCGTTTATTCGGCCCTGAAGACGGGCGGCCAGTGCTGGCTTTGCATGGCTGGTTAGATAATGCCATGACGTTCTCGCGATTGGCCCCTTATCTGGAGGGGTTGCGCATTGTTGCAGTCGACCTGCCGGGGCATGGTTTATCCGCTCATCGCCCGGCCGGTGTTGGCTACCTGCTGCAAGACTACGTGCAGGACGTGTTGATGGCAGCAGAGCAGCTAGGGTGGGAGCGCTTCTCGTTACTGGGGCACTCACTCGGGGCCATTATTTCAGCGCTTTTCGCAGCGGCATTGCCGGAACGTGTCGAGCGTCTGGCGTTAATCGACGGGCTGATACCGTACACGACAGAGCCGGATGAGGCACCTGAAAAACTAGGCAATGCCTTGCGTGCTCAGCTTAATTTGCCCAATAAGCGCAAGCCGGTTTATGAGACTGTTCAGCAGGCCGCTCAAGCCAGACTCAAAGGTGTGGGATCGGTCAGTATGGAGGCTGCGGAACTACTGGCAGAGCGAGGGTTGATGCCTATTCCAGGAGGGTATACCTGGCGCTCCGATGCTCGTTTAACCTTGCCGGCCACATTAAGGCTGACGCATGAGCAGGCGTTGGCGTTCATTAAAAAAGTGCAGTGTCCTGCAAGTCTTGTTGTGGCTGACAAGGGGCTGCTCGTCAATATTCCCGGTATCGATGGACTTCTACAGGAGCTTGCTTGCTATGAAGTTACCCGTTTGGCTGGGGGGCATCACTTGCATCTGGATAATGAGATTGGCGCAAGGGCAGTAGCAGATTGTTTCAATCGCTTTTTCTCTGCAGCTTGACTCGAATACGGGTATTGATAAGGCTTGTTATGCATAAAGGATCAATAGCGATCAAGTCACAGGGAGCCATGCCTCTAAAGGATGCAGCGTTTGGGTGGTTTTTGAACGTGTATTCGCTCTGTCAGATTCGCCTGTCAGTCCTCAGGTAGGAAAAAGCGCGTGTCGGTATAACACGCCACTCCAGGTAAACATGTCCCCGCTATTATTTATGGGGCTTTAAATTAATTCAGGGTGATTCACTAATATATATATGCGACTTTTTTTTGCGCTTGGTCTGGGATTCATGACGTGTGCTGCTGTTGCGGCAGATATGCCAGGCAGTGTCGATCTTCCAGTGCTGGCGCGACCTGCCCATGCCGAAATTATTGATTATCGTGAGGCTGGGTCTGTCGAGAAAATGTACCCACAGGGCGCTGTAAGTCGTATAGGGGGCAAGTTGCGCCTGGAGGGAGACGTCCAAGCAGAGGGTAAGCTCGTCACTCTGACCTATGAGTTGCCCCGTGGACATGACCCTATTGCGGCACTCAATGAGGCTAGAAGTACATTGCAGAAGCAGTCTGCGATACCGTTATCGTGGTGTGAAGGCCGCGATTGTGGCTCCAGTAATGTCTTTGCCAATGCTATTTTTGGCAAATCGCAGTTGTATGGGCCGGACGAGCAGCAGTCGTATCTCCTATTGCGTCTCGCTCCACCACAAGACGAGACATTGCTGGCGCTTTACGCGATCACTCGGGGTAATCGAAGGGGTTATCTGCACGTGGAACAGCTCGAGGCTTCCACACCTTTGGGCAAGCTGGTAGCAAGTCCTGCAACATTGCTTCGTCAATTGCGGCAAGATGGTGAGTTACATCTTCCTGCGTTAGCCGATCCACCAGACGATATTTGGCTGGACCTGGTAGGGCAGTGCCTTAATCTGGACACAGGTACCCGAGTAATCATTGGTGGGCCGCAAGCGGGCAAGTGGGAGAAAGCGTTGCTGGCCAAGCGTATACGAGCGGCCCGGCTTGAGGCTGACCCGAATCGTGAGCCTGGGCTCTATCTGCAGCCATAATCCATCTAGCGGTAACGACAGGTATCTGCCGGGGCGTTAAGCTCTGACACTATCGCTTGCCTATTCGGCGGATGGAGCCGCTTAAGCAGGACAGTGATTCGATTGTCATCTTAGGAATTTATATGCGGCTTCCTGCTGGTCAGTCTCCCCAATTACCTCCGCCCATGTATGAGCACGATCGCCTGCTCGTCCGCATACTTCTCCTGTCACTCCTTGGTGCCTGTCTATGGGTGTTGCTGCCATTCATGTCGGCCCTATTTTGGGCTGCGGTACTGGCTTACGCCAGTTGGCCTCTGATGCGGGGCTTGACCCGCAGGCTGAACGGCCGTAATACGGTGGCCGCTGCGATTCTTACGATCGGTTGGATATTGTTGGTGGCATTGCCGCTTGTATGGGTCGGTATCGGACTTGCTGATCATGTGCGTGGAACGATTGAGTTAGTTCGCAGCATCCAAGTGGGCGGTTTGCCGCCTGTGCCAGAGTGGGTAGTGCGGTTGCCTCTTGTTGGCGACCGGCTGGCCAGTCTATGGCAAACCCTGGATGCGCGAGGTACTGCCTATTTTGACAGCTTGAAGCCCTATCTGGGGCAGATGGGGAATTGGCTTCTGGCGCGAAGTGCGCGCGTAGGTGGCGGCTTTTTAGAGCTGGCGCTAAGTCTTGTCCTAGTGTTTTTCTTCTACCGTGACGGACCTCGGCTGGCTACCTTGGTTGAAAAGCTGCTCGTCAGGCTGATTGGTGCTCAAGCCGGCCATTATATGCAACTGGTCGGCGGCACAGTGCATCGAGTCGTTAATGGAATTCTAGGAACGGCGGCGGCTCAAGGTGTCTTGGCGATGATAGGCCTAATGATCGCTGGGGTGCCCGGCGCGTTAGGATTGGCGTTGTTGACCTTTGCATTGAGCTTGATCCCTGTGGGGCCTCCGCTGGTCTGGATACCTTCAACGATCTGGCTGGTGCTCCAGCAGGAATATGGATACGCCATATTCATGGGACTTTGGGGGCTCTTTGTCATTAGCGGTGTAGATAATATTCTCAAGCCGTATTTGATTAGTCGGGGAGGGGACCTGCCATTGGTAGTCGTATTGCTTGGTGTCTTTGGCGGCCTGCTGGCGTTTGGTTTTATGGGATTGTTTCTGGGACCTATTCTTTTGGCCGTTGCCTACAATCTGATTCGTGACTGGATGGCAGGCGCTGCAGATCAGGTCCCAAAGCCATAACCAAACGAATGGGGCAAACAAGACGTTTTACCCCACTCAAGCCAGTTATAGCGGAAGGCTCTTGGCGTTTACATGCAGGTTGCGTCCTGCAAGCAGGCCAAATAACGCGGCTGAAATGGCGATTCCTATAAACAGGATGCCCACACTGCTCCAGCCGCTGCTCATGTCATGGATCACGCCTACCAGCAGGGGACCCATGGCTGCCAATGTATAGCCTACGCCTTGGGACATTCCTGACAGGCGAGCTGCAATATGCGCATCAGGCGAACGAAGTACGATCAAGGCCAGGGCTATACTGAAGGTTCCGCCTTGGCCCAGGCCTAGAATGCAAGCCCAGAACCATAGACTGCCAAGGGATCCGTACAGGCAGCCAAGAAGACCGGTTAGCGTCATGCTCAGCACCAGGATGATGGCCAGGCGCTGGTCCTTGCCTCGAGTAGCCAGCCAGGGCGTGATAAGCGCGGTCAGTAATTGAAGTAGGACTGAAATGGACAGCATGAGTCCTGCCTCTACAGCGCTGAGACCTCGATCAATCAGGATGGAGGGTAGCCATCCAAAAACAATATAGGCGAGCGATGATTGAAGCCCCATATAAAGGGTAACCTGCCAGGCCAGCTTATCCTGCCATAAGCCTACCACCTGCCATTTCTGGCTGTTCGCATGATGATTAGCGCGGGTTTGCGGCAACCAGACGATTGCTGCCAAGATCGCTGGCGTTGCCCAGAAAGCCAAGGCCGGTTGCCAGCGGTCGTTGAACATATGCTCCAGTGGGGCTGTTGCACCGGCGGCGAGGGCGGCACCCAGGCATAGCGCCATGGTATAGGCGCCCATGAGCATGCCTGCCTGCTTTGGAAAGTCCCGCTTGATAATGCCAGGTAATAGAACGCCTATGACTCCAATGCTGGCACCTGCAACAAGACTGCCTATAAACAGGCCGGCAGGGGGTAACAGACTACGTAAGACAATACCGCCTGCCAGTGTAAGCAGTATCACCAGCACGGTTCTTTCGCTGCCCAGCCATCGGGAGAGGCGAGGCGCCAATGGCGCAAAAAGTCCCAGGCACAGGACGGGTGCTGTAGTCAGTAGCCCGGCTGCTGAGCTGGACAACCCGGTCGAGGCCTCGATCTGACGAAGCAGAGGGGAAAGACTTGATAAGGCGGGCCTTAAATTGAGTGCGACAAGAAAGAGTCCCAGCAGGAGTAACCACGCACGTGCGGGTACAGATGAGGTGTGGGTTGATGGGGCAGACATTAAGTAATCCAAATGTATAAACATGCTTATCCTACCTCAAACAATCGGCAGGACATTTTTGTAGTTGGGGGGGCGAGATATACACACCCGACTAAAACGCCATTGGGCGTAATGTCAAGGGGTTGTAATGCGTAGTAAAGCTATACTCTAAAATTATAAATGACTGAAAAGGCACAGAATTTATGAATTGCCTAAAAAAACGACAGTTTAGTTAAAGGTGGCGTGGCTACTGGCGTTGCGGTGATTTCCACCATCTTTTCCACGAACTTATCCACAGCTTTTGTGGATTAAAAACGTTCATGCCAGGTACTTTTAGGCGTTTATACAATGTTTTTTCGCGACATTTTGTCCTTGTAAACAGCTGGCAAGTTCCATCTGTGGCTCCATACGAGCCTCGAATCACGCGTATAGCAGGCGTATTCTGGCTATTTAGTCTGGTTCACTTACCAAGCAAGCCTAACCTTATCCAGGCTTTGTTAGAATACTGACCTATAAGCGCGCCTCGCGCGTATGAAATTCTTAGCCTTCAGCGGAGTACTTATGTCCGAGCCGATTCGCCTTACCCAATACAGCCATGGAGCCGGCTGTGGTTGCAAGATTTCGCCTAAGGTATTGGAAATCATTCTGGCCGGCAGTGGTGCCCAGCATCTGGACCCGAACCTTTGGGTAGGAAATGCCTCGAGGGATGATGCAGCGGTATATGCCCTTGATGCTGAGCGAGGTGTGGTTTCCACAACTGACTTCTTCATGCCCATTGTGGATGATCCCTTTGATTTCGGACGTATCGCGGCGACCAACGCCATTAGCGATATCTACGCCATGGGTGGTGATCCTTTGATGGCAATTGCAATTTTGGGCTGGCCTGTCAATGTGCTTCCACCTGAGGTTGCACGGGAAGTGGTGGCAGGTGGCCGCAAGGTTTGTGACGAGGCGGGCATCCCGTTGGCTGGTGGACACTCTATCGATGCGCCTGAACCTATTTTTGGTCTGGCAGTAACAGGTGTCGTCGAAAAGCGAAACATGAAGCGAAACGACACGGCTTCGTTAGGCTGCAAGTTGTTCCTCACCAAGCCTCTGGGCATCGGCATTCTGACTACCGCTGAAAAAAAATCAAAATTGCGTGTGGAAGACATGGGTGTCGCACGCGATTGGATGTGTCAACTGAACAAGCCGGGTAGTCGCTTTGGCAAGTTGGCTGCCGTCACCGCAATGACAGATGTAACGGGCTTCGGGCTACTGGGACATCTGGTGGAAATGGCTGACGGCAGCGGCTTAACTGCCCGGGTTGAATATAACGCAGTTCCACGTTTGCCTATGGTTGAGCAGTATCTGGAGTGGGGGTGTGTGCCTGGTGGCACCTTACGCAACTTCGATAGCTACGGTGACCGTATTGCATCGCTATCCGAGCAGCAGAAATTGCTTTTGTGCGATCCCCAGACCAGTGGCGGGCTGTTGATCGCGGTCGAGCCGCAGGGCGAGTCAGCATTCATGTCGGTCGCTCGAGAGTTAGGCCTATCACTTCAGCCTATTGGCGAAATGGTTGATCGACAGCGGCATGCGGTTGAGGTGTATTGATGCGCGATGACGCTCGGGACTACCGCTCCCTCTTTCTTTCTGGTGTGCCGCTAATGGATGTGCGTGCACCCGTCGAGTTTTCCAAGGGCGCTTTTCCGGGCGCAACCAACCGGCCGTTGATGAATGACATCGAGCGGCAAAAGGTGGGTACCTGTTACAAGCTGAAGGGGCAGCAGGCTGCTCTGGAGCTTGGACACTCTCTGGTTTCCGGTAAGTTGAAGGAAGCGCGGGTACAGGCGTGGGCCGAGTTTGCCGAGGCCAATCCGGAGGGCTATCTGTACTGCTTCAGGGGTGGGCTGCGGTCGCAAATCACTCAGCAATGGCTGCTTAGTGAGGCAGGTATTGCCTATCCACGTGTAGCCGGTGGCTATAAGGCCATGCGTACGTTTCTCATGGAAACACTGCTTCAGTCTGTTGAGGAATGCCGCTTTGTATTGGTGGGCGGTATGACTGGAACTGGCAAAACAGAAGTCATCGCTCAGCTCGACGATAGTATTGATCTGGAAGGGCATGCCAATCATCGCGGCTCAAGTTTTGGTAAGCGCGCCACCGTACAGCCATCACAAATCGATTTTGAGAACAGTCTGGCCATTGACTTGTTGAGGCGTCGTGCAAAGGGGCAGGATCGTTTTGTGCTGGAAGATGAGTCTCGGTTGATTGGGCGGTGCTCCTTGCCTTTTGAGTTGCACCAGGCTATGCAGCATTTTCCCATGGTATGGCTGGAAGACACCCTGGAGGGGCGTGTCGAGCGAATACTAAAGGACTACGTGATTGATCTGGCAGCCGAGTTCAATCGTGAACATGGCGACAGCGGATTTGATTTGTTTGCTGAACAGCTTTGTAAGAGTCTTTCCAATATTGCCAAAAGACTGGGCGGCGAGCGCTATCAACGCCTGGCGGAAATCATGAATGAAGCACTCGCGGTGCAGAAGGTCAGTGGCGATGTAGAGCAGCATCGTGAATGGATTCGAGCGTTGCTAAGTGAATATTACGACCCTATGTATGCCTATCAACGCGAGAATAAGTCAGGGCGCATCCTCTTTGCTGGAGATCAGCAGGCGGTCGTGGGTTATCTCAAGGCAAACCGTTGAACAGGCTAATTAAAACGAGGTCTTTAATGCGCCGGATTTACTTATCCATTGAAGGAGTCAAATCATGAATCGCTGGCTTGCAATGATGCCTGTCGCGGCGCTGGTACTTGCTGGATGTGCAGCCAAAACGGTCAACCGAGACAGTTGTGCGGCAGAGGTGAACGCTGCATGGAAAGAACTGGATATAGCCAAAACCGAAGGGTTTGCAGGTACGGTCAGCTATTCCAAGGCGCTGGGCTTGATTTCAACCGCCAAGACTCAGCAGCAGGTAGAGGCCTATAACGGCTGCGTTCAAAATGCCCAGAAGGCGCGCTTCTATATTCGCGAATCACGCGCTGGTCGTTGATTGATCCAAGGATGAACATCTCACATGTTCATCCTTTCTTGCTTCCCTTTCCTCTATCTAGCCTTGAGCGTTGAACGCTTGCCCATTGACGTGTGCGCTGTCTGGTCCCATCAAATAGAGGTAGACGGGCATGATCTCCTCGGGTGTTGGGTTGCGTGCAGGGTTTTCAGCAGGGTAAGCGAGAGCACGCATGTCGGTTCGGGTTCCGCCGGGATTGATACTATTGGCCCGTACGGCCGCAGTGCCATCCATTTCATCGGCAATCACCTGCATAAGGCCTTCGTTGGCAAATTTAGAAACGGCGTATGCTCCCCAATAGGCACGTCCTTTTCGCCCCACACTGCTGGAGGTGAAAATGATCGAGGCATCGTTCGATTGTCTGAGTAGTGGCAGTAGCGCACGCGTTAGCATGAAGACTGCGTTGACGTTGACTTGCATAACCTGCATGAAGGCTTCTCCGCTGGTCTGCTCAACGGAGGCGCGAGGACCTAGAATGCCTGCATTGTGCAAAAGACCATCAAGTCGACCAAACTCCGTTTCTACCATGGCAGCCAGCTCTTCGAATTGCTCAGGCCGTGCGGCTTCAAGGTCAAAAGGAACGACTACCGCTTGTGGATGGCCAGCAGCCTCGATTTCATCGTAGACCTCGTTGAGGTTCTCTTCTGTCTTACCCAAGAGCAGGATGGTTGCGCCATGGGCAGCATAGGTTTTTGCCGCTGCCCGGCCAATGCCTCGTCCGGCACCTGTTACAAGGATGATTCGATTTTTGAGAAGGTCTGGGCGGGCCTTGTATTCAAACATCTTGACTCCCAGCCGCTCGCTTGAGCGGCCCTATTGTTTTAACAGCCGCAAATGGCGCGGTCCAAGGCGTCACGCAGCTCAAGCGGGTGATCTACTACCAGATCGGCGCCCCAGTGAGCAGGATTGTCCTCTGGATGGATATAGCCATATCGCACGGCCGCTGTTTTGGTGCCCGCTGCGCGCCCCGATTCGATATCTCGACGATCGTCACCGACAAAAATGACGGCTTGCGGCTCGATATTGATTTGTTTACACGCTAACAGCACGGGCTCTGGATCAGGTTTGCTGTAGGTGACATGGTCAGGGCAGACCAGAACGGCTGAACGTTTAGCAAGGCCAAGTGCCTGCATGATGGGCTCTGCATAGCGGACGGGCTTGTTGGTGACTACGCCCCAAGTCAGACGAGCCCGTTCCAGGTCCGCCAACAATTCTTCCATGCCCTCGAATAGGTGAGAGTGGGCGGCGCAGTGGTCCTGATAGCGGTCAAGAAAGTCCAATCGTAGTGGGTCAAACTCATCACTCAAGGGATCTACTTCGAACGCGCTGGCTACCATGGCTCGCGCGCCACCCGATACGACGTCCCGGACAGTTTTCTCATCGACGGCTGGCAAGCCTCGATCAGCGCGCATGGACTGGATCACGGCGATAAAGTCAGGTGCCGTGTCGAGCAATGTGCCGTCCATATCGAACAGTACTGCTTTTATTCGCATCCTATTACTCCTCGCGGATGGTGCGCAGCATGTAGTTTACGTCGACATCATTGCCCAACTTGTAAACCTTGGTAATCGGGTTGTAAGTCATACCGATGACATCGCGTACGTGTAGGCCAGCGTTTCGGCACCAGGCGCCTAATTCGGATGGACGAATAAACTTGCGGAAGTCATGAGTGCCGCGCGGCAGTAAACGCAAGACATATTCGGCGCCCACAATGGCAAATAGATAGGATTTGGGGTTGCGGTTAATCGTAGAGAAAAAGACATGGCCGCCAGGTTTGACTAGTGTCCGGCATGCTTGAATCACAGATGCGGGATCTGGGACATGCTCAAGCATTTCCATGCATGTGACGACATCGTAAGTGCCGGGCGTTTCAGCTGCCAGCTCCTCAGCGGTAATGCGGCGGTAGCTGACGGGCACACCTGATTCCAGTTGGTGAAGCTGTGCAACTGAAAGCGGCGCTTCGCCCATGTCGATTCCTGTGACGTCCGCGCTCCGTACTGCCATGGCTTCGCTCAGGATGCCGCCGCCGCAGCCTACGTCGAGTACTTTTTTGCCGGCGAGGTTGGCGTGTTGGTCAATCCAATTGACGCGCAGCGGATTGATATCATGAAGCGGCTTGAATTCACTCTCTCTGTCCCACCACCGCGAGGCCAGGGCTTCGAATTTGGCAATCTCGGCATTATCGACGTTGGACATCCATTACACTCCATTCTCTAAATTCGTTGTGCAAATGCGCTTGTGATTTGGCATTTGCTAGATGAACGCACCACTGGCGCAGCCAGTCGTTAGCGAGCGGCTATCTTTTGGCCCCAGGTGCGAGCGTTCTCGATAAGTTCTTGTTCATCCAGGCGGGTCAGCTTGCCGTCCTTTAACAAGGGGCGACCACCCACCCAGACATGCTTCACACAATCACGGTTGCTGGCATAAATCAGTTGAGACACTGGGTCATAAATGGGTTGCTGAGCCAGTCTGCTCATGTCGAAAGCGACCATGTCAGCTGCCTTGCCCACCTCAAGGGAGCCCAGGCAGCGCTCAAGACCCAGGGCACGTGCCCCATTGAGTGTGGCCATACGCAAGGCTCTGTGTGCATCCAGTGCTGTTGCGGAACCGGCTACGGCCTTGGCCAGGAGAGCGGCGGTACGGGTTTCGCCCAACAGATCCAGGTCATTGTTGCTGGCTGCCCCGTCCGTACCTATGGCGACGTTCACGCCTGCCTGCCAAAGCGTTTCTACCGGGCAGAAACCGCTGGCTAGCTTGAGATTGGACTCAGGGCAGTGGATTACATGAGTGTTGGTCTCAACCAGGTTTTCCAAGTCTTCCTCGTCGATCTGGGTCATGTGGACAGACTGGAAGCGGGGACCTAAAAGTCCTAGCCTGCGCAGGCGAGTAAGCGGACGTTCCCCTGTCTTTTCGATTGCCTCCTGCACCTCGCCAGCCGTTTCATGCACATGCATGTGGATGCATGCGTCAAGTTGATCGGCCAGCATCAGGACATTGGCCAGCTTGTCATCGCTGACGGTGTAGGGGGCGTGAGGCCCAAAAGCGACCTTGATGCGCTCATGTAGCTTCAGGTCATCAAAAAGCTCAAGTCCCCGGCGTATCGCCTCATCTGCAGTCCTTGCCCCTGGTACAGGAAAGTTCATGATCGGCAGGGTGACTTGCGCCCGCATACCTGACTCGTGGATGGCCTCACACGCTACCTGCGGAAAAAAGTACATATCCGAAAAGCAGGTTATGCCGCCTTTAATTTGCTCTGCGATGGCCAATCGGGTGCCGTCGCGGACGAAATCCTCGCTTACCCATTCGGCTTCAGCGGGCCAGATATGTTCCTGTAGCCAAGTCATAAGCGGAAGGTCATCCGCAAGGCCACGAAACAGTGTCATCGCAGCATGGCCGTGCATATTGATGAGGCCCGGGCTCAGTAGCATGCCGGGAAGTTCGACTGACTCGGCTGCCTGATAGCGTCGCAGATCAGAGCGGGGTGCCAATACGGCGATTTGCCCATCCTTGATGCCGATAGCGTAGTCAGTCAGTACCACCCCGGCCGGTTCCACCGGAACGATCCAGGTGGGGAAAAGAAGCAGGTCAAGGGGCACGACACCAGGCATGGAAGGGCTTCCTGAAGGTAAATAAATGAAAGTATAACTGGCGTCAGCCCAATGGCGGGACTCAGTCGGGCCACATTATTGATAAAAGCGTTTATAAACCCATGTATTCGCGATGTCCTGTCACAGCGGCTTGTATCACCCCTGTATAATCGACTTTTTTGTTTCAGGCGATGAGGGTGATCATGCGCGAGCGACTTCTGGCCGCAGAGAAGGTCAAGGCTATCGAGTGGAAAGAGGGCGTACTGCATCTGCTAGATCAGCGTTTATTACCCATGCAGGAAGTCTGGCTCACGTATGACTCGGCCAGTGGTGTGGCCGAGGCAATCAGGCAGATGGTCGTGCGAGGAGCACCGGCAATCGGTATTAGTGCAGCCTACGGCGTTGTGCTAGGCGCTCGAGCGCGCCAGCAGGCAGGAGAGGACTGGTTGCAAACGCTGGATGAGGATATGCAGATGCTCGCAGAGTCCCGTCCTACAGCGGTCAACCTGTTCTGGGCGCTTAACCGTATGCGAGAGCGCCTGAAGCGACTCAAGCCGGGCGAGGAAGCGCTCGCGGCCCTTGAAGCGGAGGCCGTTGCCATCCATGAGAGCGATCGCGAAGCCAATCTGACCATGGCGCAGCTCGGGGTCGAGTTGATTCGCAAGCATGGCGATGGCGTTCAGACGCTTCTGACCCATTGCAATACCGGTGCGTTGGCGACCGGAGGGTTTGGAACCGCCCTGGGGGTTATTCGTGCGGCTCACCTGGAAGGACTTGTGGACAAGGTATTTGCCGATGAGACGCGCCCGTGGCTACAAGGTGCTCGCCTTACTGCCTGGGAGTTGGCTGGCGAAGGCATTCCTGTCACTTTGAATGCCGATGCGGCAGCGGCCCATCTGATGAAAACCGGCAATATCTCCTGGGTCATCGTAGGGGCTGACCGAATCACAGCCAACGGTGACGTTGCCAACAAGATCGGGACCTATCAGCTGGCCGTCAATGCAATGCACCATGGGGTGCGCTTTATGGTTGTGGCGCCCAGCTCGACCATCGACATGAATCTGACATCCGGTGAGGACATCCCCATCGAGCAGCGTGAGGGACGCGAACTGCTTGAAATAGGCGGTGTTCGGATTGCGGCAGAAGTCGATACTGTAAATCCTGTTTTCGATGTAACGCCTGCTGATTTGATTGATGCGATTGTCACGGAGCGAGGCGTCGTGGAGCGGCCCACTGCAGAGAAAATGGCTGCACTTATGAACCGCAAGCGCTTGCACTGATTTTTCCGCTTAACACGACTCACACATCGCCTGCGGGAAACCGCAGGCAACCCTTGGTTTGTGGTAGTATTTACCGCTTTCCCGCAGGGTGTTGAAACTAAGGAACCAGGCTTCTCATGGGCGAACTGGCCAAAGAAATCCTCCCGGTCAATATTGAAGACGAACTCAGACAGTCTTACCTCGATTATGCGATGAGCGTAATCGTCGGACGCGCATTGCCGGATGTGCGCGACGGCTTGAAACCTGTGCATCGCCGTGTGCTTTATGCCATGAGCGAGCTGGGTAACGATTGGAACAAGCCTTATCTGAAATCCGCCCGTGTCGTGGGCGACGTAATCGGTAAATACCACCCTCACGGCGACTCTGCGGTATACGACACGATTGTACGTATGGCGCAGCCGTTCTCCCTTCGCTACATGTTGGTGAATGGTCAAGGTAACTTCGGCTCGGTTGACGGTGACTCCGCAGCCGCTATGCGATACACCGAAGTGCGCATGTTCAAATTGACCCACGAAATCCTGGCGGACCTGGATAAGGAAACCGTTGACTGGGTAGACAACTACGACGGGTCCCTGAAGATCCCGGCAGTCATGCCTACAAAGGTTCCGAACCTTCTGGTCAATGGCTCCAGTGGTATCGCGGTGGGGATGGCTACTAACATTCCGCCTCACAACCTGACCGAAGTGATTGATGGCTGCCTGGCGCTGATCGAAAACAGTGAGCTGACTGTCGACCAACTGATGCAGTATATCCCGGGACCTGATTTCCCGACGGCAGGCATCATCAACGGCCGGGCAGGTATCATCGAGGCTTATCGCACAGGACGTGGCCGTATCTATGTACGTGCACGCGCTGACGTCGAAGATATCGACAAGTCAGGCACTCGCCAGCAGATCGTCATCACCGAGCTGCCTTATCAGCTGAACAAGGCTCGTCTGATCGAAAAGATTGCCGAGCTGGTGAAAGAGCGCAAGATCGAAGGTATCACCGAACTGCGTGATGAGTCCGACAAGGACGGCATGCGTGTTGTAATCGAGTTGCGCCGCGGTGAAGTGGCTGAGGTCGTGCTGAACAATCTGTATGCACAAACTCAGCTGCAAACAGTGTTTGGTATCAATATCGTCGCGCTGGTGGATGGTCAGCCCAAAGTCCTTAACCTAAAGGACATGCTTGAGGCATTCATCCGTCACCGTCGCGAAGTGGTTACCCGCCGAACCATTTATGAGCTGCGTAAAGCGCGTGAGCGTGGTCATATTCTCGAAGGCCAAGCGGTAGCGCTGTCCAATATCGACCCGGTTATTGAACTGATCAGGTCCTCTCCAACCCCAGCTGAAGCCAAAGAGCGTCTCATTGCGACCGGCTGGGAGTCCAGTGCTGTCGAGGCGATGGTGGAACGCGCTGGTGCGGATTCTTGCCGGCCGGAGAACCTGGATCCGCAGTATGGTCTTCGTGATGGCAAATACTGGCTGTCTCCTGAACAGGCGCAGGCCATCCTTGATTTGCGACTACATCGCCTGACCGGCCTGGAGCATGAAAAGCTGCTGGCTGAATATCAGGAGATCCTGAAACAGATTGCAGAGCTGATCCGAATACTCAACAGCCCTGAGCGTCTCATGGAAGTCATCCGTGAGGAGCTTGAAAAGATCAAGGCAGAGTTCGGTGATGCACGTCGTACTGAAATCGTCGCCTCTCAAGTCGACCTGACCATTGCTGACCTGATCACAGAAGAAGATCGTGTCGTCACCATTTCCCATGGCGGCTACGCCAAGTCCCAGCCCTTGCATGCCTACCAGGCTCAGCGCCGTGGTGGTCGCGGCCGTTCTGCCTCGGGCGTAAAGGAAGACGATTACATCGAGCATCTTCTCGTCGCCAATAGCCATACCACACTGCTGTTGTTCTCCAGCCTGGGTAAGGTGTACTGGAAAAAGACCTACGAAATTCCTGAGGCTTCTCGTGCTGCACGTGGTCGTCCGCTTGTAAATCTGCTGCCATTGGCTGAAGGCGAGCGTATCACTGCGATGTTGCCAGTAGATCTGGAGGCCGTGCGTCAACAGGCACCTGAGGATGAAGACCTAGGTGATCAGGACGATGTCGTTGAAGACGTGGTGCTTGAAGATGATGTTGAGGTCGATGAGGGCGCAGAAGGGGTTGAAGATAGCGGCAAGGATGAGCCTACCGGATCCTATATCTTCATGGCTACTGCTTACGGCACGGTCAAGAAAACCCCGCTGGTGCAGTTCAGTCGTCCTCGTAGCAATGGCCTGATTGCGCTGAAGCTGGAAGAGGGCGATAGCCTGATTGCAGCGGCCATTACCGATGGCGCCCAGGAGGTCATGCTGTTCTCTGACAACGGTAAGGTCATTCGCTTCAAGGAGCGTCATGTCCGCACGATGGGACGTACGGCCCGTGGTGTCCGCGGTATGCGTCTGGGTGATGGGCAGCATCTGATTTCCATGCTGATTCCAGAAGAGCAGGCGCAGATACTGACAGCCAGTCTGAATGGTTATGGCAAGCGTACTGCTATTGCTGAGTATCCGCAGCGTGGTCGTGGTGGTCAGGGCGTGATAGCCATGGTAACCAATGAGCGTAATGGCCCGCTGATTGGCGCTATTCAAGTCCTTGAAGGTGAGGAAATCATGTTGATTTCCGATCAGGGTACGCTGGTGCGTACACGGGTTGATGAGGTTTCCCTTCAAGGTCGCAACACGCAGGGTGTGACACTGATCAAGCTTGGCAAGGGCGAGAAGCTCGTAGGCCTTGAGCGTGTGCAGGAGCCCTCAGTTGACGACGAGTTGATCGAGCATGAGGGCGAGCTTGATGACGAGTTGCTTGAAAAGGAGCTTCCTGTCATTAGCGAAGAGCCAAGCGATGAGGATGTCCTGCCGGGCGCCAACGATGTTCCCTCTGATGACATGCCCAATGAGGACGATGAGTGATGAGCAAGCGAGCGTATAACTTCTGCGCTGGCCCGGCTGCGCTGCCGGAGGCGGTACTGAAACAAGCTCAGGCCGATCTGCTCGACTGGCAGGGGCGCGGCTTGTCTGTCATGGAGATGAGTCACCGTGGCGACGACTTCACTGCAATCAGCTCGAAAGCCGAGCAGGACTTGCGGGATCTGCTTGTAATCCCCGCTGATTACAAAGTGCTTTTCCTGCAGGGTGGGGCAAGTCTACAGTTCGCTCAGATTGCACTGAACCTACTACCTGAAGGTGGAAAGGCTGATTACATCGATACAGGGATCTGGTCACGCAAGGCTATCGAGCAGGCGCAAAACTATGGCGCAGTGAATGTTGCCGCCAGCGCCAAGAAATACGATTACCTGGCTATCCCTGGGCAGAATGAGTGGCAGCTTTCCAAGGACGCGGCCTATGTTCATTACACTCCAAACGAAACCATTGGCGGCCTTGAGTACAACTGGATTCCTGAGACAGGTGATGTTCCTCTAGTTGCTGATGCGTCCTCGAACCTGCTGTCACGTCCTTTGGACGTATCACGGTTTGGGTTGATTTATGCGGGCGCGCAGAAAAACATCGGACCCAGTGGGCTTGTAGTAGTGATCGTTCAGGAGGAGTTGCTGGGGCGGGCACGTTCCTCTTGTCCCAAGCTCCTCGATTATAAGGTCGAGGCAGACAACGGTTCGATGTACAACACGCCCGCCACGTTTTCCTGGTATCTGTCTGGCCTGGTATTCCAGTGGCTGAAAGATCAGGGTGGACTACCTGCCATCGAGCGGATCAACCGTCAGAAGCAGGAGCTTCTGTATGGCTTCATCGATAGTAGTGAAATGTATATGAATCCGATTGCGGTAAATGATCGCTCCTGGATGAACGTGCCTTTCCGCCTGGCAGATGAGCGTCTGGACAAGACTTTCCTGTCGGGTGCCGAAGAGCGAGGCCTTCTATATCTTCAGGGGCATCGCTCGGTAGGTGGCATGCGCGCATCCATCTACAACGCTGTCAGTCTTGAGGCTGTGCAAGCACTGGTCGCCTATATGACAGAGTTTGAAAAGGAGCACGGTTAAACCATGGCGGAACAAGAGCTCAAGGCCCTGCGCCTCCGTATCGATAGCTTGGATGAACGGATTCAGGAACTCATCAGTGAGCGCGCCCGCTGCGCTCAGGATGTGGCTCGCGTGAAAATGCAGTCGCTAGGTGAGGGTGAAAGTCCGGTTTTCTATCGACCGGAGCGCGAAGCGCAGGTGCTCAAGCGGGTAATGGAGCGTAACCAGGGCCCGTTGGGTAATGAGGACATGGCTCGTTTGTTTCGAGAGATCATGTCGTCGTGCCTTGCGCTTGAAGAGCCATTGAAGGTTGCCTATTTGGGGCCGGAAGGTACGTTTTCGCAGGCGGCTACGCTTAAGCATTTTGGTATGGCGGTAAAGACACGGCCAATGGCCGCTATCGACGAAGTCTTTCGTGAGGTGGCGGCTGGGGCCGTAAATTTTGGTGTGGTTCCTGTTGAGAACTCAACTGAAGGTGCCGTCAACCATACGCTTGATAGTTTCCTAGAGCATGATCTGGTTATCTGCGGCGAGGTGGAATTGCGTATCCACCATCATCTGCTTGTGGGTGAAACGACCAAGACAGATAGCATTTCGCGTGTTTACTCACACGCGCAGTCCCTAGCTCAGTGCCGTAAATGGCTAGACGCGTATTTCCCTAACATCGAACGAATCGCAGTTTCGAGCAATGCCGAGGCTGCGAAGCGGGTTAAAAGTGAATGGAATAGTGCGGCGATAGCAGGGGATATGGCGGCTTCCCTGTATGGTTTGTCAAAGCTGCATGAGAAAATCGAGGATCGTCCAGATAACTCCACGCGGTTTTTGATTATCGGAAATCAGGAGGTCCCACCTAGCGGCGATGACAAGACGTCTGTGATCGTGTCGACTCGCAATAAGCCGGGCGCCTTGCATGATTTGTTAATGCCGTTTCATGCCAACAACATTGACCTGACGCGCATCGAAACACGTCCATCCCGCAGTGGTAAGTGGACCTATGTTTTCTTTATAGACTTCATCGGTCATCAGCATGATCCTCTCATCAAGGATGTGCTGGAAAAAATCAATGGCGATACGGTCGCCTTGAAAGTTTTAGGGTCGTATCCTAAAGCAGTGTTGTAACGCTCGAAAGCCACACCGTTAGGGTGTGGCTTTTTTATATTTGCTTCCTGTATCTGTAACGCATCCCGCATTATCAAAACTAATGACGCGTGAATGCTTCTTGCGCTGCGTTACATAGTAGTAGCGGGCGCGATTATTGTTCTCGATGATCCTGTCTGGCTTTCCCAGGGCGCTTTCGACATCCTCTTTCGTCATGCCCGCTATAACCTTTTTGTGAATGACCGCCGTTCTTCTTTCCGAGCCTGAAAGCACGTTTGGGCAGGCTCCTTCCTTGGCTCCCACAACTGCTAGCTCATGGTAGGTAGGCAATTGATCCTTTGAGGGGGAAGGCGGGGATAACGGTTGTGTCAATATCGGTGTTTTGGGTCCGTTGCCGCCAGGCTTGGGGTTATCAGCGGTTTGGTGGGTAATCGTATCGCCTTTAAGGCAACCATTTGCGGAAAAGCTGATATGGCCGTCTTCGCTTACACACCGAAAGACGGTTGTGGCAGTAGCCGTATTTGAAAAAAACAACGTTGCCAAACATAGAAGTGTAACGGGATTACGGTACATAGCTGTCCTCCATGACATCTGTTCATAGCGTAGTGCGAGATGCGCCGTGCCGCTGTGATTGGCTCCGCAGATCAACGGCCAAGCTCGGTCAGGCATGAGCATTAGCTGCCAAATGATTGTTTTTAACTGTTTTACATCGCCGATTCAGCGCATGCAGTGCTATGATTCCGCTTGTCAGCCCCGCCGGGGCTCGTGGACCCTTTCCATGGACATACCCCGATCTAACAAACTTCGATCGCTGTTTCGTTTATTAAAGATTTGATTCCCGCAGCGCGCTCCGTTGCCGGGGATGGAGTGCGCTTATGAGTGAAGTGGAAGCAAGAAAGCCACAGGAAAGTCTGCAGGAGCGACTGGCTCAAGTCGTTGAGCTGCTCCATCAGTATCGTTTCGTTGAAGGTCCCGCTCACGACGAGCAGGTTGTGCAGCCTGATGAGGCGCTGCATGAAGAGGGGCTGTCCGAACTCCGTCGCCGTCTGGATGAACTGCATCCGGCCGATATTGCCTTTATCCTTGAGGCGCTTCCACTTCATGAGCGTCTGACCGTCTGGAGCTTGGTTAAGACCGAGCGTGACGGCGACATCCTTCTTGAGGTCTCCGACTCTGTTCGTGAAACACTGATCGCCGACATGGATGATCAGGAAATCCTTGCAGTGGCAGGACAGCTGGATGCTGATGAGCTGGCCGACTTGGCGCCCGACCTGCCTCGGGATGTTGTGCATGAGCTTATGGAGGCTTTGGACGCCCAGCAGCGTGAGCGGGTGCGCTCAGCGCTTTCATATGAAGAGGATCAGGTTGGCGCACTGATGGA
The DNA here is from genome assembly GCF_030403525.1 of Pseudomonas sp. WAC2. Lineage (NCBI taxonomy): Bacteria > Pseudomonadati > Pseudomonadota > Gammaproteobacteria > Pseudomonadales > Pseudomonadaceae > Pseudomonas > Pseudomonas sp. WAC2. The sequence continues at coordinate 229,518 of NZ_JAUEPD010000009.1, forward strand.
CTTCGAGATGGTGACTATCCGCGACGATGTCACGCTTGAGGTTGTTCTGCGGTATTTGCGTCGCTTGAAGGAGCTGCCAGGCCATACGGATAAGCTGTTTGTTGTCGATTATGACGGCATATTGAAGGGCGTGCTTCCTGTGAAGCGGCTTTTGGTCAATGACCCGGAAAAGCAAGTCGCTGAGGTAATGGCTAACGACCCGGTAGCGTTTCATCCTGATAATGATGCCTACGAGGCCGCTCAAGCGTTTGAACGTTACGATCTAATTTCTGCGCCTGTCGTTGACAAGAATGGCAAATTGATAGGTCGTCTCACTATCGATGAAATGGTGGACTTGATTCGCGAGGAAAGTGAATCTGAGGTCCTCAACATGGCGGGTCTTCGTGAAGACGAAGATGTTTTTGCTTCTGTTTGGAAGTCGGTCGGCAATCGTTGGACTTGGCTTGCTACGAATCTGGTAACGGCGTTTGTTGCATCTCGTGTAATCGGGCTTTTTGAAGGCAGCATTGAAAAGTTAGTAGCGCTGGCCGCCTTGATGCCTATCGTTGCAGGTATTGGCGGTAATTCGGGCAATCAAACGATCACTATGATTGTGCGTGCTATCGCGCTGGGTCAGCTCAATGCCAGCAGCACCATGAGATTGTTGAGGAAAGAGCTAGGTGTTGCGCTCTTCAATGGATTGATTTGGGGTGGGGTAATTGGCCTGATTGCCTATTACCTTTATAACAGTTGGTCGTTAGGGGTCGTCATGACGGCTGCCATGACATTGAATCTCTTGCTAGCCGCGTTCATGGGAGTATTGATTCCCATGACGTTACAACGGTTTGGGCGAGATCCCGCAATGGGGTCCAGCGTGCTGATTACAGCAATGACAGACAGCGGCGGCTTTTTCATCTTCCTTGGTCTTGCCACTATGTTCCTTCTGTAACTTCAAGCGAAAGGATCAGGGCGTATCCCTGATCCTTTAACAAATACTTTATTCCTGTGATGACTCGACGTCATTGGCAATCAGAGAGAGGAGAGCGTTTTGCTGGCGTCCAGAAAGTTGCCTGAAGCGCTGTAGCAGTTCCCGTTCATGAGCGCTTAGCTCTGGACTATCCATACGCATGCTCGGATCTGTATCGATAGCGCCTTCTTGAATGAGACTCTGCTCCAGTCGAGCAATGATTTCAGAATTCATGCTGCGATGATGGTTGCGTGCAACTTCGGCGATACGTTCGCGCATTCCTTCGGGAAGACGGACGACGAATTTGTCAGCTGTGCGACTGGAGTACGATCTAATTGCCTGAGTCATGAGTACATTCATCTAAGTGGTCAAGGACGATGCCAACAAGGCTTTCATGAAGCTTGGGACAGCATTGTTATTTGCTCTCAACGCCATTACTTGCGTGAGCTTATTGGCGTCAATTTAGTGACAATTTTCAAAAAAAGCAAAGTGGCTTCTCTCTAAATCAATGCTAATGAGAAGCTTAGCAATGATTTCTGGGAATAGCGGTCTTTAACGCTAGGTTTTACATAACGCATGACAAAGCGCGCTCTTGTCGTTAACATTCTGCTCTCGCACGACGTCATTTGGTCCCAGTAGCTCAATTGGATAGAGCATCCCCCTCCTAAGGGGAAGGTTGTGAGTTCGAACCTCGCCTGGGACGCCATAAAACTTGCAATACCTCACGCACTTCTACTCTTCACATCCTTGACTAACGCATAAACTGGGCTTTATGGTCTTTTATATTATTGCGCGTTAACGGTTGTCCTTTCATTTTTATGTCAACTATTAATATGACTTTTACCGTAAAGTGATATTAATAGTTAGTCGTCCTATAACCGATATATAAATATGTGATGGGGTTGGCAGGCTGAAGGGGAACCTTTGGTGGGCATGAGAATCTATCGCTGGCGCTAGTATTAAGGGGTAACAAGATTCCTTAATTATAGTTATGTTATTCCGGTGCTCATTGGGCTGAGCGTGTTGGCCTCGATAACGATTCGAACAAGCAGAGCCCAGCAATGAACTTGTTTTACAGGCACGGCCAATTGAGTTGGCTGTGATGGTTTGTTCGTTATGTCGCGCCCATTCTTAATGAAGCCGCAATATTAAAGTTTATCTAGACAGCTTTGCTGAATATGGATCAACCCACTTGGGCTCTCTGAGAGGAAGCGTGAATGTCTTATTATCCCGTTCTGTTATCAATCGTCTTTGTTGTCCGTAATCAGTCTAGGGAGCTTGCAGAGTCATTGACTAATGCGGCGAGTATTATCGCCTCACTAGTGAGTGACTATGAGTTGATCATTGTTGACAACGCCTCTACCGATGACAGTGTAGCCATGTTGAAAGGGTTAACCAGCGAGAAGGGTTTGCCGAATCTTCAGGTGTATGCTCTGACCAAAGAGGTCGATACGGACACCGCTTGCTGGGTGGGTTTGGAAAATGCACTTGGCGATTATGTAGCCGTCATTGATCCACTGACGGACGATGTCGGGTTCTTGCCTGCAATGCTGGAAAAGGCAGCGGAAGGAAGTGATGTCGTATTTGCGGCCAATTCTCAAAAGCCTAAGCGTACCTTAGCCTACAAGGCCTGTTTCTCCAGCTTTAACTCTTTGTACAAGCGTCTAGGCGGCATCGACCTTGCAAACGATGCCCCTCAGTATCGCCTGTTGAGCAAGCGCGTAGTTAATTTTATTCTGCAACACCCTGTTCCTGCTTTGACCTATCGTCATTTGCCGGCAACAGCGGGCTTTGCTCAGACCAAGTTGACCTATAGCTCTACGCCCAAAGCGCCTCAGAACAAGCGTCTGGGAGACAGTATCGAGCGGGGAATCCGTCTTCTGATCTCCACAACGCGTGCCCCTATGCGACTGGTCAACATGCTTTGCATGTTTGGTGCTGCAGCGAACCTTATCTACTCGGCATACGTCATCGCGGTTGGACTTCTCAAGTCGGATGTTGCGCCAGGTTGGGTAACGCTATCCCTGCAACAGTCAGGCATGTTCTTCCTTTTGTCCCTCGTGCTGCTGGTATTGGGCGAATACATCCTGCAAGTGGCTACCCGTACCAATGAAGGGCCGGCATACCATGTTGCTCAGGAGTTTACGAGCGCCATCATGACGCGACGCGAGAAACTCAACATCGAGGTCGTCAGTGACCCACAGCCGTCTACCGTGACTGCTGCTGCCTCTAATATGGCTTAAGGCATACATACATCATGCAGGATGCTATTGTCATTGGTGGCGGTTTCTACGGATCCATGATTGCCTTGTATTTGATGAAAGTACGAGGTTTCAAGGCTGTGACGTTGATTGAGCGAGAGGCGACTCTGCTCAATCGTGCGTCTTATAACAATCAGGCCCGTGTGCATAACGGCTATCATTATCCGCGTAGTTTCACGACTGCCTTCAGAAGTCGCGTCAACTTACCCCGCTTTATAAAAGATTATCCTGACGCTGTAGTCACAAACTTCACAAAGCTCTACGCCATAGCCCGTAATAACTCGAAAGTTACTGCCAAGCAGTTCGAGCGGTTTTGCCATGAAATTGGTGCAAAGCTTGAGCCTGTACCTGCGTCAATGGAAAAGCTCTTTGAGCCACGGCTTATTGAGGCTGTTTATCTAACGGAAGAGTACGCGTTCAATTCTAGAGAATTGGCAGGGGAGGCGAGGCGCGAACTCGATGAAGTTGGAGTCGAGGTATTACTTAATACTAGGGTGAAATCTATTCATCGGCAGGGCAGCGATACACTTTCGGTCACTTATGAGCAGGATGGAAGATCGGTAGAGCGCTCCACGCGGTTCATTTTTAACTGCACCTATAGTGGCCTGAATCAGTTTTCTGGCGACTTTCCTGGCACTCAAACCAAGTTGAAGCATGAGTTAACAGAAATGGCCTTGGTTGAGATGCCGGATGCGCTTAAGGGCCTAGGTGTTACGGTGATGGATGGGCCTTTCTTTTCCATGATGCCTTTCCCTGCGAGAGGGCTACATACGCTATCCCATGTACGATACACGCCGCATATGCAGTGGAATGATTCACCGGATCTCGATCCTTATCATCGCCTTGAGCATTATCATCGTGACACACGCGTTGATCGCATGATTCGAGATGTAGCGCGCTACATGGCGCCTGTGGCCAATGTTCAGTACAGGGACTCGCTTTTTGAAGTCAAGACCATTCTCGTTAAAAACGAAGGCGATGATGGTCGTCCCATCCTTTTTGAGCAACACGCTCAACTGCCCAATTGTTACTCGGTTCTAGGCGGAAAAATCGATAACATTTTTGATGTTCTGGAGAAGCTAGATGCCGAACCCATCCACTGATGCAACAAGTTTTGCGGATGTTACCCCGGCTCGGACGGCCCGCTGGCTGGGAATTATTGCTCTACTCGCGTTTGCTTTCGTCAGTCATTTCACGCTAGGTCCAGGCAATATTGTCGATCCTTTCCATCAAGGAGAGTTTTTTGCCACTTTGCCTAACATGTTGCATGGCCAGGCAGGTGAGCATGCTTTTACTATTCATGGTGCGCTCGATTATTTGCCTGCCTGGATCGCCACTCACTTCAGCGGGCCGGATAATAACTTTCTCTATACCCAGGTTGCCTACGCACTGTGCAACCTAGGTGCGGCTTGGCTGTTTTACTTGATAGCGTCTTTATTCATTGAGCGTGGCGCTAGATATGAGTTGCTGACACTCGTTGCAGTGGCGGTGGTAGCCAGTCAACTGGTTGGTTACCGTGACCTATGCTTGCTGCTTTCGATCTATTTATTCCTGCTGTGTTTGCGAGCCAATCGCTCCTCCGATTTTTTTGTTAAAGCGACTCTCTTGGGTATTGCTGCAGCATTCAACATGTTTTGGTCTTATGACCGGGGCATTACCGGGTTTGGGGCGATAGGGTTGGGCGTGCTTCTGGCCAGCTTTTACGATCGCCGTTTCATCTATGCCATGGCCATCTTTGTTGGGACATTTCTTGTACTGTCCCTGATGACTGAGGTGTTTTCCCTTAGCGATTATCTACGGAACTTCGACTTTCTACTCAGTACATCCTCGCAATGGACGTATCACAGTCCACGCTTCATCATTCAGAGCGCGCTACTGACCGTACCGACAGTGCTGGCCTATTATGCACTGTTCAAAGCGCTGCCTAAGCCGTTCCATTTCGGCTCTGCGTTTGCCATTGCTGGAATGCTGGCTGTCCTGATGTTGGTTTTGTACAAGATCGCGACCAACCGTGCAGATTTCATCCATGTTCCGATGGGTATGTGGGCGCCTTTGCTCAGTTTCCTCTTTGCTTATGACCAGCTGCGTAAGACGGGCCGAAAGCAGGAATTTGTGCTGCTGAAAAAGCCCGTAGCCGTGGCGGTGGTTGGGTCCATGCTGCTTCTAGGGCTGATTGGTAAGAACCCGATGCCCTTTTTTGCAGTTCTGCTGGGTTTGGTACTCATTAGCAGCAACCGCAAGCCCTTGGGGTATGTAGCCCTGGTAGGTCTCTCGGGGTTGCTGGCTGCCTTTACACTTTACAAATCGCCAGTCCCCAATGTTCTTGTAAACGGCTACAAGTGGCTACCCAATATGGCGTCGCCCCCTGATAACTCTCTGCTGGTCTCTGACGGTGCGCGTTGGGCGGCCAGCCAGATCAAGGGGTCAGGATCGCAGTGTGTGTTTGATCTTTCCAATAACGGAATTATCAATGGCGTGACAGGTTTGCCCGCGTGTACGAAATACATTTATCCGGTGTATGCCACGCGCGTGTATGAGCAAGACATGATTTCGGATCTGAAAAAGTCAGACCCCTCTGTCGTGGTCTACTCCACAACGTTCTGGTCGTTCAATATCAACGACATATCAATGCACGACAAATTTCCTGAACTCAAAAAGTATCTGGATGAAAAGTATCCGTACGAAAAGTGCGAGTCGGAATATTGTCTTCGTTTTAAAAATACTCAGGGGTGATAGGAATGAGTTTGCCAGACGCGCTTATAGGATATAGCGGCTTTGTCGGTTCGACATTGCTCAAGCAAAAAGACTTTGAGGGCCAGTTTCGCTCGACCAACATCTCTGAAGTAGGCGAAAAGGCTTATCACACGCTTGTATGCGCCGGTGCCCCCGCTCAGAAATGGATCGCGAACAAGGATCCCGAGGCTGACCGTGAGAAGATCGACGGTTTGATCGAACACTTGAAGCAGGTTAAATGCGAGACATTTGTTCTTATCAGCACTGTTGATGTATTCGGCTCGCCCGTTGGAGTTAATGAAGAAACGCCTGTTGTTGAAGAGGGCCTGCATGCGTATGGCTTGAATCGCAGACGCCTTGAGAAATTCGTAGAAAGTCATTTCCCCAATTCCCTGATTGTTCGTTTGCCAGGTCTGGTCGGACCAGGACTTCGCAAGAACGTTATTTTTGACTTCCTGAACGATAACAATCTTTCGGTCATCGATAGTCGCGGAGTGTTCCAGTTCTATCCCATGGTCAATCTCTGGTACGACATCCAGACAGCTCTGAAGGCCAATCTCAAACTGGTGCATTTTACTTCGGAGCCTGTCAGCGTCGCTGATATCGCTCGCCATGGCTTTGGCTTCGAGTTCACTAATGAATTAAGTAACACTCCAGCGTCGTATGATTTCCAATCCCTCCATGCTGAGGAGTTTGGCGGTGGTGCCGGCTATCAGTACAGCAAGCGTGAGACGCTTCAGGCAGTAAGGGCATATGCACAGTCCGAGCCGTTGAAAGCTGCTTCGGAGGCTCATTAATGCGAGTCGCCATTTCCAATATCGCTTGGGATGTTTCCGATGACGAAGAAGTAGCGCAGCTGCTTTCCCGTTACGATGTAGATGCAGTCGATATAGCGCCCGGTAAGTATTTCCCGCAACCCAAGGATGCGTCGTACGCAGAAATCCAGGCGGTCAAGCAGTGGTGGCAGTCCCGTGGTGTTTCGCTAACAGGTATGCAATCCCTGTTATTCGGAACTACTGGATTAAATGTTTTTGGCTCCGCTGAGTCACAGCAGGCAATGCTGGATCACTTGGATGCCGTCTGCCGTATTGCGGCAGGCCTGGGCTCTACGCGTTTGGTATTTGGCTCTCCCAAGAACCGTGATCGCTCTGCAATTGCGGATGAACAGGTAGATAGCGTAGCTATCCCTTTCTTCCGCCGCTTGGGTGATATTGCTGCTCGTCATGGTGTGCTGATATGCCTGGAGCCAAATCCCACCTGTTATGGCGCTAACTTCATGGTCGATAGTGTGGAGACTGCTCGTGTAGTTGAGGCAGTTGATCATGACTCTATCCGGATGCAACTCGATACCGGCGCCTTGGCGATCAATGACGAAAATCCTGAAGAGATCATTGCCCGCTTTGCACCTTTTATTGGGCATGTACATGCCAGTGAACCCAATCTGATTACGTTGGGTGATGGCAGTTCGAAGCATGCGCAGGTTGCCCAGGCATTGGCAAAACACCTTCCCGATCATGTCGTGACTATCGAGATGCTCCCTGCCAAGGAAGAGTCGAACATGGCATCTATCGAAAGAGCATTGGGCGTTGCTACACGGCTCTATCGAAATGGTGTGCAAGCAGGGGTAACGGCATGAAGTGGATGATCCTCATACTGGGCATCCTGTCCAATGCATCTGCTAGTGTCCTTGTAAAGATGGCCATGATGCCACCAAGAAAGTTTCCAAGTCTTTCCGATCCTATGGGAGCGTTAAGCAACTGGCCATTCTGGCTTGGGCTGTTTCTTTATGGATTGGCGTTTCTGCTGTATGCCGCTGCGCTTGCACGTTTGCCGCTGAATGTGGCGCATCCCGTTTTGACCGCTGGTGCCATAGCAACCGTGGCGATCATGTCGGCAGCGATATTCAAAGAACCTTTCCCATGGACGACCATTACCGGGATCATCATGGTAATCGCCGGTGTTGCGCTGATTACGGCCCGTGTAAGCTCATAACGTAGACATGACTATGACAGCAGATATTTCCGAACACATACGCACTTCCTGGCAAGTGCCTGCGTATGAAAAAACGATGTGGTTGGGCAAGCAGCACGCCACATGCATCATCATTCCTGTGATCAATGAAGGAAGCCGTATTGTCAGTTTGCTGACTCGGATGAAGGATCTGAACGTTGATCAAGCGTCGGATGTAATCATTATCGATGGCGGCAGCACAGACGGCTCATTGGAGCTGGAGCGCCTCAAGTCCAAGGGTGTTAGAGGCCTGTTGCTCAAAAAGGGACCTGGTAAGCTAAGTGCTCAGTTGCGTTGTGCCTATGCCTTTGCATTGGAGCAGGGTTACGAGGGCATCGTGACGATTGACGGTAACGACAAGGATGATCCTGAGGCTATCCCGCGGTTCATCAAGGCATTGGAGGAGGGGGCAGATTTCGTTCAGGCGTCGCGCTTCCTGCAAGGCGGTGTTGCTGAAAACACGCCGAAGTCCCGTGATTTCGCTATTCGCTTCATTCATGCGCCTATGCTGAGCATGGCGTCAGGCTTTCACTGGACCGATACGACCCAGGGGTTCCGGGCCTATAGCCGCAAAATGTTGTTGGATCCGCGCGTCGCTCCATTCCGTGATGTGTTCATGACCTATGAGCTGTTGGCTTACCTGTCCTATCGAGTGCCCAAGCTGGGTTATCGTTGTGTAGAGCTGCCTACCATCCGGCGCTACCCTAAAGGTGAAGTGCCCACCAAGATCAGTAGCGTGAGAGGAAATCTCTCTGTTCTTCAAGTTCTCTTCAAGGCGTGTACGGGACAGTACAACCCTTGAGGGACTATAAACACGGCGGCTTAGGCCGCCGTGTTTATTTCGGCTAAAAATCCCTCCTGACTCGACCGAACTCTTGGGCTTGCTGCCCATCGAAGGGGTACATCAACGTCAAGGCAACAGGCCTTCGTATCAAACGCATAAGAATCTGTCTTCGAAGCGCATTGTGCTGCCTTCGTAAGGAGCTGTAATGGGACGTACGTTATCTGCCTTCCGAGCGCTTTATGCTGCTACGTTGCTCATGCTGATCGGCTCAGGTCTGCTTAGCACCTATATGGCACTAAGGCTTGCGTCCGAGGAAGTTCCGGGGGCCTGGATCGGTGCATTGACAGGTGCTCAATACCTGGGTCTGGTGTTGGGGGGCAAGGTAGGGCATCGTCTTATTGCGCGTGTAGGGCATATAAGGGCTTACGTTGCTTGTGCGGGAATCGTAACTGCTGCAGTGTTGGGAACTGGTATATTGCCCTTTCTGCCCGTATGGCTGCTGCTGCGTATGCTGGTAGGGATGGGCATGATGTGCCAGTACATGGTGTTGGAAAGCTGGTTGAATGAGCAAGCTGAGCCCAACCAGAGAGGCAAGGTATTCTCGGGGTATATGACGGCTTCCTACTTTGGTCTGGTGCTAGGGCAAGGTGTACTGATTGCCTGGCCTGAGCTCGGTAGCGAAAAGCTTATGCTGGTTGCGCTCTGTTTTGCGCTCTGTCTGGTGCCTGTTGCGATCACTGCAAAGATCCACCCGGCCCCGATGAGTCCGGCTCCTCTTGATCCTGGATTTTTCTTCAAACGAATCCCTCAATCGTTAACAACAACTGTAGTGAGTGGCCTCGCTATCGGTTCGTTTTATGGTCTTGCGCCTGTTTACGCCGCGGCCCAAGGGCTGCCAACCGAGCGAGTCGGCTTATTCATGGGGGTTTGTATTTTCGCAGGGCTGCTGGCTCAATGGCCTATTGGTTGGCTTTCCGACCGCCATGATCGTAGTTGGCTGATCAATAAGGTTGCGCTTGTTCTGGTGGTGGCTGCACTACCGCTGGCGTTATTGCCCAAGGTCCCCTTATTACTGCTGCTTGCTCTTGGCTTTGCAGTCAGCATGTTGCTTTTTGTGCTTTATCCTCTAGCCGTTGCGCTTTCCAATGACCATGTGGAAGGGGAGCGACGGGTATCCCTTACCGCCATGCTCCTGGCCACCTTTGGCGTGGGAGCCTGTATCGGTCCGCTATTGGTAGGTGCCTTGATGAATTGGTTCGGCGCCAACATGTTGTACGCGTCCATTGGTGTGTGCGGGTTGATTCTGGTGTGGCGTATCAGGCCGCAGGATGTAAAAGGCTTGCACCGTGTCGACGAGGCCCCGCTGCAACACGTGCCTATGCCGGATAGCCTGGCCAGCTCACCTTTGGTTGCGGCACTGGACCCGCGAGTAGATGAGCAGGTAGTCCATGATCAGATGCAGAATGCAGAGGCGGTGGCAACTCCAGCGGAGGCTGCAGATGAAGAGACTTCCTCATCTGCAGTGGAGGCTATGGCTGAAGAGAGCAATCCTATACTTGAGGATGAGCCCAAGCGTTAGTCTATCCGCCGTGTTTCGCGTTGAAGTTGATAGACGAAGCGTTCGACCTGACGTTGAGTTAAGCCTGACATGCGATAGAAGCGCAGGCCTACCTCGGTACAATCTAGCCTTTCGTTATAAGAAACGTGGCGGACTTCTACTGTTGAGCTAAGAGCGCTGCCAGGGAGGGCTACGGAGAATTTTTCCAGTAGCTCACCAGGAGACACCATGGACGTTGCATTCTTGGCGATACGGATCTTGCAGCCGGTCGCCGAGATGTCCAAGAGCGAACCTTTCAGGAATTTTTTACTGGGAAGGTCTGAGAGCTCGGCTGTTGGCTGGCGATTAAGCTGAAGGCGGACCCGAAAGGCATTTCGGCGCTGGTGATAGCTTACTTCCTTCGGGAGTGGAAACCAGTAGCAGCGGCTGTTGTTCAGCTCGCTCAAATTGCCTGGAACGTCGTATTCCCAAGTGATTTGCACGCCTTCATGAGAGCTATCAATGCGAAAACGCTCTCCCTGAAGCAGTAGCCGTTCCCCCTCGGTAGGGATGAGTTCATCCAGCGCGATCAAGCCTTGTTCGGTATTGATGTCGATCAGGAAGCTCTGGAACTGTCTGTTACGTTCCAGAAAGGTTATGCGGAGTGGACTACGGGTTTCCACCAACGGTTTTAGGTATGCAGCTATCTCAATAGGTGTCTTGAGTAGCTTGGGTGGCTGGGGACCCTGCACATCATTAAATGCGTTGGACACGCCCTGTCTCCATTTCTTGACAAATAAATAAAGAATGGCCGGGATCATTTAATCCCAGCCACTGTTTCAACAATTCATACCTGACTTAACGGGCGTTGGTAACTCGAGCGGGGCAGATGGCCGCGTCTGTTGTACAGACTGGGCACAGGAGGACCCTGCAAAATTTCGAGCATGCTGGCCACAGTATACTGGTTGGCCTTGATGATCTGGCCATTCCGGTTGTTGGCTTCCTTGCACTGCTCAATAACGGTCGTGAGCTGGTCTGCCGCCTCGATCAACTGATCGTCCTGCTCGAAACGTTCGGCATAGGCTAACAGGCCTTCACGGCTCAAGGGTAACCCCAGGCGCTGCAATTGTGCGGAGCGCAAGTGATTATGCTGATCCAGTTGAACCAGGAGTGGCTGCTTTTCATCCAGCAGCAGGCCAAGCAAATCGAACTTGCGATTTACCAGGGCTTCGTGTTCTAACTCGATCAGTTCCAGCAACCTTGTAGCGATGTTCAAATCGCTAAGGGTTAGCTCAAGCAAGCTGGCGTTGTGCATACGATCTACACTCGTGCGTCATATTTCCAACGCTGCGTCGCTTAGCGCTGGGATTCAAAATCAAGCAGTTTGGAAGCTACGCGCTGGCTATCGACTTTATAGCTGCCATCAGCAATGGCCTGCTTCAGGCGATTAACACGCTCGCTATCAACCACCGGCTCTTGGCGAATCTTTTCGACAGCCTTCTGAAGCGTTTGGGCTTCATCGCTCAGCTTTACATTTTCGCCTGCTGGCTGGGTTGGGGATACGGCAGCTGCCTTGGCAACTTCACTGGTTTTGTTAGTTGCATTGGTCGCTGCAGGTCCAGTAGTCCGGCTAGTGCTGGCGGTGCTGTTCGTTCTGTTGAAATCAATAACCATGATGGAGAACCTCGGACAGTTTCGGTCGCATGCCCAGCTTTTCGGCTTAGCCCAAAAAAACTTTAGGCTAAATTTTGTGCTCCGTTTGGCAAAAAGCTAATGGGTCAGTATAAACCATCTGTTAGAGGCCATGGTGGCTGTTTGGCTTACATGGCGACCTCAACCATTCCCGGGCCAGTCACGCGCGCTTTAATAACGCGCTTGGAATTCAGATTCTTGACACGAATCTGCTCTCCCTGGGCACCATCAATCAACGCCTCTCCCTGCATCCGTACAGTGAAGCCTCCCGATCCCGCACTAATAACAACCTGATCGCCCTTGCGCACCACTTCGGCTGCCTGGAGAAAGGAGGGAGCCAATATTTGATCTGCCACTACCTGCCGCTTGAGTTTTTGACCCATCACTAGATCGATATCGGTGAGATAACCTTGAGGCAATTTTCCGACGTCTCGCTCCAGTAGAGCTACATTTTGCGGATCTATAATCGTATCGCGCAGCAACGGTCGGGTAGTGACTACGACATTTCGATACAGGCGAACCTCCGCAGGGATGTAGACGGTCCAGGGGGTACTTCCTTCGCATCGAACACGTACCGAAACACGGCCTAGCGGGGCATCAAGGCCCTGCTGTGCAACGGTTAACGTTCGGTCGCAGGCCGCTAGCCGTAAACGTGGGTCCAAGTCTTTCACCTGAACCTCGTGTCGACCCTTGGCATGACTCTCGATCAAATATTCCTGAACGCGCTCCTCAAGAAATCCTTGAGCTGCGCCGATAAGTTCTTCAGGCAGGGTTAGCTCGGCAGCTGCATAGGTCTGGTTTGCAGAGCAGAACCCTACAAGAGTTATCAGTAATGAGATGTGGCGTCTGTTCATGCGTCGAGAAACTGTCTTCGGCGGTTCATGAATCTACCTAAGCAATCCCTGTGCCGTCTTCTGTCATCCGATAGGCCGGCCTTTTCAGGAGTTCACAAATGGCTGGCGTATTAGATGCAGTCAACCAGCGTACTCAGTTGGTCGGGCAGAATCGGCTGGAACTGCTGTTGTTCCGTTTGGACGGCCCGCAGCTTTATGGAATCAACGTCTTCAAGGTAAGGGAGGTGCTGCAGTGCCCCAAACTTACCGTGATGCCGAAATCCAGTGCTGTTGTGCGTGGCGTTGCAAGTCTTCGTGGTGGCACCTTCCCGATCATGGATTTGGCGTTGGCAACGGGTCGCCGTGGTCTGGATGATCTGACGAACAGCTTCGTCATCATTACCGAATACAACACCAAGGTTCAGGGCTTCCTGGTGCGCTCCGTCGAGCGAATCATCAACATGAACTGGGATATGATTCAGCCGCCACCCAAGGGAACCGGTCGTGACCATTACCTGACGGCTGTCACGCGTGTCGATAATCAGTTGGTTGAAATTATCGATGTGGAAAAAATCCTTTCAGAAGTGGCGCCTTCGGTCGAAACCATTTCGGAAGGTATTATCGATACGGCTGTACAAGCTAAGGCAGTTACCAAGCATGTACTGATTGTCGATGACTCGTCTGTGGCGCGTAAGCAGGTAAGCCGCTGCCTTGAAACCGTTGGAGTGGAAGTAACTGCGCTCAATGACGGACGTCAGGCGCTGAACTTCCTGAAGGAAATGGTCGATAATGGTGAAAAGCCGGAGCAAGAGTTGCTCATGCTGATTTCGGATATCGAGATGCCCGAGATGGACGGCTATACTCTGACAGCAGAAATCCGTAACGATCCCCGGATGAGTAAACTCCATATCCTTCTTCATACCTCACTATCTGGTGTATTTAACCAAGCTATGGTTAAGAAGGTGGGGGCTAATGATTTCCTCGCTAAATTCCGTCCCGACGATCTAGCATCCCGGGTCATTGAGCGTATCAAGGCAGCTGATGAAGGCTGAAATGATTAACGCTCTTCTTTTCTGATTCAGGAGCAGAACGGAAGTGTCAGCAGTTAATGCAGATTTTATGCAGTTCCGTGTCTTTCTTGAAAAGACGTGTGGAATCCTGCTTGGTGATAATAAACAGTATCTGGTTTCTAGCCGCCTCAACAAACTGATGGAGGCGGAAGGAATCAAGTCGTTGGGAGAGCTGGTGCAGCGTATCCAGACCCAGCCACGCAGCGGACTCAAGGAGAAGGTCGTCGATGCGATGACGACCAATGAGACCCTATGGTTTCGTGATACCTACCCGTTTGAGGTTCTAAAGAATCGCTTGTTGCCGGAGCTGACCAAAGCCAGCCCGGGACAGCGGCTGCGTATCTGGTCGGCAGCCTGTTCGTCAGGTCAGGAGCCTTACTCGCTATCGATGACTATAGACGAGTTTGAGCGTAGCAGCCCAGGCCAACTACGCAGCGGTGTCCAGATCGTGGCAACAGATTTGTCTGGTGTAATTTTGACAGCGGCTAAATCGGGTGAGTATGACTCACTGGCAATCGGGCGTGGCCTTTCCCAGGAAAGACTGCAACGTAATTTTGACGTGGTTCCGCCGAATCGGTGGTCAGTAAAGCCCGCTATTAAAAGCCGCGTTGAATTCAGAGCGCTTAACCTGTTGGACAGTTATGCCAGCTTGGGCAAGTTCGACATGGTCTTTTGCCGCAACGTGCTGATTTATTTCTCGGCTGATGTGAAGAAAGATATCCTGACGCGTATTCACGGCACGCTCAAACCGGGAGGCTACCTGTTCCTGGGGGCGTCGGAAGCCTTGAACGGGCTGCCGGAACTCTATCAGATGGTCCAGTGTAATCCTGGCATCATTTACAAAGCGAAATAAGCCAAAGGCCCGACATGTCGGGCCTTTTTCTTTTCCTGCCTTGCCATCCTTCCCGTCAAAGTTTTGCCGTCATCCTTGCCGCTTGCCCCTTCAAATACGGAAAAACCTTGCCGCTTTTGGCGCTGTAGCGCGCCTTGTTTTAATAACTCATTGATATTTAACGATTTTAATAGTTGGCATGTGCATTGCTAAAGGGAGATAGCCCTTCTGGCAATAGGTTAATGACCATGAGTATCAGTTTCGATAAAGCATTGGGTATCCATCAGCAGGCGTTGAATTTCCGTTCTCAACGCGCCGAAGTGTTGGGCAACAACATTGCTAACGCCGACACGCCTGGATACAAGGCGCGCGATCTGGATTTCTCGGCCGTTCTGGCAGAGCAAGCCAACAAGTCGTCGCATAGCAAGTTCAACCTTGATACGACCAACACTCGTCATATCGAGGCTGAAGGTTTCGGTGATCTGTCAGCGGATGCTGCGATGCGCTATCGCATACCCACTCAGCCTTCGCTGGATCAGAACACTGTGGATGAGCAGGTAGAGCAAGCCAATTACGCAGAAAACTCTGTGCAGTTCCAGGCCAGCTTCACGTTGCTTAACAACAAATTCAAAGGGCTCATGTCTGCCCTTCGTGGAGAGTAACCATGTCCCTGAGTAATGTATTCAACATTGCTGGTACAGGTATGAGCGCACAGACCACGCGCCTGAATACCATCGCCAGTAACATTGCTAACGCCGAGACCGTTTCGTCCAGCGTGGATGAGACCTACCGTGCCCGTCATCCTGTGTTTGCAACCATGTTGAACCAGGCGCAGAACGGTGGCAGCGCTTCTCTGTTCGATGAACAGGGCGAGGCCGGAACGGGTGTGCAGGTACTGGGCATCGTTGAAGACCAAAGCAATCTTGAGGCCCGTTACGAGCCTAATCATCCGGCTGCTGATAAAGACGGCTATGTGTACTACCCGAATGTCAATGTCGTGGAAGAGATGGCGGACATGATTTCGGCAAGCCGCGCATTTCAGACTAACGCTGACATCATGAACACTGCCAAGCAGATGATGCAGAAAGTCTTGACGTTAGGTCAGTAAGCGGAGATCACGCATGTCCACTATCAATACGAATACCAATAACGCAGGCGTTGCAGCATCGGCATTGACGAGTCTTACGAGCACTTCGTCAAAGGATGCTACTGCGTCTACCGATAAGAAAGGTAGTCTGGGAAAAGATGATTTTCTGCAGCTGCTGGTCACTCAACTTAACAACCAGAACCCGCTGAGCCCTCAGGACAATAGTGAGTTCGTCGCTCAGTTAGCGCAGTTCAGTAGTGTTGAAAGCCTGCAGAACCTGAACTCTGCAGTTAACGGCATCGCGGGTACCTATCAGTCTTCGCAGGCGCTGCAGGCGTCGTCACTGGTGGGACGCTCCGTGATCGCCCAGACGGGGTCGTCCATGGTGGATACCTCGAAGAGCTTCAATGGTTCGCTGGTCATGCCCGCGGCCGGTAAGGATGTCACTGTCGGCGTGTACGACAGTGCAGGTTCGCTGGTCAAGACCATCGACCTGGGCGCGGCCAAGGCAGGCGCTACCGATTTCATCTGGGATGGTACGGATGCGAAAGGTAATAAAGTTGATGCGGGAATTTATAGCTTCAAAGCATCTGCCGATATCGATGAAACGCGGCAAGCCCTGACTACTTATCTGCCAGCTACCGTCAATAGCGTAACGCTGGGACAGGATGGCGGTGAAATGCAACTTAACCTGGCTGGGCTGGGCAGCGTAACGCTGTCGCAAGTTCAGATGATTGGTCAGTAAGCCGGCAGTCCGGCAGAGGAAAGAATTATGTCATTCAATGTTGGTCTGAGCGGTCTGAAAGCAGCAAGCACTCACCTGAGCGTTACCGGCAATAACATTGCCAACGTAGGCAGCACAGGTTTCAAGGCATCCCGTGCCGAATTTGCTGATATTTATGCAACGTCCATGCTTGGTGTGGGCAACAACACCACAGGCAGCGGCGTCTTGACTGCCAATATTTCCCAGCAGTTCACGCAGGGCACAATCAGCAAAACCGGCAACAGCCTGGACATGGCCATTAACGGTAATGGCTTTTACATCATGAGCAACAACGGTACGGAGACCTACACTCGTAACGGTACGTTCAGTACGGATAAAGAAGGCTATATCGTTGACAACTCGGGCAACCGTCTCCAGGGCTATCGCGCAGATGTCGATGGCAATATTGTGCCCGGCGCGGTGACTGACCTTGTGGTCGATACGACCAATCAGCTGCCTAAGGCCACGACTGCTGTAGCACAGACACTGACCTTGAACTCAAGCTCTACGGTACCGACATCCACTACATTCGATCCTAATCTAGCTTCTAGCTACAACTGGTCTACCTCAGTCAGTGTGTTCGATACTCAAGGCAACGAGCACAACATGATGCAGTACTTCGTCAAGAACGATACAAACCAGTGGACCATGTATGTAACGGTTGACGGTCGTAACCCTGCAGATCCGACTTCAACCACACCGTATTCAGCGAACGTGAATTTTGACGCTGCCGGTCGCATGAGCTCAATTGCATCGAATGACTTTCAGGTTGATGCAAACAATGTGCTGACCATGAATAATTGGGTTCCTGCTGCTGTTAAAGACAGCAAGGCTGATCCGGTCGTTTGGGATGCTAATGGCGCGGCTGCCAACGGTGCGGGTGTAACCCTGGATATCACCAAAGTCACCCAGACTAACAGCAGTTCTGCGGTTACCAAGGTAACCCAGGATGGCTATACCACGGGTCAGCTGTCAGGTCTTTCCGTAGACGCCAGCGGCACGTTGTTCGCCAACTACACCAATGGCCAGTCGAAAAACATTGGTCAGACTGTTCTGGCTACCTTCGCCAACATGCAGGGCCTGCGTCCGGTAGGCAACACTAATTGGATCCAGACCGTTGCGTCCGGCGAGCCCGTTCGTGGTACTCCGGGCTCAGGTGTGATTGGTACGATCGAGTCCGGCTCATTGGAAGATTCCAACGTGGATC
This sequence comes from Pseudomonas sp. WAC2, assembly GCF_030403525.1. Lineage (NCBI taxonomy): Bacteria > Pseudomonadati > Pseudomonadota > Gammaproteobacteria > Pseudomonadales > Pseudomonadaceae > Pseudomonas > Pseudomonas sp. WAC2. Next base: position 247,273 of record NZ_JAUEPD010000009.1, read on the forward strand.
TGACGGCTCAACTGGTAGACCTGATCGTTGCTCAGCGCAACTATCAGGCTAACGCCAAGACCATCGAAACTGAGAACGCTATTTCCCAGACGATCATTCAGATTCGTTAATTAGAGGAAGGATAGGTTTGCCGCTAGCGGCAACAATATTCCGGCGCTCTGACAAAAAGGCCTCATTCGAGGCCTTTTTCTTTTTAACTCAACTGCTTAACTAATTTAAATAATATGGCACAGGCCTTGCTATAGATCCTGCATCGAAGCAATTCGCTGCAAAAAACCGTCGCTAGAGGATTCTATGGACAAGTTGCTTTACGTCGCTATGAGCGGTGCCAGCCAGAATGAAATGGCACAGCGTGCCCACGCCAACAACTTGGCGAACGTTTCCACTTCAGGATTCCGTAAGGATCTTGAGCAAGCACGCTCGATGCAGGTATTTGGTGATACTCATCCTTCACGCGTTTATGCCATGAGCGAGCGTCCGGCAACGGACTTTACGCCTGGCTCGCTTCAAGAGACCGGACGGAACCTGGATATCGCTATCGAGGGTAACGGCATGATTGCTGTCCAGGCGCCCGATGGTAGCGAGGCGTATGTGCGTACCGCCAGCCTTCAGATTGATGCATTGGGTCAGCTGCGTACCAGCGGTGGCTTTCCGGTCATTGGCAATGGCGGACCGATTGCAGTGCCTCCGCAGGCCAAGGTGGAAGTCGGTCAGGACGGCACAATCAGTATTCAGGCGCTAGGTGAGAGCCCCCGCGTACTGGCTGAGGTTGACCGCATCAAGCTGGTTAACCCTGATACCAAGCAAATGGAAAAAGGTCTTGATGGCCTGATCCACACCAAGAACAACCAGCCTGCAGCGCCGGATGCCAATGTCCGTGTGGCTTCGGGGTTCGTAGAAAGCAGCAATGTGAATGCTGCTGAAGAAATGACCTCTGTTCTTGCCCTGGCCCGTCAGTTCGAGCTGCACATCAAGATGATGCGTTCGGCTGAAGACAACTCGGCTGCGATGGCAAAGGTTTTGCAATCCTAATTACCAGTTTGCATGAAACGCCGTAAAGCCGGCGCTTGAGGAGAACGCAATTATGATGTCTGCATTGTGGGTCAGTAAAACAGGTCTGTCCGCTCAGGACATGAACCTGACCACTATTTCCAACAACCTGGCCAACGTCTCCACGACGGGCTTCAAGCGTGACCGTGCCGAGTTCCAGGATTTGCTGTACCAGGTCCGTCGCCAGCCGGGCGCTCAATCCACGCAGGACAGCCAACTACCGTCAGGCCTGCAACTGGGTACCGGTGTACGTATTGTAGGTACTCAGAAAAACTTTAGCGAAGGTAGTCTGCAAACCACGGATCAGCCGTTGGACATGGCCATCAACGGTCGTGGTTTCTTCCAGGTTTCCATGCCGGACGGCACGATTGCTTATACCCGTGACGGTACCTTTCACCTGAACTCTGATGGTCAGGTCGTTACCGCCAATGGTTTCGCGTTGGAGCCAGCGATTGTTGTTCCTGCCGAGACCAGAACCTTTACGGTGGGTGAAGACGGCACGGTGTCGGTAACCACTGCTAACAATGCGGCGCCGCAGGTGATCGGCAATCTTCAAACGGCTGACTTTATCAACCCGGGCGGCCTGCAGGCTGTAGGCAACAACCTGTTCATGGAAACCGCTGCTAGTGGTGCTCCGCAGAACGGTACCCCAGGCTTGAATGGTCTTGGCACAGTCATGCAGCAGACATTGGAAAACTCCAACGTAAGCACCGTGGAGGAGTTGGTGAACATGATCACCACTCAACGCGCTTACGAAATGAACTCCAAGGTCATCTCCACAGCTGACCAGATGCTTGGCTTCGTTACTCAGAACCTGTAATCGCTTTTATTCGCGAGGTCGTTGTTTGTATGAACCGCCTTCTTGCTCTTGTTCCCGCGCTTGGCGCTGTATTGCTGGTTGGCTGCGTAGCACCTGCTGCTCAGCCCAACGATCCGTATTACGCGCCGGTGCTGCCGCGTACGCCGATGCCGGCTGCGCTGAACAATGGCTCTATTTACCAGCCTGGGTTCGACCAGAACCTGTATACCGACCGCAAGGCGTTCCGCGTGGGTGACATCATTACCATCACGCTGGAAGAAAGAACTCAGGCGAGCAAGAACGCGAGTTCGGATATTTCCAAGGACAGCTCGGCCGATCTGGGCGTTAGCTCCTTGTTTGGTACCAAAGCACAGATTGGCAACCCGCTTTCCAGCGGCAACCTGAACCTGGGTGCCCAGTTCGAGGGGTCTCGGGAGAACAAGGGTGATGCCAAGGCCGCGCAGGGCAACAGCCTGACAGGCTCTTTGACCGTAACGGTTGCAGACGTGATGCCCAACGGCGTGCTGGCTGTCAGGGGTGAAAAATGGCTGACGCTCAATACGGGCAATGAGCTGATGCGTATTTCCGGACTGATTCGTGCAGACGATATCAGCACCAATAACACTGTGTCTTCCACTCGCGTAGCAGATGCACGGATTACCTATTCCGGTACAGGGGCATTTGCCGATGCCAGTCAGCCGGGTTGGTTGAGCCGCTTCTTCACCAGTCCGCTATTTCCGTTCTGAGGCGTGAAATCATGTTGAAACATCTATGCGTTGCTTTCGCACTGGTACTGTCGGCAACGGCAGCCCAGGCAGAACGCCTCAAGGATATCGCTACCATTCAAGGCGTGCGGACCAACCAGCTGATTGGTTACGGCCTGGTTGTGGGCTTGAATGGTACAGGTGACCAGACGACTCAAACGCCGTTTACCGTCCAGACCTTCAATAACATGATGGCGCAGTTCGGTATCAAAGTACCCAGCGGTGGAAACGTGCAGCTCAAGAACGTAGCAGCAGTATCCATTCATGCGGACCTGCCAGCGTTCGCCAAGCCAGGCCAGACTATTGACGTTACCATTTCGTCGATCGGTAATGCCAAGAGTTTGCGTGGCGGTAGCCTGTTGATGGCTCCGCTAAAGGGTATCGACGGTAGCGTATATGCCGTCGCGCAAGGCAACCTGGTTGTGGGTGGTTTTGACGCAGAGGGGAAAGACGGCTCTCGTATCACCGTCAACGTTCCGTCAGCAGGGCGTATCCCCGGCGGGGCCACTGTTGAGCGTCCGGTTCCAAGCGGATTTGATCAGGGGAACTCGCTTACGCTGAACCTCAACCGTTCGGACTTCACGACCGCCAAACATATCGTTGACAAGATCAACGACTTACTAGGTCCGGGTGTGGCAACAGCAGTAGATGGCGGCTCGGTTCGCGTAACGGCACCGCTTGATCCTAACCAGCGCGTGGACTACATCTCTGTACTGGAAAACCTGGAAGTCAACCCAGGCGAAGCGGTTGCCAAGGTCATTATCAATTCGCGTACCGGCACTATCGTGGTAGGGCAGAACGTAAAAGTTGCGCCTGCAGCTGTTACGCACGGCAGCCTGACGGTCACCATCAGTGAAGATCCCATTGTCAGTCAGCCCAATCCGCTCTCGGACGGCCAGACCGCAGTGGTGCCCAACTCGACAGTCAAGGCCAAGCAGGAAGCCAAGCCGATGTTCAGGTTTGGTCCTGGCACGACTCTTGATGAGATTGTACGGGCCGTCAACCAAGTTGGCGCAGCACCCAGTGATTTGATGGCGATCCTCGAGGCGCTTAAACAGGCTGGCGCCTTGCAGGCCGATCTGATTGTAATTTAACGGAGCAGTAGTCATGGACTCTCGTTTGGGCGGAACCTACAGCAGTAACGTCGATTCCGGCGCATACACCGACTTGAACCGCCTTGCCCAGATGAAGGGCAAGAACCGGGACAGTGAGGAAAACATCAAGAAAGTGGCTCAGGAGTTTGAGTCGCTCTTCCTGAACCAGATGATGAAGTCCATGCGCTCGGCTAATGAAGTGCTGGCCGATAAGGACAGCCCGTTTCAGAGCGAAACGACCAAGCAATACCAGAGCATGTATGACCAGCAAATGGCCGTGTCGCTCTCGCGAGAGGGTGGTGGCCTTGGCTTGGCAGCGGTGCTTGAGCGTCAGCTCTCGAAGACGGGGCAGGCCAGCCATCGTCCGAATCCATTTGCGCAGGTAGGGCAGGCAGCGGCGGCGCCGAAAAGTGAGGCTTCAGCGGCTGCCCAGCCCTTAACGCTTCGCTCCGATCACAAACTGGCCACTGTAGATCCTGCGCGTGATGATTCCAAGTTTCTCAATCAACGCCGCCTAGCGTTGCCTGGAAAGCTGGTTGATCGCGTCATGGCCGGTATTGTGCCGGATGTACAAAATCCGACCAATCACGTTGCCGGCACGGCTAACACTGCACTGTCAAAAAATGATTGGAAGCCTGCTCAAGCCCTGGCCGTTTCGGCCGATAAAGGTCTGAGTACGGGTGTGTCCCAGGACATTAGTGGACGTCGGTATGCACAACCGCCTCTGGCCAGTAAATCATCCTTCAGTAGCCGTGAGGACTTCGTTAATACGATGCTGCCAATGGCGAAGGAAGCTGCTGAGCGGATCGGCGTCGACCCACGTTTCCTGGTAGCCCAGGCTGCACTGGAGACCGGCTGGGGCAAGTCCATCATCCAGCAGCAGGACGGCTCCAGTAGCCACAACCTGTTCGGCATCAAGGCTCATGGCTGGCAGGGTGGTTCGGCGCGTGCACTGACTACCGAATATGTGAACGGGCAGCCCGTTAAAGAGGTAGCCAAGTTCCGTGCATATGACTCGTACGCAGACAGCTTCCATGACTATGTGAGCTTTCTGCAGGACAACGATCGGTATCAGAAGGCGCTCAACAGCGGAGGCGATTCAGAGAAGTTCATGAAAGGACTCCAGCAAGCCGGCTATGCCACTGACCCGAACTATGCACGCAAGGTAACGCAAATCGCTCAAGGCATTGGTACTTACCAGAACATTGCCTCGAATAGCTCAACTACGATTCGTTCATAAGGCCTGATCATGTCGAACCTCATTTCAATCGGACTTTCGGGGCTTTCAGCCAGCCAGAGTGCTTTGAGCACGACGGGTCATAACATTACAAATGCGGATACCGCAGGGTATACCCGTCAGCAGACCGTTCAGAAAACGACGGCAGCGCGTCTTGAAGGTACCTCCTATATTGGTACCGGTACGACCATTGCCGACGTGCGCCGTATTTATAACGACTATCTGGGTACCCAGGTAAGGACGACCACCGCGCTGAATAGCGCCGCGCAGTCGTTTTACAACCAGGTCAAGCAGGTCGACTCACTGCTGTCGGACGGTACTACCGGCGTTAGCAAGGTCATGCAGTCATTCTTTGCTGCGCTACAGACAGCATCGGCCAGTCCTACGGATAATGCCTCTCGCCAACTGCTTCTAACACAGGCTCAGGGCTTGAGCGAGCGCTTCAACTCCGTAACCAACCAGCTGATAGACCAAAATAACTACGTTAACGAGCAGTTGGCCAGCATGGCCACACAGGCCAACAAACTGGCAGGTAGCGTAGCTCAGTACAACCAGGCTATTGCCGAGGCCTCGGGCAACGGCGCTTCGCCCAACGATCTGCTGGATGCCCGGGACGAGGCGGTACGTCAGCTTTCCGAGATGATCGGCGTGACGGTGGTCAACCAGGACGGCAACTACAACCTGTATATCGGCTCAGGTCAGCCCCTGGTGGTCGGCAACTCCGTATCTACGCTTGCAGCAGGCCCCAGCCAGATCGATCCGGCGCGTTATGCCGTTACGTTGACCAAGGCCAATACAACCCAAGATGTCTCTTCCGTAGTAACGGGCGGTGAAATGGGCGGATTGCTCAACTACCGTGACAACGTGCTTGATCCGGCCCGTAATGAGCTGGGCCGCATGGCCATGGTGATTACCGAGCAGGTGAATAGCCAATTGGGGCAGGGCCTGGATCTTAACGGCAACTTCGGTTCGCCGATGTTTGCAGATCTTAACAGCGCCGCTAACGTTTCCCATCGCAGCCTTGCCCAGATTGGCAACAGCGATAAGACGGCAAGCCTGAACGTAGACATCAAGGACACCAGCAAGCTGACCACTAGCGACTATGAAGTCACGATGCTGGAAGGTAATAGATATTCAGTGCGCCGTCTTTCCGATGGCCAAGCTATGGGCTCTTACAACCTGGATGCTTCACCTGCACCGGTGATTGATGGCTTCTCACTGAGCCTGGCGAGCGGGTCTGCGGTAAAGGGTGACAAGTTCACAATCATACCGACTCGTACGGGTGCGGCAGACATCTCTGCGCAGCTCAAGGATGCCTCTCAACTGGCGTTCGCTGCGCCGTTGTCTGCCACGCTTACAACCGGTAATAAAGGGTCTGGCAGTGTGACGCAGCCGACTTTGACGACCAAGCTGGATGTCAATGATGCCACCGCCAATGCTCAGATGCAGGCGGGTATCAAGAACGGCACGCCGGTCAAGATTGTATTTGGTGACGTCGCGAATGGCTCTCAGAGCTACTCGGTATTCAATACCAAGGGTGAATCCATCGGGACCGGTACTATCGTTCCGGGCAACAACAACAAGGTTGCTGTCAATGTTCCTGTATTGGATGACGCTGGCGATGCGGTACTGAATACAGACGGAACGGCCAAGACATTCTCGTTTGAAATGACAGTGAGCGGCTCTCCATCCAAGGACGACAGCCTCACGGTGTCGTTCAACAAGAGTGGCGCTTCTGACAACCGCAACGCCCAGCAATTGCTGAACCTGCAAACTAAGAATGCGGTGGGCGTCAGTGGCGGGAGTGTAGGAACCAGCATTACAGGTGCTTACAGCTCTTTAATTGAGCGGGTAGGGGCCATTACGAGTCAAGCCGAGCTCGACACCAAGGCGACGAGCGCCGTGCTGACTCAAGCAAAAGACAGTCGTGATTCGGTATCAGGCGTCAACCTGGACGAAGAAGCGGCCAACCTGGTCAAGTTTCAACAGTATTACAACGCGTCTGCGCAGGTGATCTCAATCGCCCGCAGCACGTTCGATACGCTGATCAATGCAGTTCGATAGAGGCTTTATTCATGCGCATCTCTACCTCACAAATGTTTGCTTCGAATATTTCCGGATATCAGAACGGCTATTCGAGCATTGTTAAGACACAACAGCAGATCTCCAGCGGCGTTCGTATTCAGACTCCGGCAGACGATCCGGTCGGTGCTGCTCGCCTGCTTCAGCTGGAGCAGCAACAGGCTCAGCTTGGACAGTACAAGGGCAATCTGGATACGGCGAAGAACAGTTTGCTGCAAGAAGAAAGCGTACTGACGTCCATGGGCAATATGCTGCAGCGTGCGCGTGAATTGGCGCTCAGTGCTGGTAACGGCTCTTATTCGGATATCGATAGAAAATCCGTAGCCGCCGAGATTGACCAGATTCAACAGCAGCTTCTGACCTCCATGAACAGTCAGGATGCAAACGGCCAATATCTGTTTGGTGGAGCCAAGAGTTCATCAGCGCCGTTCACCCAGAACCCTGATGGCAGCTATAGCTACACGGGCGATCAAGGTACTCTTGAAGTCCAGGTATCGAGCTCAATGCGGCTTTCGTCCAACGATAGCGGCTGGAGCCTGTTTGAAAACGTAGGCAACAGCAGCCGTACCGGCACTACGCTGACCAATGCACCCAGCAGTGGCCAGAAGGCCTACATGGGGCAGGGCGTAATCAGCAACGAGCAGAGCTTTGACAATAGCTATCGCAGCGGTGCGCCTTATGCAGTCGAGCTGACCAGCGGCAATGAGTACAAGATTTATAGCAAAGCTGATCCGAGCCAGACGTTGACGACTGGCTCGTTCGATGTTGCCAAAAGCAAGAACAACATATCGTTCCGGGGTGTTGAATTTGCCCTTGATTTTAAAGAGTTGTCTGGCACTTCCAGTGCGGAAGATCAGCTGAAAGGACATACGTTCGAGCTATCAGTTGCCTCGGACAAGTTCACTGTCTCAGGCCAAAATGCGTCGAATGCTCAGATTGGCAATGCCAAGATTGTAGATGCAGGCGCGTACTCATCGACTTTTCCAGCTTCTGGAGTGACGATCAAGTTCACCAGCAGTACCGATTATGAAGTCTATGCTCAGCCGCTTTCTGAAGGCGACAAGCCCTTGGCTTCAGGCGCGCTCAACAGCAACACGCTGACGTACGGTGGCGTCCAGTTCGATGTCGGTGGTACGGCACAGGCCGGCGATCGGTTGAGTGTTTCGCCTAAATCACAGAATACCCAAGGTATCCTGGATACGCTGTCTAACTTGTCGAAAGCACTAAGGGCGCCGGTATCGGGTGACAACGCGGCCAAATTCAAGCTGAGTGAGTCGATAAATGCCGCGGTAGGTAATATCGATAGTGCGCAGGCACAGATTCTGTCTACTCATGCTTCCATCGGCGCGCGTCTTAATACAATCGACACGCTTTCTGTCGAGAACGAAAGCTTGAACATGACCAATAAGTCTACTCAGTCTGATATCCGTGACACGGACATGGCCGAGGCTTCTTCAAAGCTCATCCTGCAGCAAACAATGCTGGAGGCGGCGCAAGCTTCCTTTGCGCGTGTCAGCCAGCTTAGCTTGTTCGACAAGCTATAAGTTCTAAGCCAATAAAAAAGGCGAGCTCCGAGCTCGCCTTTTTTATTGCTGTAAACAGAGTGGCTCAAGTAAGAAAAAGAGGGCGACAAAAGGTAAAAACTTTCGTTAAAGCAAATGAGTTCAAGGCCGAAATAGAAAGTAACCCGCTCAGGAAGCCTTGCTTGTCGTGGCTTGGGATGTGTCGGTATCACTTAAAGCCTTGGAAACCTTAAATAAATTTCTAAAGCAAATTAAGTAAGCGCCGATAACCTGAATGTAAGCTCTCCAGGCCGTACGAGGCAGTTGCCAGGCCGGGGTATCAATCAAGTGACTTTTGTGAGTATCTCATCATGGCTATGACCGTAAACACTAACGTTGCCTCCCTGTCCGTTCAGAAGAACCTGAACCGCGCTTCCGACAGCCTGAGCAACTCCATGCAGCGCCTGTCCTCTGGC